>NZ_GG730097.1:694360-731658 GCF_000162495.1 Streptococcus sp. M143 | reverse complement strand
ACTAATAGTAGTAGTAGTAGAACTTTTTTTATAGTCGGTTTCGGAAAACTTCGTACATGAGAATGGCTGCAGCAACACTGGCATTGAGGCTTTGAACATGTCCGTTCATTGGAATGGTGATCATCTCATCGACCTGTTTTTTGATGTTGCTAGAGATACCTTTTCCTTCATTTCCGATGATGAGGGCGATTTTCCCTTTTGTATTCCACTTGTGGCAAGGAGTGCCGTTCATATCCGTTCCAAAGGTCCAGAATCCTTCGTCTTTGAGTTTATCGAGGGTTTGACTGAGGTTGGTCACTCGGGCAATCGGTACATGTTCAATAGCACCTGTGGCCGTTTTAGCAACGACAGGAGTCACTCCGACAGCACGGTGCTTGGGAATGATGACACCTGAAACATTGGTCGCATCGGCTGTTCGCAAGATAGAACCTAGATTATGGGGGTCAGTTAACCCGTCCAGAATCAATAGCAAAGGGTTTTCTTCTTGACGCGTTTTGGCAAGAATGTGTTCTAGCTCGCTATAGGCAAATTCGGAAACTCGTAGAACAAAACCTTGGTGGACAGCGCCTTCAGTCATTTCAGAGAGGGATTTTTTTGAAGTCCAAGAGATGGAGACCTTTTTCTCAGCAGCCAGTTCCTTGACCTTCTCAACATTTTTACCTCGGAGATCATCTTGGAGGTAGAGTTTGTTTCCTGTATTTGCAAGGAGGGCTTCTGTAACAGCGTGGACGCCATAGACAATATCATTTGTTTTCATGTCTCTATTATAACACAAAACCCCGTCTTGCAACGGGATTTTCTTTATTCAAGAATGAGGAGTCCTTCTTTAACGGCAAATGGATCTTTTTCGTTGATACGATCGTAAAACATGATTCCGTTTAGATGATCAATTTCATGTTGGACAACGATGGAGTTGTAGCCTTTGAGCTTGATACGGTGTTTTTCGCCGTCCTTGTCAAAGTAATCAACAGTGACACGGGCATGACGGACAACATAGCCCGGAACTACACGATCAACAGACAGGCATCCCTCGCCTTCGCCTAGAGCCGCATCTTGGACTGAGTGTGATACGATTTTTGGGTTGTACATAATCGCTTGCAAATCGTAGGCTTCCTGTGGAGTCTCACCTTCTTCCACAATATTTGGCACTAAAACAGCAATAATACGTTTTGAGATATCCAGCTGGGGAGCAGCAAGGCCAACACCACCACGGAGTCCCATTTTCTCAGCCATAACAGGATCCTGAGAATGTTTGAGGAATTGCATCATCTTTTCACCAAGGATGATTTCCTGGTCAGACAGCGGGAAAGTGACCTCCTCAGCAATCGCACGCAGAGTTGGGTTCCCCTCACGGATAATATCGTTCATATCAATTAAGTGAGCAGCTTTTGTAATACGTTCTATAGCAGACATTTTCTCTCCTTTCATTACCTCTACATGATAACACAAAATAGACGAGAAAGAAAGTCACAGAAGTTCCTAAAAAATAATATAATAAACGATATTCCCCTTTTGTCTGTGGTATAATAAAAGAAAAGACTTGCAGTAAAAGCAAGGGGGGGATAAAGATGGAAAAGCGGCAAGATAGACGGTCTCATGATTCTCTTTATGAGGTGTGGAAGACTTGTGTTGATTTCTTTCGGAATTATAAATCCTGGACCAATGCCCAGTTTATTATTGTGTTATTGCTTGCAGTTGCCTTATCCATGGGGGGAAACTTATTAGTTCGAGCAGTACAAGGCAGCAAGGAAACAAGCCCTAGCAGTCAGACTACGACGTCTGGTAAATCCAAAGAAAATCAGTCTGGCGAAACAACGGCACGTATCATGGCAAATGGTGACCTTCTCTACCATATTCCCATCTACCGAACAGCTCTTAAAGAAGATGGAACCTATGATTTCCATGAAAATTTTGAATATGTAAAACCCTGGCTCAAACAAGCTGATTTGGTAATTGGTGACTTTGAAGGAACGGTGAACAAGGACCACTACTTGGCAGGTTATCCTCTCTTTAATGCACCAGGGGAAGTCATGGATGCTATCAAGGATGCAGGCTACCAAGTTCTAGACTTGGCTCACAATCACATCTTGGATTCTCAGATAGAGGGAGTGGTTTCGACAGCTCAAGCTATTGAAAAGGCTGGAATGACACCCATCGGAGTCTACACTAAGGAACCACGGGACAAGTCTCCTATTGTTATCAAGGAGGTCAATGGTATCAAGGTAGCTCTCTTAGCCTATTCCTATGGCTTTAACGGTATTGAACAATCCATTTCCCAAGAGGACTATAATCGCTATCTTTCTGATCTGAATGAAGATAAGATGAAGGCAGAAATCGAGCGTGCTGAGAAGGAAGCGGATATTACTGTCATCATGCCTCAGATGGGAATTGAGTACCAGCTAGAACCGACGGAGGAACAGAAAACACTGTACCACAAGATGATTGACTGGGGAGCTGATATTATCTTTGGAGGGCATCCTCACGTCGTTGAACCTTCTGAAACGGTTGAAAAAGATGGCGACAAAAAACTGATCATCTACTCCATGGGAAATTTCCTCTCAAACCAACGCATTGAAACCATGCAAGACGAGGAAAATGCCAAGTGGACGGAGCGCGGTGTTCTCATGGATGTGACCATTAAGAAAAAAGATGGTAAAACAAGGATTGAAACTGCCAAAGCGCATCCAACTTGGGTCAATCGGACACCGAAAGGAACATACTCTCCAGAAGGCTATCCGCTCTTCCTCTATCAGACCTATATCCTAGAGGACTTCATCGAGGGGGGCAGTCACCGTGACAAGTTGGATGAGGCGACCAAGGAACGAATTGACACGGCCTATAAAGAAATGAATGAACATGTAGGGTTGAAGTGGTAGGTGCTCACCCTAAAGGAGATATGATGACGATTAAATTAATTGCAACAGACATGGATGGAACCTTGCTAGACCCGAGGGGGCAGCTAGATCTGCCCCGCTTGGAAAAGATTTTAGATCAGCTGGATCAAAGGGATATCCGTTTTGTCATTGCGACGGGGAATGAAGTTCATCGTATGAGACAATTACTAGAACACTTGGCTAGTAGAGTAGTTCTAGTAGTTGCCAATGGGGCGCGTATTTTTGAAAACAATAAACTGATTCAAGCTCAGACCTGGGATGATGCTATGGTTGACAAGGCTCTCCTTCATTTTAAAGGGAGGGAGTGTCGAGATCAGTTCGTCGTCACTAGTATGAATGGGAGTTTTGTCAAGGAAGGAACTGTTTTTACAGACCTAGAAAAATTTATGACTCCAGAGATGATTGAAAAACTTTACCAAAGGACCAATTTTGTGGATGAGCTAAACTCAGACCTCTTTGGAGGAGTTCTAAAGATGAGCATGGTCGTTGGTGAAGAACGATCGAGTTCCGTTTTGCGGGAAATCAATGATCTCTTTGATGGGCATGTAAGAGCTGTTTCCAGTGGTTATGGTTGTATCGATATCCTACAGGCTGGTGTTCACAAGGCTTGGGGATTGGAAGAATTACTCAAGCGCTGGAATTTGCAATCGGAACAAGTTATGGCTTTTGGTGACAGTGAAAATGATGTCGAGATGTTGGAGATGGCTGGTATTGCCTATGCGATGGAAAATGCAGATGATGAGGCCAAGGCAGTTGCGACTGCACTAGCACCAGCTAACAGCCAGGCTGGTGTTTATCAAGTTCTAGAAAATTGGTTAGAGAAAGAGGGATAAGGTGGCAGTACAGTTATTAGAAAATTGGCTCTTAAAGGAGCAGGAAAAAATTCAAACCAAGTATCGTGAATTGAATCAAGTATCTGTTCTAGAGCCAGATATCATCTTTATTGGTGATTCGATAGTGGAGTACTACCCTTTGCAAGAGTTGTTTGGGACTGAAAAGACGATTGTCAATCGAGGGATTCGAGGCTACCAGACGAGACTGTTGCTAGAGAATCTTGATGCCCATCTTTATGGTGATGCTGTGGATCAAATTGTTCTCTTAATTGGGACAAATGATATCGGAAAAGATGTCCCTATGAATGATGCTTTGGATAATCTTGAGCGTGTGATTCAATCGATTGTCCGGGATTATCCGCTGTCACAAATAAAACTCCTTTCCATTTTGCCAGTCAATGAGGGAGAGAAATACAAGCAGACTGTTTATATCCGAACCAATGAAAAGATTAGAGAATGGAATCAAGCCTATGAGGCTCTAGCATCTGCCTATATGCAGGTAGATTTTGTGCCTATTTATGATAGTTTGACAGATTCAGAAGGGCAACTTCAATCAGTCTATACAACGGATGGCCTTCATCTAAGTGTAGCCGGTTATCAAGCCTTATCAGAAGCCTTAAAAGGAGTTCTTTTCTAAAGAAACGGCTTGATTTTGCATTTTTTTTGAAGATAGGTTATAATAGTTCTATCCTTTTGGGGTCGTTACGGATTCGACAGGCATTATGAGGCATATTTTGCAACCCGTGTGGCGACGTAAACGCTCAGTTAAATATAACTGCAAAAAATAACACTTCTTACGCTCTAGCTGCCTAAAAACCAGCAGGCGTGACCTGATTTGGATTGCTCGTGTTCAATGACAGGTCTTATGATTAGCGAGATACGATCAAGCCTTGTCTAGTGGTTTGATAAGAGATTAATAGACTCGCAGTTCCTAGGCTTGAGTTATGTGTCGAGGGACTGTTAAAACAATACATAACCTATGGTTGTAGACAAATATGTTGGCAGGTGTTTGGACGTGGGTTCGACTCCCACCGGCTCCATTATTCTTTCACCAACCTTGGAAAAACGTTGTTAAATCAACGTTTTTTATTTTTACCTTTGGTATTCTTTGGCAGTCTTTTGTAAAAAAAGGATACAAAAAGGATACAACGTTTTTGTCGTATCCCCAAAATAATTTTTCTTTTCTACGGAAGACATGGGATTCGAACCCACGCACGCTGTTACACGCCTACCGCGTTTCCAACACGGCCTCTTAAGCCTCTTGAGTAATCTTCCAATGCTTACTAAAATAGTCTACCATAAAGCGCTTCATCTTGCAATAAAAATTCCAGAATTAGCAAAAATGATAGTTTTTGAAAGAAAATGATAAAAAATGCTTGACTTTGATAAAAATTGTGCTAGAATGAATAGTGTAAACGATAACAGGAGGTGATTTGGTGTTAAAAACTGAGCGAAAGCAACTGATTTTAGAGGAGTTAAATAAACATCATGTAGTTTCCCTAGAAAAATTGGTTAGTCTATTAGAAACATCAGAATCGACAGTACGAAGAGATTTGGACGAGTTGGAGGCGGAAAACAAGCTTCGCCGTGTGCATGGTGGAGCAGAATTACCCCACTCCTTGCAGGAAGAAGAAACCATCCAAGAAAAATCTGTCAAAAACCTTCAAGAGAAGAAACTACTGGCTCAGAAAGCAGCCTCTCTTATTAAGGAACAAGATGTTATCTTTATTGATGCTGGAACGACAACTGCTTTTTTAATCAAGGAATTGGTTAATAAGAATATCACGGTTGTGACCAACTCCATTCACCATGCGGTTCAGCTGGTTGAAAAGCAGATTCCAACTGTCATGGTTGGAGGAAGTGTCAAGATGGCAACAGATGCATGTATCGGTGGTGTTGCTCTTAATCAAATCAATCAATTGCACTTTGACCGTGCCTTTATCGGGATGAATGGTGTCGACGATGGTTATTATACAACTCCAGATATGGAGGAGGGAGCTGTGAAACGTGCTATTTTGGAGAATGCCAAACAAACCTATGTCTTGGTTGATTCGTCCAAAATTGGACAAACTTGCTTTGCCAAGGTAGCACCACTTAAACGTGCTATTGTCATTACAAGTCAAGGGCATGAGCTCTTGCAAGCCATTAAGAAGAAAACGGAGGTAATAGAGGTATGATTTATACAGTCACACTCAATCCATCCATTGACTATATCGTTCGCTTGGACCAAGTCCAAGTCGGTAGTGTCAATCGTATGGACAGTGATGATAAGTTTGCTGGTGGGAAAGGAATCAATGTCAGTCGTGTTTTGAAACGTTTAGGCATTCCAAATACAGCGACCGGCTTTATCGGAGGATTTACTGGTAAATTTATCACAGATATCCTTGCAAAAGAAGAAATCGAGTCTCGTTTTGTCCAAGTAGCAGAAGATACTCGCATCAATGTCAAGATTAAAGCAGACCAAGAAACAGAAATCAACGGAGTGGGTCCAAATGTTGAACCAGCACAGCTAGAAGAATTGAAAGCTATTTTATCTAGTTTGACTGCAGATGATACCGTTGTGTTTGCTGGTTCAAGTGCTAAGAACCTAGGCAATGTCATCTACAAGGATTTAATTGCCCTGACCCGTCAGACAGGTGCGCAAGTAGTTTGTGACTTTGAGGGTCAGACCTTGATTGATAGTTTGGCTTACCAGCCACTTTTGGTCAAACCAAACAATCACGAACTTGGAGCTATCTTTGGAGTGAAACTCGAAAGTTTAGATGAAATCGAGAAATATGCTCGAGAATTGCTGACTAAAGGTGCTCAAAACGTCATTATCTCTATGGCAGGTGATGGTGCTCTTCTTGTCACATCTGAGGGAGCTTACTTCGCCAAACCTATCAAGGGAATTGTGAAAAATTCAGTCGGAGCTGGCGATTCTATGGTTGCCGGATTTACAGGTGAGTTTGTCAAATCAAAAGATGCGGTAGAAGCCTTCAAATGGGGAGTAGCTTGTGGAACAGCAACTACCTTCTCGGATGACTTGGCAACAGCGGAATTTATTAAAGAAACATATGAAAAAGTTGAGGTAGAAAAACGATGAAAATTCAAGACCTATTGAGAAAAGATGTCATGTTGCTGGATTTGCAGGCAACTGAAAAAACAGCTGTCATTGAAGAGATGATTAAAAGTTTGGTAGATCACGGTTATGTGACAGATTTTGAAACCTTTAAAGAAGGAATTTTAGCGCGTGAAGCTCTCACTTCCACTGGTTTGGGTGATGGAATTGCTATGCCTCACAGCAAGAACTCTGCTGTAAAAGAAGCGACAGTTCTCTTTGCTAAGTCAAACAAGGGTGTTGACTATGAAAGCTTGGATGGGCAACCAACAGACCTCTTCTTCATGATTGCTGCTCCAGAAGGTGCCAATGATACTCACTTGGCAGCATTGGCAGAATTGTCTCAATACTTGATGAAAGACGGTTTTGCTGACAAACTTCGTCAAGTAACATCGGCAGATCAAGTTATCGAACTCTTTGACCAAGCTTCAGAAAAAGCTGAGGAGCCTGTTCAAGTACCTGCTAATGACTCTGGGGACTTTATCGTAGCTGTTACAGCTTGTACGACAGGTATTGCCCACACTTACATGGCCCAAGAAGCCCTTCAAAAAGTAGCTACTGAAATGGGTGTTGGTATCAAGGTTGAGACTAATGGTGCAAGCGGTGTTGGAAATCAACTAACTGCAGAGGACATCCGCAAGGCTAAAGCTGTTATCATCGCAGCAGATAAGGCAGTAGAAATGGATCGTTTCGATGGCAAACCATTGGTAAATCGTCCAGTTGCAGATGGTATCCGTAAGACAGAAGAACTGATCACCTTGGCTCTTTCAGGAGATGCTGAAGTTTATCGTGCCGCTAATGGGGCCAAAGCTGCAACAGCATCTAATGAAAAACAAAGCCTTGGTGGTGCCTTCTACAAACACTTGATGAGTGGTGTATCACAAATGTTGCCATTCGTTATCGGTGGTGGTATCATGATTGCCCTTGCTTTCTTGATCGACGGAGCTTTTGGTGTGCCACAAGATAGTCTTGGCAATCTCGGATCCTACCATGAGCTAGCTTCTATGTTCATGAAAATTGGTGGCGCGGCCTTTGGCTTGATGCTCCCAGTCTTTGCAGGATATGTTGCCTACTCTATCGCTGAAAAACCTGGTTTGGTAGCAGGTTTCGTGGCTGGTGCTATTGCCAAAGAAGGTTTTGCCTTTGGTAAAATCCCTTATGCTGCAGGCGGAGAAGCAACTTCAACTCTTGCAGGTGTCTCATCTGGTTTCCTAGGTGCCCTTGTTGGTGGATTTATCGCAGGTGCCTTGGTTCTTGCTATCAAGAAATACGTAAAAGTTCCTCGTTCACTTGAAGGGGCAAAATCAATTCTTCTCTTGCCACTTCTTGGAACAATCTTGACTGGATTTGTTATGCTAGCTGTTAACATCCCAATGGCAGCAATCAACACTGCTATGAATGACTTCCTAGGCGGTCTTGGAGGAGGCTCAGCTGTCCTTCTTGGTATCGTTCTTGGTGGAATGATGGCTGTTGACATGGGTGGACCAGTCAACAAAGCAGCTTATGTCTTTGGTACTGGTACGCTTGCTGCGACTGTTTCTTCAGGTGGTTCAGTAGCTATGGCAGCAGTTATGGCTGGAGGAATGGTTCCACCACTTGCAATCTTTGTCGCAACCCTTCTTTTCAAAGATAAATTTACTAAAGAAGAACGTAACTCTGGTTTGACAAACATCATCATGGGCTTGTCATTTATCACCGAGGGAGCAATTCCATTTGGTGCTGCTGACCCAGCTCGTGCGATCCCAAGTTTCATCCTTGGTTCTGCGGTGGCAGGCGGACTCGTTGGTCTTGCTGGTATCAAACTCATGGCGCCACACGGAGGAATCTTCGTCATCGCCCTTACTTCAAATGCCCTTCTTTACCTAGTCTTTGTCTTGATTGGTGCAATCGTAAGTGGTGTGGTTTATGGTTACTTACGCAAACCACAAGCATAAAAAGTATCAAAATAGAAAGATTGTACCCTTTGGTGCAATCTTTTTCTCTGTTCGAAATGGCTGTGAAATATGGTATAATAAAAGAATGGCAAACAAGAATACTACAAAAACAAGACGGAGATCGTCTAAAGCAGAACTCGAAAGAAAACAGGCTATTCAGAGGATGTTGATTTCCTTAGGGATTGCCTTATTGTTGATTATTGCAGCCCTCAAGCTCGGTGCGGCGGGTATCACCCTTTACAATCTCATTCGACTGGTGGTCGGAAGTTTGGCCTATGTTGCCATTGGTGCTCTCCTCGTTTATCTCTTTCTATTTAAATGGATACGCAAGAAAGAGGGACTTCTGTCAGGATTTCTCTGTATCTTTGCTGGCTTACTCTTGATTTTTGAGGCCTACTTGGTATGGAAATATGGCTTGGAGCAGTCAGTTCTAAAAGGGACCTTGGCTCAAGTTATGACGGACCTGACTGGTATGCGGGTGACTAGCTTCGCTGGTGGAGGCTTGCTTGGTGTCGGACTTTATATCCCCATTGCCTTTCTTTTCTCAAATATCGGCTCCTACTTTATTGGAGTTCTTTTGATTCTAGTTGGGGCACTCTTGGTCAGTCCTTGGTCTATTTATGATGTTGCAGCCTTTATTGGAGCTCAGTTCAGATCCTTCATGGAAAAACAGGAACAGAGAAAACAGGAACGCTTTATCAAGAGAGAAGAAGAGAAGGCACGCCAAGAAGCTGAAGAAGCAGCAAGAATTCAGAGAGAACAAGAAGAACAGGATGCGCTACCACTTCCTCCTGTAGATCTTGAAACTGGAGAAATCTTATCAGAAGAACTAGGCTACGATCTTCCCCCAATTCCTGAGGAAGAATGGATTGAACCAGAGATTATCCTTCCTCAAGCTGAGTTTGAAGTTCCAGATGAGGAAGAAGACTTTGAGGATGAAGAGGTGCAGGTTGATTTTTCTGCCAAAGAAGCCCTTGAATACAAACTGCCAAGCTTGCAACTCTTTGCGCCAGATAAACCCAAAGACCAGTCCAAGGAAAAGAAAATTGTTCGAGAAAATATAAAAATCCTAGAAGAAACCTTTGCTAGCTTTGGTATCAAGGTAACGGTGGAACGGGCTGAAATCGGTCCATCTGTTACCAAGTATGAAGTCAAGCCAGCCGTTGGTGTACGGGTTAACCGCATTTCCAATTTGGCAGATGACTTAGCGCTGGCTTTGGCGGCCAAGGATGTTCGGATTGAGGCTCCAATACCTGGTAAATCCTTAGTCGGGATTGAGGTTCCAAACTCTGAAATTGCGACCGTTTCCTTCCGTGAACTCTGGGAACAGTCTCAAACAAAACCAGAAAATCTCCTTGAAATACCTCTAGGTAAGGCTGTCAATGGAACTGCTCGTACCTTCGACCTTTCCAAGATGCCCCACCTACTGGTTGCAGGTTCGACGGGTTCAGGGAAGTCAGTCGCAGTTAACGGTATTATCGCTAGCATTCTCATGAAGGCGAGACCAGACCAAGTCAAGTTTATGATGGTGGATCCAAAGATGGTTGAGCTATCGGTTTACAACGACATTCCTCATCTCTTGATCCCAGTTGTGACCAATCCACGCAAGGCTAGCAAGGCTCTGCAAAAGGTGGTGGATGAGATGGAAAACCGTTATGAACTCTTTGCTAAGGTTGGAGTACGAAATATCGCTGGTTACAATGCCAAGGTCGAGGAATTTAATAGCCAATCTGAGTACAAACAAGTACCCCTGCCTTTGATTGTTGTCATTGTGGACGAGTTGGCAGACCTCATGATGGTGGCTAGCAAGGAAGTGGAAGATGCCATCATCCGTCTTGGACAGAAGGCGCGTGCTGCAGGGATTCACATGATTCTCGCAACCCAGCGTCCATCAGTTGATGTCATTTCTGGTCTCATCAAGGCCAATGTCCCATCTCGTGTGGCTTTTGCAGTTTCATCAGGCACAGATTCACGAACCATCTTGGATGAGAATGGAGCAGAAAAACTGCTTGGTCGAGGAGACATGCTCTTTAAACCAATTGATGAAAATCACCCAGTCCGTCTGCAAGGATCCTTTATCTCGGATGATGATGTTGAACGCATCGTAAACTTTATCAAGGCGCAGGCAGATGCGGACTACGATGAGAGTTTTGACCCAGGTGAGGTTTCTGAAAATGAAGGAGAATTTTCAGATGGTGAAGCTGGTGGCGATCCGCTTTTTGAAGAAGCCAAGGCTCTGGTTATCGAGACGCAGAAAGCCAGTGCTTCGATGATTCAGCGTCGTTTGTCGGTTGGATTCAACCGTGCAACCCGCCTGATGGAAGAACTCGAAATGGCAGGTGTCATCGGTCCAGCTGAGGGAACCAAACCACGAAAAGTATTGCAACAATAAAAAATAGCTTCTTTCCAAATCTGGAAGGAAGCTATTTTAGTGACTACTGGTTCGTTTTAGTTTCAGAACTCGTCGTATTTGACTGTGTTCCGTTATCACTTGTTTCTTTATTTGTAGCTGGTGTAGAAGAGTCCTGAGTTGTTGTTTTTTGTTCTTCTTTTTTCTCCTCTTTCTTGTTGGATTGAGAAGTTTCTTCTTGCGGGGTATTTTCTTTAGTAGAAGTGTTGTCCTTGTTAGGAGTAGTATTTTCCTGAGGCGATTCTTTTTGAATTTCCTTGACAACAGTTGTTTGGGTTGTTGTAGGCTCTTTTTTATTGTTTTTATTATTATCCATAGCGTTCATAATGGTGATACTAGCGGTGATCAGACCAAGGATACTACCGATGGTAGCAATCGTTTTTTGAAAGACAGTGAATCCCTTTTTGATGTGTTCTCTTTTTGGTTTTGAAGTTCTACGATAGTTAGACATGATACTCTCCTTTGATTATGATTTATTATACCTCATTTCTTTAAAAAAATCTTAAAAAAAGAGAAACTTCCCTTTCTTGTCGTAAGCTTCGTTTCATGATAAAATAGAAGGAGTGATTTTAGAAAGCGTGAGAAAACATGATCTACTTTGATAATTCGGCGACAACTAAGCCTTATCCTGAAGCACTTGAAACTTACATGCAGGTCGCTTCAAAAATTGTAGGAAATCCATCCAGTCTCCATCGTTTGGGAGATCAGGCAACACGAATTTTAGATGCTTCCCGGCAGCAAATTGCAGATTTGATTGGGAAGAAGAGTGATGAAATCTTCTTTACCTCTGGTGGAACAGAAGGAGATAACTGGGTCATCAAGGGTGTGGCCTTTGAAAAAGCCCAGTTTGGCAAGCACATCATTGTGTCAGCTATTGAACATCCAGCAGTCAAGGAATCAGCCCTTTGGCTGAAAAGTCAAGGTTTTGAGATAGATTTTGCTCCAGTTGATGAGAAAGGATTTGTGGATGTTGAGGCTCTAGCGAATTTGATACGACCTGATACGATCCTCGTTTCCATCATGGCAGTTAACAATGAAATTGGCTCTATCCAGCCTATTGAGACCATCTCAGAACTGTTGGCAGACAAGCCAACCATTTCCTTCCACGTTGATGCAGTTCAGGCACTCGCTAAGATTCCGACTGAAAAATATCTGACAGATCGAGTGGATTTCGCGACCTTCTCAAGTCATAAGTTTCATGGTGTCAGAGGTGTTGGCTTTGTCTATATCAAGTCTGGTAAGAAAATTACGCCTCTGTTAACTGGTGGTGGTCAAGAGCACGATTATCGCTCGACAACTGAAAATGTGGCAGGGATTGCAGCGACAGCAAAGGCTCTCCGTTTGTCTATGGAAAAGTTAGCTATCTTTGCTAGTAAGACAGGGCAGATGAGATCAGTCATTCGCCAAGCACTTTTGGATTATCCAGATATTCTTATCTTTTCAGATGAGGAAGACTTCGCCCCTCATATCCTGACTTTTGGAATTAAGGGTGTTCGTGGAGAAGTCATCGTTCACGCCTTTGAAGACTATGATATTTTCATCTCCACAACCTCTGCTTGTTCATCCAAGGCTGGAAAACCTGCGGGGAGCTTGCTTGCTATGGGAGTGGACAAAGATAAGGCCCAGTCAGCTGTTCGCCTAAGCCTAGACCTGGAAAATGATATGAGTCAGGTCGAGCAGTTCTTGACCAAGCTAAAATTAATTTACAATCAAACTAGAAAAGTAAGATAGGAGCATTTATGCAGTATTCAGAAATTATGATTCGCTACGGAGAGTTGTCAACCAAGGGCAAAAACCGCATGCGTTTCATCAATAAACTTCGCAATAACATTTCGGACGTTTTGTCCATCTATCCCCAAGTAAAAGTAACCGCTGATCGCGACCGTGCTCACGCTTATCTCAATGGAGCCGACTATACAGCGGTTGCAGAATCACTTAAACAAGTCTTTGGAATTCAAAACTTTTCTCCCGTTTATAAGGTCGAAAAATCTGTTGCGACGCTTAAGTCTGCCGTGCAAGAGATTATGCAGGACATCTACAAGGAAGGGATGACCTTTAAAATTTCTAGCAAGCGTAGCGACCACAACTTTGAACTCGACAGTCGTGAACTCAACCAAACACTTGGTGGAGCAGTATTCGAAGCTATTCCAAATGTCCAAGCTCAAATGAAAAATCCCGATATCAATCTTCAGGTGGAGATTCGTGAGCAAGCAGCCTATCTTTCCTATGAAACCATTCGTGGAGCAGGTGGCTTGCCAGTAGGTACTTCTGGTAAGGGGATGCTCATGTTGTCAGGAGGGATTGACTCACCTGTTGCTGGTTATCTAGCCCTTAAACGTGGGGTGGATATTGAGGCCGTTCACTTTGCCAGCCCTCCTTACACAAGTCCTGGTGCTCTTAAAAAGGCCCAAGATTTGACCCGCAAATTAACCAAGTTTGGTGGTAATATCCAGTTTATCGAGGTGCCTTTTACAGAGATTCAAGAGGAAATCAAGTCTAAGGCGCCAGAAGCCTACCTCATGACCTTGACCCGTCGTTTTATGATGCGGATTACCGATCGTATCCGTGAGGTACGAAATGGTTTGGTTATCATCAATGGGGAAAGTCTTGGTCAAGTAGCCAGCCAAACTCTTGAAAGTATGCAGGCTATCAACGCTGTGACCAACACCCCTATCATCCGCCCTGTGGTTACTATGGACAAGTTGGAAATCATTGACATCGCCCAGAAAATCGATACCTTTGACATTTCTATCCAACCGTTTGAGGACTGTTGTACTATTTTTGCGCCTGATCGTCCTAAGACCAATCCTAAGATAGAGAATGCTGAGAAGTATGAAAAATGGATGGATGTTGAAGGTTTGGTTGAGCGAGCAGTGGCTGGAATTATGCTTACTAAGATAACGCCTCAGGTTGAAAAAGATGAAGTTGATAACTTGATTGACAATCTCCTCTAATCAGAAAAACCAGAAGAATTTAGAATATTAAATGAGAAAAGTTAGTTATTTATCCTTAAAATGGACAATTACTGACTTTTTTTCTATTTTTATGGTATAATGAGATAAAATTTTGAATATAGAGAGTTTTCTGACAATGAATCATTCCTACTTTTACTTGAAAATGAAAGAACACAAACTCAAGGTACCTTATACAGGAAAGGAGCGTCGTGTGCGTGTGCTTCTGCCAAAGGACTACGAGAAAGACACAGACCGTTTTTACCCTGTTGTTTACTTTCATGATGGGCAAAATGTCTTTTACAGCAAGGAGTCTTATATCGGACACTCTTGGAAGATTATTCCGGCTATTAAGAGAAATCCTGACATCAGTCGCATGATTGTTGTTGCTATTGACAATGATGGTTTGGGGCGGATGCATGAGTACGCGGCTTGGAAGTTTCAAGAATCTCCTATCCCAGGCCAGCAGTTTGGCGGTAAGGGTGTGGAATATGCTGAGTTTGTCATGGAGGTGGTCAAGCCTTTTATCGATGAAACCTATCGTACCAAAGCTGATCGCCAGCATACTGCTATGATTGGTTCGTCACTAGGAGGCAATATTACTCAGTTTATCGGACTGGAATACCAAGATCGAATTGGTTGCCTAGGTGTATTTTCATCTGCTAACTGGCTCCACCAAGAGGCCTTTAACCGCTACATCGAGCGTAAGAAATTGTCGCCTGATCAGCGCATTTTCATTTATGTAGGAACAGAAGAAGCAGACGATACGGACAAGACCTTGATGGCTGGCAATATCAAACAAGCCTATATCGACTCGTCGCTTCGCTATTATCACGATTTGATTGCAGGTGGAGTAGGCTTGGATAATCTTGTCTTGAAAGTTCAGTCTGGTGCTATCCATAGTGAAATACCTTGGTCGGAAAATTTACCAGACTGTCTTCGATTTTTTGCAGAGAAATGGTAAGTTAGGAAAGGAGAAAGCCAATGCATATTGAAAACCTCAGCCACTGGAGTGGCAATCTTAATCGTGAAATGTACCTCAACCGTTATGGACATGCTGGGATTCCAGTTGTTGTTTTTGCTTCATCTGGTGGCAGTCACAATGAATACTATGATTTTGGCATGATTGATGCCTGTGCTTCCTTTATCGAGGAAGGGCGTGTCCAGTTCTTTACGTTATCCAGTGTGGACAGTGAGAGCTGGTTGGCTACTTGGAAAAATGGTCATGACCAGGCAGAGATGCATCGTGCCTACGAACGTTATGTAATTGAGGAGGCGATTCCTTTTATCAAGCATAAGACAGGTTGGTTTGATGGTATGATGACGACAGGTTGCTCAATGGGCGCCTACCATGCACTTAATTTCTTCCTCCAGCATCCAGATGTCTTTACCAAGGTGATTGCTCTCAGTGGTGTTTATGACGCACGTTTCTTTGTTGGCGATTACTACAATGATGATGCTATTTATCAAAATTCGCCAGTAGATTATATCTGGAATCAAAACGACGGATGGTTTATCGATCGTTACCGTCAGGCGGAGATTGTCGTTTGTACGGGACTTGGTGCCTGGGAACAAGACGGTCTACCATCTTTCTACAAGCTCAAAGAAGCCTTTGACCAGAAACAAATTCCAGCATGGTTTGCTGAATGGGGACACGATGTCGCCCACGACTGGGAATGGTGGCGTAAACAAATGCCTTATTTTCTTGGACACCTGTATCTATAAAAGGAGTTGCCTATGAATTACCTTGTTATTTCTCCCTACTATCCGCAAAACTTCCAACAGTTTACAATCGAGCTAGCTAATAAAGGCATCACAGTCTTGGGAATTGGTCAGGAGCCTTACGAACAACTAGATGAACCTTTGCGCAATAGCTTGACCGAGTATTTCCGTGTGGACAATCTTGAGAACATAGACGAAGTCAAACGTGCAGTAGCCTTCCTTTTCTACAAGCATGGTCCAATCGACCGCATCGAGTCCCACAATGAATACTGGCTTGAGCTAGACGCAGCCCTTCGTGAGCAATTTAATGTCTTTGGTGCCAAACCCGAAGATCTTAAAAAAACCAAGTTTAAGTCTGAGATGAAGAAACTCTTCCAGAAAGCAGGTGTACCTGTGGTACCTGGCGCTGTTATCCAGACAGAAGCAGATGTGGATAAAGCAGTTGAGACGATTGGTCTACCAATGATTGCCAAACCTGACAATGGAGTGGGAGCAGCAGCGACCTTTAAGCTTGAGACAGAAGACGATATCCATCACTTCAAGGAAGAATGGGATCATTCGACCGTTTATTTCTTTGAAAAATTTGTCACTTCTAGCGAAATTTGTACCTTTGACGGGCTTGTGGACAAGGATGGCAATATCGTCTTTTCAACGACTTTCGATTATGCCCACACACCACTGGATCTCATGATTTATAAGATGGACAATTCCTACTATGTGCTTAAGGATATGGATCCCAAACTGCGCAAGTATGGTGAGGCCATAGTCAAGGAATTTGGAATGAGAGAACGCTTTTTCCATATCGAGTTTTTCCGTGACGGGGACGACTACATTGCCATTGAGTACAATAACCGTCCTGCAGGTGGCTTTACCATTGATGTTTATAACTTCGCTCACTCCTTGGATCTCTACCGTGGTTATGCAGCTATTGTCGCAGGAGAAGAGTTCCCAGTATCAGAGTTTGAACCTCAATACTGTTTAGCTACATCACGTCGTGCCAATGCCAACTATGTTTATTCAGAAGAGGACCTTCTTGCCAAATACAGTCAGCAATTTAAGGTCAAGAAAATCATGCCAGCAGCCTTCGCAGAGCTACAAGGAGACTACCTTTATATGCTGACCACTTCAAGTCGCCAAGAGATGGAGCAGATGATTGCAGACTTTGGTCAACGTCAAGAGTAACAAAAAGGATGAAGGGAGTTAGACTTCTTTTGTCCTTTTCTTAAAGATAAGTTAAATAAAGCGTTTTCCAGAGATTCTTTTAGAAAATCGGTTGCGAAAAGGCCTAAAAATTGATAGAATAAGGATTGTCTAAAAAAAATTAAGGAGAATCTATCAAATGGATTTTACATGGGCTATTAAATATGCTACTGAATTTTTGGGAACTGCTATTTTGATCATTCTTGGAAATGGTGCAGTTGCCAACGTTGAACTTAAAGGTACGAAAGGTCACCAAAGTGGCTGGCTCGTTATCGCTGTTGGTTATGGTATGGGGGTTATGATCCCGGCCTTGATGTTCGGTAACGTTTCTGGTAACCACATCAACCCAGCTTTCACTCTTGGACTTGCTGTTAGCGGACTTTTCTCTTGGGATCAAGTACCATTTTACATTCTAGCACAAGTTTTGGGGGCAATTTTTGGTCAAGCTTTGGTTGTAGCGACTCACCGTCCATACTACTTGAAAACAGAAAACCCAAACAATATCTTGGGTACCTTCTCAACGATTTCAAGCATCGACCACGGTACAAAAGAATCACGTTTTGCAGCTACTGTTAACGGCTTCCTCAATGAGTTTGTAGGTTCATTTGTTCTTTTCTTTGCAGCACTAGGTTTGACTAAAAACTTCTTCGGTGCTGAGGTTCTTCAATACATGAAACAAATGGCTACTCAAGCTGGTCAAACTGTTGACTTAAGTGAATTGGCAGTAAAAGCTCAAGTAGCACCACACACAGCTGCTGGACTTTCAGTTGCTCACTTGGCACTTGGTTTCCTAGTGATGGCCTTGGTAACTTCACTTGGTGGACCTACTGGACCTGGTTTGAACCCAGCTCGTGACTTCGGACCACGTCTTCTTCACGAACTCCTTCCAAAATCAGTTCTTGGTCAACACAAGGGTGATTCAAAATGGTGGTATGCATGGGTTCCAGTTGTAGCTCCAATTGCAGCGGGTATTGCAGCAGTAGCACTATTCAAACTACTTTACCTATAAGAAACGAAACTGGGGAATCTCAGTTTTTTTATCGGAAATTTTTGTAAAAAATTCTAGAATTTAAGTGGAATAGCTTGTAAAAAGTCCTAAAATCCTTTAAAATAAAAGAGTTGGAGGAAGCTATGAATGCAAATCAAATGATACAAATTATTCCGACTTTGAAGGTCAATAATCGAAAATTAAATGAAAAATTTTACATTGAAACTCTTGGGATGAAGCCCTTATTAGAAGAATCTGCTTTCCTTTCACTTGGTGACCAATCAGGTGTTGAGAAGTTGATTCTCGAAGAGGCTCCCAGTATGCGAACTCGGAGAGTTGAAGGGCTTAAGAAACTAGCTAGACTCTTGATCAAATTAGAAAATCCTTCAGAAATAGAGGCTCTTCTCTATCAGATGGAGTCTCTTCCTCGCCTGTTTAAAGGAAGCCGTGGTTATGCTTTTGAGATTGTTTCTCCTGAACAGGATGTGATTCTTGTTCATGCGGAAAATGATATAAGAGATTTGGTTCCACTGAAAACTGTTCCTGAATTTTCTTCAAATAAAAGTATAAAATACTTGAGTCAATTTGAGATTTCTATGGAGTTGCGTCTGCCTGAGGGGACGGAGAGTATACTCGATCCTGAAAAAGTGGGGACAGTTATCACCTTTACGGAAGGGCAAGGTCCAGATTTAGCTGTTGAAAACAACGTCACTTGGGACTTGTCTATGCTGAAATTTTTGGTAAAGGATCTAGATTTAACTAGTCTTCGTCAGAAATTTGAAAAGACAGGCTATTTTGTTCCCAAGTCTGAAAAATTCTTCCTTGGGAAAGATACCAATAACATCGAATTGTGGTTTGAAGAAGCATGAAGTTGGAAAAAAATTCAAAGAAAAATAGAAGATCAAATTGAGGCAGGGGTATATCCCGGGGCCTCTTTTGCGTATTATAAGGATGGTGAATGGAAAGAGTCTTATCTAGGATTGAGTGACCCTGAGAAAGGTTTGAAAACAGAGTTGGGACTGGTCTATGACCTAGCTAGTGTGAGTAAGGTTGTGGGAGTGGGGACGGTTCTTACCTTCTTGTGGCAGCAGGGCAAGTTAGATATTGATCGACCGGTAACGGATTTTTTAGTTGAGTGTGATTACCCAGATATTACTATACGGCAACTTCTGACCCACGCAACAGACCTAGATCCTTTTATACTCAATCGGGACCAGTTAAGTGCTGAGGAGTTAAGAGAAGCCATGTTTCACCTCAACAGACGAAGTCAGACAGCCTTCCTATACTCGGATGTTCACTTTTTACTCTTGGGCTTTCTTTTAGAAAAAATCTTTGAACAAGACTTGGATCAGATTATAGAAGAACAAGTTTTGGAACCATGGGGGATGAAGGAAACGATGTTTGGCCCCGTTGAGTTTGCTGTACCCACAGTGAGAGAAGTAGAGGCAGGTATTGTTCATGATCCTAAGGCTCGTCTTTTAGGAAAACACGCTGGAAGTGCAGGCTTATTTTCAACTGTTAAGGATTTGCAAATCTTTCTGGAACATTACTTGAAAGATGATTTTGCTGCAGATTTGATCAGTAATTTTTCTCCCTTAGATGATAAGGAGCGTTCGCTAGCTTGGAATCTGGAGGGAACCTGGCTCGACCATACGGGCTATACAGGTACCTTCATCATGTGGAATCGAGAGAAACAGGAAGCCGCTATATTTTTATCCAATCGAACGTATGAGAAGGATGAGCGTGCCCAGTGGATAGTTGATCGAAACCAAGTCATGGATATGATTCGTAGGGAAGAGTAGGGGGAAGCATGTCAAAAACCGTAAAAGGAACTCTATATACAGTAGTGGCAGGGATTGCTTGGGGCTTGTCTGGAACCAGTGGCCAATACCTGATGGCACATGGGATTTCCGCTCTAGTCTTGACTAATTTGCGACTCATCATAGCAGGATTAGCTCTGGTATTTTTAACCTATGTGACTGCAAAGGATAAACTCTTTGCTTTTTTAAAAGACAAAAAAAGTCTACTATCTCTGTTGCTATTTGCAGTGTTTGGACTTTTCTTAAACCAGTTTGCCTATCTTTCCGCCATTCAGGAAACCAATGCTGGAACGGCGACGGTTCTCCAGTATGTATGTCCTGTTGGGATCTTGATTTATACTTGTATCAAGGACAGGGTGGCACCAACTCTGGCTGAGATTATTTCGATTGGATTGGCGATAGGAGGAACTTTTCTTATTGCGACGCACGGGAAACTCGACCAGTTGTCTGTCACCCCTGTTGGTCTTTTCTGGGGGCTCTTTTCTGCCTTGACCTATGCCCTCTATATCATCCTTCCTATCGTTTTGATTAAGAAGTGGGGAAGTATTTTGGTGATTGGTGTGGGCATGGTTATTTCTGGTGTTGTGGCTATTCCCTTCACAGGAGTTTTGCAGGCTAACATACCGACCAGCTTGGATTTTCTCTTTGCATTTGCTGGGATTATCATTATCGGAACTGTCTTTGCCTACACCGCTTTTCTAAAAGGAGCTAGTCTGATAGGACCAGTTAAGTCTAGTTTATTGGCTTCCATAGAGCCCATCTCTGCTGTTTTCTTTGCCTTTCTGATTATGAAGGAGCAATTCTATGCGATTGATTTTGTCGGTATGGCTATGATTTTACTTGCGGTAACCATCATTTCTTTGAAAGATTTGTTGATAGAAAACAAACAGAAGGTTGAATGAGAAACTAGTTACTCGTAAAAAGTGGTTGTTTTGAATATCCTATCGAAATACTGATCAAGGATAAGGAATGGGAGTGGAATTTTATAAAATTTTAAGTTTCTTTTCTTACAATAAACCAATCTTTAACTGCTAGAAGGAGGAGATATGAAAATTTTACAAAGCATTCACCCAACTAAGCCCCTGCGCTACTTGAGATGGTTTGATATTCTGATTATTACAGTTCTAATGTTTGGCCTGTTTATCATTCGTTCAACGGAGCTCTTTTTATCAAGTATGTTTCCGACAGGTTTGTCAACTACAATGGATACGGCAAGTAATACTGTCGGCGAAGGAGCAGCCTATTCGAGCAACTTCACTCTGCAAGTGATATTTCTGACCTTGGCCTTGCTTTACCTTTTGATTCGGAATTATGATTTCAATCAGCTTCCTATTCGTTGGACCTGGTCCCTTCTCTTTTGGGTTCCATTTATATTTGCCATTGTGGGATTGTTTGGAGACTTGGTGACGACACTAACTGGTGAATACAATTACTTTAATCCAGCCCTTTTTGCCCACATAGATCCCATGGAAGTTATACGGAAGTTCCTAGTGCTTAGTCCGATGGCAATTGCCTATGCCTTGCTAAATGGCTTCTATGAAGAGTTTTTCTTTCTAGGGTTGTTGACCTCAGTGAAAGAAAAGCACAAGTGGCGGGTTTTGTTTTATTCTACCCTCATTCGGATTTCTTTTCACACTTATCAAGGATTAGTATGGACGCTGGTTATTGGTGTAGTTTATGGCTTATTCTATTATTTTTTGTACAAATATAAGGTGAAAAATCTCCTCCCGTTCTTTCTCATGCATGCTCTGGCAGACATGTTTGGTTCTAGCCTCATGTATCTCTTGATTGCTTGGGGAAGGTAAGAATCAGAAAAATCCACTCAACTGAGTGGATTTTGTGTGTATAGATGACTAGTCTTTATTTTCGTATGGTAAGATCAGGTTTAAGATGATACCTGTCATAGCTGATAGGGCAGTACCTGAAAGGGTAACTGGTCCTACTTTGAGGATGGCTCCACCAAGCCCAAGAACCAACATAGCACTAGCAATGATGAGGTTACGCATTTGACTAAAATCAACGCGCTCCTTGATCAAGACTTTCAAACCGTTGCTGGCGATAACTCCGTAGAGAAGGATGGACATCCCACCAAGTACAGCACTTGGGATTGTTGAGATCAAGGCAGTGAATTTACCAAGGAAGCTAAGTGCAATTGCGATAAAGGCTGCGTTACGGATAACTGAGACAGAAGCTATACGGGTCATTCCGATAACCCCTGTATTTTCACCGTAAGTCGTATTAGCTGGTCCACCGAGGAAAGCAGATACAGATGTTGCAATACCGTCACCGAGAAGTGTACGGTGAAGACCTGGTTCTTTCAGGAACTGACGGCCACAGATTTGGCTTAAGACGGTATGGTCACCGATGTGTTCAGAAATTGTTACGATAGCGATAGGCAAGATGGCAATTGTTTCAGGACCAAAGTAGAGGTTGTACTCTTTAAAGGCACCACCAGTGCTAAATGGCAAGTAGAAACCAGGAATTTCAAACCAGTTAGCTTGAAGGACTGGAGTAAAGTCAACCAAACCAAGCATCATAGCGAAGATATACCCACCGATGATGGCAAAGAGGAAAGGAATGATACGAAGGAAACCTTTTCCTTTTGTATTGATAAAGGCGGCAATCAAGAACGTCACGACAGCTACAAGAGCGTTCTTCCAATTTCCGTCCGCTACAAGTCCAGCGTTAGTAACTGCTGAACCTGCAAGTCCGAGACCGATAACGATGATCATAGGACCGATAATGATTGGAGGCAAGAGTTTGTCAATCCATTTCGTACCTGCAAAACGAACACCAGCAGCAACAAGGACGTAGACCAAACCAGTCAGGATAACCCCTGTTTGAGCAGCAGAGACGTCACCACCCATCTCTTTCATAGCTAGAGACATGGCCGTGATAAAGGCGAAGGATGATCCGAGATAGACTGGAACTTTAAAGCCAGTTGATATCATGTAGATGAGTGTTCCAACACCTGATGCAAAGAGAGCAACAGATACAGGCATTCCCAAAATCAATGGTACCAAGATGGTCGCACCGAACATGGCGAAAACGTGTTGGAAACTAAGGAGAATTCCTTTTCCAGCTGAAGGACGTTGGTCAACGTCTAGTAACAAATCAACAGTTGATTCTTGTTTCATATAAACCTCACTTTTGGGCATCAAAAAAGAGCCCATTATTTTACAGCAACAGGCTCTCAGAGTAAGACTTCTTTAAAGAGAGGGGTATCTCATTAAAGAATTTCATATATTTCTGCGTCTTCGTCACCTCACGGGATGACATTAAAAACCTTTGCTTAGGATAGTATAGCAGAAAAAAATGATTTTGTAAATCATTTTTTCCCGAGCCCGGAAATGCGAGAGCGAGGTTCGTTTTGTAAACGAATTTTTCCCGAGTCTAGAAATAAAAGAGCGAGGCAGATTTTGTAAATCATTTTTTCCCGAGTCTAGAAATAAAAGAGCGAGGAATGATTTTGTAAATCATTTTTACTCAACTTTAAACAAGGGTGCGCTATTGATAGGATTAAAGCGGGCGTTTGTTGGGCATGCCAGCCTTACGTGGATATTTATTTGGTGTTTCCTTTTTCTTTTCTACCACTGTGATGTAGCGCGGATCTCCATTTGGTAGGGCGTAGCTGAGATTGTCTTCAACTTTACTAAAAAGGAGATTGAGGGCATTCTTAGCTTCTAACAATTCCTCAGGCGCGTTGCTGGCCTTGAGTGCCAATAGTTTTCCGCCGACTTTAAGATAGGGAATGGTCAGCTCAGACAAGATCTGCATGCGAGCAACCGCACGAGCCGTCACCATATCAAAATGAGCACGGAAGTTCTTGTCTTGGGCAAAGTCTTCAGCGCGTCCATGGTAGAAGTGAACACCATCCAAATCCAACTCCTGAGCCAAAAGCTGAAGGAAGTTGATGCGCTTATTGAGCGAATCAATGATGGTCACATCTAGCTGAGGATAGAGGATTTTCATAGGAAGACTAGGAAATCCTGCCCCAGCTCCGATATCAAGAAGTTTGATAGTTTCATTTGAAATTAAACCTTGCAGGATGGGAGCAATCGAATCATAAAAATGTTTGAGATAAACTTCTTCTTTGTCTGTAATAGCGGTCAGGTTAATTTTTTCATTCCACTCGACCAAGAGCTCAAAATAGCGTTCAAATTGGTTCTTTTGCTGGTCCGAAAGTGGAAGATTTTGCTCAGCTAGTAGGCTGTAAAATGTTTCTGGTTTCATAGTAGTTTCCTTCTCTAGTATCATCTTATTTTACCATATTCATTAAAATTTTGATATACTGGTAGTAATCTAAAAGCAGAAAGGAAAAAGATTATGATTTGGATTATTCTTGGAGTTTTGGCTCTGATTGTTATTTTTGTGATTGTTAGCTATAACGGTTTGGTTAGAAATCGTATGCAAACCAAGGAGGCTTGGAGCCAGATCGATGTTCAGTTGAAGCGTCGAAATGATCTTTTGCCAAACTTGATTGAAACAGTCAAAGGATATGCGAAATATGAAGGTTCTACTTTGGAAAAAGTAACAGAACTTCGTAGACAAGTAGCTACAGCAACTTCACCAGCTGAAGCTATGAAGGCCAGTGATGCCCTTACCCGCCAGATTTCTGGTATCTTTGCAGTAGCAGAGAATTACCCAGACTTGAAAGCTAGTGCAAACTTTGTTAAATTGCAAGAGGAGTTGACCAATACTGAAAATAAAATTTCATACTCTCGCCAACTCTACAACAGTGTTGTCAGCAACTACAATGTAAAACTTGAAAGCTTCCCAAGTAACATCATCGCAGGACTATTTGGCTTTAAAGCTGCAGACTTCCTTCAAACACCTGAAGAGGAAAAGGCAGTTCCTAAAGTTGACTTTAGCGGTTTAGGTGACTAAGATGTTGTTTGATCAAATTGCGAGCAATAAACGAAAAACTTGGATTTTGTTGCTGGTTTTCTTCCTTCTCTTGGCCTTGGTTGGTTATGCGGTTGGCTATCTCTTTATGCGTTCAGGTCTTGGCGGCATGATTATTGCCTTGATTATAGGTCTTATCTACGCTCTGACCATGATCTTTCAATCAACAGAGATTGTCATGTCCATGAATGGGGCGCATGAGGTTGATGAGCAAACAGCGCCAGACCTCTACCATGTAGTGGAAGATATGGCCATGGTCGCTCAGATTCCTATGCCGCGTGTTTTCATCATTGAGGATTCTTCTTTAAATGCTTTTGCAACAGGTTCGAATCCGCAGAATGCCGCAGTAGCAGCAACGTCGGGTCTCTTAGCTATCATGAATCGTGAGGAGCTAGAAGCTGTTATGGGGCATGAAGTCAGTCATATCCGAAACTACGATATCCGCATTTCGACCATTGCTGTTGCCCTTGCAAGTGCCATTACCCTTCTGTCTAGTATGGCAGGACGGATGATGTGGTGGGGTGGGGCAGGTCGCAGACGGAGTGATAATGATCGCGATGGAAATGGTTTGGAGATTATCATGCTTATTATCTCTCTCTTAGCCATTGTTCTAGCACCTCTCGCAGCAACCTTGGTGCAGCTTGCCATTTCCCGTCAGAGGGAATTTCTAGCGGATGCATCCAGTGTGGAGCTGACCCGCAATCCTCAAGGGATGATCAATGCCTTGCGCAAGTTGGACAATAGCGAGCCGATGCATCACCATGTTGACGATGCCAGCAGCGCTCTTTATATCAATGATCCTAAGAAAGGTGGCGGGCTTCAAAAACTCTTTTATACCCACCCACCTATCTCAGAACGAATCGAACGCTTGAAACACATGTAAAAAAAAATCCAGAGAGATTTCTCTGGATTTTTGCTATGTTCAAAAATTATAAATCTTGTAAATCGACGACTTCCAAACCATTTTCTGTCAAACGATAGATACTCGTACAGACCTCTTTTAAGAAACGTCGATCATGTGAAACAGTGATCAGACCGCCAGGATAAGAGGCAAATAGTTTTCTGATCTCGGGTTGGGAAGTTGGTGAGAAATTTCGGGTAGGCTCATCCAGAAGGAGAAAGTTTGGTTTGCGCAACACTAAATCCAAAAGTAGGAGTTTACCTTGTTGCCCGCCAGATAGGGAGCGGATTTGGTGGTGCATCTCTGGATAGCTGAAATTGAGACTGGCTAGGTGAGATTGGATTTTCTGTAGTTCCTCTTTTTCCCCAGTTTGGCTGAGATAGGCTACTGGAGATAAATCCAATTGTAGTTTTTTATGGTAATCTTGTGGCATAAAACCAAGTGAAATCTCTCTTTTGGCGCTTAGTAGTTGCTGCAACTTGGCTAACAGAGTTGATTTTCCAGCACCATTTGGCCCGATGATACCGATTTTATCTTGGCCACGGACCGTTAGTCGTAACTCTTGAGCTAAAATGCGCTCGCCAATGGACAAATTTTCTTTTTCCAGTTGGACTAAGACTTTAGAAGCCGGTAATGGTTGGATGTCTGAAAAGAAAAGTTGGATTTGTTCCTCTTCAAGTGGTTTTTGGGTCATGGACTGAGCTTCCTTTTCAAAACGTTTTTCTTGAGAGAGAACAGTTTTCATCTTTTTAGCCAATAGGCGACCGGCAGTACTGTCTTTGGTAGCTCGAAGTGCAGTTTCTACATTTTGCTTAACTCGGCGATGTTTTTCCATGGTTTTGTCATAGGCTCTCTGGTCGTTAGCAGCTTGCTGACTTTGTCTGGCAAAATTAGCCTTTCTCTGCTCACTATAGCGATCATAGTCTAAATGCTCGACTAGCGTTTCCGCTTCTTTCCGATGCTTGACCAGTCGCAAGTGGACAATAGTATCAGCCGTTTGAGAAAGAAAGTCTTCATCATGGGAAATGAAAATAACAGTTTGCCTAATCTTTTGAATCTGTCTTTTTAGCCAATCAACTGTCTCAAGGTCTAGGTCATTTGAAGGTTCATCTAAAAACAGAACCTCAAAAGGTTTTGCTAACTCGTGGATGAGCTGAATTTTCAAAGCTTCGCCCCCCGAGAGGCTCCCAATTTCTTGATCGCTAGCAAAACGATCGCTATCAAAATGCAATTCCTCCGCCAAACGATAAAGAATGCTGTAGTCTAAATCAGCAGAATCCAAAAAGAAGTAGTCATGGAGAGTCCTACTTTTCAGAAACTCGGGGAGTTTTTGAGGAATGTAGGCCAGTGATTGAAGATCAGACTGGATGTCGCCCCTGATAGTAAAATCAGGTAATGCTTCCCCAATTAAAGCTCGTAGTAAAGTCGATTTACCATTTCCTTCTTCACCAATAATAGCAACCTTTTCTCCGTCTTGGATAGTCATGGTTAGGTCAGATACAAGATCTCGTAAATCTTTGTTTTGCGTGATAGTTAGATGATTGATTTTTATCATATTGTTTCCCTTTCTAGAATGTCGATAGTGCATAACAAAAAGCTCTACTTTATCTAGTAGAGCCAAAGTCACTGTCCAAAACTCTATTAATACTCTTCAAAAATCAAATTCAAACCACGTCAGTGTCGCCTTACCGTACTCAAGTACAGCTTGCGGCTAGCTTCCTAGTTTGCTCTTTGATTTTCATTGAGTATAAAATGCCAGAAAAAGAGCATAAAAGAGCACACAAAAAGAGACAAAAACAAGATCTACTAAATAAAGTTCTTTATTTGATAGATTAGTTGTTCATGTCTCCCTTACCTCCGAGTATTAGTACCTCTATCCTATACCTTTCAGGAAATTTTGTCAATAGTAAATCCAAAATTATAAACTCTAAAATCCGAAAACAGGTCCATAGAGAGTCAGTACGTGTCTGACATGCTCGTAATGGAACTTGTCATAGTTCCGCCAAGCGGTGCGTGCTTGATCGCTTAGTTTTAGGCTACCTAGTCCAATCAGTAGACTGGTACGTTGGTAGAATTTCTCAAGGTCGATTAAGATACTGTTGTCAAGCTTTTCCACTTTTTTAAGTTCCTTGAGAGTGCTGTTCAGCAGTTCTTGTAGACGGAAATCATCGGCTGTACCTTGTTTGCAATTTTGGAAACTTTGATTTAACTCGGAAAGTAGTTGGTAAGCTTCAGTGATGAGTGCCTTGTCTTCCATGTGAGCATCCTCCTTGCTCTAATGTATTCTTGCCTATAGTATAGCACTAAACAGAAAATATGTCATAGTAAATATGTTAAAAAGGAGATTTTAATATCAAAGTTTGGAAGGCTGACTTGTAGCCTTTTCATGGTATAATCAAGTGAGTACATCTTTATGGAGGAAATATGAAGTTAAATATTCAAGAAATTCGTAAGCAGCCTGAAGGCCTACACTTTGAACAAACTTTAGACCTTGTCGCAGACTTACGTACCCGTAATCAAGAAATTTTAGATGTCAAAGATATCCTAGCAGTGGGAAAGGTCCAGTACGAAGACCGTATGTATTTCCTAGATTATCAGTTATCTTATACCATCGTTCTTGCTTCCAGCCGCAGTATGGAGCCAGTTGAGTTGGCAGAGTCTTATCCAGTCACAGAGGTCTTCATGGAAGGAGCGACCAACCAACTGGACCAAGAAGTTTTAGATGATGACTTGGTTTTGCCTATTGAAAATGGGGAAATCGACCTTGCTGAGAGCGTAGCAGATAATATCTTGCTCAATATTCCTATCAAAGTCTTAACAGCAGAAGAAGAGGCGGGACAAGGTTTTGTGTCTGGAAATGACTGGCAAATCATGACTGAGGAAGAATACCAGACCCAACAAGCAGTCAAGAAAGAAGAAAACAGTCCATTTGCTGGCTTGCAAGGACTATTTGATGGAGACGAGTAGATGGTTTTATCCAAGAAACGTGCTCGTCATGTCATTGAGGAAATTATTGCCCTTTTCCCAGATGCTAAGCCTAGTCTTGATTTTACCAATCATTTTGAACTCTTGGTTGCAGTGATGCTGTCAGCCCAGACCACAGATGCTGCGGTAAATAAGGCTACACCAGGTCTCTTTGCTGCTTTTCCAACGCCACAAGCCATGTCTGTAGCGACTGAAAGTGAAATTGCTTCATACATTTCTCGTCTGGGACTGTATCGAAATAAGGCTAAATTCCTTAAAAAATGTGCTCAACAGTTACTAGACGATTTTGATGGTCAAGTGCCTCAGACTCGAGAGGAATTAGAAAGCCTAGCAGGTGTTGGACGCAAAACAGCCAACGTAGTCATGAGTGTGGGCTTTGGAATTCCAGCCTTTGCAGTTGATACTCATGTTGAGCGTATCTGTAAGCATCACGATATCGTTAAAAAATCAGCTACGCCCCTCGAAGTAGAAAAACGTGTCATGGATGTTCTGCCTCCAGAGAAATGGTTGTCAGCCCATCAAGCTATGATTTACTTTGGACGGGCTATCTGTCACCCAAAGAACCCAGAATGCGATCACTATCCACAATTATATGATTTTAGTTCGTTATAAGATGAAAATTTTATGTTTTTTTCTTGCATTGATCCTTTCTTTGTGATATAGTAATAACAATAAAATATTCCTTTAAACCTGTCCCGTGAGGCAGGCAAGGAGCGCGATAAAGTAGAAGGGTGAAGTCTATACTGTTTACAGTTGGGCTCGCTTGGCTATACATTTCAAGTCTCCTTGTAGAAGGAGACTTTTCTTTTTGGAGGTTTGTCATGAGGACAAAAGAAGTTGTAGATGAATTGACCGTCAAACGAGCGATTACTCGGATTACCTACGAGATTATTGAGCGAAACAAAGATTTGAATAAAATCGTTTTGGCTGGTATTAAAACGCGAGGTGTCTTTATCGCTCGCCGTATCCAAGAACGTTTGGAACAGTTAGAATCTCTTTCAGTTCCAGTGGTAGAACTGGATACCAAGCCTTTCCGTGACGATGTTAAAAGTGGAGAAGATACCTCTGTAATCTCTGTTGATGTGACAGATCGGGAAGTTATCTTGGTCGACGATGTACTCTACACTGGTCGTACTATTCGTGCAGCTATTGATAACATCGTCAGCCATGGTCGCCCTGCTCGTGTGAGTTTGGCAGTCTTGGTTGATCGTGGCCACAGAGAACTTCCAATCCGTCCGGACTATGTTGGAAAAAACATCCCAACCAGTCGTTCTGAAGAAATTATCGTAGAGATGACAGAACTAGATGGACAAGACAGAGTACTAATCACAGAACAAGCCTAAAACACTAAAAGGAGTAAAAAAATGTCAGAAAATCAACAAGCTTTACAACATGTCGTTTCTATGGAAGACCTTACTGTAGAACAAGTAATGAAATTGATTAAACGAGGAATCGAATTTAAAAACGGAGCGAGTGCTTCTTATGAGGAACAACATATCGTTTCCAACCTTTTCTTTGAAAGTTCAACTCGTACCCACAAATCCTTTGAGGTAGCAGAACTGAAACTTGGACTTGATCTTTTGGATTTCGATGTGAAGACCAGTTCAGTGAATAAGGGTGAAACACTCTATGACACGATCTTGACGCTGTCTGCGCTAGGAGTGGATGCCTGTGTCATTCGTCACCCAGAGGTGGACTACTACAGAGAATTGATTGCTAGCCCGACCATCACAACTTCGATTATCAATGGTGGGGACGGTTCAGGGCAACACCCTAGCCAAAGTTTGCTTGATTTGATGACAATTTATGAAGAATTTGGACATTTTGAAGGTCTTAAGGTGGCTATCGCTGGCGACCTCAACCACTCACGGGTAGCTAAGTCTAATATGCAAATCCTTAAACGCTTGGGAGCGGAGCTTTACTTTGCAGGTCCTGAGGAATGGAGAAGTGAGGAGTTTGAACATTACGGTCGATTTGTATCAATTGATGAGGTGATTGATCAAGTAGATGTTATGATGTTTCTTCGTGTGCAGCATGAACGTCATGAAATTGTGACAGGATTTTCAAAAGAAGACTATCATAACCAGCATGGATTGACACAAGAACGCTATGACCGCCTAAAAGAAAAAGCAATCCTTATGCACCCAGCTCCAGTCAATCGTGACGTGGAAATCGCTGATCACTTGGTAGAAGCACCGAAATCACGTATTGTTCAGCAAATGACCAACGGTGTCTTTGTCAGAATGGCAATTTTAGAATCTGTGCTGGCCTACAGAAAAGCAAAATAAGGCACAAAGCGTTAAAAGATGTCTGAGAGCATCAACGAGAGGTGAGTAGATGAAAAAACGACTTCTAGTATTAGAAGATGGTACAGTATTTGAAGGCAAGGCCTTCGGAGCAGATATTGATGTAACAGGGGAAATCGTCTTTAACACAGGGATGACTGGTTACCAAGAATCCATTACAGACCAGTCTTATAATGGACAAATCTTAACCTTTACCTACCCTTTGGTGGGAAATTATGGAATTAACCGTGACGACTACGAGTCAATCACTCCTACCTGCAAGGGAGTAGTAGTTTTTGAAGAAGCGAGTAGAGCCAGCAACTGGCGCAATCAAATGACCTTGGATGAATTCTTGAAAGCGAAGAAAATACCAGGTATCTCAGGAATTGATACCCGGGCTTTGACAAAAATTATCCGTAAGCATGGTACCATGCGTGCAACCCTTACGCATGTTGGTGATACGATGGACCATATCATAGACCAGCTCCAAGCGACAGTTCTACCGACAGATAATATCAAGCAAGTCTCTACTAAGACAGCTTATCCTGCTCCTGGAGTTGGATTGAGTGTCGTATTGGTAGACTTTGGTCTCAAACACTCCATCTTACGCGAACTATCTAAGCGTAACTGTAACGTGACCGTTGTTCCATACACAACAACAGCAGAAGAGATTCTCCATCTCCATCCTGACGGGGTCATGTTGTCAAATGGTCCAGGAAATCCAGAAGATGTCCCCCAGGCACTCGATATGATTCGTGGTGTGCAAGGGAAAATTCCGATCTTTGGTATCTGTATGGGACATCAACTTTTTGCTATGGCAAATGGTGCTAAGACCTACAAGATGAAGTTTGGTCACCGTGGATTTAACCACGCGGTGCGTGAAATTGCAACAGGCCGAGTAGACTTTACTAGCCAGAACCATGGTTATGCGGTTAGCCGTGAGGATTTGCCAGAGCATTTGATTATTACCCATGAAGAAATCAATGACAAGTCAGTTGAAGGTGTGCGTCACAGATACCAACCAGGTTTCTCTGTGCAATTCCACCCAGATGCAGCTCCAGGACCGCATGATGCAAGCTATCTCTTTGATGAATTTATCGAAATGATGGAGTCGTTTAAATCTGCTAATCGCTGATATAGGAAACTCCGTCAGAGGCTTGTCGAATAAAAAGGCAAGTCCTTTCTTTTAGTTGAGCAATGAGATGATGAAAATTTTTACACTCGATTTATTATTGAAAAATCATCGGAGAATTTATTTAATGTCGCTCTGTGAGGCGACGAATAGAAAGGCAGGTCGTTTCTTTTAGTCGCTATTGTGCGAACTAAAAACTCCCTGCACTAGATTTTTTACCGAAAAGTATCGTTTCGCTAAAAAATCGTTGGAGAATTTATTTAATGGCAACCTGAGAGTTGCCGAATAGAAAGGAGAAGGGTGGTCCGTATTTTCTGAACTGAATACGGGCTACGGACGGTGCTAAAAAGATAGTTATTCCTAGAACTGATAGTTCTTCGTCATAACTCCTATTTTAGCTTTGTCCGCTTGACGCCCTTAATATCTTATAAATGCCTAAACGTACTGATATTCAAAAAATTATGGTGATTGGTTCTGGTCCGATTATTATTGGTCAGGCTGCTGAGTTTGACTACGCGGGGACCCAGGCCTGCTTGTCGTTGAAAGAGGAAGGATATGAGGTTGTCTTGGTGAACTCAAATCCTGCCACTATCATGACGGACAAGGAGATTGCGGACAAGGTTTATATTGAACCGATTACACTTGAGTTTGTGATACGTATTCTCCGTAAGGAACGTCCAGATGCTCTGCTTCCAACTCTTGGTGGGCAAACAGGGCTCAATATGGCCATGGAATTGTCTAAAAATGGTATCTTAGATGAGCTTGGTGTCGAACTACTAGGTACTAAATTGTCTGCCATCGACCAAGCAGAGGATCGTGACCTCTTTAAACAATTGATGGAAGAGCTTGAGCAACCAATCCCAGAATCTGAAATTGTCAACACAGTGGAAGAAGCTGTTGCCTTTGCGGCATCAATCGGCTACCCAGTGATTGTTCGTCCAGCTTTCACACTTGGTGGTACTGGTGGTGGTATGTGTGCCAACGAGGAAGAATTGCGTGAAATCGCTGAAAATGGGTTGAAACTGTCACCTGTTACCCAATGTTTGATTGAGCGTTCCATTGCAGGTTTCAAGGAAATCGAATACGAAGTCATGCGTGACTCAGCTGACAATGCTCTGGTTGTTTGTAACATGGAAAACTTTGACCCAGTTGGGATTCACACAGGAGATTCCATTGTATTTGCCCCTGCGCAAACCATGTCAGACTATGAAAACCAAATGCTTCGTGACGCGAGCTTGAGCATTATTCGTGCCCTCAAGATTGAAGGTGGATGTAACGTTCAGCTAGCCCTTGATCCGCACAGCTTTAAGTATTATGTTATCGAAGTAAATCCTCGTGTATCGCGTTCTTCAGCCCTTGCTTCTAAGGCGACGGGTTACCCGATTGCCAAATTGGCTGCCAAGATTGCTGTCGGTTTGACCTTGGATGAGGTTATCAACCCAGTTACAGGTTCAACCTACGCTATGTTTGAGCCAGCCCTCGACTACGTCGTTGCCAAGATTCCACGTTTCCCATTTGACAAGTTTGAAAAGGGAGAACGCCGTTTAGGTACCCAAATGAAGGCGACTGGGGAAGTCATGGCCATTGGTCGTAACATCGAGGAATCTCTTCTAAAAGCCTGTCGTTCACTTGAAATTGGGGTTCACCACAATGAAATGCCTGAACTTGCATCTGTTTCGGATGATGCCTTGATTGAAAAGGTTGTCAAGGCCCAAGATGATCGTCTCTTCTACGTATCAGAGGCCATTCGCCGTGGTTACACACCAGAAGAAATTGCTGAATTGACTAAGATTGATATCTTTTATCTAGATAAACTCTTGCACATCTTTGAAATTGAGCAGGAATTGGGTGCCCATCCACAAGATTTAGAAATCTTGAAAACTGCCAAACTTAATGGTTTCTCAGACCGTAAGATTGCTGAACTCTGGGAAACGACAGCTGGCCAGGTTCGCCACCTTCGCTTGGAAAACAAGATTGTTCCAGTATACAAGATGGTTGATACCTGTGCCGCAGAATTTGAATCAGAAACTCCATATTTCTATTCAACCTATGGTTGGGAAAATGAGTCTATCAAGTCTGATAAGGAATCCGTTCTAGTCCTAGGTTCAGGTCCAATCCGTATCGGTCAAGGGGTTGAGTTTGACTACGCAACTGTTCACTCAGTTAAGGCTATCCAGGCTGCTGGTTATGAAGCTATTATCATGAACTCAAACCCAGAGACCGTTTCTACGGACTTCTCTGTATCTGATAAGCTCTACTTTGAACCATTGACATTCGAAGATGTCATGAATGTTATCGACTTGGAGCAACCAAAAGGTGTTATCGTTCAGTTTGGTGGTCAAACAGCCATCAACCTTGCGGAGCCTTTGGCAAAAGCAGGTGTGACCATCCTTGGTACACAAGTCGCTGACCTAGACCGCGCCGAAGATCGTGACCTCTTCGAGCAAGCTCTTAAAGACTTGGATATTCCACAGCCACCAGGACAAACGGCTACCAATGAAGAAGAAGCAGTGCTTGCAGCTCGCAAGATTGGCTTCCCAGTCTTAGTTCGCCCATCTTATGTTTTAGGTGGACGTGCTATGGAAATCGTGGAAAACGAAGAAGACCTTCGTTCTTACATGCGTACCGCTGTTAAGGCTAGTCCAGACCACCCAGTCCTTGTTGACTCTTACATCGTTGGGCAAGAGTGCGAAGTCGATGCTATTTCAGACGGAGAAAATGTCCTCATCCCTGGTATCATGGAGCACATCGAACGTGCCGGTGTCCACTCAGGTGACTCAATGGCCGTTTACCCACCACAAACCTTGTCGCAAAAGGTTCAGGAAACTATCGCAGACTACACCAAACGTCTTGCAATCGGCCTTAACTGTCTCGGAATGATGAACATTCAGTTTGTCATCAAGGATGAAAAAGTCTACGTTATTGAGGTCAATCCGCGTGCCAGCCGTACGGTTCCATTCCTTTCTAAGGTAACTAATATTCCTATGGCTCAGGTAGCGACCAAGCTCATTCTTGGGCAAAGTCTTGAAGAACTTGGCTACCAAGATGGACTTTACCCTGAAAGTACACGCGTTCATATCAAGGCGCCAGTCTTCTCCTTCACCAAGTTAGCTAAGGTAGATAGCTTGCTCGGTCCTGAAATGAAGTCAACAGGGGAAGTTATGGGTTCTGATACGACTCTCGAAAAAGCTCTCTATAAAGCCTTTGAAGCTTCTTATCTACATTTGCCAACCTTTGGAAATGTAGTCTTTACCATCGCAGATGATGCCAAAGAAGAAGCCTTGGACTTGGCTCGACGTTTCCAAAATATCGGTTACGGTATCCTTGCGACAGAAGGAACTGCAGCCTTCTTTGCCAGTCATGGACTACATGCCCAACCTGTTGGTAAGATTGGTGACGATGAGAAGGACATTCCAAGCTTTGTCCGCAAAGGAAAAATCCAAGCGATCATCAATACTGTTGGAACAAAACGAACTGCTGACGAAGATGGAGAGCAAATCCGCCGTTCAGCCATTGAACACGGGGTGCCACTCTTCACAGCCCTAGACACAGCCAATGCCATGCTCAAAGTGCTGGAAAGCCGTAGTTTTGTCACAGAAGCAATCTAGTTGAGAAAAAATTTTTACAGTTAAAAAGTCAGCGTAGAAAACGCTGGCTTTTTGCAATATAGATCTTGCTTATTTCAACTATCATTCTTTCCTGAAGAATCATTCCAAAATGTGATATAATAAGGAAGAATTGGAAATAGGAAACTATTTTCATGATATTTTCAAAAAATCCATTAAGAAAATAGGTAAAGACAGATTAGAAAGTGTTAAATTCCGATGTCTTCTTACAAAAAAGTCTCTCTTTCTGAGATCAACCAATCTATTGAAACTCCGAATAACAATCATTTTTGGCAAAATCTAAAAGCATTTTTAGGACCTGGAGCCCTTGTAGCAGTTGGATATATGGATCCTGGAAACTGGATTACCAGTGTGGTTGGTGGTGCCTCCTACAAGTACAGTCTTTTATTTGTTATTTTAATTTCATCCATCATTGCCATGCAGCTGCAACAGATGGCTGGAAAGCTCGGTATCGTGACTAGGATGGACCTAGCACAGGCAACAGCTCATCATGCTCCCAAATGGCTTCGCTATAGTCTTTGGGTGATTTTAGAATTAGCTTTAATGGCGACAGACTTAGCTGAGGTTCTAGGCTCAGCGATTGCCTTAAATCTTTTATTTAAAATACCGATTATGGTCGCTATCCTCTTAACTGTTTTAGATGTATTTCTTTTGTTGTTGTTGATGAAATTTGGCTTCAAAAAAATTGAAGCCATTGTTACGACCCTTATTTTAACCATATTAGCCATCTTTACCTATCTGGTAGCTTTATCCAATCCAAGTATCCAGGGAATCTTTAGTGGTTATTTACCGACTCCTACATTATTTGAAACACCATTGCCAGGTCATGAAAGCCAATTGACCTTGGCTCTAGGAATTGTAGGAGCGACAGTCATGCCCCATAATCTCTATCTTCATTCATCCCTATCCCAGACAAGGAAAATCAATCACAAAGATAAGAAGGATGTTCGAAAAGCCGTGCGTTTTATGACCTGGGATTCAAATATCCAGCTGTCCCTAGCCTTTATTGTCAATTCCTTGCTTCTTATTTTAGGGGCCTCTCTCTTTTTTGGGCATGCATCTGAAATTTCGGCATTCTCCCAAATGTACAATGCTTTACAGGATTCGACAATAGCAGGAGCGATAGCTAGTTCAACTCTGTCAACTTTATTTGCCCTAGCCCTCTTAGCAAGTGGCCAGAATTCGACCATTACAGGTACCTTAACGGGACAGATTGTCATGGAAGGTTTCTTACATCTGAAATTGCCTCAGTGGATTATCCGTATCGGTACCCGTATTTTTGCCTTGCTCCCTGTGATTATTGTAGCCGTCTTGTTTGGACATCAAGAAAAAACCTTGGATCAGTTATTGGTCTATTCACAGGTTTTTCTGTCAATCGCTCTTCCGTTTTCAATTTTCCCCTTAATTTATCTGACCTCTAAGAAGTCACTGATGGGAGAATTCACCAATGCCAAGTGGAATACCATCCTAGGTTACGCAGTTTCAATCATCTTGACCATTCTCAATATCAAGCTTCTTTTCGATATTTTTTAAACTTGTTCAAATTAGTTCTCGGCACTAGCTTGAAGCTTGATATTGAGATAATAGTAGTGGTTGATTCATAAAAAGAAGT
>NZ_GG730097.1:687786-693792 GCF_000162495.1 Streptococcus sp. M143 | reverse complement strand
ACTGTTCTTTTTTTATTATTTGAGACCGTATTTTTTGTTGAAACGATCCACACGTCCATCTGCTTGGGTGAACTTTTGACGTCCAGTGTAGAATGGGTGTGAGTCTGATGAAATTTCCACACGGATCAATGGGTAAGTTTCGCCTTCGAACTCAACAGTTTCGTTAGAGCGTTTTGTTGAACCGCTAAGGAATTTGTAACCAGTAGTTGTGTCCATGAAGATAACTGGGCGATATTCTGGATGGATATCTTTTTTCATTTTGCAATATTTCCTTTCTGCCATGGTCTCTTTGCGAGCCATAGATTGTTACCTTACTAGTCTATCAGATTCTGAAAAGTTTGGCAAGTATTTTATCAGTTTTTAAGCAAGTTTTTTAACTTTTGGTAGATGATTTCATTTTCTTCTAGACTATAGGAATTGGCACCACTGGCTAATGGATGGCCTCCCCCATCGTGTTGTTTGGCAATTTCATTGATAGGAGTGATTTTACTGCGCATACGTACACGGAAGTGACCATCAGCTTGCTCAACAAAGATAGCCCAAGCCTTAACGGTATCAATTCGACCAGGTGCTCCGACAATCGCCGCCGTTTCAGCATCCGTAACCTTATATTTTTTCAAGATGTCTTGAGTAAGCAGAACGCGTGCGGCTCCATTCTCATCAACTTCTAAATGATCATAGACAAAGCCTTGAAGTTTCGCAATCTTGAAGCTCATGGTATCCATCTGACGAGACAATCCAGCAAAATCAAAATCAACTTCTCGGAGCTGGCCAGCTATTCTAAAGGTACGGGCACTAGTTGACGGGTAGAGAAAACGTCCTGTGTCCCCGACAATTCCTGCATAGAGAAGTCGTGCCGCTTCACTAGACAAAGCCAGCTGGTTTTCTTGAGCAAATAATGCAATCATCTCACTGGCACTGCTTGAACTTGTATCCACCCAAGATAGGTCACCATAGATATCATCATTTGGATGGTGATCGATTTTGATGGTGAAATCAGCTTGTTCATAGCGTTTATCATCGATACGAGGACGGTTCGCTGTATCACAAATAATAGCAAGAGCTCCTTGGTAGTCACTGTCTTGGACAGTATCCATTTCCGCCATCCAAGTCAAAGTAGGTTCTTTAAAACCGACTGCTTTGATGGTCTTTTCTGGAAAATGGTGTTTGAGAAGAGCTTTCAAGCCTACCTGACTTCCCAAGGCATCAGGATCTGGTTTCATATGACGATGAATGATAATGGTATCGTATTCTTTGATTTTCTCTAAGATTTGCTGGCAAATTTCCATAAATAACCTCAATTCTTTCTCATTTCATTGTAGCACAAGAATTTTTATTTTTAAAATGAAAAAGATATGATATAATGGAGAAAGATAAATTGAGGAGGACGATATGGCATTAGCAAAAATTGTATTTGCCAGTATGACCGGTAATACCGAAGAAATTGCAGATATTGTGGCAGATAAATTGCGTGATTTGGGCTTGGATGTCGATGTTGATGAATGTACGACTGTTGACGCTTCAGACTTCTTGGAAGCTGATATCGCAATTGTTGCGACTTACACCTACGGAGATGGAGAATTGCCAGATGAGATGATGGACTTCTACGAAGACCTAGCAGATCTCAACTTGAATGGTAAAATCTACGGAGTTGTTGGTTCAGGTGATACCTTCTACGACGAATTCTGTAAGGCTGTCGATGACTTTGACCGTGTTTTTGTTTCAACTGGAGCAGAAAAAGGTTCAGAGTGTGTCAAAGTTGATCTCTCTGCTGAAGAAGAAGATATCGAACGCTTGGAACAATTCGCAGAAGAATTGGCTGCAAAAGTAGGATAGGAATCAAGCTGCGCTGACTGGAAGGAGTCAGTGCAGTTTTTAGTAGTTTAACTAGATTTTACTAGCCTATTTGGTGGCTTTTTGATACAATAATTCAAATAAAGGAGGAGACGCTATGGATTTAGATAGTATTCGGCAAGAAATTGATCAAATCGATGACCAGATTGTTAAGCTCTTGGAAGAACGCATGCAGTTGGTTGAGGGTGTAGTTGCCTATAAGAAAGCCTCAGGAAAACCTATTTTAGATAGCAAGCGAGAAGAAGTCATTTTTGAAAAGGTAAGAAGTCGTGTAACCAATAAGAATTATCAAGAAACCATTGTTGCGACTTTTTCAGATATTCTTAAACGTTCGCGTGATTATCAGGAACAAAACATCAAATGAAAAAAGAACAATTCTATCCGCTAGGGATTTTTTTAGCTGCTATGTTGGGTGGCCTTGTCCGCTATTTTCTATCTAGTCAGTTGCCAGTCAGTCCTGACTTTCCTTGGGGAACCCTCCTTGCCAACTATCTGGGAATTTTCTGCTTGGTCTATCTGGTAAAAGGCTATCTGGTCTATAAGGGAAGCAGTAAAGGTTTGGTTTTGGCACTGGGTACAGGCTTTTGCGGTGGTTTAACAACCTTTTCTAGTCTAATGCTTGATGCTGTGAAACTGCTTGATACAGGACGTTATCTTAGTTTAGGCATCTACCTACTTTTGAGTATTGGCGGAGGTCTGCTCTTGGCTTATTATCTAGGGAGGAAGAAATGGTAATCGTCTATCTTGCAATCGCTTGTGGCTTCGGAGCCCTAGTGAGGTATTTCTTTTCCCGATACAATCAATCTTCTAAACTTCCTCTAGGAACTCTCATAGCCAATCTTCTCGGCTGTTTTTTAATTGGCTTGCTCTACAATCATGTGGAGTCTAAGGAAGTCTATGCGATCCTAGCGACAGGTTTCTGTGGTGGGTTGACGACCTTTTCAACTCTGAATGACGAACTGCAAAAACTGTTAAGTGACAAGAAAGAATTTTTTAGCTATTTTCTCTTAACTTACCTAGGCGGTTTTCTAGCGATTTTTTTAGGAATTCTGCTATAAATTTCTTTACTTTTAGTTGGAAATTTGGTAAACTGTATCTTGTGTGTAATGGACGCACAAAAATACAGTTTATCCGCTGAGGAAGGTTCCTCAAGATTGACAAAGATAGGAGAATAAAATGAATCCATTAATCCAAAGCTTGACTGAAGGTCAACTTCGTACAGATATCCCATCATTCCGTCCTGGTGACACTGTTCGTGTACACGCGAAAGTTGTCGAAGGTAACCGTGAACGTATCCAGATTTTTGAAGGTGTTGTTATCGCACGTAAAGGTGCTGGTATCTCAGAAAACTACACAGTTCGTAAAATCTCTAACGGTGTAGGTGTTGAGCGTATCTTCCCAATCCACACTCCACGTGTTGAAAAAATTGAAGTTGTTCGTTACGGTAAAGTACGTCGTGCGAAATTGTACTACTTGCGTGCACTTCAAGGTAAGGCAGCTCGTATCAAAGAAATCCGTCGTTAATTCGACAAAAAAACTCTGCTTATCCAGCAGAGTTTTTCTCTAGCTCCCTTAGTTCAATGGATATAACAACTCCCTCCTAAGGAGTAGTTGCAGGTTCGATTCCTGCAGGGGGCATTCTTAGTAAAACAAAGAAAAATAAAGAATATTCAAAGTGTTTATTTAACAGCAATCATCACATTTAGTTTTTGAAAATAAGTTAGTATTTTTTACTTCTATGACCAAACCATGACCAAAATTTGACCAAAAATTATACTTTGGTTAATGACTATAGAATAAAATGGATCATGAAAATGTCTTTGATTTATACTAGTGTTAAAAAAGGACTTCTTTTATTGGAATGTCCTTATTTTAATTATGGAATTGACAAATTAGGTTAAGGTTCAGTTCTATGAACTTAGAAAGAAAGTACAAAGCTTTAAACAGTTTTCAAAAAGATTTGGTGTGGATGTTTCGGGCTAAGGTATGTGACAAGATGAATTGATCGTTATGGAATAGAGAGTGTTAAAAATGGGAAGAATCGTTACACCTACCTTGATACAAAATGGGACTATCAAACCAAGACTTACACTGCCACCTTACCAAAGACTGTCAATGGTCAAAAAGTATATGGTTGGGTAGACTATGACAATGGTAAGTTGAAACTTGCAAAACCAGAAACTATCAGTCATTACTATAAGGATGGAGGATCTTTCCAAGAACTTTATCTAATTGTAAAAGCAGAAAGCTGGCTGAAATCAAACCAAAACTGGTACTATCAAAAACAAGGTCAATTAGTTCAAAATTCTTGGATCAAGGATCAGGGAAGCTGGTACTTTATGGATGATGAAGGGGTTATGTTTAATCAAACATGGCTATATCAAGGTGGAAGCTGGTATGCCTTTAAGTCATCAGGAGCCATGATTTCAGCTGATTGGCTGTATGATAATGGTTCTTGGTATTACTTAAAGGACTCAGGTTCAATGGCAACAGGTTGGGTCAAAGATAATGGTAAGTGGTACTATCTCGCATCATCTGGTAATATGCTTCGCAATACACGCACACCAGATGGCTATTATGTAGATGGCAGTGGCGCTTGGAAATAAATTTTAAAAAGAGAAAATCTACTGAGAAGGTAGATTCAGAACGTAGACAAACCCTACCAGCAATAGAAAAATTGCCATATTGTAGGTTGGATACTATATTATAAAAAACTCTTAGGAATGTTGATATAGCGCTATTCTTAAGAGTTTTTTAGTTAATGAATAATATAGAATAAAGTAGATTAGAAATTTGGCAGTTTTTTTCTCTATTGCTAACAATCTGCTTACAAAAACTAAACTCATTGTGAATCTCACCAGTAAGTAAAAGGCAAGGCAAAAAGTCTTAAAAATAAGAAAAACGCATAGTATCAGATGTTGAAAAAACTTGATACTATACGCTTTATTGTGAGAAGATTTACTTCATTTTATCCAGGAATTGTTTTTTTGACAAAACTTTTTTGTTTTATTTAAGGATATTTGAAGACTGTATTTTAGAAAAACAATCACAGAGCTCTTAATACAGAATATAGTATAAATGATGGTTCAAAGTGAAGTTTCTATGTTTTTTGCTTTTGCTGAGTATAAAATCTATTAACTAAGATTGAACTATAAAAATCAATTTGAGATGAAGTGAATTGTAGACATTGGAGATGTCTCTTACTCGATTTCAGAATGAATCGCTGATATAGGATTAAAAGAACTAAGTATTTCTTTTTGTTTTGAATGAGATACATGAGTATAGATTTGTGTGACTGATATAGAACTGTGTCCAAGAATTTGTTGAATGTATCGAATATCTACATCATTATCCAGAAGCATTGTTGCAAAGCTATGTCTAAACATATGTGGTGTAATAGTTCTAAATAAGCTGTTTTGTTCAACGATTCTCTTTAAAATTAAACGTACACTTTGCTCTGACAATGGTTTAAGTGAATGTTTCCCTGGAAACAAGAAATCGTTGAATTCATTTCTTGTTTTATTTATATATGTTTCTAATAAATTGAATGTTTTTTGATCTCCTAAAAATAGGATACGTTCTTTCTTACCCTTTCCTATAATATGGAGTGTCTTATTGGAAAGATTAATGTCTTTGAGATGAATATGGCAAAGTTCAGAAATTCTAATGCCTGTTGAAAGTAAAAGTGAAATAATTAGTAGATTTCTTTCAGCGTGTTGTTTTTGATAATCAGTTTTAGATAGAACTACTCTCTGCTCTAAATATAAAAAAATGCTTTTCAGAACGTCATACGGTATCGTTTTAGGCAATATTTTTTCAGTTCTAAATTGAAAGCGCAATTGATTGAAGGGATTCTCTTCAATTATGTTCTGGTATTTTAGATAGTTATAAAACACCTTCATACAAGCAATTTTTCTTCTTAATGTATTCGTTTTTATGTTAGATTGTGTTAAGTGTTCGATATAGGATTCGACATTATCATAGTCTGAGTTATAAAATTGCATAAGATCATTCTTATAAGCGCGAATCGTGTGTGAACTCAAACGCTTATGAGTTTTGCAATAATCTAAGTAAGTAGAAATAAGTTTATAATCCATAAAAATCTCCTTTATCAATAATCATGCTATTATAAACCTATTTGGGTGCTTTGTA
>NZ_GG730097.1:684255-687517 GCF_000162495.1 Streptococcus sp. M143 | reverse complement strand
TCTGGTGTGAATAATAAAAAAATAAGAGTTTTTTTGAGTAGACCCAATCCATTTACTAAAGAACAACAGTACTTTATCGAAAAATTAAAAAGTACCTTAGATAAGTACAATATTGAAAGTATAACATTGCAAGCAAAAGATTATTCACCATATGAATCTTTAACTGTTTTGAATGAAATGATAAAAAGATGTTACGGTATGGTCATCTTAGCTTTTGGACATACATATATTCAATCTGGTATTTTAAAAAAAGGAGCAGTTAAGAATAAAAATTTTTTTTGAAGCTGAAGAACAATCATTAGATGGAAAATGGATTACTAGTTCTTTTTGTCAAATTGAAGGTGCTATGGCAATTTCAAATAATATTCCCATTTTAATTATTAAGCAAAAAAATTTACGTATTGATGGTATTTTAAAGGATGATCAAAAAATTGTATCTGTATCAGATTTTACTTTAGAAAACACTTCACAAATTAATTTCTTTTTTGAAAAAATTTTAGAAAAAGAAATATACTGTTGGAAAAAATCACTAGAGAAAATATTTAATAAAATTGAAGGAAAAATAGTATAAAGCGTTTTCTAAAGTGGTATAATAAAGTCAAAACTTTTATAGGAGAAAATAGATGAAAAGAATTTTTATAAGCTTTGCAATTGAAGATGAAAATCTTCGAGATTTACTAAGGGGACAATCGCGAAATACGAACTCCCCATTTGAATTTGTAGATATGTCTGTTAAGCAACCGTGGGATTCTCAATGGAAAACTAAATGTAGAACAAGAATTAGAGGGTGTGACGGTATGATTTCTATCATTACTAGGAATACCAAGAATGCCGATGGGCAAATTTGGGAAATGAACTGTGCCAAAGTTGAGGGTATCCCACTTCTTGCAATTTATGGTAATAATAGTCATATCGGTGCTACGATTCCAAATGAATGTGGCTATCTTCCTGTAGTAGATTGGAATTGGGAAAAGATTAGCGCTTGGATAAAACAATTGTGAGGAATAATTTATGTTAAAAAACAAGGCATTAATTGTTGGTATCGATGCATATTCTCAGGCTCCATTAGGGGGGTGTGTAAATGATGCAGAGGAGATAGCGAAATTATTGGAAGAAAACGAGGATGGTTCCCCTAATTTCAGTGTTAAGCTAAAACGCAATGTACAAACAAAAGCAGAGTTATTGGAAGACCTTCATTCTTTATTTAAAGAAGGAGAATCCGACATTGCACTTTTTTATTTCTCAGGACACGGGACAGATGAGATGGCTGGGCAAATCGTAACACCAGATTTTAATGGCTATGATATGGGAATTTCTATGAATGATATACTTCGACTGGCAAACACTTCTAAAAGTCGAAATAAAATTATCATCTTAGATTGTTGTTATTCTGGAAAGTTAGGAGATTTTAGTGCTATAGACTCATCGGATGCCATTATTGGAAAAGGTGTTACTATTCTAACAGCAAGCAATCGTGATGAAGTTGCTATTGAAGATGGAATAACTGGTCATGGTGTGTTTACTGAATTACTAATTCAGGGGCTAAAAGGTGGAGCAGCAGATGTTAGCGGGAATGTCACTCCTGCTAGTTTGTATTCTTTTGTCGATCAGTCACTTGGAGTATGGGAACAAAGGCCTCTATTTAAAACTAATATAACAGGATTTTTACCTATCAGAACTGTTGAAGCTAAAGTGTCAAAAAAGGTACTACGGAAGCTTCATCAATATTTTGCAGAAGCTACTTCAGAATTTCAATTAGATCCATCATTTGAATTTACTAATACTCCTGAAGTAACTCATGAATATAAAGAACCTTTCGCAAAAGAAGAAAATGTTGGTAAATTTAAAGAGTTACAGCTTTATGAAAGCGTAGGTTTAATCGAACCTGTTGGAGAGGAGCATATGTACTTTGCTGCTATGAATAGTAAGTCTTGTCGTTTGACACCGCTAGGTTTACATTATTGGAAATTATCAAGAGATAAAAGATTTTAAAAAGGGAAGTGAGTAAAATTGCTCATTTCCCTTTAATTATTTTTAGAGTTTCATGATAATCATGCTTTAGCTCTTTACGACCTGAGCTTACCGTCTCTTCTTGCCTTTTTGTAACAGGCTTAAATTCAATAATTGATTCATCAGTACCAAATGCAATTAGGGTCAAATCTTTAATGTTTTCATTATACCAAGTATTGTCAAGATCAGTTTCTTCTCGTTTGAGAAATTGTAATTCTGTTAAGCAAGTTTTAGCAAAATGAACAGCAGAGTAGTAATATTCTTTTATTGATTCAGTATCTTTTGATATACAATATTGTTTTAACAAAAGTGCACAGTAATTTCTAGCACAATAGAGATTCCCACTTTCAAAGTTTGAGCCATTTTTGTAATATCTTCTAGCTTGTTCTAAAAATTTACATTCTTTAGTTAGACCAAATATTTGTTTATTTATCGCTGCAACAATCCCCAGTAAGTTTTCATTTGTCGATGTAGCTAAATCTATGTTCTCATTAACGTATGATAAGGTCAAAAGCAAATTTTTTAGGGACAAATCTTTTTTATAGCGACATAATAGATATTGAGAAAGTATATCTTCATCAAAGGATAAGTTTAAAATTTGAAGATAGTAATTTTCGGCTTCTTTAAACAGCATATTTTCCTTCAAATTTTCAGCTTTTTCAATCATTGTCCTTATAGATGCTCCTGCTACATGTACATTTTTATCTAATTGAACTAATGGTTTAATCTTATACAAATTAAAATCAAATACAGGACTATCAATATAATCGGTATTGGATCCTAGGCAAGAAATTAATATGTCTTCTAATTTATCTTGCAGAGATTTTCTATAGTTTTCATCAGATACTATTTTCTTTCTATGATATCTTAATTGAGGATTCATTGAAATATCAAAAAATGGGTATTTGCTAATAGTTAGTTCTTCACAAAGTATAATTGTAGATTTTGGCCTCATTGCATGCCGAAGTCCCAACTCATAAATTGCATTTTGATTTAAAGTGCTTATATCAGCAATCACAATATCAGCTAAAAAAATAGATGTTATGAAGTTTTTATTAATAGCTAATGAAGTTGGAACTTCATCTCCTCGATATGCTTGTGTGGAGTAGATTGATTTAAAATGATTTCGAGATAATACAGGTTTTATAAACTTAAAATAAACATCATCTAAATTCAGTTTTACTAAAGTTCCAGGAATTTTTTTCACCCCATATCCCATGACTACAAAGCAAGTTTTATTACTCATCAATCA
>NZ_GG730097.1:237713-683880 GCF_000162495.1 Streptococcus sp. M143 | reverse complement strand
GTATACCATAAATTCATTTTTAGTAGTTTGATTTGTATAATGATTTTTTAGTCTTGAATTGTCAAATTAAGTGCACATTTTCTCTTGTGAATTTAGATAAGGATATTTAATTTATAAAAGGAAATCTTATAGTATAGTTGTGATTTTTGTATTTTTCAGTTTAAGCAAAATAGTAGTGGTATGCTATATGTTTTAGTATTTTTTATTTCTTTGACCAAACCATGACCAAAATTCAATGAATATAGAGTAAAGTAGATCAGGAATCTGGTCTATTTTATTTTGTAGTTATTGAACAAAAGAGGTCTATTTTAGCTTGAAAAATATACGCATAATGTGTATAATAGTAAATGTAAGGAGGTAACAACGATATATGCCACTTACAGGTAAAGAAATGGTGAAACTAGCTCTTGAGAATGGATGGGTTGAAGTTCGTCAAAGGGGAAGTCATCATCATTTTAAGAAAGAGGGTTTTTCTTATCTTGTCACGATTCCAGTTCATGGAAATGAAGATTTAGCAAAGGGATTGGAAAGAAAGATTCTCAAAGATTTAGGATTGTAAGTTTTACTTTCCTAAGTCTTTTTCACATCGGAGGTAGTAGAATGTTAAAAACGTATCCAGCTATTTTTCATGAAGAAGGAACAGGATATTGGGTAGAATTTCCAGAATTTGGTGGTGGTACAGAAGGAAAAAATATCGAAGAAGCGATGAAAAATGCTCGTGAAATGCTTGAAAATATTTTAGCTTCTTATATCGATGAAGGGATGGTGCTGCCTACACCAAGTGATATTCTAAAGATTGAGGTTTCAGACGGTTTTGTATCAATGATTCAAGTCGATCCTGCGCCTTTTGTGAGAAGTAACAAGGCGATTAGGAAGAATGTGACCGTTCCTGAATGGCTAGTTCGTCTTGCTGATCGAGAAAAAATTAACTATTCAGAAGTGCTGACGCAAGCGTTAGAGAAGAAGTTGCAAGTTTGATTTTAAAGAATAGTCATCTGAGACAAAATAGTTTTCAGTCACAAAAAAGCTAGAGATTTCCAATTGCGGAACTCTAGCTTTTTAATTTTGCCTCCTTCTCTTATTGTATTTTAGGAGGTTATTGGCCATAAGTACCACTCCCATATCAATTTTCACTTGAAGCTTACCTCTCAGGTTATATCTCTTCTAACCCAAACAAGCTTTTATCTGCCCAAAGACAGCTTCCACATTAATCTTACGTTGAGCGAAAATCCCTTGTAAATAGGCAAATAAAAGAGTAGCTAAGAGCATTTTAGGGTGATAAGACGGGCGGTCAAAGGCATGCTAGGAGGCGTGGAAGTGACGATCCTCCAAGGCATTGACCACTTTTTCAATAGTAAAATGAGATGGTCTTGTGGTAAGAAAGAAGGGACTTCTAGTGGTAAAGTTGTTTGATTTATGTTCTAGTGAATATGCATGAGAATAGCCTTTCTAAATGCTTTATTGAGCAATTCTATTTTACCAAGACTATCGCAACCATGCAAAAAAGCAACGGTAAATCCGTTGCCTTTTTTGAAGCCACGGGATTATTGTCCCAGGTTCTTCGTCTATTCTTACCTTTTTACAATACCCATGTATGAATAGCATGGGCTACGCCAGATTCGTCATTTGTTTTAGTGATGTATTTGGCGATTTTTTTGAGTTCTGGATTTCCATTTCCCATAACAACGGGATTACCCACAACTTCCAGCATGGCGCGGTCATTTTCTTCGTCCCCGATCGCCATGGTTTCATCTTTGGTCAATCCTAGTTTTTCTGCCAGGTGTGTAATGGCTGAGCCCTTGTCAACATTCTTTTTAAGGAGTTCGAGGTAGAAAGGAGCAGATTTGTTGATAGAGTAGCGTTCGTAAAATTCTGCTGGGATTTTTTCAATTGCAGCATCGAGAATTGCTGGTTCGTCGATAAACATACACTTGACGATTTCTTTGTCAGACATTTCTTCAGGAGTACGGTAGAAGATGGGCATGCTGACGAGGGTTGATTCGTGCACCGTGTATTTTCCGATATCGCGATTGGCAGTGTAGATACCATCCTTTGTAATAGCGTGCATGTGGACACCGAGCTTGCGACTGAGGAATTCCATATCCAGATAATCCTCATAGGTCAAGGATTCGCTGATAATTTCATGACCGGTAGCAGTTTCTTGGACAAGGCCACCGTTGAAGGTTACTACATAGTCACCCTCGTCTCTCAACTGCAAGTCGTCCAGAAGTTTGGCAACACCTGCAATGGGACGACCCGTTGCAATGACGACCTTGACGCCAGCTTGTTTGGCATCTTGGATGGCGGAAAAGACTTCAGGAGTGATTTCCTTTTGACTGTTGACTAGGGTACCATCGATATCGACGGCAATTAGTTTAATACTCATAAATTTCCTCTATTCGTTCTTATTTGGGGTAAAATGATCGTTCTCAATCAAGTGTAAAAATTGCTGAGTAATGCTTGCGAAGATACTGTTTTGGTCCAACATTTCTTTAGGAAAATAGAAACGATTGTCCCCATGGCGGCTGCCAGCAAGGGATTGGACGATAGGGGACAGGCTAGAGAGTTCTGCCAGTTCACCATTTTTTTGTAGAATCTCAATCTGAGTCCGTGGATTTTCAGATTCGGGACGATAGATATCATAAGGGAGGTCAAAGTTCTTATGAATGGCTGTATAGTAGTCGGGATCAAAACCGATTTCTTCAACCAGTTGTCTCATGGTTGCGAGTTGGTCTTGATCTTCTTGAGAAAAAGTAATGGATTTAAAGACCTTGCGGTTGACAAAACGTTGCGACAAGTCGGCTAGTATTTTGTCAGGACTGCTCATCCAGAGTTGGAAGTAGGTATTCATCACGCCATCATCTAGAGCCAGATAGTCAGATAGAGTAACTTTCTTTTCAAAAAAAGGCAGGAGATGTGGAGAAGTGCGTGCAAAGAAGTCTTTGTCCTCAGGGTAGAGTTCCTTTGCACGCTTGAGAAGATTCTGTAGGAGAACTTCCATGGCCCGTGTTGCTGGGTGGAAATAAACCTGCATATACATCTGGTAACGACTGAGGACATAATCTTCGATGGCATGCATGCCATTGCGCTGAAAGGCGATGCCATTTTCGACAGGACGAATGACTCGAAGGATTCGTGTCAGGTCAAATTCCCCATAAGATGCTCCTGTAAAATAAGAGTCGCGCAAGAGATAGTCCATGCGGTCTGCATCAATCTGACTAGAAATGAGCTGTACGACCTGCTTGTTAGGGTAGGTATGATCGATGACACTGGCTACCTTCTCCGGGAAATCGGGTGCTACTTGTAGCAGAACTTGGTGAATCTCTGTCTCAGGACTTTGAATGATTTCCTGAGTAATGGCCTCATGATCTGTATCAAAGAGATGTTCAAAAGTATGCGAATAGGCACCATGCCCGAGGTCATGAAGGAGTGCAGCGGTCATGGTCAAGAGAGATTCAGCAGGATCCCATTCTTCAGGATATTTTTCTTCAAAAATCTCTGTGATACGACGAGCAATCTCATAGACTCCCAAACAGTGGGAAAAGCGACTGTGCTCCCCACCATGGAAAGTATAGCTGGAAGTTCCTAGCTGTTTGATACGACGCAAGCGTTGAAATTCTTTTGTATTGATCAAGTCATAGATGACCTGATTGTTTACATGGATATAATTGTGAACTGGGTCACGGAATACTTTTTCGTTCATATGACCATTATAGCAAAATCCTGTTCTTTTTGGTAAAATAGTAGGATAAGAGACAAGAAAGAGGATTTGATGTGAAGATTCGGATGCGCAATACGATTCAGTTTGATGAGCAGTTGGAAGTGATTGACCAACTTTATGACGTGGAAGTGCATGAAAAAGGGGATTTTAGCTATCTGCTTTTTTATAATGAGGAAAAAGAAAAAGTAGTTATTAAATTCCATGGTCAAGAACTGGTGATGACCCGTTTTTCCAATCCGAAAACCATTATGCGTTTTCTCAGGGATAGTGATAGTTTAGCCTATATTCCGACTCCAATGGGAATGCAAGAGTTTATCATTCAAACGAATCACTACAAACTGGATGGGCAAAAGATTGAGCTCGCCTATCAACTGCAAAACCAAGAGGGACAACCCTTTGCCAGCTATCAATTAGAAATTACTTGGGGATAAGGAAAAGGTTGGCGAATGCCAACCTTATTTGATATAGAGTTCTTGATTTTTTAGGACAATTTCACGCACACTTGCGAATTTCTTGAGTTTTTTAAGTTCTTCAGGACGGGTTACGAGAGTGATAACATAGCCCTCTTTACCCATGCGACCTGTACGGCCAGCGCGGTGAGTGTAGGTTTCCATATCTCTAGGGACGTCGAAATTGACAACACATTCCAAGCTATCGATATCAATTCCACGAGCCAGAAGGTCAGTTGCAAGGAGAAGAGTTAGTTGCTTGTTCTTAAACTTTTCCAAGATAACTTTTCTAAACTTGACATTGACATCACTAGCGAGGGAAACAGCCAAGATATCCCGATACTGTAGTTTTTCCTCTGCGTTTCCAAGGTCTGAGAGGCTGTTAAAGAAGACCAGACCACGAAAATCCTCTACATGAGCTAACTTTCGTAGCATATCCACTCGGTGACGTTGGTCTACCTGCATGTAGAAATGTTGAATGTTGTCCAACTTTTGGTCAGAAAGATCGATGGTGCGCGTGTTTGGTGCAATATTTTCTTGGTCAAACTTGGTCGTCGCACTCATGTAGATGAGTTGATGGTCACGAGGTGCGTAGTGAGTGATTTTCTCAACAAAGTGAATCTGAGAATCATCGAGCAACTGGTCAAATTCATCTAGGATGATGGTTTCCACATTCATCATCTTGATTTTTTTCAATTTAATCAACTCAAAGATACGGCCAGGTGTTCCAATCAGAATTTCTGGTCCTTTTTTAAGACGTTCAATCTGGCGTTTTTGACTGGAACCTGATAAGAAGAGCTGAGCAGTCAAGCCGATAGCTTCTGCCCACGTTTTACACACGTCAAAAATCTGTCCAGCCAGTTCGGTATTTGGTGCTAGAATCAAGAGCTGCTGGGATTTTTTCTTTTTCAGTCTGAGTAGACTTGGGAGTAAGTAAGCGAGGGTCTTACCAGTTCCTGTTGGGCTCACTCCTAGGAGATTTTCTCCAGCAAGAATAGGCTCAAATAGTTGAGTTTGAATGGGGGTAAATTCTTGGAAACCGAGCTGGTCGCTCAGTTCTTGCCATTCAGTCGGTAGTTTGGTTTTCATTTTTCTGCCTCAAATCTAATGCCAGCAGTCTGGCGCATAGTATATAGTAGCTCATGAATAGAGCTTGCATCATCCAGCCAAGTCTGGTAGATCGTCTGGTCTGGTTGCTGGATCATCTGAGCAAACGCAGCAACTTCCTCAGTCATCGTATGAGGAGCCTGTTGGATAGGGAGTTGAACTTGATTTCCTTGGTGGTCGCTAAAAATAGCTGAGCAGACATGTTCAATCGTGTTGAGGGTCAAGGTTCCATCTGCTGTGTAAATCTCACAAGGAAGATTGGAAGTGATGTTTTTCCCAGCTTTGATATGAACTTGAAAGTCTGGGTAGAAGAGGATACCGTCTCCATTCAGGTCAATGCTATTGTCAAGCTGTTGTGCCTGATAAGTCGCGGCTTGAGCCTTTCCAAAGAGGCGAATAGTAGCATAGAGAGGATAAATCCCCAAATCCATAAGGGCTCCACCAGCAAAACGATCTGAAAAGACATTTGGCGTCTGCCCAGCTAACAAGTCCGGCATTTTGGATGAATACTTAGCATAATTGAAATCAGCTCCCAACACTTGCTTGTCTGCCAAAAAATTTTTGATAGTGGTAAAAGCTTCCTCGTGGTAATTACGAGCTGCCTCAAAGATAAAACAATTATTTTTCTCAGCTGTCTGTCTCAAATCCAGCCATTCTTGTGGCTGCGTGACAGCTGGCTTTTCAAGAATGACGTGCTTACCAAAAGACAAGGCAGTCTTGGTTTGCACAAAATGCAAGGAGTTTGGACTGGCGATATAGACTACATCAAAGGAAGATTTAAAGAAGTCTTCTAATTGATTAAAGAGTTGGATATTCTGATAGCGAGAAGCAAAGGTTGCGGCAGTTTCTCGTTTTCTAGAATAGACTGCGACTAGCTGGTATTCTCCGCTAGCATGGGCTGCTTCTATGAAATGATGGCTGATAGCCCCTGTTCCGATGACACCTAATTTAAGCATAAATACTCCTTTTCCGACTTCAATTCCTTCCTTCATTATAACATACAAAAGAAGGACTATCCAACAGATGGTAAAAATTTTCAAATGGACTACGCTTTTCTCAAAGAAAGTGGTACAATATTTAGATAAATAGATGAAATGAGAAGGGGGAGAAAATGAGATTATTACCAATAAGAAAAATATCACGTCAGTCTAAAAGACTAGCGCTTTTTTTGACTTTTTGTGCAGGATATGTCGATGCCTATACCTTTATCGTGCGAGGGAATACCCTAGTAGCAGGCCAAACTGGGAATGTCGTCTTTCTCTCTGTAAGACTCATTCAACACAATGTGTCAGATGCCAGTGCCAAAGTAATGACCTTACTTTCCTTTATGATGGGGGTCTTTTTACTGACATTGTATAAAGAAAAACTACGAATAGTTAAAAAGCCGATTTTGTCCTTGATACCACTCGCGGTCTTATCCATAATCATTGGGTTTGTTCCCTTGTCAGTAGACAATATCTACTTAGTCCCACCTTTAGCCTTTTGTATGGGATTGGTGACAACAGCCTTTGGAGAAGTTTCGGGGATTGCCTATAATAATGCCTTTATGACAGGGAATATTAAACGAACCATGTTGGCTTTTGGGGATTATTTTCGAACCAAGCATACGCCCTTCCTACGTGAAGCCTTGATTTTCGTTAGCCTACTTACCAGCTTTGTTCTGGGAGTTGTCTTTTCAGCCTATTTGACGGTTTTCTATCATGAAAAGACGATTCTAGGTGTTCCAGTGATGATGAGCATCTTTTACCTCAGTATGCTTTTTGCTTCTTGGAAGAAAAAAGGGAAAGAAAAAGCTTAAATTTGATTGATTTTACTTGTAAGAAAAAAGAAGATATGCTATACTTGAAGAGTTGACTATGCACAGTCCTGTGCAACCGCACGAACATCGTTGCTCGTCGTATAACAAATTTAAACTTTGTCATACTTAGAGCTCATATACTAAGTGGTTCGTCCCACGATGCTAGGCGAGTCTTCACAAAATACGGGGAAACCCAAAAAATCATAGGAGGTGCATAATGAGCACATACGCAATTATCAAAACTGGCGGAAAACAAGTTAAAGTTGAAGTTGGTCAAGCAGTTTACGTTGAAAAATTGAACGTTGAAGCTGGTCAAGAAGTTACTTTTAACGAAGTTGTTCTTGTTGGTGGTGAAAACACTGTTGTCGGAACTCCACTTGTTGCTGGAGCTACTGTAGTTGGAACTGTTGAAAAACAAGGAAAACAAAAGAAAGTTGTTACTTACAAGTACAAACCTAAAAAAGGTAGCCACCGTAAACAAGGTCACCGTCAACCATATACAAAAGTTGTCATCAACGCAATCAACGCTTAATTTTAAGGAGAACACATGATACAGGCAGTCTTTGAGAGAGCCGAAGATGGCGAGCTGAGGAGTGCGGAAATTACTGGACACGCCGAGAGTGGCGAATACGGCTTAGATGTTGTGTGTGCATCGGTTTCTACGCTTGCCATTAACTTTATCAATTCCATTGAGAAATTTGCAGGCTATGAACCAATCTTAGAATTAAACGAAGATGAAGGTGGCTATCTGATGGTGGAAATACCAAAAGATCTTCCTTCACACCAGAGAGAAATGACCCAGTTATTCTTCGAATCATTTTTCTTGGGTATGGCAAACTTATCGGAGGACTCATCTGAGTTCGTCCAAACCAGAGTTATCACAGAAAACTAACACGGAGGAAAACATTATGTTAAAAATGACTCTTAACAACTTGCAACTTTTCGCCCACAAAAAGGGTGGAGGTTCTACATCAAACGGACGTGATTCACAAGCGAAACGTCTTGGAGCTAAAGCAGCTGACGGACAAACTGTAACAGGTGGATCAATCCTTTACCGTCAACGTGGTACACACATCTATCCAGGTGTAAACGTTGGACGTGGTGGAGACGATACTTTGTTCGCTAAAGTTGAAGGCGTAGTACGCTTTGAACGTAAAGGTCGCGATAAGAAACAAGTTTCTGTTTACCCAATCGCTAAATAAAAAGGTCCAGTGAACCTTTTTATACCGAGCCTTAAAATGAAAAGGCGAGGAAGCTCTAAGTAGCATTAAATAAGGCTTTCCGAGTTTTCGGAGAGCCTGTTTTTTATTTTGGTACCCATCTTTTTTTAAAGTCTAGTGTAGTTGAATTTTATGATGGCTATTCTTTTTCCTTTGTGGAAAACTTCTGAATTATGGTATAATGAACAGATAGAGAAGTTGGGGGTAGAAGATGAATATTCAACAATTACGCTATGTTGTGGCCATTGCCAATAGCGGTACTTTCCGAGAAGCTGCTGAAAAGATGTATGTCAGTCAGCCCAGTCTGTCTATTTCTGTACGCGATTTGGAAAAAGAGCTTGGTTTTAAGATTTTCCGTAGGACGAGTTCGGGAACGTTTTTGACCCGTCGTGGAATGGAATTTTATGAGAAAGCGCAAGAATTGGTCAAAGGCTTTGATGTTTTTCAAAATCAGTATGCCAATCCTGAGGAAGAAAAGGATGAATTTTCCATTGCCAGCCAGCACTATGACTTCTTGCCACCAACGATTACGGCCTTTTCAGAACGTTATCCTGATTATAAGAACTTTCGTATTTTTGAGTCTACTACAGTTCAAATCTTAGACGAAGTAGCTCAAGGACACAGTGAGATTGGGATTATCTACCTCAACAACCAAAATAAAAAGGGCATCATGCAACGGGTTGAAAAGCTTGGTTTAGAAGTTAATGAACTAATTCCTTTCCAGACTCACATTTATCTTCGTGAAGGGCATCCTTTAGCACAGAAAGAGGAATTGGTCATGGAGGACCTAGCGGATTTACCAACAGTTCGTTTCACTCAGGAAAAAGATGAGTATCTTTACTATTCAGAGAACTTTGTCGACACCAGCGCGAGCTCACAGATGTTCAATGTGACGGACCGTGCTACTTTGAATGGTATTTTGGAGCGGACGGATGCCTATGCGACAGGATCTGGATTTTTAGATAGTGACAGTGTCAATGGGATTACAGTCATTCGTCTCAAGGATGATCTAGATAACCGCATGGTATATGTCAAACGGGAAGAAGTGGAGCTTAGTCAAGCTGGGACTCTTTTTGTTGAGGTTATGCAGGAATATTTTGATCAAAAGAGGAAATCATGAAAAAAAGAGGAATAGTAGCAGTCATTGTACTGCTTTTGATTGGGCTGGATCAGTGGGTTAAAGCCTATGTTGTCCAGCAGATTCCACTGGGTGAAGTTCGTTTGTGGATACCCAATCTCGTTAGCTTGACCTATCTGCAAAATAGAGGGGCAGCCTTCTCCATGTTGCAAGATCAGCAGTGGTTATTTGCTGTCATTACACTGGTCGTCATGGTAGGAGCCATTTGGTATCTACATAAACACATGGAGGATTCTCTCTGGTTGGTTTTTGGACTGACTTTGATAATCGCGGGAGGTCTGGGCAACTTTATTGACAGAATGAGTCAAGGTTTTGTGGTGGATATGTTTCACCTAGACTTTATCAACTTTGCGATTTTCAATGTTGCTGACAGCTATTTGACAGTTGGTGTCATTGTTTTATTGATTGCAATGCTTAAAGAGGAAGTAAATGGAAATTAAAATTGAAACGGGTGGGCAACGTCTAGACAAGGCTCTGTCGGACCTGACAGAATTATCACGCAGTCTCGCGAATGAACAAATCAAGGCTGGACAAGTTTTGGTGAATGGGCAAGTAAAGAAAGCCAAATACACTGTCCAAGAGGGAGATATCGTCACCTACCATGTGCCAGAGCCAGAGGTTTTAGAGTATGTAGCTGAAGATATTCCGCTAGACATCATCTACCAAGATGAGGATGTAGCCGTTGTTAACAAACCTCAAGGCATGGTGGTTCATCCCAGCGCCGGTCATACTAGCGGAACATTGGTCAATGCCCTCATGTACCATATCAAGGATTTGTCAGGTATCAATGGTGTTCTCCGGCCGGGTATCGTTCACCGCATTGACAAGGACACGTCTGGTCTCCTTATGATTGCTAAGAATGATGAGGCCCACTTGGCACTTGCCCAAGAACTAAAGGATAAGAAGTCTCTCCGCAAATACTGGGCGATTGTTCATGGCAATCTTCCCAATGATCGTGGTGTGATTGAAGCACCGATTGGTCGTAGTGAAAAAGACCGTAAGAAACAGGCTGTGACTGCTAAAGGAAAGCCTGCAGTAACCCGTTTTCACGTCTTGGAACGCTTTGGAGATTATAGCTTAGTGGAGTTGCAACTGGAAACAGGACGTACCCACCAAATCCGTGTTCATATGGCTTATATTGGCCATCCAGTCGCTGGTGATGAGGTCTATGGTCCTCGTAAAACTCTGAAAGGACATGGACAGTTTCTTCATGCTAAAACTCTAGGCTTTACCCATCCGAGAACGGGCGAAACCATGGAGTTCACAGCAGATATTCCAGAGATTTTTAAAGAAACGCTGGAAAGATTGCGTAAAAATGAGGACAGATAAAAAGAGTTGAGATTGTTGTCTCAACCTTTTTCATTTTAAGTCTTTTCTATTTTAAAGCATTCATGTTATAATGGATAAATATGAAGAATCGGAGTGAGAATATGAAGTACAAACGAATTGTCTTTAAGGTAGGGACTTCCTCCTTGACAAATGAAGACGGGAGTTTATCAAGAAGTAAAGTAAAGGCAATTACCCAGCAATTGGCTGTGCTGCATGAGGCTGGACATGAATTGATTTTAGTGTCATCTGGGGCAGTTGCCGCTGGATTTGGAGCTTTGGGTTTTAAAAAACGTCCGACTAAGATTGCAGATAAACAAGCTTCGGCTGCAGTAGGTCAGGGACTTTTGTTGGAGGAATACACAACCAACCTCCTCATGCGCCAGATCGTTTCTGCGCAAATTTTGCTGACACAGGATGATTTTGTAGATAAACGTCGCTATAAGAATGCCCATCAGGCTTTGTCAGTTCTACTTAGCCGTGGGGCAATTCCCATCATCAATGAAAATGACAGTGTTGTCATTGATGAACTAAAGGTGGGTGACAATGACACTCTGAGTGCCCAGGTAGCGGCTATGGTCCAAGCAGACCTTTTAGTTCTCTTGACAGATGTGGACGGTCTCTATACTGGCAATCCTAATTCAGACCCAACAGCCAAGCGCTTGGAGAAAATCGAGACTATCAATCGTGAGATTATAGATATGGCTGGTGGAGCAGGTTCGTCTAATGGTACAGGTGGCATGCTGACCAAGATCAAGGCAGCTACGATCGCGACAGAGTCGGGTGTGCCAGTCTATATTTGCTCCTCCTTGAAATCAGATGCCTTGATCGAGGCAGTGAAGGAGACCAAGGATGGTTCCTACTTTGTTGCGCAAGAGAAGGGACTTCGTACTCAGAAACAATGGCTGGCCTTCTATGCTCAAAGTCAGGGAACGATTTGGGTAGATGGTGGAGCTGCAGAGGCACTTTCAAAAAACGGGAAAAGTCTCCTTTTATCAGGCGTGGTAGAAGTGGAAGGAAACTTCTCTTACCACGATATTGTAACAGTGGCTGATAAAGAAACAGGTCAATCTCTTGGAAAGGGACGTGTCCAATTTGGCGTCTCAGCTCTAGAAGATATGCTTCGTTCTCAAAAAGCTAAGGGAGTCTTGATTCACCGTGATGACTGGATTTCCATCACTCCTGAAATCCAGCTGCTCTTTACAGAATTTTAGAGGTGAACGATGGTAAGTGCACAAGAACAATTTGAACAGGTACAGGCTGTTAAGAAATCAATCAATACTGCCAGCGAAGCAGTGAAAAACCAAGCCTTGCTAGCTATGGCTGATCATTTATTGGCAGCTACTGAGGAGATTTTAGCGGCCAATGCCCTCGATATGGCAGCGGCCAAGGGAAAAATCTCAGATGTTATGCTAGACCGTCTTTATTTGGATGCGGGACGTATAGAAGCGATGGCAACTGGGATTCGTGAAGTTGTTGCTTTACCAGATCCTATCGGTGAAGTCCTAGAAACAAGTCAGCTTGAAAATGGCTTGATTATCACCAAGAAACGTGTGGCCATGGGGGTTATTGGTATTATCTACGAAAGCCGTCCGAATGTAACGTCTGATGCGGCTGCCTTGGCTCTCAAGAGTGGAAATGCGGTCGTTCTTCGTAGCGGTAAGGATGCCTATCAAACTGCCCATGCTATTGTCACAGCCTTGAAAAAGGGCTTGGAGACAACGGCCATTCACCCAGATGTTATTCAACTGGTGGAAGATACCAGCCGTGAAAGTAGCTATGCCATGATGAAGGCCAAGGGCTATCTAGATCTTCTCATTCCTCGTGGAGGTGCTGGTTTGATCAATGCCGTGGTTGAGAATGCCATTGTGCCAGTTATCGAGACAGGAACTGGAATTGTTCATGTTTATGTCGATAAGGATGCAGATGAAGACAAGGCTCTCTCTATCATCAACAATGCTAAAACTAGCCGTCCTTCTGTCTGCAATGCCATGGAGGTCTTGCTGGTTCATGAAGACAAGGCAGCAAGCTTCCTTCCTCGCTTGGAACAAGTGCTGGTTGCAGAGCGTAAGGATGCTGGACTGGAACCAATTCAATTTCGTTTGGATAGCAAAGCAAGTCAGTTTGTTTCAGGTCGAGCAGCTGAGGTCCAGGACTTTGACACCGAGTTTTTAGATTATATCCTAGCAGTTAAGGTTGTGAGCAGTTTAGAAGAAGCAGTTGCCCATATTGAAGCCCACAGTACCCATCATTCGGATGCCATTGTGACGGAAAATGCTGAAGCTGCAACTTACTTTACAGATCAAGTGGACTCAGCAGCGGTTTATGTCAATGCCTCAACGCGTTTCACTGATGGTGGGCAATTTGGTCTTGGATGTGAGATGGGGATTTCTACTCAGAAACTGCATGCGCGTGGACCTATGGGCTTGAAAGAGTTGACCAGCTACAAGTATGTGGTTACTGGTAACGGACAGATAAGGGAGTAAGAGATGAAGATTGGATTTATCGGTTTGGGGAATATGGGAGCTAGTTTGGCCAAGGCTGTTTTGCAGGCCAAGACGGGTGCTCAGATTCTCCTTGCCAATCGTAGTCAAGCAAAAGTAGATACTTTCATCACTAATTTCGGCGGTCAGGCTTCTAGCAATGAAGAAATTTTTGCAGAAGCAGATGTGATTTTTCTAGGAGTTAAGCCTGCGCAGTTTTCAGACTTACTTTCTCAATATCAGACCATTCTTGAAAAACGAGAGAGCCTTCTTTTGATTTCCATGGCGGCTGGATTGACTTTGGAAAAACTAGCGAGTCTTCTGCCAAGTCAACACCGGATTATTCGCATCATGCCCAATACTCCAGTGGCTATCGGCCAAGGAGTGATTAGTTATTCCATGTCAGCAAATTGTCGTGCTGAAGACAATAGTCTTTTTGGTCAGTTATTAGCCAAGGCTGGCTTCTTGGTTGAGCTGGGGGATGACTTAATTGATGCTGCGACAGGTCTTGCAGGTTGTGGACCAGCCTTTGTCTACCTCTTTATCGAGGCTTTGGCAGATGCAGGTGTTCAATCAGGATTGCCCCGAGAAAGGGCCTTGAAAATGGCAGCCCAAACAGTAGTCGGCGCTGGACAAATGGTCCTCGAAAGTCAGCAACATCCTGGAGTTTTGAAAGACCAAGTTTGCAGCCCAGGTGGTTCGACTATCGCTGGTGTAGCGAGTCTGGAAGAACATGCCTTTAGAGGCACAGTCATGGACGCAGTTCATCAAGCCTACAAACGAACACAAGAACTAGGTAAATAAGAGGTTGGATGACTCCCAGCCTCTTTTATGGTCGATTGAATGGAGAAGACGCAAAAAGATTGTCACAAAAACCTATTTTTTTGATAGAATAGAAGGTAGAAAAAAAGAAATGAGTTAGACATGTCAAAAGGATTTTTAGTCTCTCTTGAGGGACCAGAGGGAGCAGGAAAGACCAGTGTTTTAGAGGCTCTACTCCCAATTTTAGAGGAAAAAGGAGTAGAGGTACTGACGACCCGTGAGCCAGGTGGAGTCTTGATTGGGGAGAAGATTCGCCAAGTGATTCTAGACCCAAGTCATACTCAGATGGATCCTAAAACAGAACTCCTTCTCTATATCGCCAGTCGTAGACAGCACTTGGTGGAAAAAGTTCTTCCAGCACTTGAAGCTGGCAAGTTGGTCATTATGGACCGCTTTATCGATAGTTCTGTTGCTTATCAGGGATTTGGCCGTGGCTTGGATATTGATGCCATTGATTGGCTCAATCACTTTGCGACAGATGGCCTCAAACCTGATTTGACACTTTATTTTGACATTGAGGTGGAAGAGGGGCTGGCTCGCATTGCTGCTAATAGTGACCGCGAGGTCAATCGTTTGGACTTGGAAGGCTTGGACTTGCACAAGAAAGTCCGTCAAGGCTACCTTTCTCTTCTGGACAAAGAAGGAAATCGCATTGTCAAGATTGATGCCAGTCTTCCTTTGGAGCAAGTTGTGGATGCTACCAAGGCTGTCTTGTTTGATAGAATGGGATTGACAAGATGAAACAAGCAGAGCTTAAGGCTTGGCAGCCAGACCAGTTTGACCGTTTTGTCCGTATCCTAGAACAAGACCAGCTCAATCATGCCTATCTCTTTTCGGGTTTCTTTGGAAGCTTGGAAATGGCGCAGTTTTTGGCTAAGAGCCTCTTTTGTACGAATAAGGTAGGCGTTTTACCATGCGAGAATTGCCGAAACTGCAAGCTGATTGAACAGGAAGAATTTCCCGATGTTACCTTGATTAAGCCGGTCAATCAGGTCATCAAGACAGAACGCATTCGGGAATTGGTTGGACAGTTTTCCCAAGCAGGGATTGAAAGTCAGCAACAGGTTTTTATTATCGAGCAAGCTGAGAAAATGCATCCCAACGCAGCCAACTCTCTGCTAAAGGTCATCGAAGAACCCCAGAGTGAAGTTTACATTTTCTTCTTAACCAGCGATGAGGAAAAGATGTTGCCGACTATCCGAAGTCGGACACAGATTTTCCACTTTAAAAAGCAAGAAGAAAAGCTCATCTTGCTTTTAGAACAAATGGGGCTTGTCAAGAAAAAAGCGACTCTCTTAGCCCAGTTTTGTCAATCACGAGCTGAAGCTGAAAAATTGGCAAATCAGGCAAGTTTTTGGACCTTGGTCGATGAAAGTGAACGCCTACTGACCTGGTTATTAGCCAAGAAAAAAGAAAGTTATCTCCAAGTAACTAAATTAGCTAGCTTGGCAGATGACAAGGAAAAACAAGATCAGGTCTTGCGAATCCTCGAAGTCCTCTGTGGACAGGATCTCTTGCGAGCAAGGATTCGACAGATTTTACAAGATTTATTAGAAGCTAGAAAAATGTGGCAGGCTAATGTCAGCTTTCAAAATGCCATGGAATATCTGGTCTTGAAAGAAATGTAAACTCAATTAAGAATAAAGAAAGGAAAGGGCTGGTTTATGGACAAAAAAGAATTATTTGATGCGCTGGACGATTTTTCCCAACAGTTATTGGTGACCTTAGCCGATGTGGAAGCTATCAAGAAAAATCTCAAGAGCCTGGTAGAGGAAAATACAGCTCTTCGCTTGGAAAATAGTAAGTTGCGAGAACGCTTAGGCGAGGTGGAAGCCGATACTCCCGTTAAGGCCAAGCATGTTCGTGAAAGCGTCCGTCGAATCTATAAAGACGGTTTTCACGTATGTAATGATTTTTATGGACAACGCCGAGAGCAGGACGAGGAATGTATGTTCTGTGATGAGTTGTTATACAGGGAGTAAGCATGCAGATTCAAAAAAGTTTTAAGGGGCAAACTCCCTATGGCAAGCTGTACCTAGTAGCAACGCCGATTGGCAATCTAGATGATATGACTTTTCGTGCCATCCAGACCTTGAAAGAGGTGGACTGGATTGCGGCTGAGGATACGCGCAATACTGGTCTCTTGCTCAAGCATTTTGACATTTCCACTAAGCAGATCAGTTTTCACGAGCACAATGCCAAGGAAAAGATTCCTGACTTGATTAGTTTTCTGAAAGCAGGACAAAGTATTGCTCAGGTTTCTGACGCGGGTCTGCCTAGCATCTCGGACCCTGGTCATGATTTAGTCAAGGCAGCCATTGAGGAAGAGATTGCAGTTGTCACAGTTCCGGGTGCCTCTGCAGGGATTTCTGCCTTGATTGCCAGTGGTTTAGCGCCACAGCCACATATCTTTTACGGTTTCTTACCGAGAAAATCAGGCCATCAAAAGCAATTTTTCGACTTGAAAAAAGATTATCTAGAAACTCAGATTTTTTATGAATCGCCCCATCGTGTAGCGGATACGCTGGAAAATATGCTAGAAGTCTACGGTGACCGTTCGGTGGTCTTGGTCAGGGAATTGACCAAGATTTATGAAGAATACCAACGTGGAAAGATTTCTGAATTGCTGGAAAGCATCGCTGAAACGCCACTCAAAGGCGAATGCCTTCTCATCGTTGAAGGCGCCGGTCAGGATGTGGAAGAAAAGGACGAGGAGGACTTGTTTTCAGAAATCCAATCTCGTATCCAAGAAGGCATGAAGAAAAATCAGGCTATCAAGGAAGTTGCGAAACTCTACCAGTGGAATAAAAGCCAGCTTTACGCTGCCTACCACGACTGGGAAGAGAAACAATAAAGGGAGGCAGAGTGTAGTAATTCTGTCTATTTCTGTTTAACTTGATTAGTGGTGATAATCTTCGGAGTCTAAACCATATAATTGATTGAATAGTGAATAAATAAAAGCGATATTCATTCAGTTTACATTAAGTATTATATGATGTAATCTATGTAGAAGTATTTTTAAGTAAGCAGTATGGTATAATTATATATGAGAAAATAGTGTGGAGTTTATCAGTTGAAAAAATATAACATTGTAGATTTATTTTCAGGAGCAGGCGGTCTATCTTATGGATTCGAGATGGCTAGATTTAATGTTCTATTAGGAATTGATAATGACGAAAAAGCCTTAGAAACCTTTCAAAAAAATCATCAGAATTCAGAAATATTATGTGGAGATATTACGAATATATCTTATGAGAAAGATATAAAACCAATAATTGGAGAACAAAAAGTTGATATAATTGCTAAGCAACAGAAACTCGAAGAAAGTTTTGGTCAACTGGATTTGTTTGAAGCGAGTTGATGTTTTAAGTGTAGGGAATATGAAATTGAATTTTCAAGATAAGAGTTTTATAAAAGTATTTTTTAATAGTGGAGGCTATGTATTAGATTTTTCTAATTCTACTTTTGCCGATTTCACTTTTTATTCAGTTGGGATAGATATTCAAGAAAAATACGGTTTATCTAAAGGAAAGTCTTTAGAGGCTTTTGTAAATAATGAATCAGATGAACTTGTTTTAAAATTGGCTTTAGATTTACTAAGATATTACGAAGATCTCCCTAACTCATATTATGAGAAAACTGAAGAGAAGAACTCTCAGGCGTTAAAATTGAAAGAGAGACTTTCGAAATATGAAGTCTCACAAATATCTTACTTAAATAATACTGTTGAATATCTATCTGACTATTTTGATAGTAGCTATATTGATAAGCAAATGGCGATTATGAATGAAATGATTTCTCGCTCTCCAGCGGATGCTATCGGTAAGGCTAAAGAGTTGCTGGAATCGTGTTTTAAACATATTTTAGACCACGAGAAAATTGAGTATTCTAATGCGAATGATATTGCAACCTTGCAAAAGAAAGTCTTTAAATTTTTGAATTTGGATACTACTGAAAATATTTCAGCTAAAAATAATCAAGATGTAAAGCTGGTTCTGAGTGGTTTGAATCAAATTATCAAGGGAATTAACAATCTTCGAAATGATAAAGGCGACGGTCACGGGAAAAGTGCTAACTTTACAGAATTACCACAAAGATATGCTTCAGTTGTTGTAGGCTCTGCATTAACGGTAGTGTCATTTGTTTGGGAAACATATCAAGATAGGCAAAAATAGTAAGGAGGGAGGTTTGATGTCGAAAAATCAAGAAAAATTACACTTTGAACTTTTAAATTTTATAGTAAATGTAGGTTGGACTCATAAAATTCATGCGGTTAGAATTGACGAGTTAGAAAGCTATATTCGATGGTTTAGAATAGCAACAATAATCATTTCTGGAGTTGTCTCTTCTGGCTTAGTTGGAATACTTTGCTTTGATGAATATTGGATAAAGCTTGTTACAGCATTTTTATCATTAGTCACTACAATAATTTTTAGCATCACCAAGGAGTTTAACTTTGAGGAACGACTAGCTTTGGAGAGGAAATCTGTTGATGAACTTTGGAATCTTAGGGTCTCGGCTGAAAATCTTTTATCCGAGGTGGTTTACAATGGAAAATCTTCTAGTGAAATACAAAAATCCTTCGAAGAATTAAAATTTCGAAGAGATGTTGCTTACGGTAAACTTTCCAATCCTTCTCCTAAAAATATATCCAAGGCTTCAGAACTGATAAAATCACGAAAAGATAATGATTATGAGGATGACTATAAATACTTTATTTCAAAAGAATTGATGAAAGTTAGGGAGGAAGAATAATGTCCTTATCTAATGATTTTAAAGAGTTTTGCGAAGACGAACTGCCCATGACGGATGAGGAATGGGAAAAATGGGAGAATAGATTAAAAGAGATTACGAAACGACTTAATCGAAAATACTATTCCTTAGATGAGCTTGAAGATGAAGAAACTGACAATGGTTTGATTGTCGGTAGTGTGGGGAGAACGACGGCCGTTCGAAATGTTAGTGATTTTGATTATATTTTTTCACTACCATCAGAAGTGTATAGACGATTTGATTCTTATGAGGGCAATGGTCAATCAGCACTTCTACAGGAAATAAAAAACGAATTACTAAAAAGATACCCGAATACAAAAATAAAAGGAGACGGACAGGTCGTTGTTATTGATTTTTCGGATGGTGGAAAAATTGAGTTAGTTCCAGCTTTCGAACAATCTGATGGAAATTTTAAATATCCTGATTCTCGTAACGGAGGCTCTTGGAAAACTACTAAACCAAAGCCTGAAATTGAAAAATGCAAATCTTTAAATTCGAATTTTAATAATCATTTTTCTAACTTAACAAGACTCATACGACGATGGAAAAATCATATGGGCTTTTCATTTAAGGGGCTGTTGATAGATACTTTGATATCTGATTTTATTGATGATAAAGGTATTTCTGAAATATATTACTCTGATTATAATATTCTCTTGAAAGATATTTTTGAATACTTTTCAAATCAAGATAAAAATAGAGAGTATTGGTATGCTTTAGGTAGTAATCAAAAGATTTATAATAATGATGGAGCAAAATTTATCAATAAAGCTAAGCAGGCTCTAAAGAAAATAGAAGACGCTTCAGAAGAGAAACTTACTGAAGTTTATAGACAGCTATTTGGTAGAAAATTCGCTCAATCAACTTCTACCACAAATCGAGCTTCGAATGAAGAATTTATTGATGAATTGTTTAGTGTTGATATCCGCTATAATATTGTTTTGGAGTGTGAAATTACTCAAGATGGTTTTCGAAAAGCACTTCTTTCAGACTTTTTAAAGAGTAGATTTAAGATTAAAAACAGAAAATCTCTTGATTTTGAAATTATAAAATCAGATATTCCAGATAATCTTTTGTCTGATGTTAAATATTATTGGAAAGTTAGAAATATTGGAGCTGAGGCGATTAGAAGAAATTGTGAGCGTGGTGCTATTTTTTCAGGTAAAATAAAACATCACGAAGATTCTCAGTTTAAAGGAGACCACTATGTTGAATGTTATGCTGTTTTAGATAATACGGTTATAGCAAGAGATAGAATAACAGTCCCTATCGATCCGTTATGTGGAAAAGATTTTATAGAGTAGCATATAATTGATTTTTAACTGGAACACTCACTATCTCTTTACATCAAGAAAATGACTAAACAGGGAAGTTTGCCTTCTTCCCTTTTTTTGTTATACTAGTAGAAGAAAAATTAGAAAGATTTGTGGGTGTCAAATAGTCTAGTAGCTTGTTTTTATTTGGACTTAGTTTTCACCCAAAGAGGTATTAGTGTCGTGTCTCAATCTTACATCAATGTTATCGGAGCAGGTTTGGCAGGGTCTGAAGCAGCTTACCAAATTGCAGAACGTGGTATTCCGGTTAAACTCTATGAAATGCGTGGTGTCAAGTCAACACCTCAGCACAAAACAGACAATTTTGCGGAGTTAGTTTGTTCCAATTCCTTGCGTGGGGATGCTTTGACCAATGCTGTCGGTCTTCTCAAGGAAGAAATGCGTCGCTTGGGTTCTGTCATTTTGGAATCTGCTGAAGCTACACGTGTTCCTGCTGGTGGTGCCCTTGCGGTGGACCGCGATGGTTTCTCTCAAATGGTGACCGAAAAAGTGGCCAATCATCCCTTGATTGAAGTGGTTCGTGATGAAATTACAGAATTGCCGACCGATGTTATTACAGTTGTCGCTACTGGTCCTTTGACTAGTGATGCCCTTGCTGAAAAGATTCATGCTCTTAATGGCGGTGACGGTTTTTATTTCTACGATGCTGCAGCGCCGATTATCGATGTCAATACTATTGATATGAGCAAGGTCTATCTCAAATCTCGTTATGATAAGGGAGAGGCGGCCTACCTCAACGCTCCTATGACCAAACAAGAATTTATGGATTTCCATGAAGCCTTGGTCAATGCGGAAGAAGCACCGCTGAATTCTTTTGAAAAAGAAAAGTACTTTGAAGGTTGTATGCCTATCGAAGTCATGGCCAAACGTGGCATTAAAACCATGCTTTATGGTCCTATGAAGCCAGTCGGTTTGGAATATCCAGACGATTACACAGGACCTCGTGATGGAGAGTTCAAAACACCGTACGCTGTTGTCCAGCTTCGTCAGGACAATGCGGCTGGTAGCCTCTACAATATCGTCGGTTTCCAAACCCACCTCAAATGGGGAGAACAAAAGCGTGTCTTCCAAATGATTCCGGGTCTTGAAAATGCTGAGTTTGTTCGTTATGGGGTCATGCACCGCAATTCTTACATGGATTCACCAAATCTTCTGGAGCAGACTTACCGTTCTAAGAAACAGCCAAACCTCTTCTTTGCTGGTCAAATGACGGGTGTAGAAGGCTATGTTGAGTCAGCAGCGTCAGGCTTAGTTGCGGGAATTAACGCGGCTCGACTCTTCAAGGGTGAAAGTGAAGCTATCTTCCCAGAGACCACAGCGATTGGAAGTCTGGCTCATTACATCACTCATGCAGATAGCAAACATTTCCAACCAATGAACGTCAATTTCGGGATTATCAAGGAGTTGGAAGGCGAGCGTATCCGTGATAAAAAAGCTCGTTATGAAAAAATTGCAGAGCGTGCCCTTGAGGACTTAGAGGAGTTTTTAACGGTCTAATTTTTTTGAAAGAATTGCTCATGATACTATAAAAATCTTAGAAATTGTGATAAAATAGGTAGGATAAAAAAAGGAGAGTAAAAATGGCTAACCCCAAGTATAAACGTATTTTAATCAAGTTATCAGGTGAAGCCCTTGCCGGTGAACGTGGCGTAGGGATTGATATCCAGACAGTTCAAAAAATGGCAAAAGAGATTCAAGAAGTTCATAGTTTAGGTATCGAAATTGCCCTTGTTATTGGTGGAGGAAATCTGTGGCGTGGAGAACCTGCAGCAGAAGCAGGAATGGACCGCGTTCAGGCAGATTACACTGGAATGCTTGGGACCGTGATGAATGCTCTTGTAATGGCAGATTCATTGCAACAAGTTGGTGTCGATACGCGTGTGCAAACAGCTATCTCTATGCAACAAGTGGCAGAACCTTACGTACGTGGACGTGCCCTTCGTCATCTAGAAAAAGGCCGCATCGTTATCTTTGGCGCCGGAATTGGTTCACCTTACTTCTCAACAGATACAACAGCGGCCCTTCGTGCAGCTGAAATTGAAGCGGATGCCATCCTTATGGCTAAAAATGGTGTCGATGGTGTTTACAATGCTGATCCTAAGAAAGACAAGACAGCCGTTAAGTTTGAAGAATTGACTCACCGTGATGTTATCAATAAAGGTCTTCGTATCATGGACTCAACAGCTTCAACCCTCTCAATGGACAACGACATTGACTTGGTTGTCTTTAACATGAACCAACCAGGCAACATCAAACGTGTCGTATTTGGTGAAAATATCGGAACAACAGTTTCAAACAATATCGAAGAAAAGGAATAAGAAAATTATGGCTAACGCAATTGTAGAAAAAGCTAAAGAGAGAATGACCCAGTCTCACCAATCACTTGCTCGTGAATTTGGTGGTATCCGTGCTGGTCGTGCCAACGCAAGCTTGCTAGACCGTATCCACGTAGAATACTATGGAGTCGAAACTCCTCTTAACCAAATCGCTTCAATTACCATTCCAGAAGCACGTGTCTTGTTGGTAACACCATTTGACAAGTCTTCATTGAAAGACATCGAACGTGCCTTGAACGCTTCTGATCTGGGTATTACACCAGCTAATGACGGCTCCGTGATCCGCTTGGTTATCCCAGCTCTTACAGAAGAAACTCGTCGTGACCTTGCTAAAGAAGTGAAGAAGGTCGGCGAGAATGCTAAAGTAGCTGTCCGCAATATCCGTCGTGATGCTATGGACGAAGCCAAGAAACAAGAAAAAGCAAAAGAAATCACTGAAGACGAATTGAAGACTCTTGAAAAAGATATTCAAAAAGTAACAGACGATGCTGTGAAACACATCGACGACATGACTGCCAATAAAGAAAAAGAACTCTTGGAAGTCTAAAAATAAACAGAAAAACTCAGTTGGCATTGCTGGCTGAGTTTTATTCGAAAGAAGGAAATATGAATACAAATCTTGCAAGTTTTATCGTTGGACTTATCATCGATGAAAATGACCGTTTTTACTTTGTGCAAAAGGATGGTCAAACTTATGCCCTTGCTAAGGAAGAAGGTCAGCATACAGTAGGGGATACGGTCAAAGGTTTTGCCTACACGGATATGAAGCAAAAACTCCGCTTGACCACTCTAGAAGTGACTGCCACTCAGGACCAATTTGGTTGGGGAACCGTAACAGAAGTTCGTAAGGACTTGGGTGTCTTTGTCGATACCGGTCTACCTGACAAGGAAATCGTTGTGTCACTCGATATCCTCCCTGAGCTCAAGGAACTCTGGCCTAAGAAGGGTGATAAACTTTACATCCGCCTTGAAGTGGACAAGAAAGATCGCATCTGGGGACTCTTGGCGTATCAGGAAGACTTCCAACGTTTGGCTCGTCCTGCCTACAACAACATGCAGAACCAAAACTGGCCAGCCATTGTTTACCGTCTCAAGCTGTCAGGAACCTTTGTTTACCTACCAGAAAATAACATGCTTGGTTTCATTCACCCAAGTGAACGCTACGCAGAGCCACGTTTGGGGCAAGTTCTAGATGCGCGTGTCATCGGTTTCCGTGAAGTGGATCGTACCTTGAACCTATCCCTCAAACCACGTTCCTTTGAAATGTTGGAAAATGATGCTCAGATGATTTTGACCTACTTGGAAAGCAATGGCGGTTTCATGACCTTAAACGATAAGTCATCTCCTGAGGACATCAAGGCAACCTTTGGCATCTCAAAAGGCCAGTTCAAGAAAGCGCTCGGTGGCTTGATGAAGGCTGGTAAAATCAAGCAAGATCAGTTTGGGACAGAGTTGATTTAGGTCTTATAGACATGATAAAGAAACTTGAAGAAATGGGTTTAGAGGAACTCTGGCAACTTTTTCCTATTTTTCTAGTAGAGCACAAATCAGAGTGGAAAGACTGGTATGAATCGGAAAAAGCAAATCTGAAAAAAATATTGGGTGCAAATGTTATTAAAAGAATAGAACATATCGGTAGCACTGCTATCCCTAATATTTGGGCTAAGAATATCGTTGATATTTTATTAGAAGTAGGTAGAATAGAGGATTTAGCAAGAGTTAGGGATTTATTGGTGAAGAATGGTTGGCTAGTGATGTCGGAAAGTCCTAACAGGATTTCGCTAAATAAAGGATATACAGAGCAGGGATTTGCTGAGAAAGTTTTTCATTTACATTTGCGAATGGCGGGAGATCATGACGAGATTTATTTTAGAGATTATCTCTGCCAGCATCCAGATATTGCCCAAGCGTATCAGGAATTAAAACTAAGTTTGTGGAAAAAATTTGAACACAATCGAGACGCCTATACAGATGCGAAAACAGATTTTATAAACCACTACGTTTCAGAGGCTAAGTCCAGTAATTTTCAAGAATCAGAAAAGTGTCATTAAAAAACTCTTGATAGGAGAAAGAATTGAGAAAATCATTTTACACTTGGCTCATGACTGAGCGCAATCCTAAAAGTAACAGTCCCAAAGCTATCTTGGCAGACCTCGCTTTTGAAGAGTCAGCCTTCCCAAAACACACGGATGATTTTGATGAGGTAAGTCGCTTTTTGGAGGAGCATGCCAGTTTCTCTTTTAACCTAGGAGACTTTGATGCCATCTGGCAAGAATACTTAGAACACTAGAGACAATGAGATGAGGCTAGTATTTTATTGTTCTCTTTGCTATAATAAAAAGAAATAAACGGATTAGAGAGGTTCTTTATTTGAAGGAACATTCAATAGACATTCAACTAAGTCATCCAGATGACCTGTTTCATCTTTTTGGTTCCAATGAACGCCATCTTCGTTTGATGGAAGAAGAACTCGATGTGGTGATTCATGCTCGTACAGAGATTGTCCAGGTTTTGGGAGAAGAGGCTACCTGTGAGGAAGCCCGTCAGGTTATCCAAGCCTTGATGGTTTTGGTGAATCGTGGGATGACGATTGGTACACCAGATGTGGTGACGGCTATTAGCATGGTCAAAAACGATGAAATCGACAAGTTTGTCGCCCTTTATGAAGAAGAAATCATCAAGGATAATACTGGGAAACCTATCCGTGTCAAAACCTTGGGCCAAAAGCTTTATGTGGACAGTGTCAAACAGCATGATGTGACCTTTGGAATCGGACCTGCAGGGACTGGGAAGACCTTTCTTGCAGTGACCTTGGCAGTGACAGCCCTCAAACGTGGTCAGGTCAAGCGAATTATCCTAACTCGTCCAGCAGTGGAAGCTGGTGAGAGTCTTGGATTTCTTCCGGGTGATCTCAAGGAAAAGGTGGATCCTTACCTTCGACCAGTTTATGATGCCTTGTATCAGATTCTTGGAAAAGACCAGACCATCCGTCTCATGGAGCGTGAAATCATTGAGATTGCGCCCCTCGCCTACATGCGTGGACGGACCTTGGATGATGCCTTTGTCATTCTTGATGAGGCGCAAAATACGACTATCATGCAGATGAAGATGTTCTTGACGCGTTTAGGTTTTAATTCTAAGATGATTGTCAATGGAGATATCAGTCAGATTGACCTTCCACGTAACGTCAAGTCAGGTTTGATTGATGCCCAAGAAAAGCTTAAGAACATTCACCAAATTGACTTTGTTCATTTTTCAGCCAAGGATGTGGTTCGCCATCCAGTTGTCGCTCAAATTATCCGAGCCTATGAACCAGCTCCAGTTAAAAATGAAGAGAAGAACGAAGAAACAGAATAGCAAAAAGAGCAGTTCAGATGAAGCTGCTCTTTATCGTATCTGTGTTAATTAGTTAATGTCTTTAGACAAGTTCATCAATCGAAGTGTAATCCTTATCTAGCCCTTGGGCAACTGGAAGACTAGTCAAGTAACCTTGGTAAGTTGTCACTCCTTCACGTAAGCCTTGATCTTCAGTGACTGCTTTTTGGAATCCCTTGTCAGCTAAAGCTTCGATATAAGGAAGGGTGACATTAGTTAGGGCGATGGTTGAAGTACGAGCTACCGCGCCAGGGATGTTGGCAACAGCATAGTGGAGCACCCCATGTTTTTCATAGACGGGCTCATCGTGCGTTGTCACACGATCAGCTGTTGCGATAACACCACCTTGGTCAACGGCAACGTCAACGATGACAGATCCCGGACGCATTTGTTTGACCATCTCGTCTGTCACCAGTTTTGGAGCCTTAGCACCAGGGATGAGAACTGCACCAATCACCACATCAGCATCTCTCACACTTGCTTCGATGTTGAAAGAATTTGACATAAGAGTTTGGATTTGGTTTCCAAAGACTTCTTCTAGTACAGAGAGACGTTTAGCACTGATATCTAAAATAGTCACTTGAGCACCGAGTCCCAAGGCGATGCGGGCAGCATGTGTACCAACGACACCGCCACCGATGATGGTTACTTTTCCTTTTGGAACACCCGGTACACCACCAAGTAGGACACCAGAGCCGCCAGCTTGTTTGGTAAGGAAGTGAGCACCGATTTGAACTGCCATACGACCGGCAACCTCACTCATTGGAACGAGGAGTGGTAGGTGACCTAGGGAGTCACGGACAGTCTCATAGGCAATTCCTGTTGTTTTTGCTGCTAGCATGGTATCTGCTAATTCTGGAGCAGCGGCCATGTGCAAGTAGGTAAAGAGGAGAAGATCATCGCGCAAGTAAGCATATTCAGAAGCTAATGGCTCTTTTACTTTCACGACTAACTCTGCTGCCCAGGCTTCGCCAGCAGTAGCGACAATCTCAGCTCCTTGCTTTTGATAGTCAGCATCAGTAAAGCCTGAACCAAGACCAGCATTTGTTTCGATGAGGACGCGGTGACCACGGCTAACTAAGCTATAAACACCAGCAGGTGTGAGGGCAACACGGTTTTCATTGTTCTTAATTTCTTTTGGAATTCCGATTAACATAGAGATAACCTACCTTTCAATTGACGGTATTGTTTTAGTTGTCACATTCCAGTTCATAAATGAAAAATGTGATGGTTTTATTGTATATGAAACCGCTTCAAAAATCAAGAAAAACTTGTCATCCAAATTTATTTATGCTAGACTAGTGAGAATCAAGCTCTAATGGAGGGAAAAGTATGGAATCAATATTTGTGAAATTTGCCCAGTATCCAATAGTGGAGACAGAGCGTTTATTGCTCCGACCTGTAACCTTGGATGATGCGGAAGCTATGTTTGAGTATGCCTCAGACAGAGAAAATACACGCTACACTTTTCCAACAAATCAATGCTTAGAAGAAACCAAGAATAACATCGCCCAGTTCTACTTGGCTAGTCCCTTGGGACGTTGGGGAATAGAACTAAAAAGCAATGGCAAGTTTATCGGTACCATTGACTTGCACAAGATTGACCCCATTCTCAAAAAAGCAGCTATTGGTTACATTATCAACCAAAAGTATTGGAATCAAGGATTGACGACAGAAGCCAATCGTGCCGTGATTGAGCTGGCTTTTGAGAAGATTGGAATGAATAAGTTGACCGCTCTTCACGACAAGGACAATCCCGCATCTGGAAGAGTCATGGAGAAATCAGGTATGCGTTTTTCACATGAAGAACCCTATGCTAGAATGGATAATAAAGAACCAGGGAGAATTGTTACAAGAGTTCATTATGCTTTGACCAAGGAAGAGTATTTTGCCAATAAATAAGCAGTTGAAAAGAAATTTTTGACTGTTTTTTCTTTCTCTTACGAATAAGTTAAGAGAGGAGAAAAAATGGAAGTCATTATCGAGAAAATCAAAGAATATAAAATCATTGTCATCTGTGCTGGCTTGGGTTTGGCCCTCGGCGGATTTTTCCTACTAAAACCAACTTCACAAACACCCGTCACAGAAACGAATTTGCAGACTGAAGTTGCAGCTGTTTCAAAGGATTCATCGTCTGAAAAAGAAATGAAGAAGGAAGAAAAGGAAGAATCTCCTGAACAAGACCTGATCACAGTAGATGTCAAAGGCGCTGTCAAATCACCAGGGATTTATGATTTGCCAGTTGGCAGTAGGGTTCATGATGCTGTTCAGAAAGCTGGTGGCTTGACAGAGGAGGCAGATAGCAAATCGCTCAATCTTGCTCAGAAAGTCAGTGACGAGGCTCTGGTCTATGTTCCAACTAAGGGAGAAGAAGCAGTTAGTCAGCAGGCTGCCTCTGGAACGACTCCTTCGACAAGTAAAGAAAAGAAGGTCAACCTCAATAAAGCTAGTCTGGAAGAACTTAAACAGGTCAAAGGCTTGGGAGGAAAACGAGCCCAGGATATTATCGATCATCGTGAGGCAAATGGCAAATTCAAGTCGGTAGATGAATTAAAGAAAGTCTCTGGCATTGGCGCAAAGACCATAGAAAAGTTAAAAGACTATGTTACAGTGGACTAAGAATTTCCCTATCCCCCTAATCTATCTGAGCTTTCTGTTACTCTGGCTTTACTATGCCATTTTTGGAGCGTCCTATCTCGCACTGCTAGGTTTTGTTTTTTTGCTCGTCTGCCTCTTTTTCCAATTTCCATGGAAATCGGCTGGTAGAGTTCTAGCGATTTGTGGAGTTTTTGGATTTTGGTTTCTGTTTCAAACTTGGCAACAGACACAAGCTAGTCAGAACCTAGTGGATTCTGTTGAAAGGGTACGGATTTTACCAGATACCATCAAAGTCAATGGAGACAGTCTGTCCTTTCGGGGAAAGGCTGAAGGTCGCACTTTCCAAGTTTATTATAAACTCCAGTCCGAGGAGGAGAAAGAGCAATTTCAAGCCTTGACAGACCTTCATGACTTGGAATTAGAAGGGAAGCTTTCAGAGCCAGAAGGTCAGAGGAATTTTGGTGGATTTAACTACCAAGCCTATCTAAAGACCCAGGGGATTTACCAGACACTGACTATCAAGAGTATCCAGTCACTTAAAAAAGTTAGCAGTTGGGATATAGGAGAAAATTTGTCCAGTTTACGTCGAAAGGCTGTGGTTTGGATTAAGACGCACTTTCCAGATCCTATGCGTAATTATATGACGGGCCTTCTGTTAGGACATTTGGACACGGACTTTGAGGAGATGAATGAACTTTATTCTAGTCTAGGAATTATCCATCTCTTTGCCTTGTCAGGTATGCAAGTGGGCTTCTTTATGGATGCCTTTAAGAAACTTTTATTGCGTCTGGGTTTAACTCAAGAAAAGTGGAAATGGCTGACCTATCCCTTTTCCCTTATCTATGCAGGTCTGACAGGATTTTCAGCTTCGGTCATTCGCAGTCTCTTGCAAAAGCTACTGGCCCAACATGGTGTTAAGGGCTTGGATAACTTTGCTTTGACGGTGCTTGTTCTCTTTATCATCATGCCTAACTTTTTCCTAACGGCAGGAGGTGTCTTGTCCTGTGCTTATGCCTTTATCTTGACCATGACTAGCAAAGAAGGCGAGAGGCTCAAGGCTGTTGCCAGAGAAAGTCTGGTCATTTCCTTGGGAATATTGCCCATTCTATCCTTCTATTTTGCAGAATTTCAACCTTGGTCTATCCTTTTGACCTTTGTCTTTTCCTTTCTGTTTGATGTGGTCTTCTTGCCGCTTTTGTCCATCTTATTCTTTCTATCCTTTGTTTACCCAGTCACTCAGTTTAACTTTGTCTTTGAGTGGTTGGAGGACATCATTCGCTTGGTATCGCAGCTGGCAAGCAGGCCTCTGGTCTTTGGTCAACCCAATGCATGGCTTTTGATTCTTCTCTTAGTTTCATTAGCCTTGGTATATGATATGAGAAAAAACATCAAAAGAGTAGCAGGATTCAGTCTCTTTATTGTGGGGCTCTTTTTCTTGACCAAGTATCCACTGGAAAATGAAATCACCATGCTGGATGTTGGGCAAGGGGAAAGTATTTTCCTACGGGATGTAACAGGTAAAACCATTCTCATAGATGTGGGTGGTAAGGCAGAGTCTACTAAGAAAATCGAGGCTTGGCAAGAAAAGGCGACGACCAGCAATGCCCAGAGAACCTTGATTCCCTATCTTAAAAGTCGCGGAGTAGACAAGATTGACCAGCTGATTTTGACCAACACAGATAAAGAACATGTTGGAGATTTGCTGCAGGTGACCAAGGCTTTCCATGTTGGGGAGATTTTAGTATCAAAAGGAAGTCTGACACAGAAGGAATTTGTAGCAGAACTAGAAGCAAGCCAAACCAAGGTGCGCAGTGTGACAGCAGGGGAGAACTTGCCAATTTTTGGAAGTCAGTTAGAAGTCCTATCTCCAAGGCAGATTGGAGATGGGAAGCGTGATGATTCTCTGGTTCTTTCTGGAAAACTCTTGGATAAGCACTTCCTCTTCACTGGAAATTTGGAGGAAAAAGGAGAGAAGGAATTGCTGAAGAACTATCCAGACTTGAAAGTAAATGTTTTGAAAGTCGGCCAACATGGTTCTAAAACATCATCAAATCCAGCTTTCCTAGAAAAACTCAACCCAGAAATTACTCTCATTTCAGTGGGCAAGAACAATCGTGCCAAACTCCCCCATCAGGAAACCTTGACTCGACTGGAAACTATCAATAGCAAAGTTTATCGAACTGACCAGAACGGAGCTGTTCGCTTTAAAGGATGGAATAGTTGGCGAATTGAAAGCGTTCGTTAGGAAGAGATAATGTTATATATTAGTAAAATAAACCAAAAATCTGTTGCATAATAATGAGAAAAACGATATAATGAAAGTGTTTTCAATAGTAATGATACAAATGCAATGATAACCATGAAAAATCAGCAAAAGTTGTTTTATTAGCTAGTTTGTTCTCTATTGGTCTTTTTCAGTCCAGTATATCTGCTGTGACAGTCACTAAGAGTTATCGGTATGATTGGAATACTGTTTGGGAATATAGTACCAACTATCACGACCATCAATATGCTAGGATCCCGTCACGGTCTCGTTATTATAGCTATTCTGAGTATAAAGTTGGTGGAAGCTGGAACTACGCTCGCTATGAGGTCATTAACTACTAGACAGGAAACTAACAATCGTTAAAGAGTGAGAAAAAGGAGGGCTGGATATGTTAAATCTTACTCATGTTACCTTAAAAACGCGACAAGTCATCTTGCAAGATGCGGATTTCACCTTTAAAAAAGGTAGGATTTATGGCCTTCTTGCTATCAATGGCTCGGGAAAGACGACCCTGTTCCGAGCTGTGAGCAAGCTGCTTCCCCTTAGTAGTGGACATATCGCAGCCTCTCCTTCTTTGTTTTATTATGAGAGCGTTGAATGGCTGGATGGAAACTTAAGTGGGATGGACTACCTTCGTCTCATAAAAAACATCTGGAAGTCCGACCTAAACTTGAGGGATGAAATCACCTACTGGGAAATGTCTGACTATATCAGCCTTCCCATCCGCAAGTATTCCTTAGGGATGAAGCAACGCTTGGTGATTGCCATGTACTTCCTCAGTCAAGCGAAATGCTGGCTCATGGATGAGGTAACCAATGGTTTAGACGAGTATTATCGACAGAAGTTTTTTGATAGATTGGCACAAATCAATAGACAAGAGCAGTTGGTTCTTTTAAGTTCCCACTACAAAGAGGAGTTAGTGGAGATTTGCGATAGTATGGTAACCATTCGTCAGGGGCAGATAGAAGAGGTTCCGTTATGAAAGATATTAGCCTATTTTTGTTAAAGAAAGTTTTCAAAAGTCGTTTAAACTGGATTATCTTACTTTTATTTGCATCTGTACTCGGTGTTACCTTTTATTTAAATAGTCAGACTGCAAACTCATACAGCTTGGAGAGCGAGTTGGAAACCCGTCTTGTAAACCATGAGAGAATCATCAATGGGAATGAAGAGAAGCTCTCCCAAATGTCTGACACCAGCTCGGAGGAATACCAGTTTGCTAAAGAAAATTTAGACTTGCAAAAAAATCTTTTGACGCAAAAGAAAGAAATTCTGACTTTATTAAAAGAAGGACGCTGGAAAGAAGCCTACTATTTGCAGTGGCAAAGTGAAGAAAAAAATTATGAAGTTTTATCTAACCAACCGACTGCTAGTTCTGACTTAAAAATGGCGGTTGACCGCCAACGAAAGATTTACCAAGCCCTGTATCCCTTGAATATAAAAGCACATACTTTGGAGTTTCCTACCCACGGGATTGATCAGATTGTCTGGATTTTAGAGGTTATCATCCCAAGTTTGTTTGTGATTGCTATTATTTTCATGCTAACACAACTGTTTGCAGAAAGATATCAAAATAATCTCGATACAGCTCAGTTGTATCCTTTTCCAAAAGTGACATTTGCCATGTCCTCTCTTGGAGTTGGGATGAGCTATGTAACCGTGCTGTTTATCGGAATCTGTGGCTTTTCTTTTCTAGTAGGAAGTCTGATAAGTGGTTTTGGACAGTTAGATTATCCCTATCCGTTCTATAGCTTAACGAATCAAGAGGTAACTATTGGAAAAATACAAGATGTGTTATTTCCTAGCTTGCTCTTAGCTTTCTTAGCCTTTATCGTCATTGTGGAAGTCGTCTACTTGATTGCTTACTTTTTCAAGCAAAAAATGCCTGTCCTCTTTCTTTCCCTCATTGGGATTGTTGGCTTGTTGTTTGGTATCCAAACGATCCAACCTCTTCAGAGTATTGCCCATCTGATTCCCTTTACTTACTTGCGTTCAGTGGAGATTTTATCTGGAAGATTACCTAAGCAGATTGATAATGTAGATCTAAATTGGAGTATGGGGATGGTCTTACTTCCTTGCCTGATTATCCTTTTGTTAGTGGGTATTCTATTTATCGAAAGATGGGGAAGTTCACGTAAAAAGGAAGATTTTAATAGGTCTTAGCATTCCTATACGGAAAGTGAGGAAAAACTAACAGAGGGAGGGAACCAACTAGGTTCTCTCTTTTTGATGCGGACATCAAGAAGAAAACAGAAAGTTTTTTAAAAAAATAACTTTTTATCTTGACAAGGGATAGAAAACTTGGTATCATATAAAAGTTGAGAAAAGCAGAAGTGAGAGCTTCTCGCCTTGTGACATTAAGTTGCCTGGCCCTACGGATGAAAAGTTTCTAAGAAACGCTATCATAACGTGCGGGCTTGTATCATTACGAGCCCGCTCTTGTTTTTCTCTAATAATAAAAAAGAGGTGAAAACCATAGCAAAGCAAGACTTATTCATCAATGATGAAATTCGTGTACGTGAAGTTCGCTTGATCGGTCTTGAGGGAGAACAGCTAGGTATCAAGCCACTCAGCGAAGCGCAAGCATTGGCTGATAGTGCAAATGTTGACTTGGTATTGATTCAACCCCAAGCAAAACCACCTGTTGCTAAAATTATGGACTACGGTAAGTTCAAATTTGAGTATCAGAAAAAGCAAAAAGAACAACGTAAAAAACAAAGTGTTGTTACTGTGAAAGAAGTTCGTCTGAGTCCAACTATTGACAAGGGAGACTTTGACACAAAACTTCGCAATGCACGTAAATTCCTTGAAAAAGGAAATAAAGTTAAGGTATCTATCCGCTTTAAGGGTCGTATGATTACCCATAAAGAGATTGGTGCAAAAGTTTTAGCCGAGTTTGCTGAAGCAACACAAGATATTGCAATCATCGAACAACGAGCTAAGATGGATGGACGCCAAATGTTCATGCAGTTGGCGCCAGCAACTGACAAAAAATAATTGTCAGAAAGTTAAATAAAGGAGAAAAAATCATGCCAAAACAAAAAACACACCGCGCATCAGCTAAACGTTTCAAACGTACAGGTTCTGGTGGACTTAAACGTTTCCGTGCTTACACTTCTCACCGTTTCCACGGAAAAACTAAGAAACAACGTCGTCATCTTCGTAAAGCATCTATGGTGCATTCAGGAGATTTCAAACGTATCAAAGCAATGCTTACTCGCTTGAAATAATAGCCTAACAGTAAGTAAACAATTCTAGGAAATATTTGGAGGAAATAAAACATGGCACGTGTTAAAGGTGGCGTTGTATCACGCAAACGTCGTAAACGTATTCTTAAACTAGCAAAAGGTTACTATGGAGCTAAACACATCTTGTTCCGTACTGCAAAAGAACAAGTAATGAACTCTTACTACTATGCATACCGTGACCGTCGTCAAAAGAAACGTGACTTCCGTAAATTGTGGATCACTCGTATCAATGCGGCAGCTCGTATGAACGGACTTTCATACTCACAATTGATGCATGGTTTGAAATTGGCTGAAATCGAAGTTAACCGTAAAATGCTTGCTGACTTGGCTGTTAACGATGCAGCAGCTTTCACAGCTCTTGCAGATGCAGCTAAAGCAAAACTTGGTAAATAATAATTGATAAGACTGGAACAGGATTGTCCCAGTCTTTTTAGAAATAAAGGAGAAAGCTATGGCTTCAAAAATGCTACACACTTGCTTGCGAGTAGAAAACCTTGAAAAATCAATCGCCTTTTATCAAGACGCTTTTGGTTTTAAAGAATTGCGTCGCAAGGACTTCCCAGATTATGCTTTCACAATTGTCTATCTAGGACTTGAGGGTGATGACTACGAGTTAGAGTTGACCTATAACTATGATCACGGCCCTTACGTGGTAGGAGATGGTTTTGCCCATATCGCTCTCAGCACACCTGACCTTGAGGCACTTCATCAAGAACATAGCGCTAAAGGCTATGAGGTTACAGAGCCAAAAGGTCTACCAGGAACCCCACCAAACTATTACTTTGTCAAGGATCCTGACGGCTACAAGGTCGAAGTCATTCGTGAAAAATAATCCAGTGAAGTCAAGTAGAATGTTCGTTTTTTACTTGACTTTTTTTCATCTAAAGAGTATACTAATACAAATTTAACCTTTAAGGGGAGTCCAGAGAGACTCACAAGGTGTCAGATAAAAGGAATAGAGGGACTCTCTGTGGGGACTTTTTAAGTGTGCGCATGAGTTCTGTTCTATCCTAACTGAGGCCTTGCAATTGCAAGGTCTTTTCTTTATCTGGTCCCCTTAAATTTAAGGAGGAAAAGTCATGAATCCCACATGTAAGAAGCGTTTGGGTGCCATTCGTTTGGAAACCATGAAGGTGGTCGCACAAGAGGAAATTGCGCCAGCAATCTTTGAGTTAGTCCTAGAAGGGGAGATGGTTGAAGCCATGCGAGCCGGCCAATTTCTTCATCTGCGTGTACCTGATGATGCCCATCTCTTACGCCGCCCTATTTCAATTTCGTCTATTGACAAAGCAAACAAGCAGTGTCACCTCATTTATCGGATTGAGGGAGCTGGGACTGCTATTTTCTCAACCTTAAGTCAGGGAGACACTCTTGATGTGATGGGTCCTCAGGGGAATGGTTTTGACTTGTCTGATCTGGACGACCAGAGCCAAGTTCTCCTCGTTGGTGGGGGAATTGGTGTTCCACCCTTGCTTGAGGTAGCCAAGGAATTGCATGCGCGAGGGGTGAAAGTAGTAACAGTTCTCGGTTTTGCTAACAAGGATGCTGTTATTCTCGAAAAGGAATTGGCCCAATATGGTCGGGTCTTTGTAACGACAGATGATGGTTCTTATGGTATCAAGGGAAATGTCGCAGTCGTCATCAATGAATTAGAAAATCAGTTTGACGCCGTCTACTCATGTGGAGCTCCAGGAATGATGAAGTACATCAATCAAAGATTTTATGAGCACCCAAGAGCCTATCTATCTCTTGAATCTCGTATGGCTTGTGGGATGGGGGCCTGCTATGCCTGTGTTCTAAAAGTGCCAGAAAGTGAGACGGTCAGCCAACGCGTCTGTGAAGATGGCCCTGTTTTCCGTACAGGAACAGTTGTATTATAAGGAGAAAGTCATGACTACAAATCGTTTACAAGTCTCTCTACCGGGCTTGGACTTGAAAAATCCTATCATACCAGCATCAGGCTGTTTTGGTTTTGGACAAGAGTATGCCAAGTACTATGATTTAGACCTTTTAGGTTCTATTATGATCAAGGCAACAACCCTTGAACCCCGTTTTGGTAATCTAACTCCCAGGGTGGCAGAGACGCCTGCTGGTATGCTCAATGCAATCGGTTTGCAAAATCCGGGTTTAGAAGCTGTTTTGGCTGAAAAGTTACCTTGGTTGGAAAGAGAGTATTCTACGCTTCCCATCATTGCCAATGTAGCAGGCTTTTCAAAACAAGAGTATGCAGCCGTTTCTCGAGGAATTTCCAAAGCAGCTAATGTAAAAGCGATCGAGCTCAATATCTCTTGTCCTAATGTGGATCATGGCAATCATGGACTTTTGATTGGGCAAGATCCTGATCTAGCTTACGAAGTGGTAAAAGCGGCTGTGGAAGCCTCTGATGTACCAGTCTATGTCAAGTTAACCCCTAGTGTGACGGATATCGTCACCGTCGCAAAGGCAGCAGAGGATGCGGGAGCAAGTGGCTTGACTATGATTAATACTCTAGTCGGTATGCGTTTTGACCTCAAAACCAGAAAGCCAATCTTAGCCAATGGAACGGGTGGAATGTCTGGTCCAGCAGTCTTTCCAGTCGCTCTCAAACTGATCCGCCAAGTCGCCCAAACAACAGACCTTCCCATCATTGGAATGGGGGGAGTGGATTCGGCTGAAGCAGCGCTTGAAATGTATCTGGCTGGTGCCTCTGCCATCGGAGTTGGAACAGCAAACTTTACTAACCCTTATGCCTGCCCTGATATCATCGAAAATCTGCCAAAAGTCATGGACAAGTATGGCATTAGCAGTTTAGAAGAACTTCGTCGAGAAGTCAAAGCCAGTCTGAGATAAGATAGACCTTCCTTATCGTCAACAAGACATAGAATCTTCATCAATTTGTAATATTTCCGTCTGTTAACTATGTTACAATAGGGTTTATAAAATAGTAATAGTGTAGATTGATTTTTACTGAGGAGAATAAAATGAAGAAGATACTACTTGCAAGTACTGTCGTTCTTTCTATGGCAGGATTTGCAAAGACATCAGTATATGCTGAAGAATCTCAGGTTACGAAAAAAACTCAGACCACGGATGTAGTCGAGAAAAAAGAAGAAGCTACTTCGAAAAAGGAAGTTCCCCAAGTGGAGCCCAAGAAAGAGCCGGTTGTAAAAGAGGAAAATTCTTCTAAAGATGACTCATCCAAAAAGGAAAAAAGAGGACCTTATCAAGGAAGGTTGGAAAAAAGAGCGAGGAAACTGGCGTTTTTATGAAAATAACCAGTCTGTCGTAAACTGGAAAAAAATTGGTGGTGTCTGGTATTACTTTGATAAAGAAGGTGTCATGCTTAGTCGCACCATCTATAATGACTATCTCTTCCAAGGTAGTGGTGCCATGGCAGAAAACGATTGGGTGAAAATATCTGACAAGTGGTACTATGCCACAGCTTCAGGAAAAATTTCTCGCAACAAATGGGAGAAAATCAAAGGGACATGGTACTATTTCAATAGCGATGGTGTGATGGCAAGTAGCCAGTGGAAAAGTGACTACTATCTAAAAGATAGTGGCGCTATGGCAGAAAATGATTGGGTAAAAATATCTGACAAGTGGTACTATGCAACAGCTTCAGGCAAGATTTCTCGCGACAAATGGGAAAAGATTGAAGGTGTCTGGTATTACTTTGATAAAGAAGGTGTCATGCTTAGTCGCACCATCTATAATGACTATCTCTTCCAAGGTAGTGGTGCCATGGCAGAAAACGATTGGGTGAAAATATCCGACAAGTGGTACTATGCTACAGCTTCAGGAAAGATTTCTCGCGACAAATGGGAGAAAATCAAAGGGACATGGTACTATTTCAATAGTGATGGTGTGATGGCAAGTAGCCAGTGGAAAAGTGACTACTATCTGAAAGATAGTGGCGCTATGGCGGAAAAAGAGTGGATTTTTGATAAATCCTACAATAGCTGGTTTTACTTGAAGTCAGATGGGGCCTACGCTTCACGTGAATGGATTGGTTCATACTACCTTAAATCTGGTGGCTATATGGCCAAAAATGAATGGATTTTTGACAAAGATTACGATGCTTGGTACTATCTAAAAGATGATGGTCGATATGTAACAGGTACTTTTAAGATCAAAGGTAAAGAGTATTCCTTCCAGAATAATGGGAAGTGGATCTCAGAGGCAAAATATTACAAAGTGAAGCCAATTACTGCTTATGTTTATAGTGCTTCTGGTGAAAGATTGAGTTATGTATCACAGGGAACCATAGTCTCGCTTGGAGATGCCCAATCTAAAAAAGATAGTCAAATACCAGTCAATATTTCTGGTTTATCCGGTTTCATGAATAAAAGTGATTTAGTAGCTATTGATAAAGATAGTGAATTTGTCCCTCATTATACAAGTGATGGCAAGTATTTTTACCATGAGTTATCACCTTATGTGAGTCTTCGTGTTGCGCCACATAGCTCAGCTATGACCATTGGTAAGAAATATTATTCAACTGATGGAATTCATTTTGATGGCTTTACCATTGAAAATCCCTTCCTCTTTAGAAATTTGACTAAACCAAGTAATTACAGCGCAGCCGAATTGGATAAAGTTTATTCTTTGATGAATATTAGGGATAGTCGTCTCGCTGGTAAGGGTGCTATTTTTAAGGAAGCTGAGGAACGATATGGTGTGAATGCTCTTTACTTAATGGCTCATAGTGCACTTGAGAGTGCTTGGGGACGGAGCCAGATTGCCAAGGATAAGAATAACTTCTTTGGAATTGCGGCTTATGATTCGAGCCCATATACCTCGGCCAAAAAATTTGATGATGTGGATAAGGGGATTCTCGGTGCGGCTAAGTGGATTCGCGAGAACTATATTGACCGCGGAAGAGACCACCTTGGGAACAAAGCTTCTGGTATGAATGTACGCTATGCTTCTGACCCATACTGGGGAGAGAAAATTGCCAGTATCATGATGACTATCAATAGCAAACTTGGTGGGAAAGACTAGGGAAGAACAAAATCGGGAACCATGATAGATTGGTTGTCGATTTTTTGTTATAATAAAAATAAGTAGACAACAAAGGAGACAGTCATGACATTTGAAGAAATCCTGCCTGGATTAAAGGCTAAGAAAAAATATGTACGAACTGGTTGGGGAGGGGCAGAAAACTATGTCCAACTTTTTGACACCATCGAGCAAAATGGTGTAGCTCTTGAGGTGACGCCCTATTTCCTAATCAACGTGTCTGGAGAAGGGGAAGGTTTTTCCATGTGGAGCCCGACACCTTGTGATGTTTTGGCAACGGATTGGGTAGAAGTGCATGACTAGACGTGTATTGATTACGGGAGTGAGTTCAGGTATCGGACTTGCTCAAGCTCGACTCTTTTTAGAGAAGGGTTACCAAGTTTATGGAGTTGACCAAGGTGAAAATCCACTCTTACAGGGTGATTTCTACTTTTTACAGAGAGATTTGACCTTGGACTTGGAGCCTATTTTTGACTGGTGTCCTCATGTTGATATTTTGTGTAATACTGCAGGAGTATTAGATGATTACAAACCACTTTTGGATCAAACAGCGCAGGAAATTCAAGAGATTTTTGAAATCAACTATGTGACTCCTGTTGAGTTGACTCGCTATTATTTGATGCAAATGCTGGAAAATAAAAAAGGAATTATCATTAATATGTGCTCCGTTGCTTCAAGTCTAGCTGGAGGAGGTGGTCATGCCTATACCTCGTCTAAGCACGCCTTGGCTGGCTTTACCAAGCAGTTGGCTCTGGACTATGCTGAAGCTGGGATTCAGGTCTTTGGGATCGCTCCAGGAGCTGTTAAGACAGCTATGACCGCTTCCGACTTTGAACCAGGTGGATTGGCTGACTGGGTGGCTAGTGAAACGCCAATCAAGCGCTGGATTGAGCCAGAGGAAGTAGCAGAGATTAGCTTTTTCTTAGCAAGTGGGAAAGCGAGCGCCATGCAAGGACAAATCCTGACGATTGATGGTGGCTGGTCTTTGAAGTAGGAGAAGTTGGATGGAAATCAAAAAACACTTTGGAGTCTATGGCATTTGCTTTGAAAATGGGAAGTTACTCTGTATTGAAAAAACGAGAGGCCCTTATCAACATCGTTATGATCTACCGGGTGGTAGTCAGGAAGTAGGTGAAGGACTGACAGAAACTTTGATTAGAGAAGTTTTGGAAGAGACAGGATATAAGCTTAAGGGTTATGCTAATCCTAGGATTTATGATGTGCTGGTTCAAGAAGATGGACAAGACTTTGCAGTACACCATATCATGGTCTTTTATGATATAGTACTCGATTTTGAACACTCTCAAAATTCAATTTCTCAGGAGGTTCTTGATGGAAGTAACGATTCAGCAAATGTACTTTGGTTGAATTTGGAAGAAATTACTACAGAAAATGCATCTCCATTAGTTTTGAAGGTTAAGTCTGAATTATTAGGATTTCCAGAATTAGATATGACAAGCTATAGAAATTGGAAGGTGAAGTAGGGGGATAATGGAACTATTTAAAACATGGAAGAAAATATGGTTCTCTATGGTCTTAAATCTCAAATCGGAACTGTCTACCGAAACAGTGATAGGACAACAAGCTTTTATGATGTTGGGAATTTTCTATACCTAGCAGGGGAGTTGGATTCCAGATTTTGGGAAGATTTTGTTAGAAAATATGGTTTAGATTATAAGATTATTATTTCAGAAAATACTAATTGGCAAGATTTTCTGCATCGGAAAGTGGGGCTAAATTCTTTTACTCGCTATTCTTTTAAAGATAAGGCAAATTTTCAAGTTGAATTTCTAAATGTTCTAGTTACTCATTTAGAGGAAGGTTACAATATTGTGCCCATTGATAATCATATTTATAACTGCTTTTCTGAGGAAGAATGGTCACAAGATTTACAGGGGGATTTTGAGTCCTATCAGGATTTTGTTTTAAAAGGTGGATTTGGCTTTGTGATTCTTAAAAATAATGAACTGATTGCTGGGATTTCCTCAGGCTTAGTTTACCGTGGAGCAGTTGAAGTGGAAGTTGCAACTAGACCAAACGAACAAGGAAATGGATTTGCTAAAAAGCTTGGTGCTGCAATGATTCTAGAGAGTTTAAATAGAGATATGTTTCCACTTTGGGATGCTCATAACAAGGCTTCCAAAAAAGTAGCAGAATTTTTAGGATATGAGTTAGTTGAACCTTATGAAGCTTTTGAACTAGAGGAAAGTTTCATATAATGATATCTGATATTGTATCTTTTAAGACGAGGTGAATGGCTATGCAAAACCAACTAGCTCTTAGTGGCGAACAAATTGTTGAAAAAGTTTACCCACAACTATTTCATCATGTTGGCATGATTCGTGGAGAATATTTGTTGAGAGAGCTTAATCAAAACATCCTATTAGCAAGTTGCCAGCAATTTGTAAAAGATTATCTAGATACCATTTGCTCCTTGTACTCAGATGAAGAGGTATGGTATCGTTTTTCAGAATTAACGAATACAGAAGCTAATTGTCTAAAGGGGACTAAAGAGTATTTTGATGAAAATCATCCCTTGTTTGGATATAGAGGGATAAGGCGTTTGCTGGCGTGTCCGAATGAATTTCAGGCTGAGGCACATGTCGTTACAGAAGTTTATCAAACAAATCCCAATCTGTCTGTTATTTTTCCTTTTGTCAATGATGCCGACCAATTAAAACAAGCTATTAGAGTATTGCGTGAGCATGGTTTTACTGGAAAAGTCGGCACAATGATTGAATTGCCGTCAGCTTATTTTGACTTGGACAGGATACTGGAAACTGGTATTTCAAAGATTGTAGTTGGAATGAATGATTTGACTTCTTTTGTTTTTGCGACTGTGAGAAACAGTCAATGGCATGATATGGAAAGTCCAATAATGTTAGATATGCTAAGACAGATGCAGGATAAAGCAATGATAAAAAAGATTGACTTTGCTGTAGCAGGCTATCTGAATGATTCTTTCATACAAAAAATAAATCAGATGGGTATCAAGTGTATTATCCACTACAGTTCTATTCCAGAGATTTTTAATTTAGAGATTGTCCTTCCAGACCACCTCAAACGTGTAAAAGAAGTAAGTAAAAAATTACAAAGGAGTGACCTATGACACCGCAAGAAATGTGGAATGCCTACAAGCAAATCAACCCCTCTATCGGAGATGAGATAGATGCCTGGGCTTTTGGAGTGGAAGCCGATCTCTTGGCAGATTTGGTTTTAAGAGGCGAAAAGACGGCAACTGCCTCAGCCTACGACCTCTACGCTCTAGAGGACGAACCTCTTCCGCAAGAAGGAACCTTCGATGTTATTTTAGACAGTCAAGATCAGGCTGTCTGCATTGTCGAAATTACCAAGGTTTCCGTTCAGCCTTTTCATCAAGTTTCTGCTGACCATGCCTTCAAGGAAGGCGAGGGAGACAAATCCCTAGCCTATTGGCGTCAGGTTCATGAGGACTTTTTCACCGAGTGGATGAGGGAGGCTGGACTGACTTTTACACCTGACAGCAAGGTTGTTTTAGAAGAATTTCGCAAAGTCTACCCACTCTAGACTGTAGAAGGAAGAAAGTTTTGGAAATCACCGTCCAATCCTTTTTTCTTAAGCAAAACATGATATAATAAGTTTGTTTGAAGAAGAGTAAAACTCTTAAACTTAGAATAGGAGAAAACTATGCAAGCAGTTGAACATTTTATTACCCAATTTGTTCCTGAACACTATGATTTATTTTTAGACTTGAGTCGTGAGACCAAGACATTTTCTGGGAAGGTGACCATCACTGGTCAAGCACAGAGTGACCGTATTTCCCTTCACCAAAAAGACTTGGAAATCGCTTCTGTAGAAGCTGGAGGTCAAGCTCGTCCGTTTACAGTTGACCATGACAATGAAGCCCTTCATATCGAATTGGCTGAGGCTGGTCAAGTTGAATTGATTATTGCTTTTTCAGGAAAAATTACAGACAACATGACAGGGATTTACCCTTCTTACTACACAGTGGATGGAGTCAAGAAGGAAGTTTTGTCAACTCAGTTCGAGAGCCATTTTGCGCGTGAAGCCTTCCCATGTGTGGACGAGCCTGAAGCCAAAGCAACTTTTGATCTTTCTCTACGTTTTGACCAAGCAGCAGGTGAGTTGGCCTTGTCAAACATGCCAGAAATTGATGTTGAAAACCGTAAGGAAACAGGCATCTGGAAGTTTGAGACAACACCTCGCATGTCTTCTTACTTGTTGGCCTTTGTAGCAGGTGATTTGCAAGGTGTGACCGCCAAAACTAAAAATGGTACCCTCGTAGGAGTATACTCAACCAAAGCTCACCCACTATCTAACCTTGATTTCTCACTAGACATCGCTGTTCGCTCAATTGAGTTCTACGAAGATTACTACGGAGTTAAGTATCCAATCCCTCAATCACTTCATATCGCTCTTCCTGACTTCTCAGCAGGTGCCATGGAAAACTGGGGTCTCGTCACCTACCGTGAAGTTTACTTGGTTGTGGATGAGAACTCAACCTTTGCCAGCCGCCAACAAGTTGCCCTTGTTATTGCCCACGAGCTTGCTCACCAATGGTTTGGAAACCTCGTGACTATGAAATGGTGGGATGACCTTTGGCTCAATGAAAGCTTTGCTAACATGATGGAATATGTCTGTGTGGATGCCATCGAGCCAAGTTGGAATATCTTTGAAGACTTCCAAACAGGTGGTGTTCCAGCTGCGCTTAAACGCGATGCGACGGATGGTGTTCAGTCTGTCCATGTCGAAGTCAAACATCCAGATGAAATTAATACGCTCTTTGATGGCGCTATTGTCTACGCCAAAGGAAGCCGTCTCATGCACATGCTTCGCCGTTGGCTAGGTGATGCTGATTTTGCTAAAGGTTTGCATGCCTACTTTGAAAAACACCAGTACAGCAACACCATCGGTCGTGACCTTTGGAATGCTCTTGGTCAAGCATCAGGCCGTGATGTCGCAGCCTTCATGGATTCTTGGTTGGAACAGCCTGGCTATCCAGTTCTCACTGTCAAAGTTGAAAATGATGTCTTGAAGATTTCGCAAAAACAATTCTTTATCGGTGAGCACGAAGACAAGAACCGCCTCTGGGTAGTGCCACTCAACAGCAACTGGAAAGGTCTACCAGATACACTCGAAACTGAAAGTATCGAAATACCTGGCTACGCAGCTCTTCTTGCTGAAAATAAAGGAGCCCTTCGTCTCAATACTGAAAATACGGCCCACTACATTACCGACTATCAAGGAGACTTGCTAGAAGCTGTTCTTGCTGAGCTAGAGACACTTGATAATACAAGCAAACTACAAATTGTCCAAGAACGTCGTCTGCTTGCTGAAGCGGGTCACATTTCTTATGCAGACTTGCTCCCAGTCCTTGATAAACTTGCTAAGGAAGAGTCTTACCTTGTGGTTTCAGCTGTTTCTCAAGTGATTTCTGCCCTTGAGCGCTTTATCGATGAAGGAACAGATGCTGAAACAGCCTTCAAAGCACTGGTTGCTAAATTGGCTCGTCACAACTATGACCGTCTTGGCTTTGAAGCAAAAGACGGGGAGTCAGATGAGGATGAATTGGTTCGTCAGTTGACCATTTCCATGATGATTCGCTCCAATGATGCAGAAGCTAGTCAAGTTGCTAGCCAAATCTTTGCAACTCACAAGGAGAATCTTGCAGGCCTTCCAGCAGCAATTCGTGCTCAGGTGCTCATCAATGAAATGAAACACCATGAGACCAAGGATTTGGTCGCAACTTATCTGGACCTCTACACTCATGCGACGGATGCGGTCTTCAAACGCCAGTTGGCAGGAGCTCTTGCTTACAGTACAGATGCGGACAATATCCAAACCTTGATTGGCTCATGGAAAGATAAATTTGTGGTCAAACCACAGGACCTTTCTTCTTGGTATCTTCAATTCCTCGGACACAAGGCTACTCAAGAAACTGTTTGGATTTGGGCGCGTGAAAACTGGGATTGGATCAAGGCAGCCCTTGGTGGTGATATGAGCTTTGACAGCTTTGTCATCTTCCCATCGCACATTTTTAAAACAGATCAACGCTTAGCAGAGTACAAGGAATTCTTTGAGCCACAACTCTCTGACCTCGCTCTTAGCCGAAACATCCGTATGGGGATCAAGGATATTGCAGCGCGTGTTGACTTGATTAAGCGTGAAAAAGCGGCAGTAGAAGCTGTTGTAGCCCAATATGCTAAAGCTTAATTCGTTCGAAATGTAAATAAAAAAACTCAACTTTCTATCTGAAAACAAGATAGAGTTGAGTTTTTTTTAAGGCAATTTTGGTATAATAATCATAACAAGGAGGAGTTTCTGATGATAAAAATCTTATTAGTAGAAGATGACCTAGGTCTGTCAAACTCAGTATTTGACTTTTTAGATGATTTTGCAGATGTCATGCAGGTCTTTGATGGAGAAGAAGGTCTCTACGAAGCTGAAAGTGGCGTTTATGACTTGATTCTGCTTGACCTCATGTTGCCTGAAAAAAATGGTTTCCAAGTTTTGAAAGAATTACGTGAAAAAGGAATTACAACCCCTGTCCTTATCATGACTGCTAAGGAAAGTTTGGATGACAAGGGACATGGATTTGAGTTGGGAGCGGATGACTATCTAACAAAACCTTTCTATCTAGAAGAACTCAAAATGCGGATTCAAGCCCTGCTCAAACGTTCAGGCAAGTTTAACGAAAATACCTTGACCTATGGGGATGTTGTCGTCAACCTTTCAACGAATGAAGTAAAAGTGGAAGATACTCCTGTGGAACTGCTCGGGAAAGAGTTTGAGTTATTGGTTTACTTCCTTCAAAATCAAAATGTTATTCTTCCCAAGACACAAATTTTTGACCGTCTATGGGGATTTGATAGCGATACGACTATTTCCGTTGTAGAAGTATATGTCTCAAAAGTTCGTAAGAAATTGAAGGGGACAGCCTTTGCTGAAAACCTTCAAACCTTGCGTAGTGTCGGGTATATTTTAAAAGATGTTCAATAAACTAAGAAAAACATGGTATGCGGATGATTTCAGCTATTTCATTCGAAACTTTGGAGTGTTCACCCTGATCTTCTCTGCCATGACCTTGATTATCCTCCAGGTCATGCACTCGAGTCTCTACACTTCTGTAGATGAAAAACTCCAAGCCCTTAGTAGTAGTCCCCAAGCGGTTATCCAGTTAGCCCTGAATCGGGCAACTGAGGAAGTCAAAGATATTCAACCAGCAACAGCGGATGCCAGCAAGGCTGAAATCAAACCCAATGTCAGCTCCAATACGGAAGTCTTGCTCTTTGACAAGGATTTTAACCAACTCTTACTGGGCAATCGTTTTTTAGGCTTGGACAAGATCAAGCTGGACAAAAAAGAGTTGAATCACATTCGGCAAATCCAAGTTGTCAATAGCTACGGTCAGGAAGAAACCTACCGAATGATCTTGATGGAAACAAATTCGTCCACTGTTTCAAGCAATGTCAAATATGCGGCGGTTTTAATCAATACCAGCCAGCTCGAGCAAATCAGCCAAAACCACGAGCATTTAATTGTTGTAGTCATGGCTAGTTTCTGGCTCCTGTCTTTAATTGCCAGTGTTTACTTGGCACGTGTCAGTGTCAAACCCTTGCTGGAAAGTATGCAAAAGCAGAAGTCCTTTGTTGAAAATGCCAGTCATGAACTGAGAACGCCTTTGGCCGTTTTACAAAATCGTTTAGAAAATCTTTTTCGAAAACCAGAGGCAACGATTATGGAATCCAGCGAAAGCATCGCTTCGAGTCTTGAAGAAGTTCGCAACATGCGCTTCCTTACAACTAATCTTCTCAACCTTGCACGTCGAGATGATGGAATCAAGCCAGAAATAGCAGAAGTATCACCACAGTTCTTTAAGACGACCTTTGCTAACTATGAGTTGATTGCTTCTGAAAATGATCGTGTTTTTGAGTATGAAAATCGGATTTATCGCCCATTCATGACCGATCAGTTGCTCCTAAAACAGCTCATGACTATCTTATTTGATAATGCCATCAAGTATACCGAAGAAGATGGGAAAATTGAGTTTGTGGTTTATGCTACAGATCGCCACCTCTATCTAACAGTAACGGATAATGGAATTGGAATCTCAGCTCCTGACAAGAAGAAAATCTTTGACCGATTTTACCGTGTAGACAAGGCGAGAACTCGTCAGAAAGGCGGTTTCGGTCTGGGCCTATCTTTGGCCAAGCAGATTGTAGATGCCTTACGAGGAACGATTAGCGTCAAAGATAACAAGCCTAGAGGAACAATTTTTGAAGTTAAAATCGCAATTCAATCTCCTTCAAAACGTAAGAATAAATAAAAAAAAAGCAGTTTTAAAAACTGTCTTTTTTGATAACTAGAAAAAAGGTTGGTAGTAGTACCAACCTTTATTTTGAAAATTTTCTTTTAATCATCTTTCGTTGAAGTTGTAAAAGTGCGAAGCTTGTTGCCATAGCAGCGATAAAGGACAAAGCTGTGTTCAATTTTAAGGCTAAAAAGATAAAACTAAAAAGTGCCATAAAAATACAGAAACAAGCGATATTTACAAAAAATAAAATCTCTTTTAGGTTAGGGCCGACTGGGGCCTCAGGTGTATAATCTTGATAAAGCGGAGTTTGTTTCGATTCGGGAATTTGTTCAAACTCATAAGCTTCTAGTTTTCTTGCGGGCATGATTCTCTCCTTAACAGTACCTAACTATTTTATCATTTTTTATGCAGAGAATTGTTACAGAATGGTTACAAAACTACTAAAGTCTCTTATCATCTTCTAAGTCACTCTTCTTGACACCCACTAGAGAAAGTGATAGCATGGATGTTACACTTAAAACAGATGACCTGACCTTCTCTATTATAAATATACTGAGAAAGGAAAGGATAACTTATATAAATTGATAGCAAGCTGAGGCTTTCTCCTAAGATGATTTGTTAAGTTGCTACCTTGATTCATTTTAAAAGAATAGGTAGGAGTTGTTTTGAATGGATGGAAGGACAGAGATTCTGTCTATTGGATTGGGTGGCCTTCTTGCTACCTCTGGGAAAGTTAAAGGAGATAAGCATGTATCTTGCTATCAAAGAAATATTACGAAACAAACTTCGATATAGTTTGATTCTAACTACCATTTTTCTTATCGCTTTTATGGTCTTTTTTATGACCAGTCTAGCTCTTGGTCTTGTGCGAAACAATCGGGCAGCTATTGATAATTGGCAAGCGACGGGTGTGGTTTTATCTGACTACGCAAATGATAATTTGACGGCATCTTTTATTCCTGAAAAGGACTACAAGGATAAGAATTCTGAAGAGGCTGCTCCATTGGGCTATATGTTCGCTGTAACCAATCTAGTCGATGGTAGTGAAAAGATCAACGTTTCCATCTTTGCTCAAGACTGGGACTCTTTTATCTCTCCTAGTTTAACGGAGGGTCGTTACCCAGAAGGGGATGATGAGGTTGTCGTGGATCAGTCTTTTGAGAACTATGGGATGAATCTAGGTGATGCCATTCAGCTCAATGGAAGCGAGGCAAGTTACAAGATTGTAGGCCTGACTCAAGGAAATAAGTTTTTCACCGAGCCTGTTGTCTTTACGAGTCTGACAACTTATTGGACCTTACAAGGAACCTTGAAGGCCAATCGTTCCATCTCTGCCTTGGTATTGAAAAATGACATAGAAGTGACTGGCGACGGACTGAAACAGATTTCCATTCCAAAAATGATATCGAAAATTCCTGGTTACACTCCTCAGGTTAATGTATTTTCAGGAATGATTCTTGCTATGATTGTTATCACAGGCTTGATTGTGGGTATTTTTGTTTATATCATTACCATCCAAAAACTAGGACTTTATGGAATAATGCGAGCTCAGGGAATACAAATCAAAACCATTGTATGGTCTCTGTTCTGTCAAATCTTCCTTTTGTCTGGTATGGGAATTGCTTTAGCCTTGCTGGCTATTGGTGGAGTGATTTTAGTCTTACCAGCTACCTTCTTTTTCTACCCAAGTTGGATAGCCTACACTATCCTAAGTTTGGTAATTTGCTTGATGGCCCTTCTAGGTGGTGTCATTTCACTTCCACGCTTGCTAAAGGTGGACCCGATTACTGCGATTGCAGAGTGATAAGGAGAATAGTATGACAGCATTGATTGAAATGACTCAAGTGACAAAAACGTATGGGGAAGGAAAGATGAAAGTCGTTGCCCTGCATGAGACGAATTTTCAGCTAAATGCGGGAGAATTCGTAGCTATCGTTGGGCCTTCAGGTTCTGGAAAGACAACCTTTCTAACGACTCTAGGACAACTTCAGGAAGCATCGAGTGGAAAGATTCTAGTAAAGGGGAAGGAAACAGGTAGTTTGACGGAGAAGGAGAAAACAGACCTCCGTTTTAGAGAGTTTGGCTTTATTCTTCAGGCTTCGAACTTAATTCCTTTTCTAACGGTCAAGGAACAGCTGGATTTGATTGACAGACTAGATAAGGGGAAAAATAGTAAAAGTGACCGAAAAGAGCTCTTTAAGTTGTTGGATTTGGAAAAAGTACAAGATCATTATCCCAAGGCTCTATCGGGTGGCGAACGTCAACGTGCTGCGATAGCTAGAGCGCTCTATAACAATCCAAGCATTGTGCTTGCAGATGAGCCGACAGCCAGTCTAGACACCGAGCGTGCTTACCAAGTCACGGAGATGTTGGCTGCCATTGCCCATGAACAAGGAAGAGGAGTTGTCATGATTACACATGATACACGCCTTCTTGATAAGGTTGACCGTATTTATGTCATGAATGATGGCCACCTAGTTGAAGAAACACATGCATAATAAAGAGAGTGGACGGTGCTGGTTACTGTTCACTTTTTGATTGCAAAGTTTAAAAAAAGACTTTGACTTTTTATAAAACTCCTAGTATTCATAGCTGATTTTTGAGAAATGTGGTATAATTTTTCTTATGGAAAAGATTATTATTACAGCAACTGCTGAAAGTATTGAACAAGTTGAACAGTTACTCGAAGCTGGCGTAGACCGTATCTACGCCGGTGAGAAAGATTTTGGTCTTCGTCTGCCAACAACCTTTAGTCATGACCAATTGCGTGAGATTGCTAAGTTGGTTCATGAAGCAGGCAAGGAACTGATTGTCGCGGTTAACGCCCTCATGCACCAAGATATGATGGACCGTATCAAGCCCTTCCTAGACTTCTTGGAAGAAATCAAGACAGACTATATTACAGTAGGAGATGCAGGTGTCTTTTACGTGGTAAACCGTGATGGCTATTCCTTCAAGACTATTTACGATGCTTCAACTATGGTGACAAGCAGTCGTCAGATTAACTTCTGGGGTCAAAAGGCAGGAGCTTCTGAGGCGGTTTTGGCGCGTGAAATTCCATCTGCTGAACTCTTTAAGATGCCAGAGATTTTGGAAATTCCTGCTGAAGTATTGGTTTATGGGGCTAGTGTCATTCACCATTCTAAGCGTCCGCTCTTGCAAAACTACTATAATTTTACGCATATCGATGATGAAAAGACGCGTAAGCGTGACCTCTTCTTGGCAGAACCAAGTGACCCAGAGAGCCATTATTCTATCTTTGAAGATAATCATGGTACTCATATTTTTGCCAACAATGACCTTGATTTGATGACCAAATTGACAGAATTGGTGGAGCATGGTTTTACCCATTGGAAGCTAGAAGGACTCTACACACCAGGTCAAAACTTTGTTGAGATTGCTAAACTCTTTATCCAAGCGCGTAGCTTGATTCAAGAGGGGAATTTCAGCCATGACCAAGCCTTCTTGTTAGATGAGGAAGTGCGCAAGTTACACCCTAAAAACCGTTTCCTCGATACAGGATTCTATGATTACGATCCTGATATGGTTAAATAGGACACGAAAACCCGAAATAAAAATGTTCGGGTTTTTCAAGTGTATTCATGAAATAAAAACGGATACATGTTATAATAAAAGTAGCTCTTTAATGGAGGTGTTTAAGTGGAGAATCTGAAAAAGATGGCAGGTATCAAGGCTGCTGAGTTTGTCAAGGATGGCATGGTAGTCGGACTTGGAACTGGATCAACTGCCTACTATTTCGTAGAAGAAATCGGTCGTCGGATTAAGGAAGAAGGTTTGCAGATTACTGCTGTGACGACTTCCAGTGTTACTAGTAAACAGGCCGAAGGTCTTAACATCCCGCTCAAGTCGATTGATCAAGTGGACTTTGTCGATGTGACAGTCGATGGAGCGGATGAAGTAGATAGCCAGTTTAATGGGATCAAAGGTGGTGGTGGTGCCCTTCTCATGGAGAAGGTTGTAGCGACACCATCAAAAGAATACATTTGGGTGGTTGATGAAAGCAAACTAGTAGAGAAACTAGGTGCTTTTAAATTGCCAGTAGAAGTGGTTCAGTATGGATCAGAACAGGTCTTTCGTCGGTTTGAGCGAGCTGGCTACAAGCCAAGTTTCCGTGAAAAAGACGGCCAACGTTTTGTGACCGATATGCAGAACTTTATCATTGATCTAGCCTTGGATGTCATTGAAGATCCAATTGCCTTCGGGCAAGAGTTGGACCATGTCGTTGGTGTCGTAGAGCACGGTTTATTCAACCAAATGGTGGATAAGGTCATCGTAGCGGGACGAGATGGGGTTCAGATTTTAACTTCAACAAAAGGGAAATAAAAGGAGACACACTATGTCAAAATTTAATCGTATTCACTTGGTAGTACTGGATTCTGTAGGAATCGGTGCTGCACCAGATGCCAATAACTTTGTCAATGCAGGAGTTCCAGATGGAGCTTCTGACACACTGGGACACATTTCAAAAACAGTTGGTTTGAATGTGCCAAACATGGCTAAAATCGGTCTAGGAAATATTCCTCGTGAAACACCGTTGAAGACCGTTCCAGCAGAAAGCAACCCAACAGGATATGCAACAAAATTGGAAGAAGTATCTCTTGGTAAGGATACCATGACTGGACACTGGGAAATTATGGGCCTTAACATTACAGAACCTTTCGATACTTTCTGGAACGGATTCCCAGAAGAAATCTTGACAAAAATCGAAGAATTTTCCGGACGCAAGGTCATTCGTGAAGCCAACAAACCATACTCAGGAACAGCTGTTATCGATGATTTTGGACCACGTCAGATGGAAACTGGGGAGTTGATTATCTATACTTCAGCTGACCCTGTTTTGCAGATTGCTGCCCACGAAGATATCATTCCTTTGGATGAACTGTATCGTATTTGTGAATACGCTCGTTCGATTACCCTTGAGCGTCCTGCTCTTCTAGGTCGTATCATTGCCCGTCCATATGTAGGTGAGCCTGGTAACTTCACTCGTACAGCAAACCGTCGTGACTTGGCTGTATCCCCATTTTCACCAACTGTTTTGGATAAATTGAACGAAGCTGGCATCGATACTTATGCTGTTGGTAAAATCAACGATATCTTTAACGGCGCTGGTATCAATCATGACATGGGCCACAACAAGTCAAACAGCCACGGAATTGATACATTATTGAAGACCATGGGACTTGCTGAGTTTGAAAAAGGATTCTCCTTCACAAACTTAGTTGACTTTGATGCTCTTTACGGCCACCGCCGCAATGCTCATGGTTACCGTGATTGCTTGCATGAGTTTGATGAACGCTTGCCTGAAATTATCGCAGCCATGAGAGAGGACGACCTTCTCTTGATTACTGCGGACCATGGAAATGACCCAACCTATGCAGGAACAGACCACACTCGTGAATATATTCCACTTTTGGCTTACAGTCCTTCCTTTAAAGGAAATGGTGTCATTCCAGTTGGACATTTTGCAGATATCTCAGCGACTGTTGCCGATAACTTTGGTGTTGAAACTGCCATGATTGGGGAAAGTTTCTTAGATAAATTGGTATAAGATGACGCGACACGCTTTACTGGTAAGGGGCATTAATGTTGGAGGGAAAAATAAGGTTGTCATGGCGGAGCTTCGTCAAGAACTGACAGAGTTGGGACTGGAAAAGGTTGAAACCTACATCAACAGTGGCAATATTTTCTTTACTTCGACAGTTCCCAAAACCCAATTGGTTGAAAAGTTAGAGACTTTCTTTGAAGTCCATTATCCATTTATTCAGAGCTTTTCTTTATTGAGTCAGGAAGATTATGAAGAAGAGCTGAAGAATCTGCCAGAATGGTGGACCAAAGATTTGGCACGAAAGGATGTCCTCTTTTACACGGAGGGCTTGGATGTGGCTCAAGTCATTGAGAAAGTTGAAAGTTTAGAACTGAAAGATGAAGTGGTTCAGTTTGGAAGACTTGGGATTTTCTGGGGGAAATTCTCTGAAGAATCTTACTATGCAACTGCCTATCATAAGTACTTGCTCAAGATGCCTTTCTACCGCCAAATCACCATTCGTAATGCTAAAACTTTTAACAAAATCGGTCAAATGTTAAAAAATAATAAAGGAGACACACAATGATATTTTTAGATAAAATCAATGAAACAGCTGCCTTCCTGAAAGACAAGGGAATCCAAGCACCTGAGTTCGGTCTAATCCTTGGATCAGGTCTGGGAGAACTTGCAGAAGAAATCGAAAATCCTGTTGTAGTAGACTATGCAGACATTCCAAACTGGGGCCGTTCGACAGTAGTCGGTCACGCTGGGAAATTGGTATATGGAGAACTTGCAGGTCGCAAGGTCTTGGCTCTTCAAGGTCGTTTCCATTTCTACGAAGGCAATCCTCTTGAAGTCGTGACTTTCCCAGTTCGTGTGATGAAAGTTCTCGGATGTGAAGGTGTCATTGTGACCAATGCAGCTGGTGGTATTGGCTATGGTCCTGGTACTTTGATGGCTATCTCAGACCATATCAACATGACGGGGCAGAATCCATTGATGGGTGAAAACTTGGATGATTTTGGTCCACGTTTCCCAGATATGTCTAAAGCCTACACTCCAGAATATCGTGCTACTGCCCATGAAGTGGCTAAGAAACTTGGTATCAAGCTTGATGAAGGTGTCTATATTGGTGTAACAGGTCCGACTTATGAAACACCTGCAGAGATTCGTGCCTATAAGACACTTGGAGCAGATGCAGTCGGTATGTCTACTGTTCCTGAAGTTATTGTGGCAGCTCACTCAGGCTTGAAAGTTCTCGGTATTTCATGTATTACTAACCATGCTGCTGGTTTCCAAGAAGAACTTAACCATGAAGAAGTTGTAGAAGTGACAGAGCGTGTCAAAGGTAACTTCAAAGGCTTGCTTAAAGCGATTCTTGCAGAATTGTAATCATGTTAATAGAATTGAGGAAAATTTTTCTAAAAATCCCTTATAATTTTAGATTATTCATAGCAGTAATTCTGCAAGGAATAGTTTCGGGTTTATCTGGTATATTTCTCCATTATCTTTTAGAGATGGTGGAGGAGCTAGCTTTTGGTCAGTCAGAGCACCATAGTCGATTTTTGACAGATGGAGTTTCCTCCTCACGGATAGGACTAAGTTTAATAATCGTGGGTCTTAGCTCGTCCTTAGTCTGGTACTTCTTGCAAAAAGGGTCGAAGATTTATTCCATCAAAGCTCAGATGAAGGATGAGACTTCACAATACAAGCTTCATTTTTTAAGACAGCTATTTCATTCAATTTGGCAGATTATTGCAGTTGGAGGGGGAGCGCCTATTGGCAAAGAAGCTGCGCCACGAGAGATTGGAACTCTATTTGCAGGGCCAATTGGAAAAATATGTATACTGTCTATGAAGGATCGCATCTTTCTCCTTGCTTGTGGTGCTGGTGCTGGTTTAGCGGCTGTCTATCAGGTTCCATTAACAAGTGTTTTCTTCGTTTTTGAGACTCTAGGAATTACTTTATCTATCAAGCGATTTGTCTTAGTCGGTTTGACTACCTATGTGTCAACCTATACAGCAGGATTGGTTATTTCAGATCATGCTCTCTACCATATTCCAGCTATTGCATGGTCATTAAAGGAAGTGTGGATTGTCCCTTTATTACTTCTCTTCTTAACCCCCCTAGCTTGGCTTTTTGGTTGTTTAAGTAAAGAAGTGTCTTCAAACAGGATAAAAGATAAACGAATACTTCTCACATTGCCCTCAGCTTTTCTTTTTCTTGTTGGTCTAGCAAGGTACTTTCCGCATCTACTTGGAAATGGACGCATGATGGCTCAGGAAATTTTAAATGGTAGCAGTGGTCAAACAGTGCTTCTCATGTTTTTCCTAAAAGCAGTGGTCGTTCTTATTATCCTTTGGGCAGGGGCCTATGGTGGTACTCTTACGCCATCTTTTGCCTTGGGGATGGCTGGAGCTGCCCTCTTGGGCATGATTCTAGGTTTGGACAGTCAGCCAACCGTTTTACTTTTGGGATCTGTTTGCTTTTTATCTGTGACCTTGAGGGCGCCCTGGTCTGCAACTGGATTGGTAATAGGTTTCACTGGGTTAGGTTTAGATTCTCTTCCGTATCTTTTAGTAACTGCTTTCCTAGCTTATGGTTTTGCAAAAGTGTTAGATCGCTTTCCTTGGGCTAGCATACTGTGTAAGATGTCAAAGAATAAAGTAATTAGGTAGGAAATACCCGTTTCTTCTAATCAAGGATTTATCTTAAAAGATTAAAAACTATTGTCAGTTTATCAATAACTGTTTTAAATAAAAATGTAGTAGGCTTATCGGAGTTATGATTGAATACGATTTTGCCTAGCTATGAAATATAAAAATAAAAAAGAAAGGTAGAGTGAAGTGTTCTGATTTGAACACGAGCGGAAAACTTTTCTAAAAACATTGAAAGGTAGGGTAGTTTGGTTTTGAATTGAACCCGTGCTATTCTCCTATTTGTCATCAAAATTAAGAAAGAAAGGAATTGAACCCACCCTAAAAGCAGTGGGAAAAAGATAGTTGGTCTAGCGAGCATCGCTCACTGCGCCCAACTCCTATTTTCCCTTTGCTTTTTGACGGGTTTGGTATCTTTCTAAATATCAAATATAAATTAAAGAAAGGTTGGGCTCCCGTATTTGCTGAACTGAATACGGGCGGAGAACTGTGTAAAAAAGATAAACTGTCTAGCATCTGCGATGCGTCGTCAGTTTCCTATTTTTACTTTGTTCTCTGTCGCCCTTTATATCTTAACTATGTCTATCCATATTGCTGCTAAGCAGGGTGAAATTGCTGATAAAATTCTTCTTCCGGGGGATCCTCTTCGTGCGAAGTTTATTGCGGAGAACTTCCTTGAAGATGCTGTTTGTTTTAATGAAGTGCGTAACATGTTTGGCTACACTGGTACTTACAAGGGTCACCGTGTATCTGTCATGGGAACTGGGATGGGGATGCCATCCATTTCGATTTATGCGCGTGAGTTGATTGTGGACTACGGTGTGAAGAAATTGATCCGTGTGGGAACTGCTGGTTCTTTGAATGAAGATGTCCACGTACGTGAATTGGTCTTGGCGCAAGCAGCTGCAACCAACTCAAACATCATTCGCAATGACTGGCCACAGTATGATTTCCCACAAATCGCTAGCTTTGATTTGCTAGACAAGGCCTACCATATCGCCAAAAAACTTGGTATGACGACGCACGTTGGGAACGTTTTGTCTTCCGATGTCTTTTACTCAAACTACTTTGAGAAGAACATAGAGCTTGGTAAATGGGGAGTCAAGGCTGTGGAAATGGAAGCAGCAGCGCTTTACTATCTTGCTGCCCAACACCACGTTGATGCACTTGCTATCATGACCATTTCTGATAGTTTGGTCAATCCAGATGAAGACACCACTGCAGAAGAACGCCAAAACACCTTCACCGATATGATGAAGGTTGGTTTGGAAACCTTGATTGCAGAGTAAATTTTTAATAGAAAATCCTGATTTCAAGTGGAATCAGAATTTTTTCATAGATGCGATTTTTTCTGGATCTGGTGTAACGCGGAGGGTCTTTTGTCCTGTGTAGGTTACAAAACCGGGTTTGCCACCAGTTGGTTTGTTGAGTTTTTTGATTTCTATCATGTCTACTTGAACTAGATTAGACAGGCGCCCTTTGGAGAAGTAGGCAGCTAGCTCCGCTGCATCTGTCTTGACTTCGTCAGAAGGATTGAGATTTCCTGAGATGACGACATGACTTCCAGGAATGTCCTTGGCATGGAACCAAAGTTCCTCCTTTCGGGCCATTTTAAAGGTCAATTCCTCATTTTGCAGGTTGTTTCGTCCAACATAGATAATGGTCTTGCCATCGCTCGCCAGATACTGTTCTGGTTTTTTGCGTTTCTGGATTTTCTCGCGTTGGCGTCTTCTAATGAAGCCTGTTTGGATCAATTCTTCACGGATTTCAGCGATTTCCTCCAGCCCTGCTTGGTGGAGAACAGTCTCCACACTTTCCAGATAGAGAATGGTTGCCTTGGTTTCTTCAATCAACTCAGTCAAGTATTTGACAGCTTCTTTTAGCTTCTGGTAACGTTTAAAATAGCGTTGGGCATTCTGGCTGGGAGTTAGTGCCTTATCAAGCGCAATCGTGATAGGTTGATTGGTGTAGTAGTTGTCTAGGATAACCTGATCTTGGTCATTAGGCACTTGGTGGAGGAAGGTTGTCAACAATTCTCCTTTTTGGCGAAATTCCTCAGCGTTGTCTGTCGCTAGTAACTCTTTTTCTTGTTTTTTTAGCTTATGTCGATTTTTCTGAAGTTCATTTTCAACACGGCGAATGAGCTCACTGGCTTGCTGTTTGACGCGATCGCGCTCTGCCTTATCTTTGTAATAGGTATCCAGAAGATCAGAGAGACTGGCAAAAGGCTCTCCCACCTGATTTGCAAAAGGAACTGGGCTGAAAGAAGTCTCCGTTAGGAAAGGCTTGGTTTCTTGCCCGAAGAAGTTTCGGAAAGTAGACAGTTTATCACTGACAAGAATGTTTTCCAATTCATTTGCCGTATCACGTCCTAGACCTTGAAAGAGACTTTGAAGATTTTTTGCTGTTAGTTCCTGTGTTTGCAGGATTTCAAAGAGCTTTTCATCCTTGACGGTAAATGGATTGAGAGACTCGGTACTTGGCGGAGCGATATAGGTCGAACCTGGAAGTAAGGTACGGTAGCTATTTTGTGAAAAGCCGACGTGTTTGATGACTTCGAGGATTTTATGGCTACTTTTATCGACAAGGAGAATATTGCTGTGTTTGCCCATGATCTCGATAATCAAGGTAGCTTGGATATGATCTCCAATTTCGTTTTTATTGGAAACCGTGATTTCCACAATACGGTCATTTTCCACTTGCTCAATCGACTCAATCAGGGCACCCTGCAAATACTTCCTCAAAACCATGATAAAGGTAGAAGGTTGGGCTGGATTTTCAAAGGTCGTTTGGGTTAGCTGAATGCGTCCAAAAACGGGATGAGCAGAGAGGAGCAGGCGATGGCTTTGGCGATTGCTGCGGATTTGCAAGACCAATTCTTGTTCAAAAGGTTGATTGATTTTCTGGATGCGACCATTGACTAACTCTCTTCGCAATTCCTCAATCATGTGGTGTAAAAAAAATCCGTCAAATGACATCGTTCTCTCCTTGTGATTGTATTCCATAGTATTATATCAAAAAGGTAGGATAAAATCATGGAAATGTGGTATAATAAAGCCAAGTAAAGAGAATCGAGAAGTACATGTATATTGAAATGGTAGATGAAACTGGTCAAGTTTCACAAGAAATCTTGCAACAAACCCAAGAAATTTTGGAATTTGCAGCCCAAAAGATAGGAAAAGAAGACAAGGAGATGGCAGTCACTTTTGTGACCAACGAGCGTAGCCACGAACTCAACCTCGAGTACCGTGATACGGATCGTCCGACAGATGTCATCAGCCTTGAGTATAAGCCAGAGTTGGACATTGCCTTTGACGAAGAGGATTTGCTTGAAAATCCTGAATTGGCAGAGATGATGTCTGAGTTTGATGCCTATATTGGGGAACTGTTCATCTCTATCGATAAAGCGTATGAGCAGGCTGAGGAATACGGCCACAGCTTTGAGCGTGAGATGGGCTTCTTGGCAGTACACGGCTTTTTACATATCAACGGCTATGATCACTACACTCCGGAAGAAGAAGCGGAGATGTTCGGTTTACAAGAAGAAATTTTGACAGCCTATGGACTCACAAGACAATAAACGAAAATGGAAAAATCGTGACCTGGTATCTAGTTTAGAATTTGCTCTTACAGGAATTCTGACTGCTTTCAAGGAAGAACGCAATATGCGAAAACATGCAGTGACGGCTCTAGTAGTTATCCTTGCAGGTTTTGTTTTTCAGGTGTCACGAATTGAATGGCTCTTTCTCCTAATGAGCATTTTCTTGGTAGTAGCCTTTGAAATTATTAATTCTGCTATTGAAAATGTGGTGGATTTAGCCAGTCACTATCACTTTTCTATGTTGGCAAAGAAAGCCAAGGACATGGCAGCAGGTGCCGTGCTTGTGGTTTCTCTTCTTGCTGCAGTGATTGGTGCACTTATCTTTCTCCCACGCATTTGGGATATACTATTTTAAACAGTAAGAGGAAATTATGACATTTAAATCAGGCTTTGTAGCCATTTTAGGACGTCCCAATGTTGGGAAGTCAACCTTTTTGAATCACGTCATGGGGCAAAAGATTGCCATTATGAGTGACAAGGCGCAGACAACGCGCAATAAAATCATGGGGATTTACACAACGGATAAGGAGCAAATCGTCTTTATTGATACGCCAGGGATTCACAAGCCAAAAACAGCTCTTGGAGATTTCATGGTGGAATCAGCCTACAGCACCCTTCGTGAAGTGGATACTGTTCTCTTCATGGTGCCAGCTGATGAGCCACGTGGTAAGGGCGACGACATGATTATCGAGCGTCTGAAAGCAGCCAAGGTTCCTGTCATTTTGGTGGTGAATAAGATTGATAAGGTTCATCCTGATCAGCTCTTGGCTCAGATTGATGACTTCCGTAACCAGATGGACTTTAAGGAGATTGTTCCTATCTCAGCCCTTCAGGGAAATAACGTATCTCGTCTGGTGGATATTTTGAGTGAAAATCTGGAGGAAGGTTTCCAGTATTTCCCATCTGATCAAATCACAGATCACCCTGAGCGTTTCTTGGTTTCAGAAATGATTCGTGAGAAGGTTCTTCATTTAACGCGTGAAGAGATTCCTCACTCAGTTGCCGTAGTGGTCGACTCTATGAAGCGTGATGAAGAGACAGATAAGGTTCATATCCGTGCAACCATCATGGTTGAGCGCGATAGTCAAAAAGGGATTATCATCGGAAAAGGTGGCACCATGCTCAAGAAAATTGGGAGTCTGGCCCGTCGTGATATCGAACTCATGCTAGGGGACAAGGTCTTCCTAGAAACTTGGGTCAAGGTCAAGAAAAACTGGCGTGATAAAAAGCTAGATTTGGCTGACTTTGGCTATAATGAAAAAGAATACTAAGTAGAGGTGGGCTCATGCCTGCTTCTTGTTTTTACAGAAGGAGGAACTATGCCTGAATTACCTGAGGTTGAAACGGTTCGTCGTGGCTTAGAAAAATTGATTTTGGGAAAGAGGATTTCTAGCCTAGAGATTCGTTATCCCAAGATGATTAAGACAGATTTGGAAGAGTTTCAAAAGGAATTGCCTGGTCAGATTATAGAGTCAATGGGACGCCGTGGTAAGTATTTGCTTTTTTACTTAACAGATAAGGTCTTGATTTCCCATCTGCGGATGGAGGGCAAGTATTTTTACTATCCGGACCAGGTTCCTGAACGCAAGCATGCCCATGTTTTCTTCCAGTTTGAGGATGGCGGCACTCTTGTATATGAGGACGTACGCAAGTTTGGTACCATGGAACTCTTGGTGCCAGACCTTTTGGAAGCCTACTTTATTTCTAAGAAACTAGGCCCTGAGCCCAAAGATCAGGACTTTGATTTGCAGGTCTTTCAAGCTGCCCTAGCCAAATCTAAAAAACCTATCAAATCCCATCTCCTAGACCAAACCTTGGTAGCTGGCCTTGGCAATATCTATGTGGATGAGGTCCTCTGGCGAGCACAGGTCCATCCAGCTCGATCTTCTCAGAGTTTAACAGCAGAAGAAGCGTCAGCTATTCATGACCAGACCATTGCTGTTTTGAGACAGGCAGTTGAAAAGGGCGGTTCCACCATTCGAACCTATACCAATGCCTTTGGGGAAGACGGAACCATGCAGGATTTTCATCAAGTTTATGATAAGGCTGGTCAAGAGTGTTCACGCTGTGGCACCCTCATTGAGAAAATCCAGCTCGGTGGACGAGGAACTCATTTTTGTCCTCAGTGTCAAAGGAGGGGCTGATGGGAAAAATCATCGGAATCACAGGAGGAATTGCCTCTGGGAAGTCAACAGTGACAAATTTTCTAAGAGAAAAAGGCTTTCAAGTGGTGGATGCTGATGCAGTCGTCCACCAGTTACAAAGACCTGATGGTCGTCTTTATCAGCTCTTAGTTCAGCACTTTGGGCAGGAAATTATCTTAGAAAATGGAGAACTCAATCGCCCTCTCCTGGCTAGTCTCATCTTCTCAAACCCTGAAGAGCAAGAATGGTCTAAGCAAACCCAAGGAGAGATTATTCGTGAGGAATTGGCTGCACTGAGAGACCAGTTAGCCCAGACAGAAGCGATATTTTTCATGGATATTCCTCTGCTTTTTGAGCAGAACTACGCCAACTGGTTTGATGAAACATGGCTGGTCTATGTGAACCGTGATGTTCAGGTGGAACGTTTCATGAAACGGGATCAACTTTCTAAAGAAGTAGCGGAGTCGCGTCTGGCAGTCCAGTGGTCTTTAGAAGAAAAGAAAAAATTGGCGAGTCGTATACTAGATAATAATGGCAGTCGTGATCAGCTTGTGGGTCAAGTAGTGAAGTTACTTGAAGGAGGCGATAGCTGTGCAAGAGATTAGTTGGAAAGAGAATCTTCGTGTCGCCTGGTTCGGTAGTTTTTTAACGGGAGCCAGTATTTCCTTGGTCGTACCTTTTATGCCTATCTTTGTAGAGCAGTTGGGAATCGAGAGCGACCAAGTTGCTTTCTATGCTGGATTAGCCATCTCAGTTTCGGCTGTTTCAGCAGCTCTAGTTTCTCCTATCTGGGGTATTCTTGCTGACAAGTACGGTCGAAAGCCCATGATGATTCGAGCTGGCCTTGCCATGACCATCACCATGGGAGGCTTGGCCTTTGTTCCAAATATCTATTGGTTAATCTTTCTTAGATTACTAAATGGCGTATTTACAGGTTTCGTACCGAATGCGACAGCTTTAATAGCCAGTCAAGTCCCCAAGGATAAGTCTGGCTATGCTTTGGGGACTCTATCAACAGGTGTTGTTGCAGGAACCCTAACCGGCCCCTTTGTAGGTGGCTTGATTGCTGAAATTTTTGGGATTCGTAACGTCTTTTTATTGGTGGGTGCCTTCCTATTTTTAGCTGCAATCCTAACCATTTTCTTTATCAAGGAAGATTTTCAACCAGTAGCCAAGGAGAAGGCTATCCCAACAAAAGAGTTGTTTAGTTCTATTAAACACTCTCATCTTTTGATTAACTTGTTTTTAACCAGCTTTGTCATTCAATTTTCAGCTCAATCAATTGGTCCTATCCTGGCTCTCTATGTGCGGGACTTAGGGCAGACTGAAAATCTCCTCTTTGTATCGGGCTTGATCGTATCCAGTATGGGATTTTCTAGCATGATGAGTGCTGGAGTGATGGGAAAACTAGGAGATAAGGTGGGAAATCATAGACTTTTAGTTGCAGCGCAGATTTATTCAGTCATCATTTACCTTCTTTGTGCCCATGCAACCAGCCCCCTTCAACTTGGCTTGTATCGTTTTCTCTTTGGTTTGGGAACGGGTGCTCTGATACCAGGGGTCAATGCTCTTCTCAGCAAAATGACTCCAAAATCAGGTATTTCAAGAATTTTTGCCTTTAACCAAGTCTTTTTCTACCTTGGGGGTGTTGTTGGTCCCATGACTGGTTCAGCAGTAGCAGGGCAATTCGGCTACCACTCTGTTTTTTATGCGACAGCAGCCTGTGTGGCTCTTAGTTGTTTATACAACTTAGTTCAATTTAGATCATTATTAAAAGTAAAGGAAATCTCGTGCGAGTAAAAATTAATCTCAAATGCTCCTCTTGTGGCAGTATTAATTACCTAACCAGTAAAAACTCCAAAACCCATCCAGACAAGATTGAGGTTTTAAAGTATTGTCCCAAAGAAAGAAAAGTAACCCTACATCTTGAATCTAAGTAGAATTTATGGTAAAATAATAGGGATTTTAAGGAGTTTGATATGTACAACCTATTATTAACCATTTTATTAGTATTATCTGTTGTGATTGTGATTGCGATTTTCATGCAACCAACTAAGAACCAATCCAGCAATGTATTTGATGCCAGCTCAGGTGATTTGTTTGAACGTAGTAAAGCGCGTGGTTTTGAAGCTGTGATGCAACGTTTGACAGGTATTTTAGTCTTTTTCTGGCTAGCCATTGCCTTAGCATTGACGGTATTATCAAGTAGATAAGAAATGGGCGAGACTAGATCTTAGCCTATTTTTATTTTTAATGACACTTCTAAAGTTATCAATCAAAAGAAATTATAAAAATCTAGAAAGAAAACATGAAAGACAAAATTAAAGAATATTTGCAAGAGAAGGGGCGAGTGACGGTAAATGATCTAGCTCAGGCTCTCGGAAAGGATGGGTCCAAGGATTTCCGTGAGTTGATTAAAACCCTGTCTCTGATGGAAAGAAAGCACCAGATTCGCTTTGAAGATGATGGCAGTTTATGTCTGGACCAAAAGAAGAAACATGAAATTACCCTCAAAGGGATTTTTCATGCCCATAAAAATGGCTTTGGCTTTGTCAGTCTAGAAGGTGAGGAGGACGACCTTTTTGTAGGAAAAAATGATGTCAACTATGCCATTGATGGCGATACCGTTGAGGTGGTCATCAAGAAAGTCGCTGACCGTAATAAAGGAACAGCAGCCGAAGCCAAAATTATCGATATTCTAGAACACAGTTTGACAACCGTTGTCGGTCAAATCGTTCTAGATCAGGAAAAGCCCAAGTATGCGGGTTACATTCGTTCAAAAAATCAGAAAATCAACCAATCCATCTATGTTAAGAAACCAGCTATCAAGTTGGAAGGGACAGAAGTTCTCAAGGTCTTTATCGACAAATATCCAAGTAAGAAACACGATTTCTTTGTCGCTAGTGTACTGGATGTAGTAGGACACTCGACAGATGCTGGGATTGATGTCCTTGAAGTCTTGGAGTCCATGGATATTGTTTCAGAATTTCCAGAGGCTGTTTTAAAGGAAGCGGAAAGTGTGCCTGATGCTCCCACAGAAAAGGATATGGAAGGACGTCTTGATTTGAGAGGTGAGCTTACCTTTACCATTGACGGCGCGGATGCCAAGGACCTGGACGACGCAGTTCACATCAAGCCTTTGAAAAATGGCAATATCGAACTCGGAGTTCACATCGCGGATGTTTCCTACTATGTGACTGAGGGTTCTGCCCTTGACAAGGAAGCTCTTAACCGTGCGACTTCTGTCTATGTAACAGACCGAGTGGTTCCAATGCTTCCAGAGCGTTTGTCAAATGGCATCTGCTCTCTCAATCCTCAAGTTGACCGCCTGACCCAGTCTGCTATTATGGAAATTGATAAACATGGTCGTGTAGTCAACTACACTATCACACAAACGGTTATTAAGACTAGTTTCCGTATGACCTATAGTGCTGTTAATGATATTCTAGCTGGTGACGAGGAGAAGAGACAAGAGTTTAAGAAAATTGTTCCTAGTATCGAGCTCATGGCCAAGCTTCATGAAAGGCTAGAAAGCATGCGTGAGAAACGTGGAGCTCTCAATTTTGATACCAGCGAAGCTAAGATTTTGGTGGATAAAAAAGGCAAGCCTGTGGATATTGTTCTTCGTCAGCGTGGTGTTGCCGAGCGGATGATCGAGTCCTTCATGTTGATTGCCAATGAAACGGTTGCCGAGCACTTTAGCAAGCTGGATCTACCTTTTATCTATCGGATTCACGAGGAGCCTAAGGCTGAAAAAGTTCAGAAGTTTATTGATTACGCTTCTAGTTTTGGTTTGCGAATTTATGGAACTGCCAGTGAGATTAGCCAGGAGGCGCTTCAAGACATCATGCGTGCTGTTGAGGGGGAACCCTATGCGGATGTATTGTCCATGATGCTTCTTCGTTCCATGCAGCAAGCTCGCTATTCAGAGCACAATCACGGTCACTATGGTCTTGCTGCTGATTATTATACTCACTTTACCAGTCCGATTCGCCGTTATCCTGACCTCCTTGTTCACCGTATGATTCGGGACTATGGGCGTTCTAAGGAAGTAGCAGAGCATTTTGAGCAAGTGATTCCAGAGATTGCGACCCAGTCTTCCAACCGTGAACGTCGTGCCATCGAGGCTGAGCGTGAAGTCGAAGCCATGAAAAAGGCTGAGTATATGGAAGAATACGTGGGAGAAGAGTACGATGCAGTTGTATCCAGCATCGTCAAATTCGGTCTCTTTGTTGAATTGCCAAATACAGTCGAAGGCTTAATTCACATCACTAATTTGCCTGAATTTTATCATTTCAACGAGCGTGACTTGACACTCCGTGGGGAGAAATCGGGCATAACCTTCCGTGTAGGACAGCAGATTCGCATTCGAGTTGAAAGAGCCGATAAGATGACGGGCGAGATTGACTTTTCTTATATCCCAAGTGAGTTTGATGTGATTGAGAAGGGCTTGAAACAGTCTAGTCGTAGTGACAGAGGGCGTGGTTCAAATCGTCGTTCAGATAAGAAGGAAGATAAGAGAAAATCAGGACGCTCAAATGATAAGCGCAAGCATTCACAAAAAGACAAGAAACCTTTTTACAAGGAAGTAGCTAAGAAAGGAGCCAAGCATGGCAAAGGGCGAGGGAAAGGTCGTCGCACAAAATAAAAAAGCACACCACGACTATACAATCGTAGATACGCTAGAGGCAGGAATGGTCCTGACCGGAACTGAAATCAAGAGCGTTCGAGCTGCTCGAATCAATCTCAAGGACGGTTTTGCTCAGGTAAAAAATGGGGAAGTCTGGCTGAGCAATGTTCATATCGCCCCTTACGAAGAGGGTAATATCTGGAACCAGGAACCTGAACGCCGTCGTAAACTCCTGCTCCATAAGAAGCAAATTCAAAAATTGGAACAGGAAACTAAAGGGACAGGGATGACCCTTGTTCCCCTCAAAGTCTATATCAAAGATGGCTACGCCAAGCTTCTTTTAGGACTTGCCAAAGGGAAACATGACTATGACAAACGCGAATCCATCAAGCGACGTGAACAAAACCGCGACATCGCGCGTGTGATGAAAGCTGTCAACCAGCGTTAAGAAGAGGAAGTAAAATGGAAAAATTAATTGCCTATAAACGGATGCCCTTGTGGAATAAACAGACCATGCCAGAAATTGTCCAGCAGAAACACAATACCAAGGTCGGTACTTGGGGGAAAATTACTGTCTTGAAGGGGGCACTCAAGTTTATTGAGTTGACAGAAGATGGTGAGGTTCTAGCTGAGCACCTCTTTGAGGCAGGAGCTGACAACCCTATGGCGCAACCGCAAGCCTGGCACCGAGTAGAGGCTGCCACTGATGATGTAGAATGGTACTTGGAATTTTATTGTAAACCTGAGGATTATTTCACTAAGAAATACAATACCAATCTTGTTCATTCGGAAGTCTTAGAGGCTATGCAGACGGTGAAACCAGGGAAAGCCTTGGATTTGGGTTGTGGTCAGGGGCGTAACTCTCTCTTCTTAGCACAACAAGGTTTTGATGTGACAGCTGTGGATCAAAATGAATTGTCCCTTGAAATCTTGCAAAGCATTGTGGAGCAAGAGGATCTAGACATGCCTGTCGGTCTTTACGATATCAATTCAGCCAGCATTGGGCAAGCCTATGATTTTATCGTTTCAACAGTTGTTCTGATGTTTCTACAAGCGGACCGCATTCCAGCTATTATTAAAAATATGCAGGAGCACACCACGGTCGGTGGATATAACCTTATCGTCTGTGCTATGGATACGGAGGATTATCCTTGCTCAGTGAACTTCCCATTTACCTTTAAAGAAGGGGAGTTGGCGGACTACTACAAGGATTGGGAATTGGTCAAGTATAATGAAAATCCAGGATATCTGCACCGTCGTGATGAAAATGGCAATCGCATTCAACTACGCTTTGCGACCATGTTAGCCAAAAAAATCAAGTAAATCAAACATATACAAGCGAATAGTAACCTTTAAAAATAGTTTCTATTCGTTTTTATTTGCGTTGGTTGATTGGGGCGAGCAGGATTTTATGCTATACTAGAAGTAGGAAAAGCGAGCAGTAGAAGTGTGTTACTGCCTCTTTCAGCGCAAGAAGTTGTATATGATGGAGGTGATCCAATGACGAGTCTTTTGGTGGAGCTGTATGATCGGCATGTATTGGAAAAGAATGTCTACCAAGCTTTTGTCAGTGATTGTGACGAGATTCTTTTTCTATCTTTGACGAAAATAAGTAATAACGATAAACTTTCACTGCGCCATTTTATCCTGGATGAAGTCCCCCATATCCAACGAGTGACCTTTCGTCAACTATCCTTAGAACAGATGTATGATCAGTTAGATTATTGCCTAGCAGGTTACGACCAAGTCCTTCTCGATGTTTTTGGAGGAGATTCGCTACTAGCTTTATCTCTCTATCAATATGGCTTGGATCGCCACCTCCCCATCGTTGCCATGGATGTCGAGCGGGGCAAACAATACAAGTGGGTGGCTGGTCAGTTGGAAAAAGAAGACTTGGACATTCCAACCCTAAGCATCCAACAGCTGATAGCCTTGCGTGGTGGAAAAATGCTCAAATCAAAACGCCCTATCCACTCGGCTCAACAAATTGCTGCTATCAAAAAATTAGCCAGCTCAGCTATTGCCAATCCCGCACGCTGGTACCAAGTGACCCAATTTTTCTCGCTTGCTAAAACCAATGATCTATATGCTGAGACCGAAAAAATACTGGAAAATAATGGCAAGTATTACCACTATCCAGAATCCGTCATCCCCTTACTAGCGGATGCGGGGATGCTTCGTATTGAAAGTGAGGACAAGGAGCGAGTAAGCTACAGCTTTCCAAGTCAAGAAGCCCAAGTCTTTTGTCGCAACAAAGGGCATATTTTAGAATTGTATCTCTATCTCTTGGCGCTTGAATCTCAGCTGTTTGATGAGTGCATGATAGGCGGTGAAATTGATTGGAATGGCATCTTTCCAGAGGCGGATAATGTTCAAAATGAGATTGATGTCATTCTGAGAAAGGGGCGCTCGATTACCTTTATCTCTTGCAAGATGACGGATTTATCAGTTGAAGCCATCAACGAACTAGAAGTCTACGCCAATCATTTTGCTGGGGAGAGTTGCCTCAAGTTGATTGTTTGTACGGGGAAAATCAATCCTGTTTATGCCAATCGCTGTCAAGAATACGGCGTGCTGGTCATTAGAAGTGAGCAGATTTCCAATCTCATTCCCATGCTAAAAAAATATTCTAAGAGACAAAAAAGATAAGAAATAATATCATCAAAGGCTGGAATTCCAGCCTTTTTTACTTCTTTTTCGAATAAATGAGAAAAGGAGGTAGACCATGTTTGTAGCCAGAGATGCCAAGGGGAATTTGGTGAATGCCCTCGAAAAAGACGTGACTAGGCAAGCTTATACTTGTCCAGCCTGTGGGGGCGGACTACGATTACGCCAAGGACAGAGCATTCGAACGCACTTTGCCCATGAAAGGTTAAGAGATTGTATCGCTATTTTCGAGAATGAAAGTCCAGAACACTTGGGCAACAAAGAGGCCCTTTATCACTGGGCCAAGAAAGACAGTCAGGTCGCCTTAGAATATAGTCTGCCCGAGATTCAGCAGATAGCAGATGTTCTCGTAAATGAGAAATTAGCTCTGGAGGTCCAGTGTAGTCCCTTGTCTCAAAAGCTTTTACGCGATAGAAGTCAAGGATACCGCAGTCAGGGCTATCAGGTTATCTGGCTACTGGGAGAAAAACTCTGGTTAAAAGAGCGATTAACACAATTGCAAAGGGGATTTCTCTATTTTAGTCAAAATATGGGTTTCTATGTTTGGGAACTAGATTTTAAAAAGCAAGTTTTGAGACTCAAATATCTTTTGCATCAGGACCTACGGGGTAAGCTTCATTTTCAGGTCAAGGAATTTCCCTTTGGTCAAGGAAACCTCTTGGAAATTCTACGATTTCCTTATCAAAAACAAAAGCTAGCTAGTTTTTCAGTTTTTCAAGATTCAACTATCTGTCACTATATTCGCCAGCAGTTGTACTACCAAACGCCTTACTGGATGAAAAAACAGGAGGAGGCTTATCAACGAGGAGACAATCTATTAAACCGTCAACTGGACGACTGGTATCCTCAGGTCAGACCAATAGAGTCAGGAAATTTTTGTCAAATTGACCAAGATTTAAGTAGCTATTATAAAGAATTTTTCGCTTACTATCAAAAAAATATAAAAAATAATCGCCAAAAGCTCTATCCACCAGCCTTTTATCACTTATATTTTTCAGAAAATGTGATAAAATAGAAAGGATGGAGGAATCTTATGGTATTACAACGACATGAAATAAATGAAAAAGATACATGGGATCTTTCAACAATCTACCCAACAGACCAGGCTTGGGAAGAAGCCTTGAAAGACTTAACTGAAAAAGTACAAACAGCATCCCAGTATGAGGGACATCTCTTGGACAGCGCAGACAGTTTGCTTGAGATTACAGAATTCTCACTTGACTTGGAACGCCAAGTTGAAAAGCTCTATGTCTATGCACATATGAAAAACGACCAAGATACGCGTGAAGCCAAGTATCAGGAGTACTATGCCAAGGCTATGACCCTCTACAGTCAGTTAGAACAAGCCTTTTCATTCTATGAACCAGAGTTTATGGAGATTAGCCAAGAGCAGTATGTGACCTTCCTAGAAGCTCAACCAAAACTCCAAGTTTACAAACACTTTTTTGACAAGCTATTGCAAAAGAAAGACCATGTTCTTTCGCAACGTGAGGAAGAATTGCTAGCTGGCGCAGGAGAAATCTTTGGTTCTGCTAGTGAAACCTTTGCTATTTTGGACAATGCGGATATTAGCTTCCCATACGTCCTTGATGATGAAGGCAATGAAGTGCAGCTCTCACACGGTACTTATATTCGCTTGATGGAGTCTAAAAACCGAGAAGTCCGTCGTGGCGCCTATGAAGCCCTCTATGCGACTTATGAGCAATACCAGCATACTTACGCTAAGACTTTGCAGACAAATGTTAAGGTGCAAAACTACCGCGCAAAAGTTCGCAACTATAAGAGTGCTCGCCATGCAGCCCTCGCAGCAAACTTTGTTCCAGAAAGTGTCTATGACAATCTAGTAGCGGCAGTTCGCAATCATTTGCCACTCTTGCATCGTTACCTAGAACTTCGTTCTAAAATATTGGGGATTTCTGATCTCAAGATGTACGATGTCTACACACCGCTATCTTCAGTAGAATACAGTTTTGCCTACGAGGAAGCCTTGAAAAAAGCTGAAGAAGCCTTAGCAGTCTTGGGTGAGGATTACTTGAGCCGTGTCAAACGTGCCTTTAGCGAGCGTTGGATTGATGTCTATGAAAATCAAGGCAAGCGTTCTGGTGCCTACTCTGGTGGTTCTTACGATACTAATGCCTTCATGCTTCTCAACTGGCAGGACAATCTAGATAATCTTTTTACCCTTGTTCATGAAACAGGTCACAGTATGCATTCAAGCTATACTCGTGAAACTCAGCCTTATGTTTATGGAGACTATTCAATTTTCTTAGCAGAAATTGCTTCAACGACCAACGAAAATATCTTGACGGAGAAATTACTGGAAGAAGTGGAAGACGATGCAACTCGCTTTGCGATCCTTAATAACTTCCTAGATGGTTTCCGCGGAACAGTCTTCCGCCAAACTCAGTTCGCTGAGTTTGAACACGCTATTCACCAAGCGGATCAAAATGGAGAAGTTTTGACAAGCGATTTCCTAAATAAACTCTACGCAGACTTGAACCAAGAGTATTATGGTTTGAGTAAGGAAGACAATCCTGAAATTCAGTACGAATGGGCGCGCATTCCACACTTCTACTATAACTACTATGTATACCAGTATTCGACTGGTTTTGCAGCAGCCTCAGCCTTGGCTGAGAAGATTGTCCATGGAAGTCAAGAGGATCGTGACCGCTATATCGACTACCTCAAGGCAGGTAAGTCAGACTATCCACTCAATGTCATGAGAAAAGCGGGAGTGGATATGGAGAAGGAAGACTACCTCAACGACGCCTTTGCAGTCTTTGAACGCCGCTTGAATGAGTTTGAAGCCCTTGTTGAAAAATTGGGACTGGCTTAAGATGGTAGAGTCTTATAGTAAAAATGCCAATCACAATATGCGTCGTCCCGTCGTCAAGGAAGAAATCGTAGAGTTCATGCGCCAGCGTCAAAAGCAGGTGACAGGTTCCTTGAAAGAATTGGAGACCTTCGCTCGCAAGGAAAATATTCCCATCATTCCTCATGAAACAGTTGCTTATTTCCGTTTTCTCATGGAAACCATGCAGCCCAAGAACATTTTGGAGATTGGAACGGCAATTGGTTTTTCTGCCCTCCTGATGGCGGAACATGTTCCAAATGCTAAGATTACAACCATCGACCGTAATCCAGAGATGATCGGTTTTGCCAAGGAAAACTTTGCTCAGTTTGACAGGCGCCAGCAAATCACTCTTTTGGAAGGAGATGCTGTAGATGTCTTGTCAACCTTGACTGAAACTTATGACTTTGTCTTTATGGATTCGGCCAAGTCCAAGTACATCATCTTTCTACCAGAAATCCTCAAACACTTGGAAGTTGGTGGAGTAGTAGTTTTGGATGATATTTTCCAAGGAGGCGATGTTGCCAAGGATATCATGGAAGTCCGTCGGGGTCAACGAACCATTTACCGTGGTTTGCAAAGACTGTTCGACGCAACTTTAGATAATCCAGATTTAACAGCGACTCTAGTTCCACTTGGGGACGGCATTCTCATGCTACGAAAGAATGTGGAAAATGTAACTTTACCAGAAATGGAATAATATTAAAAATCGTATAATCCTTCTGTATCAAAAACAGGAGGATTTTTATGTCTCAAAACATCATCAATATTGGCTATGCACGCGTTTCAACCCACAAGCAAGATTTGGGCTTAGAAGTGCAAATCGATGCTCTCAAGCATTGTGACCAGCTTTTTATCGAGCGTGAATCTGGTTCCAACAATGTACGTCCAGAACTCGAAAAGGCCTTAAAATTGGCTCAAACGCTTTCGAAAAAAGGAACGCAAGTCACTTTCACCATCTACAAGCTTGATAGACTTACGCGCTCTATGTTTAAATTGCTAGAACTGATTGAACAATTTAATGATTCGGATATTCAGCTAGTCAGTTTGCATGAAAAGCTGGAAACCGATTCGCTCATTGGTAGGTTACTTTGTATGATTTTAGGATTTGTGTCAGAAAGTGAGCTGGAAAACTTACGATTTCGTACTCGTGAAGGACTTCGTAAAGCTAAGGAAAAAGGTGTCAAACTGGGTGCTAAGCGAATTTCGAAAGAGAAGGAGAAGAGAATTATTCAGCAGTATTTGGCAGGTGGATTAAGCATAAGAAAAATTGCAAAAGCAGAACAAATTTCGACCTCAACTATCTATAAAGTCTTGGAACGAAACAAGGTGGCCAACAATCGCAAAAAAGTTTCGCAAAATTCTTGCTAAAAACAAGACAAAATGCTACAATGAGAGTGTAAATTTGTTTCGATTAACGACCGTTTGGCGAAACATTCAAAATAACAATGTGAATATTTCAGAAAATACGAATTTAACAAGGTTTTGAGCCTGTGTTGGATTTGTATTTTTTTTGTTTTTTAAGTGTATCGTTTAACGGTCGTTATCCGATACACCAAAACCCTTGTCGCCCAAGTGGTTGAGGTGAATTTTACGAAATACTAAAATCAAAAAATTAGGCTTTTTATAGTATTTGCACACCTTAAAAAGTAATTCTACATTCCTAAGGAGGAAATGATGAAAACGAATAAAGTGACCAAACTTGGTATTTCTTTGCTTTCTGTTGCATCTCTTGGTGTTGTTGCGCCAGCTTTGACTGATGTGCCTGTTTTAGGGGCTGCTATTGTAAAGGCTGAAGAACGGCAAGGGCAAATCAAAATCCGCATTAGGTATTTAGATGAGCATAGTAGAGAAATAGCACCTATGTATACTGGGGTCCTAAACCCTGGTGAGTCTGTAAATATCTACAAGGATATTGAAGGGCACCAAGTGGTATCAAATTTTTCCTGGATGCCGGGCTATAACCTAACGTATAATATAGCAAGCAGATTCTTTTACGGTGCTAATGATGGGTATCTGGAAGGATACCTAAGATATAAGAAGTTAGATGCGGATGTCAAGCCTTCAGAAACTCCAAAACCAGAAACTAAACCTTCAGAGACTCCGAAACCAGAAGTAACACCTGAGTCTAAACCATCTGAAGCTCCAAAACCAGAAGTTAAGCCAGAGACCAACCCTTCAGAGACTCCGAAACCAGAAGTGACACCTGAGACTAAACCATCTGAAACTCCAAAACCAGAAGTGAAACCGGAAACTAAACCTTCTGATACGCCAAAACCAGAAGTAAAACCAGAGACTAAACCATCTGAAACTCCAAAACCAGAAGTAAAACCGGAAACTAAACCTTCAGAGGCTTCAAAACCAGAAGTAAAACCAGAAACTAAACCTTCAGAGACTTCAAAACCAGAAGTTAAACCGGAAACTAAACCTTCTGATACACCAAAACCAGGAGTTAAGCCGGAAACTAAGCCTTCAGAAACTCCAAAACCAGAAGTGAAACCGGCAACTAAACCTTCAGAAACTCCGAAACCAGAGGTGAAACCGGAAACTAAACCTTCAGAGGCTTCAAAACCAGAAGTAAAACCAGAAACTAAACCTTCAGAGACTTCAAAACCAGAAGTAAAACCGGAAACTAAACCACAAACTAATTCGAATACTGCTCCACAAGCTCCTGTAAAACCTGTTGGGCAAGATTCAAACACTAAAGCTGACAAACCTGTTTCGAAACCAGAAACTACAGCCCTACCAAACACTGGCGAACAAAATTCAATTCTTGGATTTGCAGGCTTTCTCCTTGCAAGTCTTGGTCTAGCAGGCTTGACCTACAAAGGACGTCACTAAAAAATAATATAAGATAAACAAAGAACTTGAACCGTTGTTCAGGTTCTTTTTGGAATGAAAAAAATTGAATCGTTAAAAATTTAAAAGCTACTATTTTTAGTCTTATTTAAGTTATCTGCTATAAAATATGGTATAATGATTGAGTTGGTCTAGAGAAATTTTTGACCGTTTTTAGAAAAAGGAGTAAACATGAAGAAAAAACTATTGGCAGGAGCCATTACCTTATTATCTGTAGCGACTTTGGCTGCTTGTTCAAAAAGTTCTGAAGGGGCTGACCTCATCAGCATGAAGGGTGATGTCGTCACTGAACACCAATTTTATGAACAAGTCAAAAACAATCCAACTGCGCAACAAGTCTTGCTTAATATGACCATCCAAAAAGTATTTGAAAAACAATATGGTTCAGAAGTGACTGACAAAGAGGTGGATGATGCCGTTGCTGAGGAACAAAAGAAATACGGCGATAGCTACAACAGCGTACTTCAACGTGCGGGTATGACTCCTGAGACTCGTAAAGCTCAAATTCGCACCAGCAAATTAGTTGAATTGGCAGTTAAGAAAGCAGCAGAAAATGAACTGACTGACGAAGCTTACCAAAAGGCTTTTGAAGCTTACACACCCGATGTGACAGCACAAATCATCCGTATGGATAATGAAGACAAGGCAAAAGAAGTGCTCGAAAAAGCAAAAGCTGAGGGAGCTGATTTTGCTCAGTTGGCAAAAGACAATTCAAATGATGACAAGACAAAAGAAAATGGTGGCGAAATCACTTTTGACTCAGCTTCTACAGAACTTCCAGAACAAGTCAAGAAGGCAGCCTTTGCCTTGGATGTGAATGGTATCTCTGATGTTATCACAGCGACTGGAACACAAGCCTACAGTACCCAATACTACATTATTAAGCTAACCAAGAAAACAGAAAAATCATCAAACCTAGATGATTACAAAGAAAAATTGAAAACAGTCATTTTGACGCAGAAACAAAACGATTCATCTTTCGTTCAGAGCGTTATCGGAAAAGAATTCCAAGCTGCAAATATTAAAGTGAAAGATCCTGTTTTCCAAAATATCTTTGCCCAATACGTTGGTGGTGCAGACTCAAACTCAAGCAGTAGCTCATCAGCAGAATAAAAAAGAAAATACAAACTTTGTCTTGAAGTTTGTATTTTTTAGTAATCAGTTTCGGCCAAATAGCAAAATTCGAAGGATTGGAGGATAAGAGTTTTTTTCTTTCTGAAAAAATGGTATAATAGCAATCAAAACTAGAAAATAAAACGGAATTAGGAACAGTTTTCTCTGTTTCTATTAGAGTGGTGACATATGAAAATTAGTAAAAGGCACCTATTGAACTATTCCATTTTGATTCCTTACCTCCTTTTATCGATTTTGGGTCTAATTGTTGTTTACTCAACTACGAGTGCTACCTTGATCCAAGAAGGGAAAAGTGCTCTTCAGTTAGCTCGGAACCAAGGAATGTTTTGGGTAGTTAGTTTGGTTTTGATTGCCTTAATTTATAAACTGAAACTTGGTTTTTTAAGAAATGAACGCTTGATTTTTATCGTTATGTTTGTAGAGATGATTCTCCTAGCTTTGGCTCGGCTAATTGGAACCCCAGTCAATGGTGCCTACGGTTGGATTTCTGTAGGACCTGTAACGATTCAGCCTGCTGAATATCTTAAGATTATCATTATTTGGTACCTAGCCCATCGATTCTCAAAACAGCAAGATGAGATAGCTGTTTACGATTTCCAAGTCTTGACTCAGAATCAGTGGTTACCTCGAGCTTTTAACGACTGGCGTTTCGTTTTACTGGTTTTGATTGGTAGTTTGGGAATTTTCCCTGACTTGGGAAATGCGACCATTCTGGTCTTGGTGTCACTGCTTATGTACACAGTTAGTGGAATTGCCTATCGTTGGTTCTCGACTATTCTAACTCTCTTAGCAGGAAGTTCCATTTTAGTCTTGTCTGTCATTCGTCTTGTTGGCGTTGAGAAGTTTTCTCAAATTCCTGTATTTGGTTACGTTGCTAAACGTTTTAGTGCCTTCTTTAATCCCTTTAATGACTTGGCGGGTGCAGGACACCAGCTCGCAAATTCCTACTATGCAATGGTAAATGGTGGCTGGTTTGGACTTGGATTAGGAAATTCCATCGAAAAGCGTGGTTATTTGCCAGAAGCCCACACAGATTTCGTCTTTTCAATTGTCATCGAGGAATTTGGATTTGTAGGAGCGGGTATGATTTTGGCACTCCTCTTCTTCTTGATTTTGAGAATCATCCTAGTCGGTATTCGAGCTAAGGATCCCTTTAACTCCATGGTTGCTATCGGTGTCGGGGGGATGATCCTTGTTCAGGTCTTTGTCAATATCGGTGGAATTTCCGGTTTGATTCCTTCTACAGGGGTAACCTTCCCCTTCCTTTCACAAGGGGGGAATAGTCTCCTAGTCTTATCTGTAGCCATTGCCTTTGTACTAAATATCGATGCCAGCGAAAAACGTGCCAAACTTATCAGAGAATATGAAGGTCAAACTTCTGTTGCTCTATAAGGATTGAATGGAAAGGAAAGTTTATGTCACTTCAAAAATTAGAAAACTATAGCAATAAAGCAGTCGTCCAAGAAGAAGTCTTGATTTTGACAGAGCTATTAGAAGACATCACAAAAAATATGCTTGCGCCTGAGACTTTTGATAAAATCATGCAGTTGAAGGATTTGTCTACAAGCGAAAACTATCAAGGACTCAATAAATTGGTGACCAGCCTTTCAAACGAGGAAATGATCTATATTTCTCGCTATTTCTCAATCCTTCCACTCTTGATCAATATTTCTGAAGATGTGGATTTGGCTTATGAGATCAATCATCAAAATAATGTGGACCAAGACTATCTAGGAAAACTGTCAACAACCATTAAGATGGTGGCTGAAAAAGAAAATGCGGCTGCAATTTTGGAGCAGCTGAATGTGGTTCCAGTTTTGACGGCCCATCCAACACAAGTACAACGTAAGAGTATGCTGGACTTGACCAACCATATCCACACTCTCTTACGTAAGTACCGTGATGTCAAACTCGGCTTGATTAATAAAGAAAAATGGCACATGGATCTCCGTCGTTACATTGAAATTATCATGCAAACCGACATGATTCGTGAGAAGAAATTGAAAGTAACCAACGAAATCACAAATGTGATGGAGTACTACCAAAGTTCTTTCCTGAATGCTGTGCCACGTTTGACAGCTGAGTATAAGAAACTAGCTAAGGAACAAGGTATCGAGCTTGAGCATCCAAAACCAATTACAATGGGGATGTGGATCGGAGGAGACCGTGATGGAAATCCTTTCGTAACAGCGGAAACCCTAAACAAATCAGCCTTGACTCAGTGCAAAGTCATCATGAACTACTACGATGAAAAGATTTACAATCTTTATCGTGAATTTTCACTTTCAACCAGCATCGTAAATGTCAGCGACAAGGTCCGTGAGATGGCGCTGAAGTCTCAGGACAACTCGATTTATCGTGAAAAAGAACTCTATCGTAGAGCACTCTTTGACATCCAAGCTAAGATGCAGGCAACCAAGGCTTATTTGATTGAAGATAAGGATATTCAACCTAGGTATGCTACTGCAGATGAATTCTATCAAGACTTATTGGCCATCCGAGATTCTCTCCTCGAGAACAAAGGTGAATACCTGATTTCAGGAGAATTTGTCGAGTTGATGCAGGCAGTTGAAATCTTTGGTTTTTACCTTGCTTCTATCGATATGCGCCAAGACTCTAGTGTTCATGAAGCCTGTGTGGCAGAATTGCTAGCATCTGCTGGCATTAACGACCATTATAGCGACCTTTCTGAAGACGAAAAATGTACCCTCCTCTTAAAAGAGTTGGAAGAAGATCCTCGTATCCTCTCAGCCACTCATGCTGAAAAGTCAGAACTGCTTGAGAAAGAACTATCTATCTTTAAAGCCGCTCGCAAGTTGAAGGATAAATTAGGTGAAAACGTCATCCGTCAAACCATCATCTCTCACGCAACAAGTGTATCCGATATGCTAGAACTTGCAATTATGCTTAAGGAAGTCGGCTTGGTAGATGCTCAAAAAGCCCGCGTTCAGATTGTTCCTCTCTTTGAAACGATCGAAGACTTGGATCACTCAGAAGAAACCATGAGAAGATATTTCTCTCTTCCTTTGGCTAAAAAATGGATTGCTTCAAAGGACAACTACCAAGAAATCATGCTAGGCTACTCTGATAGTAATAAGGACGGTGGTTACCTGTCATCATGTTGGACTCTATATAAAGCGCAACAGCAACTGACTGCTATCGGTGACGAATTTGGTGTTAAAGTTACCTTCTTCCATGGTCGTGGTGGTACTGTGGGTCGTGGTGGTGGACCAACTTATGAAGCTATCACATCCCAACCACTCAAGTCTATTAAGGACCGCATCCGTCTGACTGAGCAGGGAGAAGTGATTGGAAACAAATACGGTAACAAAGACGCTGCCTATTATAACCTTGAGATGTTGGTTTCTGCAGCTATTAACCGTATGATTACCAAGAAGAAGAGTGATACTAACACATCAAATCGTTATGAAGCTATCATGGATCAAGTAGTGGACCGCAGCTACGATATCTACCGTGATTTGGTCTTTGGAAATGAACATTTCTATGACTATTTCTTTGAATCAAGCCCAATCAAAGCTATTTCAAGCTTCAACATCGGTTCGCGTCCAGCAGCTCGTAAGACCATCACTGAAATCGGCGGTTTGCGTGCTATCCCTTGGGTCTTCTCATGGTCACAAAGTCGTGTCATGTTCCCTGGCTGGTACGGAGTGGGATCAAGCTTTAAAGAATTTATTGATCAAGATCCAAAGAATATTGAGATTCTCCGTGACATGTACCAAAACTGGCCTTTCTTCCAATCTTTGCTTTCCAATGTAGACATGGTCTTATCTAAGTCTAACATGAACATTGCCTTCGAATATGCCAAGCTTTGTGAAGATGAAGAAGTGCAAGCCATCTATTACACTATTTTAGATGAATGGCAATTGACCAAGAACGTTATTCTAGCTATTGAAGGCTATGACGAACTCTTGGCTGAAAACTCTTACCTAAAAGACAGTCTAAACTATCGTATGCCTTACTTTAATATCCTTAACTACATCCAGTTGGAGTTGATCAAACGCCAACGTCGTGGGGAATTGTCAGCAGACGAAGAAAAACTGATCCACACAACTATCAACGGAATTGCAACCGGTTTGCGTAATTCAGGCTGATATTTTCTAAACTTCCTCTTTTTCTAGGGGAAGTTTTTGAATAGTTTAAAAAATTCTAAAAATAGTCTTGACAAGTAATTGAAAAATGATATAATTTAAACATTCAGAAAGTAATCATGCTCATTTTTTAGAGAATCTGTGGTTGGTGGAAACAGATAAATGAAAGTGATGAAAATTGGGCTGAATGTACTTAAGAATTTGAAATCATAAAAATTCGGTGAGCACACCTTACAGTGCAACTCGTTATTGCGAGAAAGAGCGATAGGGATATTCCCTATAATTGAGGTGGCACCGCGCATCGACGTCCTCACACAAGTTTTTTGTGTGAGGCCTTTTTTGTTGGAGGAGACTTATGGAATTTAAACGATGGCGTCGCTTGTTTTGAGTGAAAAGAGTATAGTACAAGTGATTTAAAAGGAGAAAAAATATGAAAAATAAACGTTTAATTGGAATTATCGCTGGATTAGCAGTATTGGTAGTGGCTAGTTTGATCTATTCATCTATGAACAAGCCAGCAGCTAAGGAAGAGCAAAAGGTTGCTAAGGTTGGTGTCCTTCAATTTGTTAGCCACCCTTCCTTGGACTTGATTTACCAAGGGATTCAAGATGGACTAGCTGAAGAAGGTTATAAAGGTGACCAAGTAAAAATCGACTTTATGAACTCTGAAGGGGATCAGAGCAAGGTTGCAACCATGAGTAAACAATTGGTAGCAAATGGAAACGATGTTGTTGTTGGGATTGCGACACCAGCGGCTCAAGGACTCGCTAGTGCTACGAAAGACCTACCAGTTATCATGGCTGCTATTACAGACCCAATCGGTGCTAACTTGGTCAAAGACTTGAAAAAACCAGGTGGTAACATCACGGGGGTATCAGACCACAACCCAGCTGAGCAGCAAGTGGAATTGATTAAAACTTTGACACCAAATGTCAAAACAATCGGTGCCCTCTACTCAAGTAGCGAAGATAACTCAAAAACACAGGTAGAAGAATTCAAGGCTTATGCTGAAAAAGCAGGTTTGACAGTCGAAAACTTTGCAGTTCCATCAACAAATGAAATTGCTTCAACAGTCAATGTCATGACAAGCAAGGTAGATGCAATCTGGGTTCCAATTGACAACACCATTGCATCCGCATTCTCAACAGTTGTTTCAAGTAACCAAACAGCTAAAAAGCCAATCTATCCAAGTGCCACTGCTATGGTAGAAGCAGGAGGATTAGCATCTGTAGTAGTTGACCAACACGATCTTGGAGTGGCTACTGGTAAAATGATTGCCAAAGTTTTGAAAGGTGAAAAACCAGCTGATACCCCAGTTAATGTCTTTTCAACTGGTAAATCAGTCATCAACAAAAAACTAGCGCAGGAACTTGGTATCACCATTCCTGAGTCTGTTCTAAAAGAAGCAGGACAAGTGATTGAATAAAGATAAAGGAGGAGCTGGACACATCTCCTCCCATTTTTACTAAAGAAAGAAATGAGTGAAAGATTATGATAGTATCCATTATTTCTCAGGGGATGGTCTGGGCGATTTTAGGTTTGGGAATCTTTATGACTTTTCGAATTTTGAATTTCCCTGATATGACTACTGAAGGTTCTTTTCCTCTTGGGGGAGCAGTAGCTGTAACCTTGATAACACAGGGAGTCACCCCATTTTTAGCAACCCTAGCCGCAGTAGGAGCGGGCTGTCTAGCTGGAATGGCGACAGGTCTCTTATATACCAAAGGAAAAATCCCAACCCTTTTATCAGGAATTTTGGTGATGACTTCTTGCCATTCCATCATGCTCATGATTATGGGACGTGCCAATCTGGGGCTTCTTGGAACCAAGCAAATTCAGGATGTCTTGCCTTTTGATTCGGACCTTAACCAACTCCTGACTGGATTAATCTTTGTAGCTCTTGTTATTGGCCTTATGCTCTTTTTCCTTGATACCAAACTAGGTCAGGCCTACATCGCTACAGGTGACAATCCTGATATGGCTCGTAGCTTTGGTATCAATACGGGTCGTATGGAACTCATGGGTTTGGTTCTCTCAAATGGGATTATCGCGCTTGCAGGGGCCTTAATTGCTCAACAAGAAGGATACGCGGATGTTTCTCGAGGAATCGGGGTGATTGTCGTAGGGCTTGCTAGCTTGATTATTGGTGAGGTATTGTTCAAGAGTTTGACCTTGGCAGAGAGACTTATGACCATCGTTGTAGGCTCTATCGCTTATCAGTTCCTCGTCTGGGGAGTGATTGCTCTTGGGTTTAATACAAGTTATCTTCGTTTGTACAGCGCCTTGATTTTGGCAGTTTGCCTTATGATTCCAACCTTTAAAGACAAATACCTGAAAGGAGTCAAGTTCAGCAAATGACAGCAATTGTAGAATTAAAAAATGCTACCAAAGTCATCACGAATGGCTTTGATGAGGAAAAAATCATTCTGAATGATGTTTCTCTTGAAATTTTCGAGCATGATTTCATTACTATTCTAGGTGGAAATGGAGCAGGGAAGTCAACGCTTTTTAACACTATTGCAGGTACCTTACCTTTAACAAGTGGAAGTATTCGTATCATGGGCGAGGACGTGACGCATTTTTCACCTGAAAAGCGGGCTAAGTATTTGTCTCGTGTCTTTCAGGATCCTAAGATGGGTACGGCTCCCCGTATGACAGTGGCGGAAAATCTCTTAATTGCAAAGTTTCGTGGTGAGAAGAGAGGACTCCTTCCTAGGAGACTTTCAAGTCACCGGGAGGAGTTTCAGGCTACCATTGAAAAAGTGGGAAATGGTCTTGAAAAGCATCTAGATACTCCGATTGAGTTTCTATCAGGTGGACAACGTCAGGCCTTGAGTCTCTTGATGGCAACTTTGAAGCGACCAGAGTTGCTCTTGTTGGATGAACACACAGCAGCTCTTGACCCAAAAACAAGTGTGGCCTTGATGGAACTAACAGATGACTTTGTCAGCAAGGATCATCTGACAGCCTTGATGATTACCCACCATATGGAAGATGCACTGAAGTATGGCAATCGTCTGATTGTCATGAAGGAAGGTCGTATCATCCAAGACCTCAATAAAGAAGAAAAAGCTAAGATGAAAATCTCAGACTACTATCAATTATTTGAATAGATGAGTTAAATTATCATCAAAAATAGTGAAGAAAAACTTAGAATCCTGAAAGTGTTTCTGAGTTTTTTATCTCCTCTTTCTATATAGAAGAATAAGGCAAAGAGAATTACGGAAAGCGTATGAAATGGTTTACTTTTTTTCAGAAATAAGCTATACTAGTTTACGTGAAACTATGATAAGATGGAGGTATTGTGTATGGTTGACAAGCAAGTCATTGAAGAAATCAAAAACAATGCCAACATTGTGGAAGTCATAGGTGATGTGATTTCTTTACAGAAGGCTGGACGGAACTATTTAGGGCTCTGTCCTTTTCATGGTGAAAAGACCCCCTCTTTCAACGTTGTGGAAGACAAGCAGTTTTATCACTGTTTTGGATGTGGTCGTTCAGGAGATGTCTTTAAGTTCATCGAAGAATACCAAGGCGTGTCCTTCATGGAAGCCGTTCAGCTCTTAGGAGAGCGTGTCGGTATTCAACTAGCTATGCCTGTCCAGTCTCGTCCTCAACAAGCTTCCCCTCATCAAGCTCTATATGATATGCATGAAGAAGCTGCCCGTTTTTATCATGCAATCCTCATGACGACTAAGATGGGAGAAGAAGCAAGGGCTTATCTATACGAACGTGGATTGACAGACGATGTTTTGAAGCATTTCCAGATTGGACTGGCTCCAGCAGAGAGAACCTATCTCTATCAACGTTTAGCTGACAAGTTTGAGGAAAAGGATTTATTGGACTCGGGCTTGTTTTACCTGTCAGATGGCAATCAGTTTTATGATACTTTTTTTGGACGGATCATCTTTCCTTTGACCAATGACAAGGGACAGGTTATTGCCTTTTCAGGTCGTATTTGGCAAGAAGCAGATAATCAGACTGCCAAGTATAAAAATAGTCGTTCAACTGCAATTTTTAACAAGAGTTACGAATTGTATCATTTGGACAAGGCAAAAAAGGGAACAGGTAAGATTACAGAGCTCTATCTGATGGAAGGCTTCATGGATGTGATTGCAGCCTACCGTGCTGGTATAGAAAATGCTGTTGCTTCCATGGGAACAGCCTTGAGCAAGGAGCATGTTGACCACCTCAAACGCTTTACTAAAAAGATTGTTCTCAGCTATGATGGCGATAAGGCAGGACAGGCAGCAACAGCCAAGGCTCTAGAGGAGTTAAAAGACTTTTCAGTGGAGGTTGTTCGAGTACCTGATGCCATGGATCCAGATGAGTATCTGCAAAAGAATTCTGCTGAAGACCTGGCTTACCTTTTAACCAAGACTCGGATCAGTCCTATAGAGTTCTTTATTCACCAGCTCAAGCCAGAAAATAGTGATAACTTGCAGGCGCAAATCGAGTTCATTGAAAAGATTGCGCCCTTAATCGCCAAAGAAAAGTCGATCACTGCCCAGAATTCTTATATCCACATTCTGGCGGATAATCTACCTTCCTTTGATTACCAACAGGTGGAGCAGATTGTAAATGAAAGTCGCATTGTTCAGAGGCAGGAAAGAGTTAAAGAGGAGCAACCTCCAGCAGCGATTAGTTTACCTGTAACGCGACAACTGACAGCAGTCATGAGAGCAGAGGCTCATCTCCTCTATAGGATGGCTGAGAATCCAGTTGTGTTAAATGACTACCGATTAAGAGAAGATTTTTTCTTTGATACCCCAGAATTTCAGATTCTTTACGAATTATTAAGTGTAGAGGGAGAAATCGGCTCAGAGGAGCTTTCTCATCAGACGCCTGAGGTTGAAAATGCTTGGTACCACGTGCTTAGTCTGGATTTGCCAGCTGAGATGTCGCCTCAAGAGCTAGCGGAAGTCGAAGCGACTCGAAACCGTGCCCTCCTCAGCAAGGACAACTTAAGAATTAAAAAGAAAGTGCAGGAAGCTAGTCATGTAGGAGATACAGACACAGCCTTGGAAGAATTGCAACGATTGATTTCCCAAAAGAGAAGAATGGAGTAATAATGGCAACAAAACAAAAAGAAGTAACGACATTTGATGTGCAAGTAGCAGACTTTATCCGTAACCACAAAAAAACAGGAACAGCAACAGATGACGAAATCAATTCAAGTCTGGTTATTCCTTTCACCCTCGATGCAGACGGCATTGAAGACCTTTTGCAACGGATTCAGGATGCTGGAATTTCTATCACAGATAATGAAGGAAATCCAAGTGCGCGTGTGCTTAGTGCAGAAGAAGAACCAGAACTCAGTGATGAGGACTTGATTGGCTCAACTTCTGCCAAGGTTAATGACCCAGTCCGTATGTATTTGAAGGAAATCGGGGTCGTTCCTCTCTTGACCAACGAAGAGGAAAAAGAATTGGCCCTAGCAGTTGAGGCTGGTGATATTGAAGCCAAACAACGTCTTGCAGAAGCCAACCTTCGTTTGGTGGTTTCGATTGCTAAGCGCTACGTAGGGCGTGGCATGCAGTTTCTGGATTTGATCCAAGAAGGAAACATGGGCTTGATGAAGGCCGTTGACAAGTTTGACTATTCAAAAGGATTCAAGTTTTCAACTTACGCAACTTGGTGGATTCGTCAGGCAATCACTCGTGCCATCGCTGACCAGGCTCGTACCATTCGTATTCCTGTACACATGGTTGAAACCATTAACAAGCTTGTCCGTGAACAGCGTAATCTCCTTCAAGAATTGGGGCAAGATCCAACACCTGAACAAATCGCTGAGCGTATGGATATGACACCTGACAAGGTACGCGAAATCTTGAAAATCGCTCAAGAACCAGTATCACTTGAAACACCGATTGGTGAAGAGGACGATAGTCATCTTGGGGACTTTATCGAAGACGAAGTGATTGAAAATCCCGTAGACTACACAACTCGTATCGTTTTGCGTGAGCAGTTGGATGAAGTCTTGGATACTCTTACAGACCGTGAAGAAAACGTCTTGCGCTTGCGTTTCGGACTAGATGATGGGAAAATGCGTACTCTTGAAGATGTTGGGAAAGTCTTTAACGTGACTCGTGAGCGTATCCGTCAGATCGAGGCCAAGGCTTTGAGAAAATTGCGCCAACCAAGTCGCAGCAAACCGCTTCGTGATTTTATTGAAGACTAAGAGTGAGGAATAACATGGCTTATACAGAAGAGCAAATTGAGACTATCAAAACACGCATTTTAAATGCCTTGGAAGAAGTCATTGACCCTGAGTTGGGGATTGATATTGTTAATCTAGGTTTGATTTATGAAATTCGTTTTGATGGTGAAACTGGTCACACTGAAATTGATATGACCTTGACAACTATGGGGTGCCCACTGGCTGACCTTTTGACAGACCAGATACACGATGCGATGACAGATGTTCCTGAGGTGACCAATACCGAAGTTAAATTGGTATGGTATCCAGCTTGGACGGTTGAAAAAATGAGTCGCTATGCACGTATCGCCCTAGGAATTAAATAAACAGTAAAAAATATGAGAGACGATTGGAAAATAGGGTAAATTCCTCCTTTTTCCTCTGGTCTCTCTTTCTTTTGCTGATTTTCTAGAAATAAAATGGTATAATGAAAGGTATGGAAAACGAAAAATTGCGTATTAATATGCTAAGTTCAAGCGAAAAAGTGGCTGGTCAAGGAGTATCAGGCGCCTACCGTGAGTTGGTACGCCTCCTACATCGAGATGCCAAAGACCAGTTGATTGTTACAGAGAATCTTCCTGTAGAAGCAGATGTAACTCACTTTCATACCATTGATTTCCCCTATTATTTATCTACTTTCCAAAAGAAACGCTCTGGGAGAAAAATTGGCTATGTGCATTTCTTGCCTGATACGCTTGAGGGGAGTTTGAAGATTCCATTTTTCCTAAAAGGAATTGTCAAACGCTATGTTTTTTCCTTTTACAACCGAATGGAACACTTGGTGGTGGTCAATCCCATGTTTATCGAGGATTTGGTGGCTGCTGGTATACCGCGTGAAAAAGTAACTTACATCCCAAATTTTGTAAACAAAGAAAAATGGCATCCATTGCCAGCTGAACAAGTTGTACAACTTCGTAAAGAAATGAATCTAGCGGAAGATCAGTTTGTTGTAGTCGGTGCAGGTCAGGTTCAGAAACGAAAAGGAATTGATGACTTTATCCGTCTTGCTGAGGAATTGCCAGAAATTACCTTTATCTGGGCGGGTGGTTTTTCATTTGGTGGGATGACAGATGGTTATGAACGCTATAAGAAGATTATGGACAATCCACCAAAAAATCTTATTTTCCCAGGTATTGTTCCGCCAGAGCGGATGCGTGAGTTCTATGCTTTAGCAGATTTGTTCTTGCTACCAAGTTACAATGAATTATTCCCCATGACCATCTTAGAGGCCGCTAGTTGCGAGGCTCCGATTATGTTAAGGGATTTGGACCTGTATAAGGTTATTCTTGATGGGAATTATCGTGCTACAAGTGATGTTTCTGAGATGAGAGAAGCAATTCTAGAATACAAGAATGACCCTGAAGCCTTAAAGGACTTGAAAGAAAAAGCTCGCGAGATCTCCAAAGAGTACTCTGAGGAGCATTTGTTGGAAATCTGGTTAAAATTTTATCGAGAACAGGCTGCTTTGGGCAAGAAGTGAGGTAATTTATGCGAATTGGTTTATTTACAGATACCTATTTCCCTCAGGTTTCCGGGGTCTCGACTAGTATTCGGACTTTGAAGACTGAGCTTGAAAAGCAAGGGCATGCAGTTTTTATCTTTACAACGACCGATAAAGACGTGAATCGATACGAAGATTGGCAAATTATTCGAATTCCGAGTGTTCCTTTCTTTGCATTTAAGGATCGACGATTTGCCTACCGAGGTTTTACAAAGGCGCTTGAAATTGCCAAACAGTATCAGCTAGATATCATTCATACGCAAACAGAGTTTTCACTAGGTTTACTAGGGATTTGGATTGCAAGAGAATTGAAAATTCCTGTTATTCATACCTACCACACTCAGTACGAAGATTATGTGCATTATATTGCTAAGGGTATGCTGATTCGTCCAAGTATGGTAAAATATCTGGTAAGGGGCTTCCTTCACGATGTTGATGGAGTGATTTGTCCAAGTGAGATTGTTCGGGATCTTCTATCTAAGTACAAGGTTAAGGTTGAAAAGCGTGTTATCCCAACTGGGATTGAGCTAGCTAAATTTGAACGCCCTGAGATTAAGGAAGAAAATTTAGCTGCCCTTCGACTTAAACTTGGGATTAAAGAAGATGAGAAAATGCTGCTGAGTCTTTCTCGTATCTCCTTTGAGAAAAATATCCAAGCGGTCCTAGCCGCCTTCGCGCAGGTTTTGAAAGAAGAAAACAAGGTGAAGTTGGTTGTTGCTGGTGACGGTCCGTATCTGGACAGTCTGAAAGAACAAGCAGTCCAGTTGCAAATTCAAGATCAGGTGATTTTTACTGGTATGATCGCTCCAAGTGAAACAGCCTTGTACTATAAGGCGGCAGATTTCTTTATCTCTGCATCCACTAGTGAAACCCAAGGCCTGACTTATCTAGAGAGTCTAGCCAGTGGAACGCCTGTCATCGCTCATGGTAATCCTTATCTGGATAATCTGATCAGTGACAAAATGTTTGGAACCCTCTACTATGGAGAACAGGACCTTGCTGGTGCCATCTTGGAGGCCTTGATCGCCACTCCAGATATGGATGAGCAGAAGTTGGCTGACAAGTTGTATGAGATTTCTGCTGAGAATTTTGGGAAACGAGTCCATGAGTTTTATCTCGATGCCATTATTTCAAATAAATTTGAACAGGAACTACGTGGCGATGAACCCATGACACAGCGATTCTTAAAAACTATTTTGTACCTACCTCAGCAGGCTGTTTCAACCCCAGTTAAAGAGTCCAAACGAATATTAAAGGCTTCTAAAAAGCAGTTGTCTAGCATCCGGGATTACTGGAGAGATTAGTAAAAATATAGGAGAATAAAAGATGGCGAAAAAATTTATGAGAAGTGGAAGAGACCAAAAAATTGGTGGTGTTTGTGCAGGAGTAGCCCACTATTTTGATATTGATCCCACCATTGTTCGTGTGATTTGGGGTGTTCTTGCTTTTTGTTATGGGGCAGGGATACTTGCTTACTTGATTTTATGGGTAATTGCACCTGTTTCTAGCGAATATTAAAAGAAAATCGGAATAGAACAAAGAGAAATAAAAAGGAGTCCAAATGGCTTTTGGAGATAATGGAAAACGTAAAAAAACAATGTTTGAAAAAGTAACGCTTTTTGTCGTGCTAATTATGTTGTTTGTAACCCTTGCTGGTATCTTTGCGACAGCGCTTGGAGCTTTTAGCAGATTCTAAGCAAGTTGCTAAGATAGGAACAATAACTAATGACTGGATTTTCCAGTCCTTTTTAAAGTGAGAAGAAAATATGAGTATGTTTTTAGATACAGCTAAGATCAAAGTCAAGGCTGGTAATGGTGGCGATGGCATGGTCGCCTTTCGCCGTGAAAAGTATGTTCCGAATGGCGGTCCTTGGGGTGGTGATGGTGGACGTGGAGGTAACGTCGTTTTCGTTGTGGACGAAGGCTTGCGTACCTTGATGGATTTCCGCTATAACCGTCATTTCAAGGCCGAATCTGGTGAAAAAGGGATGACCAAAGGAATGCATGGACGTGGTGCAGAAGATCTTCGTGTTCGCGTACCACAAGGAACGACTGTACGTGATGCAGAAACAGGTAAAGTCATTACAGACTTGATTGAACATGGTCAAGAATTTATCGTGGCTCATGGTGGTCGAGGTGGTCGAGGAAACATCCGTTTTGCGACACCAAAAAATCCTGCACCTGAGATTTCTGAGAATGGGGAGCCAGGTCAAGAACGTGAGTTGCAACTAGAATTAAAAATCTTGGCGGATGTCGGCTTGGTCGGTTTCCCATCTGTTGGAAAGTCAACTTTGCTTAGTGTCATCACTTCAGCCAAACCTAAAATCGGTGCTTATCATTTTACAACGATTGTGCCAAATCTAGGTATGGTTCGTACGCAGTCAGGTGAATCTTTTGCAGTAGCGGATCTTCCCGGTTTGATTGAGGGAGCTAGCCAGGGTGTCGGCTTGGGGACTCAGTTCCTTCGTCATATTGAACGCACTCGAGTCATTCTTCATATCGTCGATATGTCGGCGAGCGAAGGTCGTGATCCTTACGAAGATTACCTTGCTATCAATAAAGAGTTGGAATCATACAACCTTCGTCTCATGGAGCGTCCTCAGATCATCGTAGCCAACAAGATGGACATGCCTGAGAGTCAGGAAAATCTTAAAACTTTCAAGGAAAAATTAGCTGCAAACTACGACGAGTTCGAGGAACTTCCAGCTATCTTCCCTATTTCTGGATTGACTAAGCAAGGTTTGGCTACTCTTTTGGATGCGACAGCTGAATTGTTGGATAAGACTCCAGAGTTCTTGCTCTATGACGAATCTGATATGGAAGAAGAAGCTTACTATGGCTTTGATGAGGAAGAAAAAGCCTTTGAAATTAGCCGCGATGATGATGCTACATGGGTACTTTCTGGTGAAAAACTCATGAAACTCTTTAACATGACCAACTTTGATCGTGATGAGTCTGTCATGAAGTTTGCTCGTCAGTTACGTGGTATGGGTGTTGACGAAGCCCTTCGTGCGCGTGGAGCCAAGGATGGAGACTTGGTACGAATCGGTAAATTTGAGTTTGAATTTGTAGACTAGGAGATTGATATGGGAGATAAACCGATATCATTCCGAGATGCAGATGGAAATTTTGTTTCTGCAGCAGATGTATGGAATGAAAAGAAACTAGAAGAATTGTTTAATCGTCTCAATCCCAAACGTGCTCTTAGATTAGCACGAGAAAAAAAAAGGCAATGAGAAGGCTGATAAAGAAGAAAAATAGCCTATCGACATTGATAAAACAGAACCCCGTGATTGTATTCATCACGGGGAATTTTTTAGTCATTGAAGAAAAATGGTGGCGCAAATTTTTTAAGAATTTCAAAGCAAGTCTGTGCTTCTTCAGCATTTTCACAGATAAGAAGGCAGACATCATCACCACATACGGTGGCAATGATTTGTTTAAAATTGAGAGCATCAAGAACAGCTCCAAACGATTGGGCAAGGCCTGGCAAGGTTTTGAGGACAACCTGATGCTGGACAGGACGTAGCATGACTAAGCCATCTTCCATATAGTTTTCCAAGCGTTTTTCCCATTTGGAGATGGAACCAGTATTTAAAACATAGTAAGAATGATCTGCTTCGCGAACCTTTGAAAGGTTCATAGTCTTGATATCGCGTGAGAGAGTAGCCTGTGTGACTTGGATGTCGTTTTCAGCTAGTAAAGCTTGCAACTCTGCCTGTGTATGAATCTTATTTTTAGCTACAAGTGCACGGATGAGTTGGTGTCTATGTTCAGATTTATTCATATGAGGCTGACTCCTTTTATGAGGGGATGGTGATGGAGGATTGTGTGAGATCGACTGTTAAGTGATAGTCTGTATTATCACGGACAGTGATTTCAAAGTCGGTAGTATAGAGAACAAGGCGAAGTGTGTCACCTTTTTTCAGCTTGTAAATAGTTGGTTGCAGCTCTAGCTTGAAGTCCATCCATTCATTTGGTTGGATATTTTCAATCTTTAAGAGGTCACTTCGGTTTTGTAAATTAAGGTAGCCTTTGGAGATGACACGTTGGGCGCTTGGAGTAAATGGCAGTTCGCAGAGATTTTCTAACATGTGGTAGCGACCGTTGTCAATGGTTCTAGCACTTAAAACAGCTGGATAAGGCTGTAGATATTTCTTTTGTCCAAGTTCTAGCAGTTGGGCTGATAATAAGGCCTTGTTTGTACTTGATTTGACACGAAGTTTCAGCTCCACTCGCCCATTTAAGTGAATGTCTTGACTTACTGGAAGGTCAATGGTGATCTGATTAGCTTTTCCTTGGTAAAGTTCTGTGTTGAAAGTCTGGTAAGTCTTACCATAACGATCAAAATCCTTTTGATCATACTGGTTTTGAATCACTTTTTCTTCAGTTCCAAGTGAGAAAGTATGCAGTTCATCTTGCTCGCCAAAGTCATCAAGACACTGCCATGTTTGAGGTACAGTATTGTCTTGCCAGATAACAGTAGGAAGTTGATAGTCTGTTGTAAGTTCTAACAATTTCTTGCTTAAGAGGGCATTCATGGACTCGCGGAAGTCAATTGACTGCCAGTTATTCATATAAACATGAGCCCCATGATGGAAAAATAGGTGCTTATTGATATGAGCTGGAAGAGCATGAAACATCTGGTAAACATGAAGAGGTTTGACATTCCAATCCTGGGAACCATGCGTAAAGACGACCTCAGCTTGAACCTTGTGAGCATTGAGCAGATAGTTGCGGTCATGCCAAAACTGATTGTAGTCACCAGTCTTGCGATCTAATTGTTCTTTTACCTTTTCTAAGTCTGCCTGATGAGCTTCATTACCACGGATATAGTCACCAGCTAGGAGATTGCGGGAGTAAGTCAATTCAGCAAGTGAGTCAAAATCCTCACCTGGATAACCACCTGGGCTAGTCACTAGGCCATTTTCCCGATAGTAGTTGTACCAAGAGGAAATACCTGCTTCTGCGATGATCACTTCTAAGCCATCAACACCAGTGGTGGCAAGACCATTGGACATGGTGCCTAGATAGGAAATTCCTGTTGTTGCTACTTTGCCGTTTGACCAGTCAGCCTTGACTTGGCGCTTGCGCGTGTGGTCCGTGAAAGCTCTACAACGGCCATTGAGCCAGTCAATGACATTTTTATAGGCCTCAATTTGCTGGTAGTCCCCATTGGTCATGAGACCTTGAGAGTCTTTGGTTCCAACGCCCGATACATAGAGATTGGCAAATCCACGTGGGAGGAAGTAGTCATTTAGGGTATATGAGCTATTGATATGAGATAGCTTTTCTTCAGCTTCTGTGACGACTTCTGCTTGACCATGAGGTTCGACGACATTCAGCTTAGGTTCCTCAAGTTCAATGGTGTGGGGCGGTTTGACCTCAAGCTCCCCTTCCATTTTGTAGAGAGCCTTGTCACTGGCTTTGTCGTTGGTTCCTTGGTGATAAGGGCTGGCAGTCATAAGAGCAGGTACTTGAGCATCGTAACTTGGGCGAATAATACTAACCTTGACTAAGTCAGGGAGACCGTCTTTATCAGTATCCACACAGCTCTCGACATAGACGACCTCACGAATGACATCGTGAGTAGAGAAGGTTGCCAAGCTCTTACCGTTAAAGTAGTGGTAGTGATTATCTTCTGCAATAAGCCCATCACTAACAAGCTGGTCGATGAGGGTATTTCCCTTTTTAGTTCGCGTATTTAGCAATTGATAAAGATTTTCAATGAGATCCTCATAAGCAATAGGAAACCCAGTTTCTTTACGGAATTGTTCGGCGTCCTCAAAGTCAACAAGATAGCTAAATCCTAAAAGTTGAAAAACTACAGTATAGAAAATATCAGCAGTCAACTCTTTATCAGACTGAAAGAAGCTCAAAAGGTCCGTTTCTTTATCCACAGCTAAAGTGGATAGAGCATAATCGGTGTTCGCATAAGTGAAAAAACTCCAGCGGACAAATTGTTCAAGTTGTTTTTTTGATGCTTGCCCTGGTACCAGCTTCAAACCAAGCTGAGATAACTCGCGTAAAACTTGCGAATGAGAAACAGGCAAGTAGCTGAATTGATTAAAACGCATGGCGCTCTCCTTTGAAAATATTCTAAATTTAGTATATCAAAAATAAGGTAAAAAAGATATTGTTGACCTGTGATGAAGTCACTTTAAAAGGAATGGTCTCTAGCTTTTCATTCTAGTTTTTAAAATGGTATAATAGTACTATATCTAAAGCAAGGAGGAGATGAAATGATTGCACAGCTCGACACCAAGACTGTTTACAGTTTTATGGAAAGTGTGGTTTCGATTGAAAAATATGTACAAACAGCTAAAGAGTATGGCTATTCTCACCTTGCTATCATGGATGTGGATAATCTCTATGGAGCCTATCACTTTTTAGAAGTGACTCGTAAGCAGGGCATCCAACCTTTAATTGGTCTTGAAATGACCTTGATTATAGACGAGAAGGCGCTTTCTTTCCGTTTTCTAGCTCTGTCTACTAAAGGTTACCAGGAGTTGATGAAGTTATCCACTCTAAAAATGACTGGTCGAAAGAATTGGTCTGACTTTACTAGCCACCTTGAGGATGTTGCCGTTATTGTTCCTTATTTTGAGGGAATCGAACAGCTAGATTTGGGACATGATTATTTTATCGGTATTAGTCCTGATACTCCTCAAGAAGTCTTTACCAGACCCATTCTTCCACTCTATCAAGTCAACTCTTTTGAAAAAGAAGATATTCAAGTTTTGCAAATCTTGTCGGCAATCAAGGACAATGTCAGTCTGAGAGAAGTGGATCTGCACTCACAACAAGGAATCTTTCTACCAGCCTCAGACTTAGAAGCTCGATTTAAAAATCATTTCCCTCAGGCACTTGCCAATCTTCAAGGTTTGATAGAGAATGTTGATTATCAACTTGATCCAAGTTTAAAACTTCCTCGCTTTAATCCTGAAAGACCAGCGGTCGAAGAACTTAGAGAGAGAGCTGAGCAAGGCTTGAGTGACAAGGGGCTAACCTCAGCTATTTATCATGAGCGACTGAATGAGGAATTAGCTGTGATTCATGATATGGGCTTTGACGACTATTTTCTTGTAGTTTGGGATTTGCTCCGTTTTGGACGTTCCCAAGGCTATTATATGGGGATGGGGCGTGGTTCTGCTGTGGGTAGCTTGGTGGCCTACTCACTTGACATCACAGGAATTGATCCGGTTGAAAAGAACCTGATTTTCGAGCGCTTTTTAAATCGTGAGCGCTACACTATGCCTGATATCGATATCGACATTCCTGACCTCTATAGACCAGAGTTCATTCGCTATGTTCGTGATCGCTATGGCAGTCAACACGTGGCGCAGATTGTCACCTATTCGACCTTTGGAGCAAAACAGGCAATTCGTGATGTTTTCAAACGTTATGGTGTTCCAGAGTACGAATTAACCAATATTACGAAAAAAATCAGTTTTCGAGATACGCTAACGACGGCTTATGAAAAGAATTTGCAATTTAGACAGCTCATCAATAGCAAGATTGAATACCAAAAAGCTTTTGAGATTGCTCGAAAGATTGAAGGGTATCCTCGTCAGACCTCTATCCATGCGGCAGGAGTGGTCATGAGTGACCAAGACTTGACGGACTATATTCCTCTAAAATACGGTGAGGATATGCTCATCACTCAGTATGATGCTCATGGTGTTGAAGCCAATGGACTTCTAAAAATGGATTTCCTAGGTCTGCGTAACTTAACTTTTGTCCAAAAAATGCAGGAATTACTGGCTGAGTCAGAGGGTGTTCATCTGAAAATCGAAGAGATTGATTTGGAAGACAAGGCGACTCTGGCCCTCTTTTCTGCTGGAAATACCAAGGGGATTTTCCAATTTGAACAACCTGGAGCCATTCGACTCTTGAAACGAGTTCAGCCGCAAGTCTTTGAAGAAGTTGTAGCAACGACATCCCTCAATAGACCAGGGGCTAGTGATTATATTGATAACTTTGTCGCTCGTAAGCATGGCAAAGAAAAGGTGACAGTGTTAGATCCTGCCTTAGAAGATATCCTTTCATCAACCTACGGTATCATGCTCTATCAAGAGCAAGTCATGCAGGTTGCTCAGCGTTTTGGAGGCTTCAGCCTTGGTAAAGCCGATATTCTCAGACGAGCCATGGGTAAGAAAAATGCTAAAGAGATGCATTTGATGAAGGAAGATTTTATCTCTGGAGCTATGAAATTGGGGCATTCTGAAGAAAAAGCCAACCAATTTTTTGCAGTGATGGAAAAGTTTGCGGGCTATGGATTTAACAGATCCCACGCCTATGCCTACTCAGCACTGGCATTCCAGCTTGCTTATTTCAAGACGCACTATCCTGCTATTTTCTTTCAAGTCATGTTGAATTATTCAAGCAGTGAGTATATTGTCGATGCTCTGCAGATGGGATTTCAAGTAGCGCCTTTAGCTATCAACAGTATTCCCTATCACGATAAGATTGCTCAGAAGAAAATCTATCTTGGTCTGAAAGCCATTAAGGGCATGCCAAGAGATTTTTCTTACTGGATTATCGAAAATCGTCCTTTTTCAAGTGTGGAAGATTTCGTCACTCGTCTTCCTAAAAATTACAAGAAACTATCGCTTTTGACGCCTTTGGTTGAACTAGGGCTTTTTGATGAATTTGACAAGAATCGTCAGAAAATCTTAGTGAACCTACCAAACTTATTTGTCTTTGTTGAGGAGTTGGGTGGACTCTTTGCGGATACAAATTATAGTTGGACTGAAGCTGATGATTTTACTGAGGCAGAGAAATTTTACAAAGAGCAGGAACTGATTGGGGTAGGTATCAGTCCCCATCCTCTCCAAACTCTTGCCAAACAAGCCCTATATCCGACCACTCCAATCACTAATCTTACTGAGGGAGCTCAAGCCACTCTTCTAGTAGAACTTCAAAAGATTAAAGTGATTCGAACCAAGAAAGGTGAGAGTATGGCCTTTCTACAGGTTCATGATAGTAAGTCTCGGATGGATGTAACTGTATTTTCAGACCAATATAGAAAATTTGCTTCCAATTTATCCGAAGGGAAATTTTACTACATCAATGGCAAAATTCAATCTCGAGATGGTCGTCTGCAAATGATTGCACAAGATTTGAAAGAAGCAGTCGCTGAACGATTCTGGATTCAAGTTAAAAATCACGACAACGATAAAGAGATTTCAAATATCCTAGAACAATACAAAGGCCCAATCCCTGTCATTATCAGGTATGTAGAGGAAGAAAAAACAATTGTTTCCTCCTGTCATTTTGTAAAAAAAGACCCTGCTTTACAGGAAAAATTAGAGGGAATTGCTATGAAAACGATTTATCGCTAAAAATACGAAAAATAGAAGAATTTTCAAATGAAATGTGGTATAATCAATAGGAATGTTAAAAGAAAAAGGAGCAAAACCAAATGAAACGTATTGCTGTTTTGACTAGCGGTGGAGACGCCCCTGGTATGAACGCTGCCATCCGTGCAGTAGTTCGTCAAGCAATCTCAGAAGGAATGGAAGTCTTTGGTATCTATGATGGATACGCAGGGATGGTTGCCGGTGAAATCTATCCACTTGATGCTGCTTCAGTTGGAGACATCATTTCACGTGGTGGTACTTTCCTTCACTCTGCTCGTTACCCTGAGTTTGCACAACTTGAAGGTCAACTTAAAGGGATTGAGCAGTTGAAAAAACACGGGATCGAAGGTGTCGTTGTTATCGGTGGTGACGGTTCTTATCACGGAGCTATGCGCTTGACTGAGCATGGATTCCCAGCTATCGGTCTGCCTGGCACAATTGATAATGACATCGTAGGTACTGATTTCACAATTGGATTTGATACTGCAGTTACTACTGCAATGGATGCGATTGATAAGATTCGTGATACATCATCAAGTCACCGTCGTACTTTCGTTGTAGAAGTAATGGGACGTAATGCTGGTGATATCGCACTTTGGGCAGGTATTGCTACTGGTGCCGATGAAATCATTATCCCTGAAGAAGGCTTCAACATGGAAGAAATCGTAGCTAGCATCAAAGCTGGTTATGAACACGGTAAGAAACACAACATCATTGTTTTGGCGGAAGGTGTTATGTCAGCAGCTGAATTTGGTCAAAAACTAAAAGAAGCTGGAGACACTAGTGACCTTCGTGTAACTGAACTTGGTCACATCCAACGTGGTGGTTCACCAACTGCGCGTGACCGCGTCTTGGCGTCACGCTTGGGAGCACATGCTGTTAAACTTCTCAAACAAGGAATCGGTGGTGTCGCTGTTGGTATCCGTAATGAAAAAATGGTTGAAAATCCAATTCTTGGTACAGCAGAAGAAGGAGCTTTGTTTAGCTTGACTGAAGATGGCAAGATTGTGGTGAACAACCCACACAAAGCTGATCTTGAACTCGCTAGCTTGAACAAGAGCTTGTCCTAATCAACTTTCATTAATTTGGTAACATGACCATAAAGGTCGAATTATATAAAGGAGTCACAAAATCATGAACAAACGTGTAAAAATCGTTGCAACTTTGGGTCCTGCGGTAGAAATCCGTGGTGGTAAAAAATTCGGTGAAGATGGATACTGGGGTGAAAAACTTGACGTTGAAGCTTCAGCTCAAAATATTGCGAAATTGATTGAAGCAGGAGCGAACACTTTCCGTTTCAACTTCTCACACGGTGACCACCAAGAACAAGGTGAGCGTATGGCAACTGTTAAACTTGCTGAAAAACTTGCAGGTAAGAAAGTTGGTTTCCTTCTTGATACAAAAGGACCAGAAATCCGTACTGAATTGTTTGAAGGTGACGCAAAAGAATACTCATACAAAACTGGTGAAAAAATCCGTGTTGCAACTAAACAAGGAATCAAATCAACTCGTGAAGTGATTGCTTTGAACGTTGCTGGTGCTCTTGACATCTACGATGATGTTGAGGTTGGTCGCCAAGTATTGGTTGACGATGGTAAACTTGGTCTTCGTGTTGTTGCAAAAGACGATGCAACTCGTGAATTTGAAGTTGAAGTTGAAAACGATGGAATTATCGCTAAACAAAAAGGTGTAAACATCCCTAACACTAAAATTCCTTTCCCAGCTCTTGCTGAACGTGACAACGATGATATCCGTTTCGGTTTGGAACAAGGTATCAACTTCATCGCGATCTCATTTGTACGTACTGCTAAAGACGTGAATGAAGTTCGTGCAATCTGTGAAGAAACTGGTAATGGTCACGTTCAATTGTTCGCTAAAATCGAAAACCAACAAGGTATCGACAACTTGGATGAAATCATTGAAGCTGCTGACGGTATCATGATTGCTCGTGGTGACATGGGTATCGAAGTACCATTCGAAATGGTTCCAGTTTACCAAAAAATGATCATCACTAAAGTGAACGCAGCTGGTAAAGTTGTTATCACAGCAACAAACATGCTTGAAACAATGACTGAAAAACCACGTGCCACTCGTTCAGAAGTATCAGACGTATTTAACGCTGTTATCGACGGTACTGACGCTACAATGCTTTCAGGTGAGTCTGCAAACGGTAAATACCCACTTGAGTCAGTAACAACAATGGCTACAATTGACAAGAACGCACAAACTCTTCTTAACGAATACGGACGTTTGAACTCAGATACATTCGAACGTAACTCTAAGACAGAAGTTATGGCTTCAGCTGTTAAAGATGCTACAAACTCAATGGATATCAAATTGGTTGTTACTTTGACTAAGACTGGTCACACTGCTCGTTTGATCTCTAAATACCGTCCAAATGCTGATATCTTGGCATTGACATTTGACGAATTGACAGAACGTGGATTGATGTTGAACTGGGGTGTTATCCCAATGTTGACAGAAGCACCTTCATCAACTGACGATATGTTCGAAATTGCTGAACGTAAAGCAGTTGAAGCTGGTCTTGTTGAGTCTGGTGACGATATCGTTATCGTTGCAGGTGTACCACTTGGAGAAGCTGTCCGTACAAACACAATGCGTATCCGTACAGTACGTTAATCTAAACTTTTAAAAGCCTATCATACCAAGCTTTTGTGCTTGTGTGATGGGTCTTTTTTCTATTTTAGAAGATAAAAAGAGAGTGATTTTTATTAAACAGAAATGGGAAAAATAGGAGAACTATGGTATAATAGAATGTAGAGACCTTTTTAGTAAATTTTGAAAGAGTATAACATGAGAAAAATTGTCATCAATGGTGGACATCCATTGCAAGGTGAGATCACCATTAGCGGTGCTAAGAATAGTGTTGTAGCATTAATCCCTGCTATTATACTGGCAGATGATGTTGTCACTTTGGATTGTGTCCCAGATATTTCAGACGTTGCTAGTCTTGTAGAAATTATGGAAATCATGGGAGCGAAAGTAAAACGCTACGATGATGTTTTGGAGATTGATCCGAGAGGTGTTCAAAACATTCCTATGCCTTATGGCAAGATCAATAGCCTTCGTGCTTCTTATTATTTCTATGGAAGTCTGTTAGGTCGCTTTGGTGAAGCTACAGTTGGACTTCCTGGTGGATGTGATCTGGGACCTCGTCCGATTGACCTTCACCTAAAAGCCTTTGAAGCCATGGGAGCCAAGGTAAGCTATGAGGGAGATAATATGAATTTATCTGCCCAAGGTAAGGGACTTCACGGCGCAAGTATTTACATGGATACCGTCAGTGTTGGTGCAACGATTAATACCATGATTGCGGCTGTTAAGGCTAAGGGACGGACTGTTATTGAAAATGCGGCTCGTGAACCAGAAATCATCGATGTGGCTACCCTTTTGAATAACATGGGGGCTCACATTCGTGGTGCTGGTACAGATCTTATCATTATTGATGGTGTCGAGAAACTTCATGGAACTCGTCACCAAGTAATACCAGATCGTATCGAAGCTGGAACCTATATATCACTTGCTGCAGCGGTTGGTAAAGGAATCCGTATTAACAACGTTCTCTATGAACACTTAGAAGGCTTTATCGCCAAACTAGAAGAAATGGGCGTTCGTATGACGGTCTCAGAAGACAGTATCTTCGTTGAAGAGCAGTCTGATTTGAAGGCCATCAATATCAAAACAGCTCCCTATCCAGGATTTGCAACCGATTTGCAACAACCAATCACACCACTTTTACTAACTGCTCAAGGTCGTGGTACTATTATTGATACCATTTACGAAAAACGTGTCAACCATGTCTTTGAGTTAGCAAAAATGGACGCGGATATTGCGACTACAAATGACCATATTTTCTACACTGGTGGGCGAATTCTACATGGTGCCAAGGTGAAAGCTACAGACTTGCGAGCTGGTGCTGCACTTGTGATTGCTGGACTGATGGCTCAAGGCCAGACTGAAATTACAAATATTGAGTTTATCCTTCGTGGCTACTCAGATATTATTGAAAAATTACGTAGTCTTGGAGCGGATATTACACTCGTTGAAGACTAAACCGTTGAGGTGATTATGAATATTTGGACCAAATTAGCAATGTTTTCTTTTTTTGAAACGGAGCGCTTGTATTTGCGTCCTTTCTTTTTTAGTGACAGTCAAGCGTTTTACGATATTGCTTCAAATCCGGAAAATCTGCAGTTTATTTTTCCCAGTCAAGCAAGTTTGGAAGAAAGTCAATACGCACTTGCTAACTATTTTATGAAGAATCCTCTAGGTGTTTGGGCAATTTGTCTCCAAGGAAATCAGGAAATGATTGGTTCCATCAAATTTGAAAAGATTGATGAAATCAAAAAAGAAGCAGAAATTGGTTATTTCTTAAAAAAGGATTCTTGGTCACAAGGTTTTATGACAGAAGTGGTTACCAAGCTATGTCAGCTTTCATTTGAAGAATTTGGTTTAAAACAATTATCCATCATCACTCATTTGGAGAATCAAGCTAGTCAAAAAGTAGCCTTAAAATCAGGCTTTAACCTAGTCCGACAGTTTAAGGGGAGCGATCGCTATACACGTAAAATGAGAGACTATCTTGAATTTCGATACATAAAAGGAGAATTCAATGAGTAAACACCAGGAAATTTTGTCCTATCTGGAAGAGTTACCAATTGGGAAGAGAGTTAGCGTTCGCAGTATTTCCAATCACCTAGGTGTTAGTGACGGAACAGCCTACCGAGCTATCAAAGAAGCTGAAAATCGTGGCATCGTTGAAACTCGGCCACGTAGTGGAACCATACGAGTCAAGTCCCAGAAAGTGACTATTGAGCGGCTAACTTATGCTGAAATTGCTGAAGTAACTTCCTCCGAAGTTTTGGCTGGTCAGGAAGGGCTTGAGAGAGAGTTTAGCAAATTCTCCATTGGGGCTATGACAGAGCAGAATATCTTGTCCTATCTGAATGATGGCGGTTTGTTAATCGTTGGAGACCGTACTCGTATTCAACTTTTGGCTTTGGAAAATGAAAACGCAGTTCTGGTGACGGGTGGTTTTCATGTGCATGAGGATGTACTGGAACTTGCTAATCAGAAAGGAATCCCTGTTTTACGAAGCAAGCATGATACCTTTACAGTTGCGACCATGATCAATAGAGCTTTGTCAAATGTGCAGATTAAGACAGACATTTTAACAGTTGAAAAGCTCTATCGTCCTAGCCATGAGTATGGTTTTTTGAGGGAAACGGACACAGTGAAAGACTATTTGGACTTGGTACGTAAGAACAGGAGTAGTCGTTTCCCAGTCATTAACCAACACCAAGTGGTTGTTGGGGTTGTTACCATGCGAGATGCGGGAGATAAATCACCCAGCACAACGATTGACAAGGTGATGACTCGTAGTATCTTTGTAACAGGCTTAGCGACCAATATTGCCAATGTCAGTCAACGAATGATTGCAGAAGACTTTGAGATGGTTCCTGTCGTCAGAAGTAATCAAACCTTACTCGGTGTCGTAACACGACGAGATGTCATGGAAAAGATGAGCCGTTCCCAAGTTTCTGCTTTGCCGACTTTCTCAGAGCAAATCGGGCAAAAACTCTCTTATCATCATGATGAAGTCGTTATTACTGTTGAGCCCTTCATGCTGGAGAAAAATGGGGTCCTTGCTAATGGAGTCTTGGCTGAAATCCTCAACCATATGACCCAAGACCTCGTTGTCAATAGCGGACGTAATCTCATCATTGAACAGATGTTGATTTATTTCTTGCAGGCTGTACAGATAGATGATACTCTGCGGATTCAGGCTCGTATTATTCACCACACGAGACGCTCAGCTATTATTGATTATGATATTTATCATGGTCATCAGATTGTTTCAAAAGCAAATGTTACGGTTAAAATTAATTAGAATCTAGGAGAAAAAATGATAACTTTAAAATCAGCACGTGAAATCGAAGCCATGGACAAGGCTGGTGATTTCCTAGCAAGTATCCATATCGGCTTACGTGATTTGATTAAGCCAGGCGTGGATATGTGGGAAGTTGAAGAGTACGTTCGTCGACGTTGTAAAGAGGAGAATTTCCTTCCTTTACAGATTGGTGTGGATGGTGCTGTCATGGATTACCCCTATGCCACTTGTTGCTCTCTCAATGACGAAGTAGCTCACGCTTTCCCACGTCATTACATCTTGAAAGATGGCGATTTGCTCAAGGTTGACATGGTATTGGGTGGTCCGATTGCCAAATCCGACCTCAATGTATCTAAACTCAACTTTAACAATGTTGAGCAAATGAAAAAATACACCCAAAGTTATACTGGTGGTTTAGCTGACTCATGTTGGGCTTATGCGGTTGGTACACCGTCTGAAGAAGTGAAAAACCTGATGGACGTAACCAAGGAAGCTATGTATATAGGGATTGAGCAAGCAGTTGTCGGCAATCGTATCGGTGATATCGGTGCAGCCATTCAAGAATACGCTGAAAGTCGCGGTTATGGGGTTGTACGTGATTTGGTTGGTCATGGTGTTGGTCCAACTATGCACGAAGAACCAATGGTTCCTAACTACGGTATTGCAGGTCGTGGACTCCGCCTCCGTGAAGGAATGGTACTAACCATTGAACCCATGATCAATACTGGTGACTGGGAAATTGATACAGATATGAAGACTGGCTGGGCTCATAAGACTATTGATGGCGGCCTATCTTGTCAATATGAACACCAGTTCGTGATTACCAAAGACGGTCCTGTTATCCTGACCAGTCAAGGTGAAGAAGGAACGTATTAAAATGTGCTCTTTGTCAACTGTAGTGGGTTGAAGTCAGCTAAGATCTAGAAAGGACAAATTTCGTCCTTTCTTTTTTGATGTTGAGAGCGATGAAAATCCGTTTTTTGAAGTTTTCAAAGTTCCGAAAACCAAAGGCATTTCGTTTGATAAGTTTGATGAGATTATTAGTCGCTTTTCATTATAGATCTTATGGGACTTTTTTGTACAAGGTTTCTAAATAAACTGATTAAATTCCTATTTTTCCCTATCATTGTCCCTGTTTTTTCTGGAATTTTGGGTCTATAATAGTCCTATCAAATCAAAGAATGGAGGAAGGCAGTGGATAATATAATCTTTTTTATCAGTGTTTTTCTTGCTGGAATTATTTCCTTCTTTTCTCCTTGTATTTTACCCTTGTTGCCAGTCTATGCGGGGGTTTTACTTGATGACAAAGATGGTTCTCAGACTTCCAGCGGAAAATTTTCAATCTCACTTGTTAGTTTATTGCGAACTCTGTCCTTTATAGCGGGGATTTCCTTTGTTTTTATCTTACTGGGTTATGGAGCTGGTTTTTTAGGCAATTTGCTGTATGCTTCTTGGTTTCAGTATGTGACGGGTGCGATTATCATTCTCTTGGGCTTGCACCAGATGGATGTTTTACATTTGCAGGGACTCTACAAGGAAAGAAGGCTACAATTAAAGAGACAGGGTCAAAATGCTAATGGCTATAGTCAGGCGTTTTTACTGGGGTTGACCTTTAGTTTTGCTTGGACACCGTGTGTAGGGCCGGTTTTGGGCTCTGTTTTGGCCTTGGCGGCTTCAGGTGGTTCAGGAGCTTGGCAGGGAGCTGGTCTCATGTTGGTTTACACGCTGGGTTTGGCGCTACCATTTTTAGTTCTAGCTCTCGCCTCCAGCTATGTTTTGAAACATTTCCGAAAACTCCATCCTTACCTCGGAATCCTCAAAAAAGTGGGTGGTTTTCTCATTATCGTGATGGGAATCTTGGTGCTTTTGGGAAAAGCTTCCATTTTGACTACATTATTTGAATAGAGAGGAAAAAGAAATGAAAAAATGGCAAACATGTCTCCTTGGAGTAGGCTCAATCTGTTGTTTGGCAGCCTGTTCGGCTAAAAACATGTCAGACGAGTCTACTATGAGGGAGCAATCCAAAACAGAACAAGTTAGTTCGAAAACTGCGACTAAAGGTCAGGAAGTCGCTGATTTTGAACTGACAGGTGTAGATGGCAAGACCTATCGTTTGTCTGATTACAAGGGCAAGAAAGTCTATCTCAAATTTTGGGCTTCTTGGTGTTCCATCTGTCTAGCCAGCCTTCCAGATACGGATGAAATTGCTAAAGAAGCTGGTGATGACTATGTGGTCTTGACAGTGGTGTCTCCTGGACACAAGGGGGAACAAGCAGAAGCGGACTTTAAGAATTGGTACAAGGGCTTGGATTATAAAAATTTTCCAGTTTTAATTGATCCATCAGGTAAACTCTTGGAAAGTTATGGTGTCCGTTCTTATCCGACTCAAGCCTTTATAGACAAGGAAGGCAAGCTGGTCAAAACGCAACCAGGTTTTATGGATAAGGATATGATTTTAAAAGAATTGAAAGAAATGGGGTAGAGAAAGGCTATGAATGATAAAGTAAAACTTTTTGTCTTGGCAGGGGTCATTCTCCTAGCCATAACCGGTTTCTATTTTCTATTGATGCGAAATGCAGGGCAGACAGACAGCTCGCAAATTGAGAAAGCGTCAGTTAGCCAAGGAGGAAAAACAGTGAAAAAAACAGAAGTGAGTAAAGACGCAGACTTGCACGAAATTTATCTAGCTGGAGGTTGTTTCTGGGGAGTGGAGGAATACTTCTCACGCGTGCCTGGAGTGACCGATGCCGTTTCAGGCTATGCAAACGGTAGAGGGGAAACAACCAAGTACGAATTGATTAATCAAACAGGCCATGCAGAGACTGTCCATGTCACCTATGACGCCAATCAAATTTCCCTCAAGGAAATCCTGCTTCATTACTTCCGCATCATTAATCCAACCAGCAAAAATAAACAAGGAAATGATGTGGGGACCCAGTACCGTACTGGTGTCTATTACACAGATGACAAGGATTTGGAAGTAATCAACCAAGTCTTTGATGAGGTGGCTAAGAAATACGACCAACCTCTGGCAGTTGAAAAGGAAAACTTGAAGAATTTTGTGGTGGCTGAGGACTATCACCAAGACTACCTCAAGAAAAATCCAAATGGCTACTGTCATATCAATGTCAATCAGGCTGCCTATCCCGTCATCGATGCCAGCAAATATCCTAAACCAAGTGATGAGGAATTGAAGAAGACCTTGTCACCTGAGGAGTACGCAGTTACCCAGAAAAATCAAACAGAACGAGCCTTTTCAAACCGTTACTGGGATAAATTTGAATCTGGTATCTATGTGGATGTGGCAACTGGCGAACCCCTCTTTTCATCAAAGGATAAGTTTGAGTCTGGTTGTGGTTGGCCTAGTTTCACCCAACCAATCAGTCCAGATGTTGCTACCTACAAGGAAGATAAGTCTTACAATATGACGCGCATGGAAGTGAGAAGTCGAGTTGGAGATTCTCACCTTGGCCATGTCTTTACAGATGGGCCTCAGGACAAGGGTGGCTTGCGCTACTGTATCAATAGTCTCTCTATCCGATTTATTCCCAAAGACCAAATGGAAGAAAAAGGCTATGCCTATTTACTAGATTATGTCGATTAAGAAGTCTTTCCTAAGCAGTTAGAGGAGAATTTTGCTATACTGATACTAGTAAGTGGTAAAGGAGCGGAGCATGACCTACACAATCTTAATCGTAGAAGATGAGTATCTGGTAAGACAAGGCTTGACCAAGTTGGTCAATGTAGCAGCATACGATATGGAAATCATCGGTCAGGCTGAAAATGGAAGACAGGCTTGGGATTTGATTCAAAAGCAGGTGCCAGATATCATTTTAACTGATATCAATATGCCTCAGCTAAATGGCATCCAGTTGGCCAGTCTGGTCCGAGAAACCTATCCTCAGGTGCATCTGGTATTTTTGACAGGTTACGATGATTTTGATTATGCCTTGTCTGCTGTCAAACTCGGTGTAGATGATTACCTGCTCAAACCCTTTTCTCGTCAGGATATTGAGGAAATGTTGGGGAAAATCAAGCAAAAACTAGACAAGGAAGAAAAAGAAGAGCAGTTACAAGATTTATTAACTGATAAGTTTGAGGGAAATATTGCTCAGAAAATCCAGTCCCATCTAGCTGACAGTCAGTTTAGTTTGAAGTCTTTGGCCAGTGACTTGGGTTTTAGTCCGACTTATCTGAGCTCCTTGATTAAGAAAGAGTTGGGCTTGCCCTTTCAGGATTATCTGGTGAGAGAGCGTGTCAAACAAGCCAAGCTCTTGCTTCTGACCACAGATTTAAAGATTTATGAGATAGCCGAAAAGGTTGGTTTTGAAGATATGAACTATTTTACTCAACGTTTTAAACAGATTGCAGGTGTGACACCTCGTCAGTTTAAGAAGGGAGAAGGTCGATGAAGCGTTCTTCTCTTTTAGTCAGAATGGTTATTTCCATCTTTCTGGTCTTTCTCATTCTACTAGCTCTGGTTGGGACTTTCTATTATCAATCTAGTTCAGCAGCCATTGAGGCTACTATCGAGGGTAATAGCCAAACGACAATTAGCCAGACTAGCCACTTTATTCAGTCTTATATCAAAAAATTAGAAACCACCTCTACCAGTTTGACCCAGCAGATGGATGTCCTAGCCTATGCTGAGAATCCTAACCAAGACCAAGTCAAGGGAATCCGAGATCTGTTTTTGACTATCTTAAAGGCAGACCAGGACTTGAAAACGGTGGTACTGGTCACCAAATCCGGTCAGGTTATTTCTACAGATGACAGTGTGCAAATGAAAACTTCCTCAGATATGATGGCTGAGGATTGGTACCAAAAGGCTATTCATCAGGGAGCTAAGCCAGTTTTAACCCCAGCTCGTAAATCAGATAGTCAATGGGTCATTTCTGTTACTCAGGAACTTGTTGATGCAAAGGGAGCCAATCTTGGTGTGCTTCGTTTGGATATTTCCTATGAAACTTTGGAAGCCTATCTCAACCAACTCCAGTTGGGCCAGCAGGGCTTTGCCTTTATCATCAATGAAAACCATGAATTTGTCTACCATCCTAAACGTACTGTCTATAGCTCAGCGAGTGAAATGGAGGCCATGAAACCCTACATTGAGACGGGGCAGGGCTATACGCTGGATCACCAATCCTACGTCAGTCAGGAAGAGATTGCAGTAACAGATTGGACGGTCATAGGCGTGTCTTCGTTGGAGAAGTTAGACCAGGTTCGGAGTCAACTCATGTGGACCTTGCTTGGTGCCAGTGCCTTATCTCTTCTTACCTGTCTCTGCTTGGTGTGGTTCAGTCTCAAACGCTGGATTGCCCCTTTGAAGGAGCTAAGAGATACCATGCTGGAAATTGCTTCTGGTACACAAAATCTGCGTGCTAAGGAAGCTGGTGCCTATGAACTGAGAGAAGTGACTCGCCAGTTTAATGCCATGTTGGATCAGATTGATCAGCTGATGGCAGCTATTCGCAGGCAGGAAGAAGCGACCCGGCAGTATGAGCTTCAAGCCTTGTCAAGTCAGATTAACCCCCATTTCCTCTATAACACCTTGGATACTATCATCTGGATGGCTGAATTTCAGGATAGTCAGCGAGTGGTTCAGGTGACCAAGTCCTTGGCAACCTATTTCCGCTTGGCGCTCAATCAAGGAAAGGATTTGATTTACCTGTCTGATGAGATTAATCATGTCCGCCAGTACCTCTTTATCCAGAAACAACGCTACGGAGATAAGCTGGAGTATGAGATTGATGAAGAACCTGCTTTTGATAACCTAGTCTTACCCAAGTTGGTGCTGCAACCTCTAGTAGAAAATGCTCTTTACCATGGCATCAAGGAAAAGGAAGGCCAGGGACATATTAAAGTTTCTGTTCAGAAAAAGGATACAGGGCTTGTTATCCGCATTGAGGATGATGGTGTTGGTTTCCAAGCTGCTGGCGATAGTAGTCAAAGTCAGCTCAAACGTGGGGGAGTTGGCCTTCAAAATGTCGACCAACGACTCAAACTTCATTTTGGAGACAATTACCAGATGAAGATTGATTCTGCACCTTCAAAAGGGACGACGGTTGAAATATACATCAATAAAATAGAAACAAGTTAGCTCCCAGTCAATTCTGGGAGTTTTACTTTGAAAAATTAGAATAATCAGTCCGTCTTGATAAAATCAGTAAAAAAAGATATGATAGATAGTGACAAAAGAGGTATCAAGTATGACGGGAAAAGACATTCAAAGAGAAACAAGCCAGATTGTAAAAGATGTATTAGAAAAGGCTAATTTGAAGCAAGGAGCTATTTTTGTTTTGGGCCTTTCTTCTAGTGAGGTGATAGGTGGCCAGATTGGCAAGGAATCCAGCCAAGAAATTGGGGAAATCATTGTGAAGACAATCCTGGATATCCTGGAAGCGAAAGGCATTCATTTAGCCGTTCAAGGTTGTGAACATGTCAATCGGGCTCTGGTCGTTGAACGTCAAGTGGCGGAGCAGTTTGGGCTAGAAATCGTCAGTGTCCTTCCTACTCTTCATGCAGGAGGTTCAGGTCAGCTAGCTGCCTTTAAGTTCATGAAAGACCCTGTTGAAGTGGAGTTTATCACGGCTCATGTTGGATTGGATATAGGAGATACCGCAATTGGCATGCATGTCAAGCATGTGCAGGTTCCGATTCGACCAGTTTTGCGTGAGATTGGCCATGCCCATGTAACGGCTTTAGCTAGCCGTCCAAAACTCATCGGTGGTGCGCGTGCACAGTATCCTGAAGACTTCATAAGAAAGTCATAAGTGGGCTGAAAGTTATCGTAAGTTAGAGATATTTCAAGTATGTAGAGGTAAAAGGTTGGAAAATTGTGTTTATATCGTTTCAGGTCCCCCAGGCGTTGGAAAGAGCACCGTCAGCAAAGAGTTGGCCTATTCTTTTGACAAAAGTGCAGTTATAGAGGGGGATATGATTTACTTAATGATAAAAAGTGGTCTCGTAGCTCCTTGGGAAGATGATGGATTTTACATGGATTTATTCTGGGATAATATCATCAGTCTGACCAGTAATTTCTTGGATCGTGGCATTACTGTTGTGATAGAATATGTCATATTTGAAGATCAACTGAAGAAAATTGCAGCCTTCTTAAAAGAAAAACGAATTAAGCTAAAATATTGTGTTCTAATGGCTCAAGAAGAAACCTTGAAAGATAGGGATTCTTCTCGAAAAGAAATTGAGAGAACAGGCGATTTATCAATCCAAGCAAGAAATGAGTTTCTAGCTAAAAATAGTGAGAAACATCATTTTCTATTCACAGATGATTTAGATGTCAAGGAAACGGTAAACATCATTAAAACTTCAAATCAATTTTTAATTTCTGAACAGTAAAAGACAGGGAGAGTAAGGGTACAGAAACCAAGACTCTCCCTGTTTTTTTGTTGAATTCTTGTGCAAAGTACTCCAAACAAGACCATCTTTTACAAGAAGAAGGGATGCTATCTGATGGAAAATTGCCAAAAGTAGAAAAAACCAATTTAGAGAAGATTTTTAGTTATAGAAATCAGTAAACAAAGCTGGATTTAGCTGTTCTAGGTCCGCCTTTTTGTGCTATACTTAAGATATGCATAGAAAAACAGTGATTGATTTTAGGGCTTTGGGCGAGAGATACACTTTTACCCAGCCGATCAAAGAGTTAAAAACGAGAGATTTATCAGAAGTGGCGGACTTGCTGGCACAAGTGGAAAGCTACCAAGAGCAAGTAACGGATACCGTAGAAACATTGGATGAGAGGGATTTTAACCAGCATAACGGGGTCTAAACTAGGACGACCTTTATCTTCAGAATAAGTATCTGCGACTAAGTCATAGATGAAGGAAAAATCGACCACTTGCTCAACCTGACGAAGAAAATGGGCTTGCGGAACGAGTTCATCTAGCGTGTAAAAACCAACTTGATTGCGGTTATATTCGAGATTTTCTTTGTGAAACATAGGGAACACCTCACAACTTTTCTTACCTCTATTATACGACTTTACACAAAGAAAAGCCCTTAGAAATTTGTAGTCTAAGGACTTTGTCTTCAATCTGAGGAGCTTAGCTCCTTTTTTTGTGTTAAGTTTAGATAAAATAGACAAGCGTAGCAAAGTTGTCACAAATTTTTTCTTTTGTAGTAAAATAAGATTAGAATTTTGTGAAAGTAGGTAATTCGTTGGAGTCGATTATATTTCTAGTATCCGTTTTTTTGGCAGGTATCCTGTCCTTCTTTTCACCCTGCATCTTCCCTTTGCTACCTGTCTATGCTGGTATTCTGCTAGATGATCAGGGAAATTCGAAAAGTTTTCGCTTTTTTGGAAGAGACGTTGCATGGTCAGGTTTAATTCGGACCCTGTGCTTTATTGCAGGAATCTCCCTCATTTTCTTTATTTTAGGATTTGGAGCTGGATTCCTAGGGCACATGCTCTATGCAGACTGGTTTCGTTATGCTATGGGGACAGTCATTATCCTTTTAGGCCTTCACCAGATGGAAATCTTGCATTTTAATAAACTGGAAGTTCAAAAGACAGTCACCTTCAAACAATCAAAGTCTAATCACTATCTGTCAGCCTTTTTACTTGGGATAACCTTTAGTTTTGGCTGGACTCCTTGTATCGGACCAGTTTTGAGTTCGGTCTTGGCTCTTGCAGCTTCTGGAGGGAATGGTGCTTGGCAAGGAGCCTTACTAACCTTAGTGTACACATTGGGAATGGCCCTTCCTTTCCTTGTTTTGGCCTTGGCTTCGGGCTGGATCATGCCCTATTTTAGTAAACTAAAACCCCATATGATCCTACTAAAGAAAATCGGGGGAGCTTTGATTGTTTTGATGGGATTATTATTAATGCTAGGGCAGTTAAATGCCTTGTCAGGAATTCTTGGATAAAAGGAGAAAAAGATGAAAAAAGTTATTTTTGCGGGATTTAGCCTCATGTCTTTATTTTTGTTGATTGCCTGTGGTGAAAAAGAAACCAAACAAACGGAAAGTCCCAAACAGTCTACTGTACAGCAAATCGCAGTCGGTAAGGATGCGCCAGACTTCACCTTGCAGTCTATGGATGGCAAAGAAGTCAAGTTATCAGACTATAAAGGGAAAAAGGTCTATTTGAAATTCTGGGCCTCTTGGTGTGGTCCTTGTCGAAAGAGTATGCCTGAGTTGATGGAATTAGCTGCAAAACAAGATCGAGATTTTGAAATCCTAAGTGTTGTCGCACCAGGGCTACAAGGTGAAAAAACAGTTCAAGACTTTCCAAAATGGTACCAAGAACAAGGATACAAGGATATACCAGTTTTATATGATACGAAAGCAACCACCTTCCAAGCCTACCAAATTCGTAGTATTCCAACAGAATACTTAATTGACAGCCAAGGAAAAATCGGAAAAATCCAATTTGGTGCTATTAGCAATGCAGATGCTGAAGCAGCTTTTAAAGAGATGAAATAGAAAAATCGCGAAAACTCGCGATTTTTTTATAGTTTTTCATTGATAAAGCGGATGAATTGATTCCACCAAACTTTTAAGAAGAAGGCTTTTTCTACTTTCTTTTCAGCGACCATTTCAAAAGAAGGTTTTTCAGAAGTGAGATAACCTTGACCGACCAAATCTTGGTCATCATAGGTTAGATGACCAACAACAGTTTCAGCTTCTAGTGGCGCTGTCTCGGCCTTGGTTTTTGGAGTAAATTGCAGGCTTGATGATGCTCGACTTCCCAATCGTTGTATGACAGTGACATCAGATTTAGCAACAGCAGTTACGGTATCTTCCTTCCCATCAAGTACAGAAACTTTGCTATCTTTGTAGGCTTCTCCCTTCTGGACAATCGTTTTGAGAGCATAATTAGATGTTATATAGTCCAAAAGAGAAGAAGTAGCAGTAAAGCGAGCGTAAGGATTGCTGTTTTGCTGGTCAGCGTTTAAGACAACTGTGATGATTCGCATACCTTTTTCGGTAGTTGTTCCAACGAAAGAAGCCCCCGCCTTGTCTGTTGTACCAGTTTTGAGCCCATCAACTCCACCTCTATATGCTGGCATCCCTTCCAACATATAGTTAGTAGAGTGAATTTCCATACCAGCAAATGTTGATGAAGATTTCTTGGTTATTTCTAAAACTTGAGGGTAATCTCTGATGAGATTTCGAGCGATGATTGCAACATCGTAAGCACTTAGTTTGTTTTCCTCATCCTTTTTGGAACCAGGATAGATATTATTTCCAAGTGTTTCGTTATTAAGTCCAGTAGTATTGACAATAGTAGCATCTTTGATACCCCATTCAAGAAGTTTCGCCCTCATCTTGTCAACGAAGTCTTTCTCTGAACCAGCAATTTTTTCAGCAAGAGCAATGGCTGCACTATTGGCACTTGATACTAGAGTTGCTTCCAATAATTGCTCCACTGTATACTTGCGCGCTTCCATAGGAACATTACTAGCCTCAGAATTGGTTGTGAGTTGGTATGGATAGTCAGAGATATCAACTGGAGTAGATAGGCTAATGGTCCCTTGTTCCAAGGCTTCATAGACTAGGTAGACAGTGAGAATCTTGGTGATAGAAGCAATTTCTACAGGCTGATTTGCATCTTTCTCGTAGAGGATTTTTCCAGTTGTAGCCTCGACAGCAATGGCATGTTTAGCAGCAACGTCAAAATCTTGCGCAGATACAGTGGGGATGGCTGTACCAAAAATGATAAGAGTTAGTAAGGTTAAAATTATTTTCTTCATAGTAGTTTTATTCTATCACAAAGCGAAAAAATATTCTTGTTTTTATAGTAAAGCCATCTTATCTTTTTGAAGAATTATGGTAAAATAGAAGGAAGGAGGCGCCTATGTTCCGTAGAAACAAGTTATTTTTTTGGACAGCTGAAATTTTACTATTAACTCTTATTTTCTATCTTTGGAGAGAGATGGGAGCGATTGTCACACCTTTTGTGATGGTAGCTAATACCATTATGATTCCATTTTTGCTCGGAGGATTCTTCTATTACCTGACAAATCCCATCGTAACATTTCTAGAAAAGAAATGTAAAGTCAATCGTTTGATAGGTGTGCTCATCACACTTTGTGCCTTGATTGGTACAATAGTAGTAGGGGTAGTCTACTTGCTACCGATTTTGATTAATCAGTTGACAAGCTTGATTGTTTCTAGCCAGAATATCTATAGCCGCTTGCAAGATTTGATATATGATTTATCAATGAATCCAATCTTTCAAAATATTGATATTCAAAAAACCATTCAACAGTTGAATTTATCTTACGTTGATATTTTACAAAATATTCTCAACAGTGTGAGCAATAGTTTGGGCAGCGTTCTTTCAGCCTTGTTTAGTACTGTTTTGATTCTCATTATGACACCAGTCTTTTTGATTTATTTCTTGCTTGATGGTCATAAATTCCTTCCGATGTTGGAACGAACAGTCCTAAAACATGATAAATTAAACTTCTCCAGTCTCTTGAAGAATCTGAACGCCACTATTGCACGTTATATCAGTGGGATTGCGATTGATGCTGTTATTATCGGATGTTTGGCCTATATTGGATACAGTACGATAGGGTTGAAATATGCTCTAGTCTTTGCTATTTTTTCTGGTTTGGCAAATCTGATTCCTTATGTTGGACCAAGTATCGGTCTGATTCCCATGATTATTGCCAATGTCTTTACTGATCCGCACAGAGTTCTCATTGCAGTAATTTATATGCTGATTATCCAACAGGTGGATGGGAATATCCTCTACCCTCGTATCGTCGGAGGGGTTATGAAGGTTCATCCAATCACCATTCTGGTCCTTCTCTTACTTTCTAGCAATATTTATGGTGTTATCGGAATGATTGTAGCAGTGCCAACATATTCTATCCTAAAAGAAATTACTAAGTTCTTGGCGAAATTATATGAAAATCATAAAGAAGCCAAAGAAAAAGAACTGGAAAAATCAGAATCAATCTAAAAATCAGGGAGACCTGATTTTTTTTGATAAAAAGACTTGAGGTTAGACTAGTCAAAAGTGTTTTAAATGATTCTGTTGGAAAAGAATGGGAAATTATGAGATTTAGAATAATTCACAAAATGTGTGTAAAACACTTGCAATTTAGCTGAAATTTGATAAAATAGTAAGGAAAGTTAGACTGTATTGCCTACTGTCTATCTATAAAATATATTTTATTGGAGGCTTTTACTCAAATGGCAAAAGAAAAATACGATCGTAGTAAACCACACGTTAACATTGGTACTATCGGACACGTTGACCACGGTAAAACTACCCTAACTGCAGCTATCACAACTGTTTTGGCACGTCGCTTGCCTTCAGCAGTTAACCAACCTAAAGACTATGCGTCTATCGATGCTGCTCCAGAAGAACGCGAACGCGGTATCACTATCAACACTGCGCACGTTGAGTACGAAACTGAAAAACGTCACTATGCCCACATCGACGCTCCAGGACACGCGGACTACGTTAAAAACATGATCACTGGTGCCGCTCAAATGGACGGAGCTATCCTTGTAGTAGCTTCAACTGACGGACCAATGCCACAAACTCGTGAGCACATCCTTCTTTCACGTCAGGTTGGTGTTAAACACCTTATCGTCTTCATGAACAAAATTGACTTGGTAGACGACGAAGAATTGCTTGAATTGGTTGAAATGGAAATCCGTGACCTCTTGTCAGAATACGACTTCCCAGGTGACGATCTTCCAGTTATCCAAGGTTCAGCTCTTAAAGCTCTTGAAGGTGACTCTAAATACGAAGACATCATCATGGAATTGATGAACACTGTTGATGAGTACATCCCAGAACCAGAACGTGACACAGACAAACCATTGCTTCTTCCAGTCGAAGACGTATTCTCAATCACTGGACGTGGTACAGTTGCTTCAGGACGTATCGACCGTGGTACTGTTCGTGTCAACGACGAAATCGAAATCGTTGGTATCAAAGAAGAAACTCAAAAAGCAGTTGTTACTGGTGTTGAAATGTTCCGTAAACAACTTGACGAAGGTCTTGCTGGAGATAACGTAGGTGTCCTTCTTCGTGGTGTTCAACGTGACGAAATCGAACGTGGACAAGTTATCGCTAAACCAGGTTCAATCAACCCACACACTAAATTCAAAGGTGAAGTTTACATCCTTACTAAAGAAGAAGGTGGACGTCACACTCCATTCTTCAACAACTACCGTCCACAATTCTACTTCCGTACTACTGACGTTACAGGTTCAATCGAACTTCCAGCAGGTACTGAAATGGTAATGCCTGGTGATAACGTGACTATCGACGTTGAGTTGATCCACCCAATCGCCGTAGAACAAGGTACTACATTCTCTATCCGTGAGGGTGGACGTACTGTTGGTTCAGGTATGGTTACAGAAATCGAAGCTTAATTCGATTTAGTTCCCAGAAGAACAATTATTTAAGTCAGACACTAAACGAATCTTGCTTTGCAAGGTTCTTTTTTTCTTCTTGCTCTATTTGAAGTGTCTCCACTCTAGCAGTATAATCGTTTTTTTGGTATAATAAAAGTTATGGAAATCGAAAAAACCAATCGTATGAACGCTCTTTTTGAATTTTATGCGGCGCTTTTGACAGACAAGCAGATGAACTATATTGAGCTTTATTATGCAGATGATTATAGTCTTGCTGAGATTGCTGAAGAGTTTGGTGTCAGTCGTCAGGCTGTCTATGATAATATCAAGCGGACAGAAAAGATTCTAGAAGATTATGAGATGAAATTACACATGTACTCGGACTACATTGTCCGCAGTCAGATTTTTGACCAGATCTTGGAGCGTTATCCCAAGGATGACTTTCTGCAGGAGCAGATAGAAGTTTTAACAAGTATTGACAATCGGGAGTAATCATGGGCAGTCTAGTTATTTATCAAGGATTACCTTGCAAACTATTAGCCGCAGAGGAACCATTTCCTACTCGACTACAGATTATCTCGCCCAATGATATCTCCAAAGCTATGCAAATAGGTTTTAGCTGTTGGGGATATCCAAATGAAATCATAAAAGAAATCACACCCGAAGAACTTGAGTGTTTGCAACATTTCGGACGATTTCCACTGAATTGAGTAAATAGGAGAAAAAAATGGCATTTGAAAGTTTAACAGAACGTTTACAGAACGTCTTTAAAAATCTACGTAAAAAAGGAAAAATTTCTGAGGCGGATGTCCAAGAAGCGACCAAAGAGATTCGTTTGGCCTTGCTTGAAGCCGACGTTGCCTTGCCTGTTGTAAAGGACTTTATCAAGAAGGTCCGTGAACGTGCTGTCGGGCATGAGGTCATTGATACTCTTAATCCTGCCCAACAGATTATCAAAATCGTTGATGAGGAACTGACAGCTGTTTTAGGTTCCGATACGGCAGAAATTATCAAGTCACCAAAAATTCCAACCATTATCATGATGGTCGGTTTGCAGGGGGCTGGTAAAACAACCTTTGCTGGTAAGCTGGCTAATAAACTTAAGAAGGAAGAAAATGCACGTCCTTTGATGATTGCGGCGGATATTTATCGTCCAGCTGCCATTGATCAGTTGAAAACACTTGGACAGCAAATTGATGTTCCTGTCTTTGCACTTGGAACAGAAGTGCCAGCTGTTGAGATTGTTCGTCAAGGTTTGGAGCAAGCACAAACCAATCACAACGACTATGTTTTGATCGATACGGCAGGGCGTTTGCAGATTGACGAACTCTTGATGAATGAGCTTCGTGACGTAAAAACCTTGGCTCAACCAAATGAAATTCTGCTCGTCGTTGATGCTATGATTGGTCAAGAAGCGGCCAATGTTGCCCGTGAGTTTAATGCTCAGTTGGAAGTGACTGGGGTCATCCTTACCAAGATTGATGGGGATACTCGTGGCGGTGCTGCTTTGTCCGTTCGCCATATCACTGGTAAACCAATCAAGTTCACTGGTACAGGTGAAAAGATTACAGATATTGAAACCTTCCACCCAGACCGTATGTCAAGCCGTATCCTCGGCATGGGGGATATGCTTACTCTTATTGAGAAAGCTTCTCAAGAATACGATGAGCAAAAAGCCCTTGAAATGGCTGAGAAGATGCGTGAAAACACCTTTGATTTCAATGATTTCATCGATCAGTTGGATCAAGTGCAAAACATGGGACCAATGGAAGATTTGCTTAAGATGATTCCAGGTATGGCCAACAATCCAGCCCTTCAAAACATGAAGGTGGATGAGCGCCAGATTGCGCGCAAACGTGCCATCGTGTCTTCGATGACACCTGAAGAACGTGAAAATCCTGATTTGTTAAATCCAAGTCGTCGTCGTCGTATTGCTGCTGGATCTGGAAATACTTTTATCGAAGTGAATAAATTCATCAAAGACTTTAACCAGGCCAAACAGCTCATGCAAGGTGTCATGTCTGGAGATATGAACAAGATGATGAAACAAATGGGAATCAATCCAAATAACCTCCCTAAGAATATGCCAAATATGGGCGGAATGGATATGTCTGCCCTTGAAGGCATGATGGGACAAGGTGGCATGCCAGATATGTCAGCTCTCGGAGGAGCAGGAATGCCAGATATGAGCCAGATGTTTGGTGGCGGACTCAAAGGTAAAATCGGTGAATTTGCCATGAAACAGTCTATGAAACGCATGGCGAATAAAATGAAAAAAGCTAAGAAAAAACGCAAATAAAAAGGAAAGCTGAAGTGCTTTCCTTTTTTATATAAAATATGTACTTTCTATGATTAGGCAATTTTCTTAATCGAAAAATTACGAAATAGAAAGAGTGATTTCAAATCCTTGCAGCCATTCGGATTTTACTGTGATTTCGATTTTTAAAGCATCTGCTAATTGTTTGACCAGATAGAGACCAATGCCTGTCGATTTCTTCCTTGTCTCACCTGAATCACCTGTAAATCCTTTTTCAAAGATATGAGGGAGGTCGCAAGCTTTAACTCCGCAGCCATTATCCCTAATAATCAGACTTGTGCGCTCCTTATCCTTTGACATAGAAATACTGAGTTCGGGCTTGTCAGAGCTGTATTTAAGGGCGTTGGCGAGGATTTGGGAGAGGATAAATTCAAAACTGCGTTGATCGGTGTAGCAGGTTCCTTGTATATTTTCTAGCTGAATCGTAAAATTCTTTTCTTTGAGTAAGGGATCAAAATTTTCCAATAGATCTTGGATACATTCTTCTAGATCAAGGTCTTCAAATAGAAAATCATTTTTCTCACTTTTCACCCTGTAGTAGAATAGGATCTGTGATACATTTTCTTGGATTTGCTTTTTCACATAGTTCAACTTAAAAGCTGTATCCTCAGGTAACTTGTCGCTTTGATTGTCCAAAAGGAGGGAAAGAAGCGATAGAGGGAGTTTAATCTCATGCGCCCATTTTTCAACATAGTCCTCGTACTCGGCTAGTAATGAGTTGAGTTTTCCTATTTCAGCCTGCTTTTGATAAAGTGTATCTGCCATTTGTTCAATGCTTTCTTTCTCTGAGGCACTTGATAAATGCAATAATTCAAGCTCAGTATCCGTCTTAGGATTGGATATGAAGGCTTTATAGGCAGCAGATTTTTTTCTTTCTTTTCTTATCAGTAGGAATGATAGGATGAAAAAGAGCAGGACGGTGGCTAAAATATAGAGTAAGATGAGGGCCTGAAACATTCTCACATCTGAAAGCCAAAGCAGGACAGCTGTAAATAGATCAAATGCTAAGAGAACAAGTAACCAAGGCAGATAAGTAGCTAGATATTTTAGATTAAATTTCATCTGGACTTACCTCTTCTAGCTTGTAACCAATACCTCTGACGGACTTGACTTGAAGGGCAATGCCAGCCTGTTTCATCACCTTTTTCAGCCTTGCAATGTTTACTTGTAGGGCATTTTCATCGATGAACTCAGTTGTATTCCACAGTTTCATGCTTAGTTCTTCTTTTGTGACGACAGAATCAGTTGCCACTAATAAGGTTTCTAACAATTTCCCTTGATTTTGAGGGAGTAAAATCGAATGTCCGTTGATATAAAGGGTATAGGTATTTCTATCCAGCAGGAAATTATCTTTTTCAAGCAAATTTTGTCTACCTTCATAGCGTTTCAAGATGTTTTCTATACGAGCCAAGAATCTTTCTTTCTTGAAAGGTTTTGTTAGATATTCATCTGCCCCTAATTTCAGAGCGTGGATTTCATCTTTTAATTGTTCACGAGAGGTGAGAACCAATATGGGCACAGAGCGTTTGGACTTGAGATTTTTACAAATTTGAAAACCTGTTTCTCCTGGCAAATTCAAATCCAGTATGATTAGATCCGTATCGTATTGCAGCACTTGCTGGCTTGTATCTTTGAAGTCAGTCAACTTATCAACTTGATAACCCGCTTTCTCTAACAAGATGACAATTTCATCTCGAATCAAGGCTTCATCTTCAATTACCAGAATATGCTTCATATCGGTTCCTCCTTTTCCTATTTTATTCTACCTTATTCATCTCTTTTGGGTTCCATTAAGGACAACAAGTACTTATTGCTATTTTTCTTTACAATTCTGATATAGATGACTTCAAAGCCTGCTAAGAGCAGTACTATCAGCATGGCTGTGATAAATTTCTGCCCCATGACCATTCTTGCACTGGCTGGTACTATTCCTGTGAGGAGGGAGCCCACTCCGAAGCTACTACTGATAAGTGCAAGGGCTATTGGCAGACCGAAATACCAATTGATTTGCTTTTCTGAAGATTTACAAAGAGTTTCGTAGTTGGCTCCGAGATGGATCAAGGTTTGGTATCGTCTGTAGGATTGTCTTTGTCCCATCAAAAACTGAACGCCAATGATTGTATTTGCCACAACAAGGAAGATGATAGCCAGATAGATAGTGATATAGCTGGCAGAGATAATGTAAAATAATTGTCTTCCCATATTTTGTATATAGCTTTCATAGCCAAGAGAGGTTTGATTTAGCTTTTCATTCGTATCTGAGATAGCTCTCATCAAGCCTTTTTCTTTGACCAGCTCAGGAGCCAAGATACCGCTGACATAGTTCGAGTAGCGACCGTCTGTATAGTTCATAAAGACTTCATCTGGGACTATGAGGGCAACAGAGAGGGTGATCTCACGATCCGTTACGATTGGCAAAGACTCCACCTCTCCAATCAATTTCACATCATTTCCCATGACTTTGATTTGAGGGTTTGTCTTTAGGACAGAGTTGACAAGACTCTCATCTGGGAGAAAATCTTTCCCCATATACAAGTAGGCTTCCTTGCTAGTTAATTCTAGAGGAGGGAGATTGGCAGCCTTTCTAAGTTCGTTGTATTCGGAAACTGGCATGAGGTGGGAAGTAGTAGACTGTTTAAATTTATGGAGCAAAATTTCCTTGTTCTTGCTGTCTTTTTGCTTTTTCAACTCCTTGATGACCTCTTCGAAGGACACGGACTTGTGTTCTTTAGGTGTGCCTACTTTGATTTGCAGAATCTTTGAAAACTGTGATACTAGTCCGGCATCTTCAAGCTCTTTTTTTACTGCATTTACATCAAGATTTTCATCTGTTTCCTGCTTGCTATCTCTAAATGTATAATCCAATACGTGGGTTTGATTGCCTGAATTGCCACTTGCAATAGCAACACCTGCTCCAAAGAGACACAAGGCAGAGAAGATTAAGAGGGAGCAGATGGCCAGTATAGTTGAGCGCTGGATAACTAATTCCTGAATCTGTCTAAAATTATAGGCATGAAGTTTTCGATTGTTTCCAAGCTTGACCAAAAAGTCTATAAATAAACGCATACCAAAGAAGAGGAGGATAGTTCCTAGAGTCCCCAAGAGAACAGTGATGCCCATGGTTATGACACTTTTCCAAGCTCGTCCACTCATACCCATGTAATAGGCTGTTCCTAGAAGCAAAATTCCGAGGAAGGAAGCAAGAAGGTACACACCCTTGGGGAGTAGTTTCTTCATTCCAGAAGGAGAATAGGATAGCAGATTTCCAATTTCCTTATTGGCCGTCTTTGCACTTAAAAGGACAAAAACAGCTAATTTTACGGCCAGGAAACCGATGACTGTATAGAGTAGAGCTGTAGTAGATAGAGAAAATTGATGCTCAATAATCCCTAGTCCCACAATTTTAGCGGTTATTAGGCTGATCAGTTCTGAAATCAAGATAGAAATAGGAAGGCCTATTCCAAGGGCAAGGACACTGTTTCTCAAATCCTCGAGCAGAAGTAGCAAGAACAGTTTGCTTTTTCGCATTCCCAGTGTGAGATAGACACCAAATTCATGTTTTCTCCTTTCCATCTGCATACTGCTTGCGAAGTAGACTAGAAAAAAGAGAATAAAGAGCGTTGCTACGTAAAGAATGGGAATCATGCTAAAGAGTTTATCTACAGCATGACTCTCTATTTGTTTTAGAAAGATCATCACATCTTGATGAGACAAAGAAAGGATGATATAAAAGGAAATAATAGAAAGAACCATGGAACTGAAGTACAAGCCATTATTCTTTCGATCTCTCTTGCTATTTCTTGAAACTAATTTAGAAAACATTGCCATCACCTCCAGCTAGCGCTGCCATGACCTTTAGTATTCTGTGATAGAAGTCTTCTTGACTTTCTCTTGGATAATCGCGTCGGATTTCATGGAATAGTTTTCCATCTTGGATGAACAAGATGCGGTTGCAAAAACTGGCAGCGACGGAGTCGTGGGTCACCATGAGAATGGTGGTTTCTTCCACTTGATTCATTTCGGATAATTTTTGCATCAAAATGGTCGCATTTTTAGAGTCCAAAGCCCCAGTGGGCTCATCTGCAAATACAATCTTAGGGTCTAAAATCAAGGCACGAGCAGCAGCTACCCTTTGCCGTTGACCACCTGATAATTGAGATGGGAACTTATCCAGAAGTTCAGAAATATCCAGATATTGGGAAAGCAATTCTAACCGAAGTTTGCTTTCGTTAGCATCGACCTTGTGCAAAGACAAGGGAAGTAAAATATTTTCTTTGGCTGTCAGATTGTCCAAAAGCTCAAAATTTTGAAAGAGGTAACCGATTTCCTTACCACGATAATCAGCTAACTGACTACCTTTTAATTGACTTAAATCCTTTTCTTGCATTTGAATGGAACCGTCAGTTGGCTTGATGATAGTGGCGAGACAGTTAAGAAGGGTTGTTTTTCCAGATCCACTGCTCCCCATAATCCCTAAGAACTCACCTTTGACAACTTGAAAAGATATGCCGTTCAAGGCCTTGGTGATATTCGGCTCTTTTCCATAATGCTTTGTTAATGATTCTACTCGTAAAATTGTTTCCATGTGAAACACCTCCATCTTTTGTTACTTTCATTATAATATGAATCAGAGTAGAATAACACTTACGGATGATGTAAGAAATCTTTATCGCTGGCATTTATAGTCAGGTTATTGGACTTATACTTACTATATTATAGCATGGTTTCAGGGATTTAAAAAGAGGAGTTGAGAGTCGAGAAATTTTCCTAATATTGAAATTATAAAAAATAATACCACTGTAGTCCATGCTCCAGCAGTATTATTTTTTATTTTATAGGAAACTCTACTCCCATTCAATTGAGACTGGTATATCCCTATCCCTTGTAAATCAAGGGTTTAGAAGGGTTATATACTTCAATGGGGGATTTTTCGGGGGGATTGATTTTTTCATATGTTGATTTCAATTAAATTTTACTCTTGTTTCTGATGCGGTTTGTATGGTAATTGCATTTGTAAGTAGTTGAGCTATCTCTTTATCAGCACCACTGTACAAGTACTAATGATAGTCAGCTATCAGGAACATATTCATACGAAAAAAGCGGTATTGATGGTTCTGAAATGGGATTCGAAGACGAAGAATTGACATTGCATTACGAACTAAAAGTAAGTGGTGATGAAAACATATTTAATATCAATCTCCTTTCAGAGAGAGGCAATAATGTGAAGTACCTCTATTCCGAGAAAGTAGCTATTGATACAGACAAACAGATTATCAGTGATAACAATGGTACTGAGCTGAAATATTCAGCTTCTGGAGATTCTGTAACAATGCCTGATTTAGCAGGAGATAGTGGTGAAACAGTAACATTAAGTAAATAGAATAAACCAAAAAATAGAGCTTGATATGTAATCTATCAGGCTCTATTCTTGTAAGTTTGTAAGTAATATTTTATATTAATCATCTAATTACAGTTTTTTTACATTTTTTATTAATATTTCTGTATTGTCAATTAAAAATTTCCCATCATTATTACTAATAAACTCATTGATATATTTAAGAATACAAACATAATGATTATAGTAAACGTTATATGTATTTACATCTAAACAGAAGTGAGTTAAAGCAAATTTAACATGGTCAGTTCGTTTAATATCGGTGAAATCTACGATTTTTGCTCTATTGGCATCAATTTTCTTTCCTAGAGCATATCTATTTGGAATTTCGTTATTATCACTATTATGAATGATACTATAGTCATTCATAATGGGTGTATTTTCTTTAAAATTTTCAAAAAAATGTTCTCTATTAATAAAAAGATTATGGGATTTTAATTCCTTAATTAATTTAATAATGGGTACATACAGGTTTGTGTTAAACATATTAATAGAGGTGATTCTATCTAACTCGTTTGTTAATATTTTAATTTGCTCGTCATAGCTTGTAAATAAGTTAAAACCCAGCAATTCATGCGAAAGTAGTCTATTTATTTCTGTAGGAGTCATATTTAAAACATTAGTAATTGCTTCAAAAGAGCAGACAGTTTCACTTCCATATAAAACCTTTATAATTCTTGATATGATATTAATAAAGCATGAATAGATTTTTATACTATAAAAGTCACTAACTTCTTGGACTTGTTCTAAAGTATAGTAATTCTTATCAATTATTTGTTTAAATATATCAGCTAACTTTTTCCTTGTTTCGGAAATATTGGATGTTTCATAAGTTAGAATTCGTCTATTACGTAAATCGAAAGGTAGTTCTGAAACATCGCCAAAATCAGAATTGAACACACAAATAACTCTATCCCACCCTAGACACTTTACTGCATATCCTAATTCAAATAATACGTTAGGGTTAGGAGTTCTTTTACCATTTAAACTACTGTTTATAATTGATATATCTGCTATAAATAGGCCACACTTATCAATTTTGGTTAATATTGAATCAACAATATCTGGACTACCTAGAACACCTTTTGTATCTCTGTCAATTTCAGTGATAAGAGAGTACGGAGAATCTTGGTTCATTTTTTTCAATGCTAATTTTATAGAATTCTCAATTAAATTTCTATTTGTTTTATTCGGTAAGTCAGATTGCCATGAAAAGAATATTGTAGTCATAAAAAGCTCCGATAGTTAATCAGTAGAATATTATTTGTGAATGAATTTGGTTAGCAATAACTACGATGATTGAGTTCCTCATTTATTTTGATAATATAGAAAATTAATATTAGCAGAATGAGATGATATTCATACTCATATTGCTGAATAGAATCATAAATAGGTACTCCATGCAAATACTTATTTCTGATTCCCCAGCTATTGTCATATGATTTGTTATTTAGGACAAAATTCAAATAATTAATTTCTTGAATTGAAAATAAGGTATCCGAAAATATTAACCATCCATTATCAAGCATCCTATCAGCACTGAGTTTTTCAGATTCAGATAAAGATATACTATTAACAGAGCCATATAAGAATATTTTTTCTAAAAGACTTATTTGGGACATATCTTTAAAAGATATAACACCTGTATCATTTTGGCAAATTCCAGCATCTATTAGTAGTTTTATGTAATCTATTTGATATTCATGAAAATTTGCATAACTCAAGCATTGTTGTGAAATTAATTCCTTAAAGTTGCTTCCTTTGTATTCCTCATTAATAAAATGAATAGGACTTTGGTCAGAGAATAATAAATTAACAATCTGTTGAATATTATTATCTGAATTATTCATTGAGAAGTATTTTCTTTTAGTAAAACTCTGCAAAGATTCAATTGAAGGAGTAGAAGTAATATTATACAAATTTACATCAATAAGCCCTTCTTCACTCAATAATTTGTATTGTTTTCTTAATGATTCTTCGATTCTAAAAAGTGTTGCTGTTTTATTTCCCGTTGTTTCTGAAATTGAAGGCACATCAAAATGTATCCAATCAATACCGTACTGATTAGTCAGGAAAATATCGAAAAACCAAGTAATGAAATCTTCAATTCTTAGACTGAATTTCTGTAGTATTTTTGATAAAGCAATCAGTTTCATCACGTATAGTTGATGCTTGACTGAGAAGTAAAAACCAAATTTATAGTGATTTCTAGTCGAAATGCCTAACGTTCTTTCAAGTACCCCCATCTCTAATTGAGGAAAGCTTGCTAATGCAAAAGTACCAACACTTGTGCTCAGTTCAAAGTCTTTACAAAAATAGTCTAATATATTTTGAAAATTATGTTTTTCAAAAAGTTTAGCACTATCTATAAAAGTTGATAATGTATATTCATATTGTTTTGGCCTAGCTCCACCTGTTGCGACTGCAATAGGATTATACAAACCTTTTTCAATTCCCTCAATATGAAGCTCCCTACTCTTTTTAATTGCGTAATAGTACGCTTCCTTCTTTGTATATACTCTAATATCAACTTGAATTCCAAAATCCTTATCATTAAAACTAGAATTAAATTCTTGAATTTTTTTGTCAATCAACAGTTTTTGTTTATCTGTAAGTTGAAAGTATCTATTCTTATCGAAACCTTTTATAGGGTTTCTTAAAATTTTTAAATAATTTATATTCACATCGGGGTCACAAATATATTTTTCAATTAAATCATTCCACTCTAAATTTGTGATATTACTTGGGATAACATTTTTACATGAATTTGAATCTACAAAATTATCGAGTAATATTTCAAGATGAGAGGGTGAACTCAGAAAAAATTGCTTAATGAAAGTAGGATACTTTTTTAGAAAATAGGTATTTTTTAAGAGATGACATAAATGTAGATTGGATTCTATAAAATATTGCACAAACTCTACTTCACTAATTTTTTGACCATAGTTAAATAATGTAAATATCTCAAAAAAGTCTTCACGATAGTTATATTCGCTTTGTAGAAGTTTTATGTTATTTAAAATCTCATCTTTCGGAGCAGAACCAAAATAATTATTTTGTAGTTGAATCATCGAAGGAAGAGATTTCTTTATTTCTTCAATATAGCTTAGCGACCAGTCAATTGAAAAACCCTCATTTTCTATGAATTTGATAATATTATAAAATTCAAGGGCTTCCAAAAAAGAATTTAGGCTATAAGAATTCGATAAATAAGCATCTAAAATTTCTTGAATTCTTGGAAAATAGAAACCGATAGATAAGTCATTTACATCATAAAATTTTACTCTAGAAATCATATATATTTTTTACATTTGAAAAATAAAATTACGTGCTATAAAAATACTTTGTACTTTTTATTATAAAAATCCCTCCAAAAATGTTGGTCAAAAAAATTTTTAACTAACTTTTCGGGGGGATTTAGGGGGGAATCAAACGAAGATACACCCTTTTTAGACTATTTTGTTCCTGCTAAACTGCTGTAGAATCGCTATTTTGAAGGTAAATCAAGCCTCTCCATTATTCCCACTCAACGGTTGCTGGTGGTTTACTTGTAATATCGTAGACGATACGGTTAACGTGGTCTACTTCGTTTACGATACGTACAGAGATTTTTTGAAGGACTTCCCAAGGGATCTTGGCAAAATCAGCTGTCATACCATCGATAGAAGTGATAGCGCGAATGGCAATGGTGTAGTCATATGTACGACCGTCACCCATAACACCTACTGAACGAACGCCTGTGTTGACAGTGAAATATTGCCAGATATCACGGTCAAGACCTGCTTTAGCAATTTCTTCACGAAGGATGGCATCCGACTCACGAACAGTTTCAAGTTTTTCCTCAGTGATTTCGCCCATGACACGGATAGCAAGCCCTGGTCCTGGGAATGGTTGGCGCCATACGATGTGGTCTGGCATACCAAGCTCTGTACCAAGGGCACGAACTTCGTCCTTGTAAAGAGTGTTGAGTGGTTCGATGAGTTCAAACTGCATGTCTTCTGGAAGACCACCAACATTGTGGTGTGATTTGATGGTTTGAGCAGTATCTGTACCAGACTCAATCACGTCAGTGTAAAGCGTTCCCTGAGCAAGGAATTTTACATCTTTGAGCTTGCTTGCTTCGTCATCAAAGACATAAACAAACTCGTTACCGATGATTTTACGTTTTTGTTCAGGGTCAGAAACGCCGGCAAGTTTATCAAGGAAGCGTTTTGAAGCATCAGCTTTGACAATATTCAAACCAAACTTACCACCAAGCATGTCCATAACTTGGTCAGCCTCTCCCTTACGAAGAAGACCGTGGTCTACAAAGATACAGATTAATTGATCACCGATTGCTTTTTGAAGAAGAACTCCAACAACAGAAGAGTCAACACCACCTGATAGGCCGAGAAGAACGCGCTTGTCACCTACAGTTTCACGGATTTTCTTGATCTGCATATCGATAAAGTTGTCCATTGACCAGTCACCTTTAGCTTTACAGATTTTAAGGGCAAAGTTGCGAAGGATATCATTCCCGTATACAGAATGGCGAACTTCTGGGTGGAATTGGATACCATAGATGTGCTTATCAGGGTTTTCAATAGCTGCATAAGGACAGTCAGCAGAAGTTCCAGTACGAACGAAATCAGCTGGAATCTCTGTAACAGCATCGCCATGGCTCATCAAAACAATCTGTTCTTCAGGAGTCCCTTCAAAGAGGGCAGAAGTGGTATGGGTAAGTGGTGATTGGCCATACTCACGGTTACCAGCATCACCCGCAGGGACAACTTTTCCTCCAAGTTTATGAGTTAAAAGTTGCATACCGTAGCAGATTCCCAAAATTGGAATACCAAGTTCAAAAATTTCTGGGTCAATATCAAATGAACCATCTTCATATACAGAGTTTGGTCCACCAGAGAGGATAATTCCTACAGGGTTTATCGCACGAACCTCTGCGGCTGAGATTTTGTGACTTTTTAGCTCTGAAAAAACACCGATCTCACGGATACGGCGTGAAATCAGCTGGTTGTATTGGCTACCATAGTCCAGCACGATGATTTTTTCGACATCTTGCAAATCAGTTGAAATGTTGCTCATCTTTTTCCTTTCTCAAAAGAAATATCTTTTTCAATATTCTATCACAAATAGGGGCGAATTACCAACTAAACAAGGCAAAGTTTGACTTTTTCTTAGCAAATACGGTACAATGGAGAAAATAAAGAAAAGAAGTGAGAATCATGTTACCAGCTTATATGAAAATCCACGATCAGATCAAGAAGGATATAGATGAGCATCATTGGAAAATCGGAGAGAGACTTCCAAGTGAGCGAGATTTAGCGGAACAGTTTCAGGTTAGTCGGATGACCTTGCGACAAGCTATCTCTCTCTTGGTTGAGGAAGGAGTTTTGGAGCGTCGTGTAGGAAGTGGAACCTTTGTTTCTAGTACTCGGGTCCAAGAAAAAATGCGGGGGACGACCAGTTTTACGGAGATTGTCAAATCTCAGGGGAAAGTTCCTTCCAGTCAACTCATTTCTTATAGAAGAACCATTCCCAACGAGCAGGAAGTGGCAAAGCTAGGCATTTCACCAACTGAAAATATCATCCGTATGGAACGGGTACGTTATGCTGATCAAGTTCCGTTAGTCTATGAAGTAGCATCTATACCTGAGAAATTTATTAAAAGTTTTAAGAAAGAAGAAGTAACCAGCCATTTCTTTCAAACCTTACAAGAACATGGTTACCGAATTGGCAAATCCCAACAGACTATTTATGCGAGATTGGCTAAGGAAAAGATAGCTCACTATCTGGAAGTTGAAAAAGGGCATGCCATTTTAGCCTTGACTCAGGTCTCTTATCTTGAAGATGGGACGGCTTTCGAGTATGTAAAGAGTCAATACGTGGGCGAACGCTTTGAATTTTATCTTGAAAATAACTAGTCTAGAAAGGCTAGTTTTTTGTTTTAGAAAAGATTAGAATTGTCAAAACAATCTGTCTAGGCTTGATTTTATCTATTATTTACTATAAAATGAGAAGGAAAAACGTCAAACTTTTATATTGCAAATAGGAGAAAAAATGACAAAAACATTAAAACGTCCTGAGGTTTTATCACCTGCAGGAACTTTAGAGAAGCTGAAAGTAGCTGTTCAATATGGTGCGGACGCAGTCTTCATCGGTGGACAGGCCTATGGTCTTCGTAGCCGTGCTGGAAACTTTACCTTTGAACAGATGGAAGAAGGAGTCCAGTTTGCTGCAAAGTACGGTGCCAAGGTCTATGTAGCTGCCAACATGGTTATGCACGAAGGAAACGAAGCTGGTGCTGGAGAATGGTTCCGTAAGTTGCGTGACATCGGGATTGCAGCAGTTATCGTGTCAGATCCGGCCTTGATCATGATTGCAGCAACTGAAGCACCAGGTCTCGAAATCCACCTTTCCACTCAAGCCAGTGCGACTAACTATGAAACTCTTGAGTTCTGGAAAGAACTTGGTCTAACTCGTGTGGTTTTGGCACGTGAAGTTTCAATGGAAGAATTGGCAGAGATTCGCAAACGCACTGATGTAGAAATTGAGGCCTTTGTCCATGGAGCCATGTGTATTTCTTACTCAGGTCGCTGTACGCTATCAAACCACATGAGTATGCGTGATGCCAACCGTGGTGGTTGTTCACAGTCTTGTCGTTGGAAATACGATCTTTACGACATGCCCTTTGGTCAAGAACGCAAGAGCCTTAAAGGTGAAATTCCAGAAGAATTTTCAATGTCAGCCGTTGACATGTCCATGATTGACCATATTCCAGATATGATCGAAAACGGTGTAGACAGTCTCAAGATTGAAGGTCGTATGAAGTCTATTCACTACGTTTCGACTGTAACCAACTGCTACAAGGCAGCTGTGGATGCTTATCTTGAAAGTCCTGAGAAATTTGAAGCCATCAAACAGGACTTGGTGGATGAGATGTGGAAGGTTGCCCAACGTGAATTGGCAACAGGATTCTACTATGGTACGCCGTCTGAGAATGAGCAGTTATTTGGTGCTCGTCGTAAGATTCCTGAGTACAAGTTTGTCGCTGAAGTCGTTTCTTATGATGATGCGACCCAAACAGCAACCATTCGTCAACGGAATGTAATCAACGAAGGTGACCAAGTTGAGTTTTACGGCCCAGGTTTCCGTCATTTTGAAACCTATATCGAAGATCTTCATGATTCTAAAGGCAATAAAATCGACCGTGCTCCAAATCCAATGGAACTCTTGACAATCAAGGTTCCACAACCTGTGCAAGCAGGTGACATGGTCCGCGCTCTCAAGGAAGGTCTTATCAATCTCTATAAGGAAGACGGGACAAGCGTTACAGTTCGTGCTTAGATAAGGCAAAGTGAATGATACAAGCACATGGTTTATTGGTAGATGATGAAAGCAGGTGCGTTCACTACCATAGTGTAAAGGATATCGTTTCCCTCCAGTGTTATGAATGCAAGAAATACTACGCTTGCTATCAGTGCCACAATTCTATGGAGACGCATGTATTTTCGCCCTATCCCTTGGCGCTTACCGAGGATCAACCGATTTTATGTGGGGCTTGTAAGAGGACAATGACATTTCAAGAATATCAAAAACAGATAGCTTGTCCTTACTGTAGTGCGCCATTTAATCCAGGTTGTAAACAACATCATTCATTTTATTTTAAATAGACAAAAATAGATCCAAGTTTTTAAGCTTGGGTCTTTTATTTTGCTTCAGAAACCTTAGTAAAAATACGGAGTTTCTTATGGAAACCGGTTAAAAATTTCTATACAATCGTACTAAAAATAGTAAAATTAGAAATAAATTATCTGAAACGCTTTCAATGTTAGTAAAAAGTTGACAAAAACAAATTTTAGGACTAAACTAAGTAAGTAAATTTAAATAAAAAGGAGAATTTATAATGAATTTAACATTTTTTGGTCTTTGTCTTGCCTGTATGGGTGTATCCCTTGCAGAAGGATTTTTGATGAACGGTTTGTTCAAATCAGCAGCTCGCCAACCAGACATCATTCCACAATTGCGTAGCTTGATGATCATGGGGATTGCCTTTATTGAAGGAACTTTCTTTGTAACTCTTGTCTTTTCATTTATCATCAAATAAAGAGAAGTATAAATTGGAAAAGGGAGGATTCTAGATGGAAGAAAGTATCAATCCAACCATCAATATTGGTCCTGTTACCTTTGATTTAACCTTGACAGCCTTGACCTTGCTGTCAGTGGTCGTTATTTTTGGCTTTATCTATTGGGCAAGTCGTAATATGACTGTAAAACCCAAAGGAAAGCAAAATGTACTAGAGTATCTCTATGACTTCGTAGTCGGATTTACAGAACCTAATGTAGGCTCACGGTACATGAAAAATTACTCACTCTTTTACTTGTGTTTATTTCTTTTTATGGTCATCGCAAACAATCTTGGTTTGATGGCTAAACTTCAAACTACAGATGGTACAAACCTTTGGACATCGCCAACTGCTAATCTTCAATTTGACTTGGCCTTGTCATTTGGAATTATCCTGATGACCCATATAGAAGGAATTCGTCGACGTGGTATTAAAAAGTATCTGAAAGGCTTTGTTACCCCAGGTTTTATGACACCGATGAATCTCCTTGAAGAAGTCACGAATTTCCTATCACTTGCTTTGCGGGTATTCGGAAATATCTTTGCCGGAGAAGTGATGGCTAGTTTGCTTATCACTCTTTCTCATCAGGCTCTTTATTGGTATCCAGTTGCATTTGTTACCAATCTAGTCTGGACGGCGTTTTCTGTGTTTATTTCCTGTGTTCAGGCTTATGTATTCACAGTCTTGTCTTCTATGTATCTAGGAAATAAAATTAATGATGAAGAGTAGAAAGGAGTAACAGATGCACGTAACAGTAGGTGAATTAATTGGTAACTTTATTTTAATCGCTGGCTCTTTTATCCTTTTGATTGTCTTAGTTAAGAAATATGCGTGGTCAAACTTGACAAGTGTCTTCGAAGAAAGAGCAAATAAAATTGCTGCTGATATTGATGGAGCTGAACAGGCTCGTCAAAAAGCAGAAACTCTTGCTCAAAAACGTGAAGATGAATTGGCTGGTAGTCGCAACGAAGCCAAAACAATCATTGAAAATGCTAAAGGGACTGCAGAGAAGAGTAAAGCAGATATTCTGGCAGATGCTAAATTAGAAGCAGGTCGCTTAAAAGAGAAGGCGAATCAAGAAATTGCTCAGAATAAAGCTGAGGCTTTGCAAAGTGTTAAGGGCGAGGTGGCAGATTTGACAATTAGTCTAGCTGCTAAAATCATCTCAAAAAACCTTGACAGTCATGCTCATAAGGAACTCATTGATCAGTATATCGATCAGCTAGGAGAAGCCTAATGGACAAGAAAACAGCAAAGGTAATTGAAAAATACAGCATGCCTTTTGTCCAATTAGTGATCGAAAAAGGAGAAGAAGATCAAATCTTTTCGGACTTGTCTCAAATCAAGCAAGTTGCAGAAGAAACAGACTTGCCTTCTTTTTTGGCTCAAGTGGCAGTAGATGAGTCAGATAAGGAAAAAACAGTGCGTTTTTTCCAAGACTCTGTGTCACCATTAATGCAAAACTTTATTCAAGTTCTGATTTACAATCACAGAGCAAATCTTTTTTATGATATTATTGTAGATTGTTTGAATCGACTTGAAAAAGAAACGAATCGATTTGAAGTAACGATTTCTTCAGCTCATCCTTTAACAAATGAACAGAAGGAACGCTTGATTCCGTTGATAGAGAAAAAAATGGCTCTGAAAGTTCGGAGTATCAAGGAACAATTCGATGAAAGTCTCATTGGAGGTTTTGTCATTTTTGCTAATCACAAGACAATTGATGTGAGTATTAAACAGCAACTTCGTGTTGTTAAAGAAAATTTGAAATAGAAAGTGGTGTTCTTTTGGCAATTAACGCACAAGAAATCAGCGCTTTAATTAAGCAACAAATTGAAAATTTCAAACCCAATTTTGATGTGACTGAAACTGGTGTTGTAACCTATATCGGGGACGGAATCGCGCGTGCCCACGGTCTTGAAAATGCCATGAGTGGAGAGCTCTTGATTTTTGAAAATGGCTCTTATGGTATGGCGCAAAACTTGGAGTCAACAGATGTTGGGATTATCATCCTCGGTGACTTTACGGATATCCGTGAAGGGGATACAATCCGTCGTACAGGTAAAATCATGGAAGTCCCAGTTGGTGATAACTTGATTGGACGTGTTGTGGATCCACTTGGTCGTCCAGTTGATGGTCTTGGAGAAATCCATACTGACAAGACTCGTCCAGTAGAAGCACCAGCTCCTGGTGTTATGGAGCGTAAGTCTGTTTCAGAACCATTGCAAACAGGTTTGAAAGCTATTGACGCCCTTGTACCGATTGGTCGTGGTCAACGTGAGTTGATCATCGGTGACCGTCAGACAGGGAAAACAACCATTGCGATTGATACAATCTTGAACCAAAAAGGTCAAGATATGATCTGTATCTATGTTGCAATTGGACAAAAAGAATCAACCGTTCGTACACAAGTAGAAACACTTCGTCAGTACGGTGCCTTGGACTACACAATCGTTGTGACTGCCTCTGCTTCACAGCCATCTCCATTGCTCTTCCTAGCTCCTTATGCTGGAGTTGCTATGGCTGAAGAGTTTATGTACCAAGGGAAGCATGTTTTGATCGTTTATGATGATCTTTCAAAACAAGCGGTAGCTTATCGTGAACTTTCCCTCTTGCTTCGTCGTCCACCAGGTCGTGAAGCCTTCCCAGGGGATGTTTTCTACCTCCACAGTCGTTTGCTTGAGCGCTCAGCTAAAGTTTCTGATGAACTTGGTGGTGGTTCAATCACAGCCCTACCATTTATCGAAACGCAAGCAGGAGATATCTCTGCATATATCGCAACCAACGTAATTTCAATTACAGATGGGCAAATCTTCCTTGGAGATGGTCTCTTTAATGCAGGGATTCGTCCAGCTATTGATGCGGGTTCATCTGTATCTCGTGTAGGTGGTTCCGCTCAAATCAAAGCCATGAAGAAAGTAGCTGGTACGCTTCGTATCGACCTTGCTTCTTACCGTGAACTAGAGGCCTTCACTAAGTTCGGTTCTGATTTGGATGCAGCAACACAGGCTAAGTTGAACCGCGGACGTCGTACGGTAGAAGTATTGAAACAACCAGTTCACAAGCCTTTGCCTGTTGAGAAACAAGTTACCATCCTGTATGCTTTGACACACGGATTCTTGGATACAGTTCCAGTGAATGACATTGTTCGTTTTGAGGAAGAGTTCCATGATTTCTTTGATGCGCAACATCCAGAGATTTTGGAAACCATTCGTGAAACAAAAGACTTGCCAGAAGAAGCAGTCTTGGATGCTGCGATTACAGAGTTTCTCAATCAATCCAGCTTCCAATAAGAATAGAGGTGTCAGATGGCAGTATCTCTAAATGATATTAAAACAAAAATCGCCTCAACAAAAAATACTAGTCAAATCACTAATGCCATGCAAATGGTATCGGCTGCCAAGTTAGGTCGCTCTGAAGAAGCAGCACGCAATTTTCAAGTTTATGCTCAGAAGGTTCGTAAGCTTTTGACGGATATTCTGCATGGTAACGGATCTGGTGGTTCTACCAATCCGATGCTCATTAGTCGTCCAGTCAAAAAGACAGGCTATATTGTCATCACTTCAGACCGTGGCTTGGTTGGAGGTTATAATGCTTCCATCCTTAAAGCCGTTATGGAGTTGAAAGAAGAATACCATCCAGATGGTAAAGATTTTGAGATAATCTGTATCGGTGGTATGGGAGCTGATTTCTTTAAGGCTCGTGGCATTCAACCAATCTATGAATTACGAGGCTTGGCCGACCAACCTAGTTTTGATGAAGTTCGTAAAATTATTTCAAAAACGATTGAGATGTATCAAAATGAACTTTTTGACGAACTCTATGTCTGCTATAATCACCACGTCAATACACTTACCAGTCAAATGCGTGTGGAGCAAATGCTTCCGATTGTTGACCTTGATCCAAACGAAGCAGATGAGGAGTATAGCTTGACATTTGAGTTGGAAACAAGCCGAGAAGAAATTTTGGAGCAATTGTTGCCACAGTATGCTGAAAGTATGATTTATGGTGCCATTATCGATGCCAAGACAGCTGAAAATGCCGCTGGTATGACAGCTATGCAGACAGCGACTGATAATGCCAAGAAAGTCATCAATGATTTGACCATACAGTATAACCGTGCCAGACAGGCGGCGATTACACAAGAAATTACAGAAATTGTAGCAGGTGCTAGTGCCTTAGAATAAGGCTTTACCCTGTACATATCAAAATGAACTTAGGGCCTAGGTAAACTAGGAACCGACAGTATCTTATATAGAATAGGAGAAGGAGATGAGTTCAGGTAAAATTGCTCAGGTTATTGGACCCGTTGTAGACGTTTTGTTTGCGGCAGGGGAAACACTTCCTGAGATTAACAATGCACTTGTCGTCTACAAAAATGACGAAAGAAAAACAAAAATCGTCCTTGAAGTAGCCTTGGAGTTGGGTGATGGTATGGTCCGTACTATCGCCATGGAATCAACAGATGGTTTGACTCGTGGAATGGAAGTTTTGGACACAGGTCGTCCAATCTCTGTGCCAGTAGGTAAAGAAACTTTGGGACGTGTCTTCAATGTTTTGGGAGATACCATTGACTTGGATGCTCCTTTTGCTGAAGACGCTGAGCGTCAGCCAATTCATAAAAAAGCTCCAACTTTTGATGAGTTGTCTACGTCTTCTGAAATTCTCGAAACTGGGATTAAGGTTATCGACCTTCTTGCCCCTTACCTTAAAGGTGGGAAAGTTGGACTCTTTGGTGGTGCCGGAGTTGGTAAAACTGTCTTGATCCAAGAATTGATTCACAACATTGCCCAAGAACACGGTGGTATTTCAGTATTTACCGGTGTTGGGGAACGTACTCGTGAAGGGAATGACCTTTACTGGGAAATGAAAGAATCAGGCGTTATCGAGAAAACAGCCATGGTATTTGGTCAGATGAATGAGCCACCAGGAGCCCGTATGCGTGTTGCTCTTACTGGTTTAACAATCGCCGAATACTTCCGTGATGTAGAAGGCCAAGATGTGCTTCTCTTTATCGATAATATCTTCCGTTTCACTCAAGCTGGTTCAGAAGTATCTGCCCTTTTGGGTCGTATGCCTTCAGCCGTTGGTTACCAACCAACACTTGCTACGGAAATGGGTCAATTACAAGAACGTATCACATCAACTAAGAAGGGTTCTGTAACCTCTATTCAGGCTATCTATGTGCCAGCGGATGACTATACTGACCCTGCACCAGCAACAGCTTTTGCTCACTTGGATTCAACAACAAACTTGGAACGTAAGTTGGTACAGTTGGGTATCTATCCAGCCGTTGATCCGTTGGCTTCAAGCTCTCGTGCCTTGGCACCTGAAATTGTCGGAGAAGAGCACTATGCAGTTGCTGCTGAAGTCAAGCGTGTCCTTCAACGTTACCATGAATTGCAAGATATCATTGCCATCCTTGGTATGGATGAGCTTTCTGATGAAGAAAAGACCTTGGTTGCCCGTGCCCGTCGTATCCAGTTCTTCTTGTCACAAAACTTCAACGTTGCGGAGCAATTTACTGGCCAACCTGGTTCTTATGTACCAGTAGCAGAAACAGTTCGTGGTTTCAAGGAAATCCTTGATGGTAAACATGACCACTTGCCAGAAGATGCCTTCCGTGGTGTCGGTTCAATCGAAGACGTCATTGCTAAGGCAGAGAAAATGGGATTTTAAGAGGTGATCTATGGCTCAGTTAACTGTCCAGATCGTGACACCAGATGGCCTCGTCTATGATCACCATGCCAGCTTTGTATCGGTACGAACTCTGGATGGTGAGATGGGGATCTTGCCACGACATGAAAATATGATTGCGGTTTTAGCGGTTGATGAAGTAAAGGTAAAACGAATCGATGATGATACTCATGTGAACTGGATTGCAGTGAACGGAGGGATTATCGAGATTGCCAATGACATCATTACCATCGTAGCAGACTCAGCAGAACGTGCTCGTGATATCGATATCAGTCGTGCAGAACGTGCGAAACTTCGCGCTGAACGTGAAATCGAAGAAGCTCAAGACAAGCACTTAATCGACCAAGAACGACGCGCTAAGATTGCTCTTCAACGTGCCATTAACCGTATCAATGTCGGAAATAAACTATAATCAAAAAATGAACTTGAAACTCAAGTTCATTTTTTTTAATGTGGGAAGTTGATGCAAACTGCTTCAGGAACATGGAAGTCGTTAGAAAGCTCCGCAAGACGGCCAGTTTCAGGATTACGCTTAAAGACGGTTGCGTTATCAGAATCTTGGTGAACAGCAATAAGAAACTCTTGATCAGGAGTTAGGTCGAAATCACGTGGATTTTGTCCATGTGTTGGTACGATTTCTAATAATTCCAGACTGCCATCAGCGAGGATTGTATAGACGGCAATGGAATCATGGCCTCGATTGGATGCATAGAGGTATTTACCATCTTTTGAGAGACGAATGGCAGCAGTAGCATTGAAATCCTCGTATCTATCTGGTAAGGTTGAAATAACTTGCATGCGTTCAAATTCACCAACACCATCGTAAATCAAGACTTCAATGGTACTATTTAGTTCGCAAATGAGGTAGGCAATCTTATAATGATGATGGAAAACGATGTGGCGAGCACCTGCTCCAGGCTGGCTGTGATAAGTGTGGAGCTTACTTAGTTTTCCTTCTGGGCTAACATCGTAGGTCGTCACCTCGTCCGTACCTAGGTCACATGTGACGAGATACTGATCAGGTGTTAGATCAGTAAAGTGTACATGTGGAGAAGTTTGGTTTTCATGAGGACCTTGTCCGCTATGCTGATCCAGATCCGTTTGGATGAGACTACCATCCGTTTGACGCTGATAAACCAGAATTTGACCTTTATGATAATTGGCTCCGTAAACGAGACTACGTTTTTCATCCACTGCCACATAACAATGGGGAGCGCCTTCTTCAACCACATGATTTAACAAAGTACCATCGGTTTTGTAAGCAGCGATTCCACCCAAGCCATCCTGACTCCCTACGGTGTATAAGTGTTGTTGTTGGTCAAAGGCAAGGTAGGTCGGACTTGGTTCAGCAGCAAAGAGTTCAAGATTCGCAAGCTGGCCTGTTTCTGTATCAAAATCTGCCTTGTATATCCCTTTAGATGAGCGACGAGTATAAGTTCCAAAATAAACAGTTTCTTTCATGTCCATACCTCTTAATAATGATAAATTCATTATACCACAAAATGACAGTTTGGAAGTGTTCATTTAATCTATGTAAGCACTTTAATAAGAGTTATTTTAAATTAAAAATGGTATAATGAGAGAATGACAGAAAGGATGTATTTATGGAACATAAAGAGAAACATTTTAGCCTATCTTGGTTTTTTAAGTGGTTTTTAGATAATAAAGCTATCACTGTATTTTTAGTAACCTTGTTACTGGGGCTTAACATTTTTATTCTAAGTAAGATTAGTTTTATCTTTTTACCTGTTTTGGATTTTTTAGGGGTTGTCATGTTGCCAGTTATTTTATCTGGTTTACTTTATTACCTCCTCAATCCGATTGTTGACTGGATGGAGAAACACAAGATCAATCGCGTTCTTGCTATCAGTATAGTTTTTGTCATTATTGGACTTTTTATCATTTGGGGTCTGGCAGTCGCTATTCCAAATCTGCAACGCCAAGTCTTAAATTTTGCGAAGAATGTGCCGACTTATCTTAAGGATGCTGATATGGTTATCAATGACCTTGTAACCAAACGCTTGCCAGATGATTTTAGACCTCAGTTGGAGCAGGTTCTTGCAAATGTTTCTACAGAAGCAACGATATGGGCCAGCAAAATTTCTTCTCAAGCCGTCAACTGGGTCAGCGCCTTTATCAGTAGTGTTTCTCAGGTGATTGTAGCGGTCATTATCGTACCCTTTATGCTCTTCTATCTCTTGCGCGATGGAAAAGGCTTGCGAGATTATTTGACTAAGTTTATTCCAACGAAGTTAAAAGAACCTGCGGGTGAAGTCCTATCGGATGTCAATAAACAGCTGTCAAACTACGTTAGAGGACAGGTTACAGTTGCTATTATCGTGGCAATTATGTTTATTATCTTCTTTAAGATTATTGGTCTCAGATATGCTGTAACTCTTGGTATTACGGCTGGTATCCTCAATCTAGTACCTTACCTGGGTAGTTTCCTTGCCATGCTTCCAGCTTTAGTTCTTGGCTTGATTGCAGGACCAGTCATGCTTTTAAAAGTCGTCATTGTCTTTATCGTGGAACAAACGATTGAAGGTCGCTTCGTATCTCCGCTTATTTTGGGTAGTCAACTGAACATCCATCCGATCAATGTCCTCTTTGTTCTCCTAACTTCAGGTTCTATGTTTGGTATTTGGGGAGTCTTGCTGGGAATTCCTGTCTATGCTTCTGCCAAGGTCGTTATCTCAGCTATCTTTAACTGGTATAAAAAAGTCAGCGGTTTGTATGAAGAAGGGGAGGAAATCAAGAGTGAACAATAGTCAACGCATGCTCCAGGCTTTGGATGAACAGGATTTAACCAAGGCGGATCAGTATTTTCACAAGGCCCTCGAAACAGATTCAAGTGAAGTTCTTTACGAACTAGCAAGCTATCTAGAGGGAATTGGCTTTTATCCTCAAGCAAAAGAGATTTACCAAGATATCGTTACAGAATTTCCAGAAGTGAATCTGAACTTAGCAAGTATTGCTAGCGAGGATGGCAATGTTGAGGAAGCATTTGCTTACCTTGAGGAAATCACACCTGAAAGTGACTGGTATGTATCGGCTTTGGCCTTGAAGGCAGACCTCTATCAGTTGGAGGGATTGACAGATGTAGCGCGTGAAAAGTTACTGGAAGCCCTAAACTACTCAGACGATCCCTTATTAGTTTTTGGTTTGGCTGAGTTAGATAGTGAGTTAGGAAATTATCAGGAAGCTATTCAGGGCTATACTCAATTAGACAATCGCTCCATCTATGAGCAAACGGGTGTCTCAACCTACCAACGAATTGGCTACGCTTATGCCCAGTTAGGCAAGTTTGAAGCTGCTACAGAATTCTTAGAAAAAGCTTTAGAACTAGAATACGATGACCAAACTGCCTTTGAACTGGCTAGTCTTTACTTTGACCAAGAAGAGTATCAAAAATCAGCTCTCTACTTTAAGCAGATTGATACCATTTCGCCAGATTTTGAGGGATATGAGTATGGTTATAGTCAATCCTTGCACAAGGAACATCAGATAGAAGAAGCTCTCCGTATCGTTAAACAGGGTTTGGAGAAAAATCCATTTGAAACTCGTCTCTTACTAGCTGCTTCTCAGTTCTCGTATGAATTACATGATCCTAGCGGTGCGGAGGACTTTCTCCTTACTGCAAAAGAAGATGCAGAGGATACAGAAGAAATATTCCTTCGCCTTGCAACCATCTATATGGAACAAGAGCGGTTTGAGGACATTATCGCTCTCCAAAGTCAAGAACCTGAAAACGTCTTGACCAAGTGGATGATTGCCCGTTCTTATCAGGAAATCGAGGATTTAGATAGGGCCTATGAGCTCTATCAAGAACTGTCGTCTGACCTCAAGGACAATCCAGAGTTTCTGGAACAATATACTTATCTCTTGCGTGAATTGGGGTATTTTGAAGAAGCTAAGACTCAAGCAGAGGTATATTTAAAACTGATTCCAGATGATGTTCAGATGCAAGAACTGCTAGAAACACTTTAAAAATATCCTATAAAGCAAAACTGTATCTAGTCATTTTGATGGATGCGGTTTTTTATTTTCAAAAGGAAACAGAATTTTTTTACAATAACCCTTGCTAAATTGTTTATTTATGCTATAATAGGAATAATTATTTTCAGGAGGTGCAGTATGTCTTATTTGTTTGAGATATTACCGAGTTTATTGAGCGGTGCAAGCATGACCTTACAGGTTTTTGTACTGGTCTTGATTTTTTCTATTCCCTTGGGCGTTTTGATTGCCTTTGCCTTGCAAGTCCATTGGAAGCTCCTCCATTATCTGATCAATATTTATATCTGGATCATGCGGGGAACACCCTTGCTCTTGCAATTGATCTTTATCTATTATGTGCTCCCAAATATTGGGATTCGTTTGGATCGCCTTCCTGCGGCTATTATTGCCTTTGTTTTAAATTATGCAGCTTACTTTGCTGAAATCTTCCGTGGGGGGATTGATACCATTCCTAAGGGTCAATATGAGGCTGCTAAGGTCTTGAAGTTTAGCCCTTTTGCCACAGTGCGCTATATTATCTTACCACAGGTGACCAAAATTGTTCTTCCTAGTGTATTTAATGAGGTCATGAGTTTGGTCAAGGATACTTCTTTGGTCTATGCTTTGGGGATTTCAGATTTAATTTTGGCTAGTCGGACAGCAGCCAACCGTGATGCTAGTCTGGTTCCTATGTTCTTGGCAGGAGCAATTTACTTGATTTTGATTGGTATTGTGACTATCCTTGCCAAAAAAGTTGAGAAGAAGTACAGTTATTACAGATAGGAGATTGCCATGTTAGAATTACGAAACATCAACAAGGCCTTTGGTGGCAAACAAATCTTAACTAATTTCAGCCTATCAATTCCTGAAAAGCAAATCCTGGCAATCGTAGGTCCATCAGGAGGCGGAAAAACAACCTTATTACGTATGTTAGCTGGACTGGAAACTATTGATTCTGGAGAAATCTACTATAACGGTGAATCTCTAGCTTTAGACGAACTAGAAAAACGCAACCTACTAGGATTTGTCTTCCAAGATTTTCAACTTTTCCCTCATTTATCAGTTCTGGACAATTTGACCCTATCGCCTGTGAAAACTATGGGAATGAAGCAGGAAGAGGCTGAGAAGAAGGCGCGTGGACTCTTGGAACAGTTAGGACTAGCAGGGCACGCAGATGCTTATCCCTTCTCACTATCAGGTGGGCAAAAGCAGCGGGTGGCTTTGGCGCGTGCTATGATGATTGACCCAGAAATCATTGGTTACGATGAACCAACTTCTGCCTTGGATCCAGAATTACGCTTGGAAGTGGAAAAACTGATTTTGCAAAATAGGGAACTTGGGATGACGCAAATTGTGGTTACCCACGATTTACAATTCGCTGAAAATATTGCAGATGTATTATTAAAAGTAGAGCCTAAATAGGAGGAAAAATGATGAAAAAATTGATGCTTGTATTAGTCAGTCTAATGGCTGCTTTGTTCTTAGTAGCTTGTGGGAAAAATTCTAGTGAAACTAGTGGAGATAATTGGTCTAAGTACGAGTCTAACAAGTCTATTACTATTGGATTTGATAGTACTTTTGTTCCAATGGGATTTGCTCAGAAAGATGGTTCCTATGCAGGATTTGATATTGATTTAGCTACAGCTGTTTTTGAAAAATACGGAATTACGGTAAATTGGCAACCGATTGATTGGGATTTGAAAGAAGCTGAATTGACAAAAGGAACGATTGATCTGATTTGGAATGGCTATTCCGCTACAGACGAACGTCGTGAAAAGGTAGCATTCAGTAACTCATATATGAAGAATGAGCAGGTATTGGTTACTAAGAAATCGTCAGGTATCACGACTGCAAAAGATATGACTGGAAAGACTTTGGGAGCTCAAGCTGGTTCATCTGGTTATGCGGACTTTGAAGGAAATCCAGCGATTTTGAAGGATATTGTCGCTAATAATGAAGCGAATCAGTACCAAACTTTTAATGAAGCCTTGATTGATTTGAAAAACGATCGAATTGACGGCCTATTGATTGATCGTGTCTATGCAAACTATTATTTAGAAGCAGAAGGCATTTTAAATGATTATAATGTCTTTACAGTTGGACTAGAAACAGAAGCTTTTGCAGTTGGAGCACGTAAGGAAGATACAACTCTGGTTAATAAGATAAATGAAGGATTTTCTAGTCTTTACAAGAATGGTAAGTTCCAAGAAATTAGTCAAAAATGGTTTGGAGAAGATGTAGCCACCAGTCAAGTTAAAAATCAAGAATAAGAAAAAGAGATTGAGTTAACCTCAGTCTCTTTTAGTCTTAAAAATCCTCTGGAAAGTACCAGAGGATAAGAGTTTATTTCATTGTTGGGAAGAGCAATACGTCACGGATAGTGGTTGTATCAGTGAGGAGCATGCAGAGACGGTCGATACCGATACCCAAACCACCTGTTGGTGGCATACCGTATTCAAGAGCCTCAATGTAGTCGTAGTCGATACCTGTTGCTTCATCGTCCCCAAGCTCTTTAGCTTTAGCTTGAGCTTCAAAACGGCTAAGTTGGTCGATTGGGTCGTTCAACTCGGTAAAGGCATTACCATATTCCTTGGTCATAATGAAGAGCTCGAAACGGTCAGTAAAGCGTTCGTCTTCAGGATTTTTCTTAGCGAGCGGTGAGACAGCTACTGGATGTCCATAGACAAAGGTTGGTTGGATTAAAGTTTCTTCGACAAATTCTTCAAAGAAAGCGTTGATGATGTGACCAACTTCAGTATAGTGTTTCTCAACTGGAACTTTCTTCTCAGCAGCGATAGCTTTTGCTTCTTCGAAAGTCATATCTTGCCAGAAGTCAACACCAGTAATTTCCTTAATAGCATCCACCATATGAACACGTTTAAACGGTTCATTGATCTTAATTTCAGTTCCTTGATAGTTTACTGGGCCATCACCTTTGACTGATTTAGCAGCATGTTGGATAATACCTTCCGTCAAGTCCATGATATCTTGGAAGTCTGCATAAGCTTGATAAACTTCGATAGAAGTGAATTCAGGGTTGTGAGTGGCGTCCATTCCTTCGTTACGGAAGATACGGCCAATTTCATAGACACGTTCCATACCACCAACGATAAGACGTTTTAAGTGAAGCTCAGTTGCGATACGAAGTACCATGTCAATGTTTTGGGCATTGTGGTGAGTGATAAATGGACGGGCAGCAGCACCACCGGCTTCATTATGAAGGACAGGTGTTTCCACTTCAAGGAATCCTTTTTGATCAAGGTAACGACGGATTTCAGAGATGATTTTTGAACGAGTGACAAAGCGCTCAAAGCTTTCACGATTCGAAATCAAGTCAAGGTAACGTTTACGGTAAATTGTTTCAACATCAGTCAAACCGTGGAATTTCTCTGGAAGCGGGCGAAGTGCTTTAGACAAGTGAGTGATGTGAGTTGCCTTGATAGAAAGTTCTCCCATATCGGTGCGCATAACCTCACCTTCGACACCGAGGAAGTCACCAAGATCAGCTTTTTTGAAGATTTCATAGTTTTCTTCACCAACTTCGTCTTTACGAACGTAGATTTGGATTTGACCTTCACGGTCTTGGAGATGGGCGAAGCCGACTTTCCCTTTACCACGTTTAGTAACTAAACGTCCAGCAATTGTAGCAGTCTCGTTTAATTCGTGTAGTTGTTCTTTATCAAGTTCTGCAAATTTGTCTTTAAGTTCTTGAGAGTTAGCAGTACGTTCAAAACGTTTTCCGAAGGGATCGATTCCTTGTTCACGGAGCGCAGCCATTTTTTCACGGCGAACGATCTGCTGGTCATTTAGTTCTTCCATATGTTCTGTAGACATGGGTTCCTCCTAGTTTTACTCAAAATTTGATACGATGAGTCTTTTTTGCGATACTCCCATTTTATCATAAATAGTCAAGAAATTCACGGATATTCTTTGAAAACTAAAAAGAACTTGACCATTGGGATCAAGTTCCATTATTTTTCTTGATAGGAAGTGTCATTCCATCTTTCCAGAGTGAAGGTTTCAAAATCCTCAGTCTCCAAAATTGTAAGACTGGCATTGGCCAAGCCTCCATCTTTGCGAAGATGAGCCTCTTTATAGCCTAGAAGAGTACGTAGGCTAGCAGTGAGATTTGCACCATGACCGACGATTAGAATGTTTTCAGCCGGACTTCCTTTCAGAGATTTGATAAATTGAATAGTACGCTGAGTCGTAGAGTAGAGGGATTCCGCTTCAAACATCTTCGTATCAAACTGAGCGAGATTAGAGCGAAAGGCCTTGATTTGTCGTGGATAGATGGCATTGAGCGTAGCGATTTTTAAACCTTCAAGTTTTCCAAGTTGCCATTCGCGCAGGTCAGGAATGCTCTTTAAAGTACAAGGAGCCTGGAGTTGACTTTGGATAATTTCAGCAGACTTAATCGCTCTAGGTAAATCACTTGAATAAATCTTATCAAAAGGAATATCCTTAAGATACTGGCCAAGTTGTTTTAGGATATCAATAGACTCTGGAAGAAGGGGAGAGTCACCACTAGCACCTTGAAAACGTCCTTCAAGATTCCATAGAGTGCGGCCATGACGAACAAAATAGAGTTTCATTACTTACTTTCCTCCAAGATATCAGCAAAATCCGCTTTTACAAAGCTGGCCAAGTCTTGTGGCGCTACGATAATGCTGTGGCCAATTTCCCCAGCAGAGACAATCATTTGATCCAAGTCCAAAGCAGTCTGATCAATAAAAATTGGATAATTGTGTTTCTGACGAATACCGACAGGGTTGTTAGCTCCATGAACATAGCCTGTCGTTTTTTCCAAGTCCTTCTGTGGAATCATGCTCACCTTTTTATTGCCAGAAACCTTTGCTAGTTTTTTCTCGGCGAGGTGTTCCGTTATGGGAACAATTCCGATGATTGGTCCTGTCTTGTCACCCAGCAGAGCCAAGGTTTTAAAAATCTGTTTTCGGTCGTATTCAGGAGGAAGTTCTCCTTCAAGCGCATTGATTTGAATCCCTGTGTGCTCAATCCCTGCCTTGGTCAAGATCTGCTCGACCAAGGTTTTTTTAATCTTAACTTTCTTTGCCATTATTTATACTTATCCTCCAGCTGGCTCATCCAGATACCAAGCCAAATGCCAAGCGCAAAGAAGAAGGCGATGAGAACATAGCTCACAATAGAAAGTCCAGTGTATTGGATACTTTCAGCATTTCCAGCATTTGGAATCAAAATTAAGAGAGTGCTTGAAAGCACAATTCCGATAATAAAGTGATAGACACGAGAGTGGTAGTTGTTCAAGGCATGGTCCATCAATTTTGAAAAGATAATGAGAGTTGCTCCTGCACCAATGCCGATAGGAAGGAAGGTCCCGAATAAATCAAAGGTCTTAAAACCAGTCAGCATTGGAGCGTACAGTCCCAAAATCAAAAGTAGATTTGACGGACTTAAACCAGGCACCAAGACACCAAGAGCTAAAAGAACACCTGCCAAGATGAAGTTTGCAAAACTAGCACTGAGTGAACCTACAACAAAATTTAAAGCGTAGAGGCCAAATCCTGAAATGATAAAGGTAGTCCAGAACCAAACTAGGTCAATCTTATCACGATCAGATTCTCGAGTAGATTCTTTAAGGAGGCTAGGAACTGTACCGATGATAGCTCCAGCAAAGCTCCACAAAACATAGACTTGGTAATTTTCTAGCAAATACTCGATCGGATAGGAAAACAAACCAATCCCAAGCAACATCCCGATAGCTACTGGGATAAAGTAAAGGACATTCTCTTTAAAATCCTTAAAAGGATGAGCCAGAAAGCCAATCATTCTCTCGTAAATACCCAAAATAGCTGCTAAAACACCGCCAGAAATTCCCGGTAGGATAAATCCTAATGCGATGACGATTCCTTTAATAACTCGTGCAATCCATGAAAACATAATAAAATCCTCAATTTCATAAAATTCTTTCTCTATGCTATCAATTATAACACAGACAGGGAGAAAATGAAAAAACAAGTGAAAAAGTTTGTTATTTTCACTTGTCTTATGGTCTTAAAAATAGTTTTCTGAAGGTTTCTTCCTTCTCTTTAGCAGTAGAAATCAAATTGATGTCCAAATGATGTTCAAATCCTGCAATTCTTCCTTTAGATGTGTACTGGTGGAGATCGTAGTCCAGATCAGTATTTGGCTTCGTTTCAAAATAACCAGAGTCCGTTCCATAGGAAGGGATCCAAATAGCAGTGAACTTTTCTGTATTGATACTATGCTCTTGCATGAAGTAAACCCCAACGTAGATGCCGATGTTTTTAGCGCCGAGAGCTGCCAGTTTGGCGCGAAAGGCCTCAACACCTTCATTCATATCAGACATTGTTTTTTCTTCAACATCTAACCAGTAGTAGCTAGGATTGTAGGGAGAAGCAGCATTATAGAAAACTTCAGCAGCCTTCTCCATATCTTCTTTACTTTTTCCAGCTACATAGGCATAAACCCCCACAGGGACATTCCGTTTTTGGAATTCTGATATGTGATTTTTATAAGCTTTATCGACACCATTGATAAAGGCAGCATCATTTGCTTCAGTATGTTGAGCCCCATTGTGAACGCGAACAATAACACCAGAAATATTTTGAGATAAGGTGTCGTAGTTAATCTCCTCAGGTCTTTGCCAACCAGAGACGTCGATAATGGGTTTGTCAAGATTATGCAAGGCTTGTGTTTCAACTTGAAGAGCATTTGGCTTAGTTTTGATAGGATGATCCTCAAAACTTGGTTTGTTGAGGAGTAAAATCGCTATGAAAATTCCAAATAAACTAAAAATAATAGCTGGATGAATTTTTTTTCTCATACTTATTTAGTTTATCGTAAAATCTAAAAAAAATCAAAGGAAACAGTTTAGAAATGTAGACAAGTAGGGGAGATTTTCAGGAAAGCACCTGTTTGTTTGTTCTTTAAAAGTAAAATTATGGTATAATATAAGGGAATTTTTACAGAAAAGAGAATAGTATGTCAAATTATGCCATTATTTTAGCAGCGGGTAAGGGTACTCGCATGAAATCAGATCTTCCCAAAGTACTTCATAAAGTAGCAGGAATTTCGATGTTGGAACATGTTTTTCGCAGTGTTGGAGCTATTCAACCTGAAAAGACAGTTACCGTAGTGGGACACAAGGCTGAGTTAGTTGAGCAAGTCTTGGCTGGGCAGACAGACTTTGTTACCCAATCAGAACAACTAGGAACAGGGCATGCTGTCATGATGGCAGAGCCCATTCTCCAAAATCGTTCTGGACATACCTTAGTCATCGCTGGGGATACTCCTCTGATTACAGGTGAAAGCTTGAAAAATCTCTTGGATTTCCATATCAATCACAAAAATGTTGCGACGATTTTAACAGCTGAAGCAGCTGATCCTTTTGGATATGGTCGTATCGTCCGCAACGATAACGCTGAAGTTCTTCGGATTGTGGAGCAGAAAGATGCCACAGACTTTGAAAAGCAGATTAAGGAAATCAATACGGGAACTTATGTATTTGACAATGAACGTCTTTTTGAGGCTCTTAAAAACATCAACACCAACAATGCCCAAGGTGAGTACTATATTACTGACGTGATTGGTATTTTCCGTAATGCGGGTGAGAAGGTTGGCGCTTATACTCTCAAGGATTTTGATGAAAGTCTTGGGGTAAATGACCGTGTAGCTCTTGCGACTGCGGAAGCAGTGATGCGCCGCCGTATCAATCAAAAACATATGGTCAATGGTGTCAGCTTTGTTAATCCAGAAGCAACTTACATTGACATTGATGTTGAGATTGCTCCTGAAGTCCAAATTGAAGCCAACGTTACCTTGAAAGGTCAAACGAAGATTGGGGCGGAGACTATTTTAACAAATGGAACTTATATCGTGGATAGCACCATTGGATCTGGAGCCGTGATTACGAATTCCATGATTGAGGAAAGTTTGGTAGCAGACGGTGTAACTGTTGGTCCTTATGCCCATATCCGTCCGGGTTCAAGTCTTGGTACTCAAGTTCACATTGGAAACTTTGTTGAAGTAAAAGGATCTTCAATCGGTGAAAATACCAAGGCGGGTCATTTGACCTATATTGGAAACTGCGAAGTGGGTAGCCATGTTAACTTCGGTGCAGGAACTATTACAGTCAACTACGATGGCAAAAATAAATACAAAACTGTCATTGGCAACAATGTCTTTGTTGGCTCAAACTCAACTATTATTGCTCCTGTAGAACTTGGGGATAATTCTCTGGTTGGAGCGGGTTCAACCATTACCAAGAATGTTCCTGCTGATGCTATTGCTATCGGCCGTGGACGTCAGGTCAACAAAGATGAATATGCGACTCGCCTCCCTCATCATCCCAAGAATCAGTAGGAGTTTGTCATGGAATTTGAAGAAAAAACGATTAGTCGTAAGGAAATCTATCAAGGTCCTATTTTCAAACTAGTACAAGACCAGGTGGAACTACCAGAAGGAAAGGGGACTGCCCAACGTGACTTAATTTTTCACAATGGAGCTGTTTGTGTACTAGCTGTGACAGCTGAAGACGAAATCGTTCTTGTTAAGCAATACCGAAAGGCAATCGAGGCGGTTTCTTATGAGATTCCTGCTGGTAAACTAGAACTTGGTGAAAATGCTGATCCAATGGCAGCGGCACTTCGTGAATTGGAAGAAGAGGTTGCCTACACTGGTAAGTTAGAACTGTTGTACGATTTCTATTCTGCGATTGGATTTTGTAATGAAAAACTAAAACTCTACCTCGCTAGTGATTTGGTCAAGGTGGAAAATTCTCGCCCACAAGATGATGATGAAACTTTGGAAGTTTTAGAAGTAAGCCTAGAGGAAGCCAAGAACCTGATCCAGTCAGGTCATATCTGTGATGCCAAGACCATTATGGCGATCCAGTACTGGGAACTACAAAAGAAATAGAGGAGAAACCCATGGGAAAACCTTTATTAACAGATGAAATGATTGAACGTGCCAATCGTGGAGAGAAAATCTCAGGACCACCCCTTCAAGATGATGAGGAAACAAAAATCCTACCAACATCTTCACAACATTTTGGTTATTCACGTTCTAGAGACCACGGTTTTAGTCAAGATACACTTACAATCGAAGTAGAACCAACGATTCATAAGAGCCGTCGTATTGAGAACACCAAGAGAAATGTTTTTAATTCGAAACTCAATCGAATTCTATTTGCGGTAATTTTACTTTTGATTTTGCTAGTTTTGGCGATGAAACTCTTGTAATTGGAAAGGACATCAAATGAAAATTGGAATCATTGCAGCAATGCCAGAGGAACTCCTACACTTGACTCAGAATTTGGAAAAACCTAAAGAAGTCCAAGTCTTAGGAAATACTTACTACACTGGCTCTGTTGGCAACACAGAAGTCGTTCTAGTTCAGAGTGGGATTGGAAAGGTCATGTCGGCTATGAGTGTAGCAGTGTTAGCTGACCATTTTCAGGTAGAAGCTATCATCAATACAGGATCAGCAGGTGCTCTTGCTGAAGGGATTGCTGTTGGTGATGTCGTGATTGCGGATAAACTTGTCTATCATGATGTGGATGTGACTGCTTTTGGTTATGCTTATGGCCAAATGGCTGGTCAATCTCTTTACTTTGAATCTGACAAGAAGTTCATCGCTAGGATTCAAGAAAGTTTATCTCAAGTAGAACAGACCTGGCACCTAGGCTTGATTGCTACAGGGGACAGTTTTATAGCTGGAGAAGATAAGATTGCTAGTATCAAATCCCACTTTCCAGATGTTTTAGCAGTTGAAATGGAAGGGGCGGCCATTGCTCAAGCGGCTCAGGCTCTTGACCTACCTTTCCTCGTCATTCGTGCTATGAGTGACAATGCCAATCACGAAGCCTCTATCTCTTTTGATGAGTTTATTATCGAAGCTGGGCGTCGTTCGGCCCAAGTCTTACTAGCCTTTTTAAAGGCCTTGAATTAAGCGGAAATTTGACAGTTTATCTAGCTTATGATAAGATTTAAATAAAGAAAAGCTAGAAAACGTTTCAGAGGATATTATGAGTATTGAAATGACCGTCAGCGAGATTGCAGAGGTCTTAGGACTATCTCGTCAGGCAATCAACAATCGTGTCAAAGAACTTCCAGAAGAGGACACGAAAAAAAATGACAAAGGTGTAACAGTAGTTACTCGAAGTGGCTTGATTAAGCTAGAAGAAATCTACAAAAAAACGATTTTTGAAGATGAACCAGTCAGTGATGATGTCAAACAACGTGAACTGATGGAAATCTTGGTTGATGAGAAAAACGCTGAAATTCTTCGATTGTATGAGCAACTCAAGGCCAAAGACCAGCAGTTAGCAGAAAAAGATGAGCAGATGCGCATCAAAGATCGCCAGATTGCTGAAAAGGACAAACAGTTGGACCAACAGCAACAGTTGACTCTTCAAGCAATGAAGGATCAAGAAAGCTTGAAACTAGAGTTGGACCAAGCAAAAGAAGAAGTCCAAGCAACCAAAAAAGGCTTTTTTGCTCGCCTATTTGGAGGAAAATAAAGAAGCTGTTTGGGTTATTCACTAACCTGATGGCTTCTTTTATTATTTATAGTTTAAATTGAGGTAAATGATGGAAAAATTAAGAGACTATATCGCCTTTGACTTAGAATTCAATCAACACGAAGGGGTTACCCATTTAATTCAAGTATCAGCAGTTCGCTTTCAAGATGGACAAGAAAGCGCTGCTTTTGATTCTTATGTTCATACCAGCGTGCCTTTAAAGAGTTTTATCAATGGTTTGACAGGAATTACAGCTGAAACCTTGAAAGATGCGCCAAAAGTAGAAAAAGTTTTAAAAGACTTTCAGGCATTTGTTGGCGACTTACCTATCGTTGGTTACAATGCAGCTAAGAGTGATTTACCTATTCTCTTGGAGCATGGTATTGATTATCGTGACCAGTATAAGGTTGATTTATATGATGAGGCTTTTGAACGCCGTAGTTCCGACCTACACGGCATAGCAAATCTTAAATTACAAACTGTAGCTAATTTCTTAGGCTTTCATGGTAAGTCACATAATAGTTTAGAAGATGCCCGCATGACGGCGCGTGTTTATGAAGCCTTTTTGGAATCGGATGAAGGAAAACTACTGTTAGAAGAACAGAGTAATCTATCTATGAATCCCTTTGGCGGGTTAGACTTATCTCAATTTCTAGACTAGGAGTGCCTATGAAACCTGAAAAACCTAAAAAGCTAGGTTTTAGGAAAATTTACCTCAACCTAGATAAAGTTCTCTTCCTCTTTTTCTTAATTTTCATGATGGTGGAATATCTGTGGTTACCTCTCAATTCTTTTCTTGCTGGTCTTTTACTCAGCCAGACGGGCTATTTGTTTATTTCTTACAATAATATTTTTGCCATTATCACGAGTTCTCCTTTAATCAGTCTGGCCTTTCTCTTTTTGATAGCAATCAATCTTTTGGTAGCTTATTTTCAAATTTGCCTCCTCTTTATTGGGGCGCGTCACCTTCTCTACCACGAAAAGAGAACCTTAATTGAGTACAGTCGCAAAGTTTTCCAGCAAAGTTTTCTGTTCATGAAACGCTTGAGCTTCTGTAAGATGGCCTTTGTATTCTTCTACGTAGCCATGCTCTTTCCTTTCATCAGGAAAATTTTAAAAATTTATTACTTAAATAAAATCGTTATTCCAGACTTTATCGTGACTTACCTGGAAGACAAGCACTGGCTAGTAGGCTTGATGATTTTTGCATCTGCTTGGATTTTGCTCTATGTGTCTGTCCGACTCATGTTTGCCCTTCCGAAGATTCTCTTTGAAAAGAGGACTGTGAGAGAAGGAGTAAAATATAGCCTACAAAAGACAAAAAAACAAGTTCTCTTTTATGCTTGGAACTTGCTACTCATTATTATTAAAACCTATCTCTTTTTCTTCCTTCTCTTGACTCCCTTGCTAATAGGACAGATTGTAATTGACAATTTAACACAGAAAGAATCACTGATTCTTGGAGTTATCAACTTTGTCTTGATAAAAAACATCCACTATATGGCGTTGACCTATTTCCTTGTTAAGTTTGTCTCCTTTTTGACCGGTGAGGAACTGGAGATTATGCCAAGAAGAAAAAAAGACCATTTGATGAGATGGGGAGTTATGGGCTGCGCTAGTATCTTTTTTGCGCTGGAAGGTTATATCTATCTGGAAGCTCCTGTGACAAATACCCCTTTAGTCATTTCACATAGGGGTGTTTCAAATAAAAATGGTGTACAAAACACTGTTCAGTCTTTGGAAAAAACAGCGCAACTAAAACCAGATTTGATTGAAATGGATGTACAGGAGACCAAAGATGGTCAGTTTGTGATGATGCATGACGCCAATCTTAAGAACTTAGCAGGTATCAATGCCAGACCTCAAGACTTGACTTTGGAGGAGTTGACAGGGTTAGATATTTTTGAAAATGGCTATCGAACCAAAATATCTAGTTTTGATGACTATCTCAATCGCGCGAATGAACTTCATCAAAGATTGTTGATTGAAATCAAAACCAGTAAAAAAGACAGTCCACAAATGATGGAACGTTTTCTAGAGAAGTATGGACCGATTATTAAGCAGTATGGTCATCAGATGCAATCACTAGACTATCATGTGATTGACCAAGTTTTGAAATATGATTCGACTATTCCAGCTTATTTCATCTTGCCTTATAATAGTATTTTCCCAAAAACCAAGGCAACGGGCTATACTATGGAGTATTCAACATTGGATGAATATTTTGTTACTAAACTTTGGTATACAGAACAAAAGCTTTACGTATGGACCATCAATAGCTCTGACGCACTTGATAAATCGTTGCAGTTGTCAGTGGATGGGATGATTACAGATGACATGGAGATGCTACAGGAGACTTTAGCAGCAGCTCAGGAAGATCCAGAATACACCGATCTCCTTTTGAAAAAAGCTACGGAGTTCTTTAATTTCTAACAGAGAAAAAAAGGAGAAGTGAACCTTCCTCCTTTTTCTGTAGGTGATTAGAATGGTAATTTTCCAGCGAAAGCACCTAATTTTTTCTTAGTCGTTTCGTCGATTTGTTCTAGAGCAGCGTTGATGGCTTGAACGGTCATATCAGACAAGGTTTCTAGATCTTCTGGATCTACAACTGCTGGGTTAAAGTCAATGCTGACCACCTTTTTGGCTCCTGTTAAAGTTGCTTGGACAAGGTCTTGAGCAGATTTTCCAACAAATTGCATAGCAGCGAGTTCTGCTTGACTTTGTTCCATTTGTTTTTGAAGTTTTTGTGCTTGGCGCATCATGTTTTGCATGTTCATCATAGTGATTTACAGTTCCCTTTTTCTATTATTTTCTTTTTTATTTTATCAATTTTAGGAGTAAAAGTCTATTATTAGTTTAAAGCTAAATTTCAAATTCAAGTTAGTCAGCAAGCAGTCTTCTCTGGGAGACTTGTAGTCCAAGCATTTTTTAGGATAGTTATTAATCCAATTTTCAATGAAGGCGACTTCTTTAGGAGTCGTTTTCTTGGTTCCTTTAGGCAACCATCTACGAATGACCCTGTTGTGATTCTTATTAGTTCCCCTATAGGGGTGTGCATAGTAGATATGTTCCTTAGAAAACACATCAGACAAGCGGTTGAATTCGGCTCCATTATCTGCCGTGATGGAAAGAATTTGATGCTGTTTTAAGATGAGTTTTAGAGCCTGATTGACCGACTCAGCGCTTTTATTTGGAATTAATCGAATGATTTGATGTTTGCTCCTTCGATCCGTCAAGACAAGCAAGCAGTGATTTTTCGCTCTTGTAAGTAGGACTGTATTAATCTCATAGTGCCCATCCTCTAAGCGAAGACTGATAGCTTCAGGACGCTGTTCAATGGATTGACCAGCAGGTTTAAAGTTGAGACTAGCTTGTTTCTTGACAGTTTTTCCTTTTCTAGGATAAAGAAGGTTCTGTTTGGTTAGTCCTAATTTTCCATGATGAATCCAGCAGTAGATGGTAGAAATTCCTACGTTAACTCCCTTAGCTTTGAACATCATTTCAGGAGACAACTTTTGGTTATGATAGTGGAGAATCTTTACTGAAAAAGACCTACTATCCAGCAGCCACTCCTACTGTACTGGACCTTTTTAAACTTATCTATGGTATAATAGAAGATAGATTTATCAATTGGAGTATGAAGGATTTTATGATTAAACTTGTAGCAACCGATATGGATGGAACCTTTCTAGATGGAGAAGGTCGGTTTGATATGGAACGCCTCAAAAACGTACTTGTTTCCTACAAGGAAAAGGGGATTTATTTTGCTGTGGCTTCGGGTCGTGGGATCTTGTCCCTGAAAAAGTTGTTTGCGGATGTGCGTGATGAATTGATTTTTATAGCTGAAAATGGGAGCTATGTTGAGTTTCATGGTGAGGATATGTACGAGGCTACTATGTCTCGGGATTTTTACTTGAGCACTTTTGAAGCTTTGAAGAAATCGCCTTATTTTGATGAAAGAAAAATGCTCCTGACTGGGAAAAAAGCTTGTTATGTTTTGGATACAGTGGATGAGACCTATCTCATGTTTAGCCGTCACTACAATGAAAACATTCAAAAAGTAGCTAGTTTGGAATATATCACGGATGAGATTTTTAAATTTACTACGAACTTTACTGAAGAAACGATAGAAGCTGGAGAGGCCTGGGTCAACGAAAACGTTTCTGGTGTGAAAGCCATGACAACAGGTTTTGAATCCATCGATATTGTCTTGGACTATGTTGATAAGGGTGTGGCTATTGTTGAGTTGGCTAAAAAGCTGGGTCTAACTATGGATCAGGTCATGGCGTTTGGAGATAATCTCAATGACCTTCACATGATGCAGGTCGTCGGGCACCCAATCGCTCCTGAAAATGCGCGACCAGAGATTTTAGAATTAGCAGAAGCAGTGATTGGCCACCATAAGGACCAATCAGTGATGGCTTATATGGAGGGCTTGTAATGGCAGATATTAAATTGATTGCATTGGACTTGGATGGCACCTTGCTGACAACGGATAAAAAGCTGACAGATCGTACCAAGGCGGTCCTCAAAGCTGCGCGTGATCGTGGCATCAAGGTCGTACTGACAACGGGTCGTCCTCTAAAGGCTATGGATTTCTTTCTCCATGAGCTAGGGACTGACGGTCAGGAGGACGAGTACACTATCACCTTTAATGGTGGTCTGGTTCAGAAAAATACAGGAGAGATTCTCGATAAAACAGTCTTTTCAATCGACGATGTGGCGCGATTGTACGAGGAAACTGAAAAACTCGGACTTCCGTTAGATGCCATTTCAGAAGGAACAGTCTATCAAATCCAGTCGGATCAAGAAAGTCTCTATGCTAAGTTCAACCCAGCCCTGACTTTCGTGCCTATCGCTTTTGAAGATCTATCTAGTCAGATGACGTATAATAAATGTGTAACTGCCTTTGCCAAAGAACCTTTGGATGCAGCTATTCAACAGATTTCTCCTGAATTGTTTGACCAATACGAAATCTTCAAATCGCGTGAACTCTTATTGGAATGGTCGCCGAAAAACGTCCACAAGGCAACAGGTTTAGCGAAATTAGTTAAACACTTGGGAATTGACCAAAGTCAAGTGATGGCTTGTGGGGACGAGGCCAATGACCTTTCCATGATTGAGTGGGCAGGTCTGGGAGTTGCCATGCAAAACGCAGTTCCAGCGGTTAAGGAAGTTGCCAATGTGATTACCCCAATGACCAACGACGAGGAAGCCGTTGCCTGGGCTATCGAAGAATACGTGCTAAAGGAGAACTAGAATATGGGATTATTTGACCGTCTATTCGGGAAAAAAGAAGAGCCGAAAATCGAAGATATAGTAAAAGAAGCACTGGAAAATCTTGATTTGTCAGAAGAGGTTGAAGAAAACCAAACGGCTGTCAAGGAAACAAGCCAAGAAGAGACAGAAACGGACAAAGTGGAAGAAACTCCTGCTCAAGGAGAAATTTCACAGGTCTCGACAGAAGAAGTCATTGAACCAGAAGCAGTCGAGAAAACTGCTCAGGAAGAGCTTGAGCTAGAATCTGATGAATTGGAACAACTCCAAGAGCCGGAAGAAATTCTAGAAGAAGAGAGCCAAGAAACTGTAGAAACTGAAGAAGAGCTCGCTTCTGAAGTAGTAGAAGAAGAATATCCTCAAGTTGAAGAGACCGTTCAGGAAAAATATGACCGCAGTCTCAAGAAAACCCGTACAGGATTCGGAGCTCGTTTGAATGCCTTCTTTGCCAACTTTCGTTCTGTCGATGAAGAATTCTTCGAGGAATTGGAAGAACTGCTCATCATGAGCGACGTCGGTGTGCAAGTCGCTTCAAACTTAACAGAAGAACTACGCTATGAAGCCAAATTAGAAAACGCTAAGAAGCCAGACGCACTCCGCCGTGTCATTATCGAGAAATTGGTTGAACTCTATGAGAAGGATGGCAACTACGATGAACAAATCCATTTCCAAGATGGTTTGACAGTCATGCTCTTTGTTGGTGTTAACGGTGTTGGGAAAACAACTTCTATCGGGAAATTGGCTCATCGCTACAAACAAGCTGGCAAGAAAGTCATGTTGGTTGCGGCAGATACCTTCCGTGCTGGAGCTGTTGCCCAGCTAGCAGAATGGGGCCGTCGTGTTGATGTTCCTGTTGTGACGGGACCTGAAAAGGCTGATCCAGCTAGTGTGGTCTTTGATGGGATGGAACGTGCTGTAGCAGAAGGAATTGATATTCTCATGATTGATACAGCAGGGCGTCTGCAAAATAAGGACAACCTTATGGCCGAGTTGGAAAAGATTGGTCGTATTATCAAGCGTGTCGTTCCAGAGGCACCCCATGAAACATTCCTGGCACTCGATGCTTCGACTGGACAGAACGCCTTGGTACAAGCTAAGGAATTTTCTAAGATAACACCATTGACAGGAATTGTTTTGACAAAAATTGACGGAACTGCCCGAGGTGGTGTTGTACTAGCCATCCGCGAAGAACTTAATATCCCTGTAAAATTGATTGGTTTCGGTGAAAAAATCGATGATATCGGGGAATTTAACTCAGAAAACTTTATGAAAGGTCTCTTAGAAGGCTTGATTTAATATAAAATAAATATCCTGCAAGTCAATCTTGCAGGATATTTTTGCTATTCTAAACGGCCATCTTCACGATAGGCGATATCTGGTTGCCAGGTCCATTTGGCTCCATACTTCTCAAGTAAGTCAAAGCTAGCTTGTGGCCCCATGCTTCCAGCTTTATAATCGTAGAGTGGAACACCATTTTCAGCCCAGAGATCTTCGATACGGTCAATCAATTTCCATGAAGCACTTACCTCATCCCAGTGGCTGAAATTGGTTGAGTTGTTGTTCAAGACATCGTAGATTAATTTCTCGTAAGGATCTGGTGAGGCCCCAGTAGCTGTAGCATCTGTACGGTAATCCAGAGAGCTTGGTGCCAGGTTAAATTCTTCACCTACTTGTTTCCCATTTAGGCTAAGAGAGAAGCCTTCAGTTGGTTGGATATAGATGGTCAAGATATTTGGTGCTAATGGTTCTCCAAAGATAGAGTCCATTTGCTTAAAGACGATATTGACATGAGTCCCTTTTTCAGTCAGACGTTTACCAGTACGGAAGAAGAAGGGAACGCCACGGAAACGATCGCTGTCTACAAAGAAGGCGCCAGATGCGAAGGTTTCTGTTGTAGATTCAGGATCGACGTTTGGCTCGCTACGATAGGAAATGTATTTCATGCCATCGATTTTACCAGAGCGGTACTGACCACGGATAAACTGTTCTTTCAATTCTTCCTCAGTTGGATGATAGAGGTTTTTAAAGACCTTTATCTTTTCAGCACGAATCTCATCCTTTGTAAAGCTAGCTGGTTTGTCCATGGCTAGAAGAGAGAGGAGTTGGAGAGTATGGTTTTGCACCATATCACGAAGGGCACCAGATTGATCATAGTAGCCACCACGCTCTTCTACACCCAAGCGTTCCGCAAAGGTAATTTGGACATTATCGATGTGTTCACGGTTCCAAACATTCTCAAAGATCATGTTGGCAAAACGAACAGCAAAGATACTCTGAATCATCTCTTTACCTAGGTAATGGTCAATTCGGTAGATTTGCTCCTCATCAAAGGCCGCAAGGAGATCTTCATTGAGTTTGCTTGCTGTTTCGTAGTCTGTACCAAATGGTTTCTCAACGATCAAGCGCTCAAAACCTTTGCCATCGACAATGTTTTCAGATTTGAGGTGCTTGGCAATGGTTCCAAAGAACTGAGGTGCCATAGACAAGAAAAAGAGCTTATTGTGTTCAGCTTGGTATTTTTCATTCAGCTCAGCTTGTAATTGATGCAAAGCAATGTAATGTTCTGTATCATTCACATCATGGCTTTGATAGTAGAAGTGGCTGGCAAATTCTTGGGCTTGCTCGGTACTATCTGCCAAATCAAGGATGGACTCGACAACTACAGATTCAAAATATTCCTTACTCCAAGGTCTACGAGCTGTTCCGATAACTGCAAAATGCTCAGAAAGATTGCCTGATTTATATAGTCTGAAAAGGGAAGGGTAGAGTTTGCGTTTAGCTAAATCTCCACTCGCACCGAAAATTGTAACAATAACCTTTGATGACATCTAGCTACCTAATTTCTATATTTTTTCCTAGTTGGACTAGGGATGAGATTTCCTCATTATCATAGTTTTTATTTTATCATAATTTTCAAAAAAATCAAAAAATCCAATACGCAATTAAAAAACTGTAAGGAGAACCTTACAGTTTTGTTTTATACATTTAAGACCTTATCCAAGAACTCTTTTAGACGAGGGTGTTGTGGGTTATCGAAGATTTGATCTGGAGTTCCATCTTCTAGGAATTCACCATCAGCCGTAAAGATAACACGGTTGGCCACCTGACGAGCAAATCCCATCTCGTGGGTTACGATGATCATAGTCATGCCTTGCTCTGCCAATTCCTTCATAACATTCAGTACATCTCCAACCATTTCAGGGTCCAGAGCGGAAGTTGGCTCATCAAAGAGCATGATATCAGGATTCATGGCAAGTCCACGAGCGATGGCTACACGCTGTTTCTGACCACCTGATAGGCTATCTGGGTTAGCATTAGCCTTGTCTGCAAGACCGACTTTCTCCAGCAACTCCATCCCCAATTTTTCAGCTCCTTCTTTGGTCATCCGTTTGTGTTCAATAGGTGCAAAAGTGATATTCTCTAGGACGGACATGTGAGGAAAGAGGTTGAAGTGTTGGAAGACCATTCCGACGTTTTCGCGAACATGGTCGACATTGGTTGATTTTTCAGTCAGATCATAACCATTCACTGTAATATGGCCACTCGTTACCTCTTCGAGAAGGTTAAGGCTACGGAGGAAGGTCGATTTACCAGAACCAGATGGACCGATGATACAAACAACATCTCCTTCATAGAACTTAGTTGTAATGCCTTTTAAAACTTCGTTTTTTCCATAATACTTATGTAAATCATTTACATCAATTTTTAGTTTTGCCATTAACGAATCCTCTTTTCTAAGCGTTTCGCTAGTCTAGTCAAAAGCGTGATAATTACAAGATAGAAGATAGCAAGGATTGCATACATCTTGAAACTTTGGTAGTTACGAGCGATGATGATTTTACCAGTTTGGAAAAGTTCCACCAAACCGATAGCAGATACGATGGTTGTATCTTTAAGAGCGATAACGAATTGGTTGACGAAGTTTGGCAACATCAATTTAGTTGCTTGTGGCAAGATAATCTTACGCATGGTTTTTCCATAAGAGATACCCAAGCTTCGGCTGGCCTCCATTTGCCCAACTGGAACAGCTTGAATCCCACCACGAACGATTTCAGCGATATAAGCAGCAGCATTGAGTGAGAGGGCGATGGTACCAGCTACAAAGTCGTTAATTGGACTTTGTTGGCCTGTAATGGACTCGATAAAGTTTGGAATTCCCCAGAAGATGAAGGCTGCAAGAATCATCAAGGGAATACCACGGATAACGTCAACGAAGATCTCAGAGATAAGACGAAGAGATTTGTATGGGCTAACGCTAAACATACCAAAGATAATCCCAATTACAATGGCAATCGCAAACGAGATAAGTGCTAAAGCGAGAGTGATTCCAAGCCCGCTAAGGAGTTGTTTGTAGTTGTTTTGAAGCAAGCCCCAGATAGTAGTTTCGTCAACTGTAATTGTAGAAGTAGTTGCTGCTCCGCTAGCTAGATACTTGTCGAGAATTTTTTGAAATTCACCGTTTGCTTTGAGGTTAGCAAGCCCCTTATTGAACATCTGGATCAATTCAGGGTTTGTTCCTTTTTTTACGGCAAAGGCTGTTTCACCGATTGGAGTCCCAGCGATTGGCGTTTTCAATTTTTGTCCTTGACTGATAGAATATTTGAGAACGGGCTCATCATCCATCACGGCATCGATAGCTCCAGTGTTGAGACTGTCATACATAGATGATCCATCTGAAAAGGTTTTAATCTTGTAGCCGTATTTGCTCTGGTTTTCAGTAAGGAACGTTTGAGAAGCTGTCCCGTTTTTAACACCAACTGTTTTATCCTTGAGATCTTCATAAGAAGCAATGGTACTGGATTCTTTCACACCAAGAATAGTATTAGCAGTGTAGTAGGAATCAGAGAAATCAAATGTAGCTTTACGAGCATCCGTAACAGACATACCAGCAATAATACCATCAGCTTGTCCGGCCTGAACAGCACTGATCGCTGCATCAAAACCTGGGTTAGTAATCTCAATTTCGAAACCTTGATCTTTGGCAATAGCTTTAATCAAGTCCATATCAATACCAGTATACTCGTTGTTTGAATTTTGAAATACAAAAGGTGCAAAAGATGAATCACTTGCAATAATATACTTTGATTTAACAGTGTCAGCTTTTGCTATTCCTAGTGAGAAAATGGGAAATAAAATGAGCAAACATGCTAGGATTTTTTTCTTCATTTTTAGTCTCCTTTCTGAATATTTTTTAATTATAACAGAAAAAAAGCCAGAAGGCAAATTTTAATGATTTTTATGTAAGAAGATATGACATAAGAGTGCAAATTTGCTAAATCAATAGATAAAGAATCTAATGGAATTTATGGTAAAATAGAAGGATAGAAAGTGTGTACGAGGTAATTATGATTAATCGGATTACAGACAATCAATTTAAACTAGTATCAAAATACCAACCTTCAGGAGATCAACCCCAAGCGATTGAGCAGTTGGTTGACAATATCGAGGGTGGAGAAAAGGCCCAAATTTTGATGGGGGCGACTGGTACTGGGAAGACCTATACCATGAGTCAGGTCATTTCCAAAGTCAATAAACCTACTTTGGTCATTGCCCATAACAAAACCCTAGCTGGTCAGCTCTATGGGGAGTTTAAGGAATTTTTCCCTGAAAATGCTGTTGAGTACTTTGTTTCATACTATGACTATTACCAACCCGAGGCCTATGTTCCTTCTAGTGATACCTATATTGAGAAGGACAGTTCAGTCAATGACGAGATTGACAAGCTTCGTCACTCAGCGACTTCAGCACTTCTGGAGCGCAATGATGTCATCGTTGTGGCTTCTGTTTCTTGTATCTATGGTCTGGGTTCGCCAAAGGAATACGCTGATAGTGTTGTAAGTCTCCGTCCAGGTCTTGAAATTTCTCGTGATAAACTCTTGAATGACTTGGTGGATATCCAGTTTGAGCGCAATGATATTGATTTCCAACGGGGAAGATTTCGCGTGCGTGGGGATGTGGTGGAGATTTTCCCAGCATCCCGAGATGAACACGCTTTTCGAGTAGAGTTTTTCGGGGATGAGATTGACCGTATCCGTGAGGTTGAGGCTTTGACAGGTCAAGTCCTTGGTGAAGTGGATCATTTGGCGATTTTCCCTGCCACTCACTTTGTGACTAATGACGACCACATGGAGGTTGCTATTGCCAAGATTCAAGCAGAGTTGGAGGAGCAGTTAGCTGTCTTTGAGAAGGAAGGTAAACTGCTAGAAGCCCAGCGTTTGAAGCAGCGCACAGAGTATGATATTGAGATGTTACGTGAGATGGGTTATACAAATGGGGTTGAGAACTACTCTCGTCACATGGATGGTCGTAGTGAAGGAGAGCCTCCTTATACGCTTCTTGACTTCTTCCCAGATGATTTCTTGATTATGATTGATGAAAGTCACATGACCATGGGGCAAATCAAAGGTATGTACAATGGAGACCGTTCGCGTAAGGAAATGTTGGTCAATTATGGTTTCCGTTTACCGTCAGCCTTGGACAATCGTCCTCTCCGTCGGGAGGAGTTTGAGAGTCATGTTCATCAGATTGTTTACGTTTCAGCAACACCAGGCGACTACGAAAATGAACAGACCGAGACAGTGATTGAGCAAATCATTCGTCCAACAGGACTCTTGGATCCAGAAGTGGAAGTTCGTCCGACTATGGGACAGATTGATGACCTCTTAGGTGAAATCAATGCCCGTGTTGAAAAAAATGAGCGAACCTTTATTACCACCTTGACCAAGAAAATGGCAGAAGACCTGACTGACTACTTCAAGGAAATGGGGATCAAAGTCAAGTACATGCACTCGGATATCAAGACCTTGGAGCGGACGGAGATTATCCGTGACCTGCGCTTGGGTGTTTTTGATGTCTTGGTCGGAATCAACCTGCTCCGTGAAGGGATTGACGTTCCTGAGGTAAGCTTGGTTGCTATTCTAGATGCTGACAAGGAAGGTTTCCTTCGTAACGAACGTGGCCTCATCCAGACCATTGGTCGTGCTGCCCGTAATAGCGAAGGGCATGTCATCATGTATGCGGACACGATGACTCAGTCTATGCAACGTGCTATCGATGAAACGGCCCGTCGTCGGAAAATCCAGATGGCCTATAATGAAGAACATGGTATTGTACCTCAGACAATTAAGAAAGAAATCCGTGACCTGATTGCTGTAACCAAGGCAGTTGCCAAGGAAGAGGACAAGGAAGTCGATATCAATAGTCTCAACAAACATGAACGCAAGGAACTCGTCAAGAAACTCGAAAAACAAATGCAAGAAGCCGTCGAAGTACTTGATTTTGAACTGGCAGCTCAGATACGTGATATGATGCTGGAAGTCAAGGCGTTAAACTGAAAAAAATTATAAAGAAATAGAAATATATAGAAAGACATAATATGACAGCAAAAAAAACTAAACACATAGGCATTGAATGTTGTAGAATTTTAGCTATGTTGATGATTTGCAATTTACATGTTTTAGGTATGGGAGGAATTTTGGAGAAAGTTGATAGTCAAAAAGATCTTTACTATATTTTTGCAAATTTTTTAGAAGCTTTCTCATATTCAGCTGTAAATATTTATATTTTAATCAGTGGGTATGTCGGTCTTTATTCACAATTTAGTTATAAAAAAATGTTTAGTTTTTGGGTACAGATTATTTTCTATACTATTTCAATTACTTTTGTATTTGCTATTTTTTCAAAATCATCTGTCAACTTAAGTGATTGGTTTTCAGCTTTAACTCCAATAAGTCATGGACAGTATTGGTATATGAGTTGCTATTTTGGTTTAGTCTTAATAGCACCATTTTTGAATCAAGCAGTGCTGATATTGAAAAAAGAACAATTGCTTCCAATTGTTAGTGGAGCGTTTATATACTTTTCTGTCATACCCACGGTATTTAAACAAGATATTCTGGGCTTGTGGGGTGGTTATAGTGTATTATGGATGATCCTCTTGTACACTTTGGGAGCAATAATTAGAAAATCAAATTACGAAAGTCGTTTTCAAATACGTAATGTTAGTGGATTCATTTTATTTCTAACTAGTTTAACTTTTATATTATGCTGGCTTGGTTTTGAACAGTGGAGAAGTTATATTTCTCCAACGGTCACACTGCAAGGAATAGCAATATTTTTACTCTTTTTGAATATTAAAAATCTTCCCTTAACTTTTAAGAAACTAGTTCTTTTAGTATCTCCACTAACTTTGGGTGTTTATCTGTTTCATGTACATCCTCTTATTTTTAGAAGAATTATACCAACCATCCATACTTTAGTTGAAGAACAAGAATTTTACATGTTTGTCATTATTATTCTAGTTATGACACTGATCCTGTTTTTTTCTGGTGCTATCATTGAGTATTTTAGAAATAAATTAATGGCGTATATTCTTACTTTAATCAAGAGTTTTAAAAATCTTAAACAGACTTAAAACTTTATTGTCTTATTAAAAATAGGAGCAAGAGGCACTAAAATATACACTGTATTGAGAACTTAAGGTTTACTGAGATTATACGTGACCTTATTGCCGTGACCAAGGCAGTTTCCAAAGAAGAGGACAAGGAAGTCGATATCAATAACCTCAAAAACTAAAGCATAAAGAACTCGTCAAGAAACTGGAAAAACAAATGCAAGAAGCCGTCGAAGTGCTTGATTTTGAACTAGCAACTCAGATACGTGGTATGATGCTAGAAGTCAAAGTGTTGGATTAGATAGGAGAAAATGAATGAAAATTTTAGTCATCAATGGACATCCTGACAAGGGAAGTTTCTGTCAAGAAATTTTTCGAACGATTGTAGAAAATATTGACTCAAATCGCCATGAGCTTGAATCTATTAACCTAAATGAGATAGATTTTGATCCTGTATTACGTTGTGGTTATCGAAAACGTATGGAAGAGGACTCTTTCATACGTCGCTCCCAGGAACTAATCCAGTGGGCAGATCATTTCATTTTTGTTTATCCAATTTGGTGGAGTAGTATGCCTAGTCTATTGAAAGGTTGGATTGATCGTGTTTTCACGCCAGGAATTGCATACTCTGCAAATAACCAAGGAAGTTTTATTTGGAACTACTTAAGGGGTCAGCAGTTTAAAAAGTTACTAAAAGGAAAAACAGCCAGTATTTACGCAACATCCATGGCACCAACATGGTGGTACAAAGTATTTTCAGGTTCTATCAATATTCCAGACAGTTATGGAATATCAGTATTAAAGAATGCTGTCCTGAATCATTGTGGTATCAAAACAAAGAAAGTTTCAATTTTAGGTGAGTTAGGGCGTGAGGTGAATACAAATTCTACAAGACAAAAATATCTGCAAAAAGTAGCTGAGGAAGTCAAGGCGTTGGATTAGTGAAATAAATTTAAATATGTTTATCTAGGAGAAGCTAGTAATGAAAAAAATTTTACTGTTAATTTTCTTCATTGTAAATATTGTCCCTTTATTCTTTATTCTACGTTTTGCCTTCCTTATCTTTACAACAACTTATGATATTTTTCCTGAAGCAAATCAAGCGGAAGTAGAGACAGCAGTAAGAAGAACCCTTGATTTGTATGGTTTTAAAGGAGATATGAAGGTTACGAGGTTTTCTAGAGATAAATGGACTTCTGAAAAATACAAAATTGAATACAATTATAGTGAAGAAGTTGATGGAAGTAGAGTCACTGTGAGTCATGCCTTGTTTTATCGTCCAAAGTCCTCAAAATACAATCCCCAAAAGACTGATGAAGAACTAGCCTATGATGGGACTACGAAAACCATGTTACAAGAATTTTCAGACATGGCTCATAAACTACTCAACCAACATCCTGTCAGTATTTCTCACAAAGAGAAGGTAGAGAATTTTTTTAAGCAATATGAAAATCCCAATTTGGAATTCGTAAATAGTTACTGGAGTGTCGATACTGAATCTGGGGATATTCAAGACTATTATGATCTCATTGAAAAGAACCGTAAGGAAGGGAAAGCTTTTCAAGGTTTGTATGATATTCCTATTGATGAATTCTTGGGAAAAGAAATGATTAAAGGATACATCATCTATCGCGATACTGTTTTAGAAGAGGGTGAGAAAGATTATTTTGATAGTGAAGGCGGACTGACAGGATTTATTTCAAATGGGATAGATAATGCCGAGTTGCCAGATGCTTTTTATGAGGTTTCTTACTACTATGGTGCTAAAGGATATCGTTCAGGTAGTAGTGTCCCTTTAAAGATTCAAAACCATAAGATGCTCTATTATGGAAGTAATTTTAACTAAAAATTTTATATGTAATAATTTGTGTTAAAATAATAGACGAGATAATTTAAAAGTGATGGATATTAGTCATTAGTTAGTAGTTTGAATTTAAAGGAGAAATAAATAGTGAAAAATTCAAGTACTTTTAACAAGCTTATTTATACTGTCCTATATTCCTTACTGATAGCATTTGTTATCGCTCATTTCATATTATGGTCATTTGGTTTATCATTTACTCCGATTATTTGGAATATTTGGCTCTTTCTTCTAATTTTTACTCTATTTATTCGCTTTTTGAGGTCCTTTGCAATTCTTGATCTTCTATTTGGGATATTTGGACTGAAATTTATTCCCATAGCGTGGAATACAGGGATTTTTGTTCCAATTATTCTCTCTATTTCGCATATTTTTATTTACTTTTTAAAGGGGAAATATCGCTTCCTTGAAGGAGTGCGCAGTGCGATTTGTAGTTTTTATATTTGGTTATTTGTAATTGTCGTCTTCGCTCTTATTCCAAATCCTCCTGTTCCAATCACTATTGATTATGAAGTTAGGGAACAAGAAATTGTCATAACAAAAGGATATTTGCTTCATGATGTATACTATTATCATGAGCTGATCAATCCCTTTATCATGAAATCTGACATCAAGTCTGAAAAAATTATATAACAACTTAGAAAGTGAGTAAATTTATGTCCCGCTCCCAATTAACGATTTTAACAAACATTTGTCTGATTGAAGACCTTAAAAATCAGCGAGTAGTCATGCAATATCGCTCTCCTGAAGAGAATCGCTGGTCTGGTTATGCCTTTCCAGGAGGTCATGTAGAAAATGGCGAGGCTTTCGCAGAGTCTGTCATTCGTGAAATCTATGAAGAAACAGGATTGACTATCCAAAATCCTCAACTTGTCGGCATTAAAAATTGGCCACTAGATACAGGTGAGCGCTACATCGTCGTTTGCTATAAGGCGACAGAGTTTACTGGAAATCTCCAATCCTCAGAAGAAGGAGAAGTATCTTGGGTGCAAAAAGACCAGATTCCAAACTTGGATCTGGCCTATGATATGCTACCCTTGATGGAGATGATGGAAGCACCTGACAAGTCTGAATTTTTCTACCCCCGCCGTACAGAAGACGATTGGGAAAAGAAAATTTTCTAATCCTTTACCAAATAGCCTAACTGATCCAAGGCCTCCTCGATATAGTGGAGGTCTTGTTGTGTCTCGGCCTCAACAAGGTGGTAATGGATGCCGTCTGTCAATTCAGAAAGTGGTCTAAAGTCTGAATTCTCGACTTGTTCCAGAAAGTGCTGGACATCTCGGCGGCAGGTGAGTTTGAGCAGGGTTTCAATTTCACCATAAACGGGATGATCAATTAAGATATTTTGAACGCGTCCGCCATTATCTACTATAGCCAAAAGTTCCTGACCAATTTCTTCCAGTTCATGTTTCACTTTAAAGAGTTTGTGGACGTAGGGGTTGGCATCATTTTCTTTGTAGATATAACCACGATTGGTTGACAAGATAGGAGCGCCGTCGGCTCGCAAGATGGCAATGTCTTGGACGATGATTTGGCGTGTGACATGAAAGTGTTCAGCCAAGGTTTGACCATTGAGAGCTTTTGGTGACTCTTTTAAAAGTTTGAGAAGAGCTTGTTTGCGATCCTTTGTCATAGTTTTTCCTTTTAGCGACGTTTTCGAAGCACTTTAAAGACAGCTAGTGCTAATGTATAGTCTACCATACTATGGATAATTGTACCAAAACCAACTAGAACAAAGAGAACATAAAACATATTTTCAACATTTGTCCCTGAAGTAGCATAGAAGATGATACAAGCTATTACTTCAGCGATAGCATGAACAACACCCAAAACAAAGTTAAAAATCCAAGATGTCTTTGGTTTATCCAAGGTTTCAGGGAATTTCTTTAAGTACAAAGCCCCCAAAGTACCAAAAACGATGTGAGAGAAGGCGCGCAGGACGATAACCATGGGATAGCCTGCCATCAGGAAGCCAAGACTAGAAGCAATAATCACAAAAGCAGCCATCAAAGGCGAAAGAAACATGGCGATAAAGATGGGGATATGACTTCCCAAGGTGTAAGAAGCCGGTGGGATAACGATTTTAAAAGGCATAATGATTGGAATCAAAATCGCTATTGCAGTGAGTAGGGCAGTCATGGTCATAAACTGCGTTTTTTTCCGTATATCCATAAGAACCTCCATTTAACTGTATATACACAAGTATAGTACAATAAATAGATAGACATGTCAAGAATTTATTTTGATTTTATTGGAAATTTTCAAAAGTATAGGTGGTAAATTCAAAAAATTTTCATATATTTTCAAAATTTTGAACGAATGACTCCTTGGTAAATAACTTTTTATGAGTAGAAGATGAGCCTTTACTTGTGAAAACTAAAACTCCACCTTCAGGACGAAAGTGGAGTTGTTTTTTTATTTCTTCAAGGTTTCGAGACGTGGGACAATTGCTACAGTTAGGATGGCTGAGATGAGGAGTTCAGCAATTGAGTTTGTAGAGATGACAGTTGCTAGGAGTTTTTGGATATTGCCATTGAAGACATTTCCGAAAAGGAAGAAGATTCCCCCAAGGACAAAGACGGTGTTGGTAAGGGAACCGAGAGCTCCGGCAATGATGAGGCCTGTTCTGTTTTTCAATAATTTATAAACTAAATAAGGTGTGAGACCAATCAAAATGCGAGGTAGGATGGCGATCATTGCGGAATAGATGTTTCCGTTTGGTACAAAAGGTGAGAATAGATAGCTGGTTGGAAGGATTGTAATCGTGTTGACCGTCAAGCTAAGTAGCCCCATCAAGAAACCAAGTGTAACACCAACTCGTGGGCCGTAAATAATACTTGCAATAATAACAGGAATATGCACGATAGTTGGTTTGATTGGAAATGGGAAAAGATTAAACAGGATTGAACTTAAAAAGTGGATAACGAGCATAGTTGCAAAAAAGATTGCAATGGGCGCAATATTAGAGCGTTTTTTCATCGAGGGTTTCCTTTATTCTTTCTAAAATAGTATTCAGGTCAGCTAGGGCGCCTTTTCCGTAATCGCCACAGGCTAGTAGAGATTCCTTTGGTGAGATAATCTGATAACCATAGGTCTCTAATGTTTTTAGATTAGCCTGAGTTGCCGGATGGTTATACATTTTTGTGTTCATGGCTGGTGCGACTAACTTTTTGACGTGGTCTGGCAGGGCAAGAGCTGTACTCGTAACCATGTTATCCGCAAAACCATGCGCAAGTTTGGCAATGGTATTAGCGGTAGCGGGGACGACGATAAAAAGGTCGGTTTCTTTGCCTCTTTCAATATGATTGACTTGATCAGTATAGGGTTCCTGCATGACATCAAGGTGGACAGGATTTTGAGAGAGGACTTGTAGTGTCAAAGGTTGGATAAACTCTCTTGCCGACTCAGTCATTAGGACAGTGACATGATGGCCTTGTTTTTTCAAAGAACTGACCAGGTCGGCTGATTTATAGGAGGCAATGGAACCTGTCACTGCGATCAGAATGTTGGCCATGGCTTTCCTTTCTAAGAATCGTATGCTTGAATGTTTTCAAGGAGGAGGCTTGCAATTTCCTCTTTGGTTTGAACAGTTTGAAGATGCTCTCTCTCAACAAAGATTGCTCGATGTTGATTCGCTGAGATTTGAGTAAGGTCATTTGCAATGATTAGGTCTGCCTGGTTCTTGACAAGACTCTTTCGAGCAATCTCAATGAGATAATCTTCAGAGACATCAACCAGCAATTTAAACCCAATCAGATGAATGGCAGGATTCCATTCTTTGACCAGAGAGATGATTTTGGGTGTTTTTTTCAGGAATAAGACCTGAACCTCATCAGTTGAAGAAATCTTAGTCTGATGATTCTGCTTGCTTAAAAATTCTTCTAAATTAGGGCTAGCCTGAACTTCCTCAAGCCCCGTCATATAAACAGGAGTGTAGTCAGAAACTGCCATAGAATGAATCAGAACCTGATAATTTTGAACATGCTCTTTCATCTCTAAAAGAAGATCATTAGTATTTTTGATTTCTCGAATGGTTAAATGGGGACGAGGTTCTGGCTTAAGAGCTCTGTTAGTAGTTATCAAACAAACTTCATGCCCTGCAGCAAGCAAGGTTTCTGTGATGATTTTCCCCAAGCGACCAGTGGAATGGTTCGTAATAGAGCGGACGCTATCAATAGCTTCACTCGTACCGCCCGACGTAACTAAAATTTTCATAGGACTATTGTACACAAAAATAAACGTTAAGTAAAATGAAAGCATTTAAAAGAAAAATATATTATTATTGACATTTATAGTAATAAATAAGATAATGAATCTAAGTAAATTAAAAGGGGTATTACTATGGATTTTTTAAAATTTGCGGACAATATTGTAAAAGAAGCTGGAAAAGTATTGAATGATGTCGGTTCTGCTACTAGCGAAGCCTTAAATGAAGCGAGTAAATTTACTGGAGAAGTTATTACAGAATCTGTAAAAACTATAGGTGAAGTATCAAGCCAAGTTGGTAATGTTGTCTCAGAGAAAGCTGTTGGAGTTGCCGGAGATGTAGCACATCAGATAACAAATGTGACTTCTGAAACATTTAACGAAGCTGGGAAAATAGCGAATAATACAAAAGAACAAATTGAATCGGTAGACCTTTTTAATTCTAAACTAAGACAAGAAGCTGTTGATGGATATAATGAAGCTATTAGTTGTTATAATGAGGAAGCTGATAGCTTGGCTAATAAATCAATAGAGCTTTATCAGGTTAGGGATAAAGCTATCAAAGTTGTAAAAATTGTTGAAGAAAGAATTAACAAACTAGCAAATAAACCAAAAGAGTTTGAAACAAAATTAGAAGCAATTGATGTTGAAATTCAAAATTTTGAAGATAAGCAAATTGCTATTTCACAGTCAATTAAGGAAGCTGAATTAGCAAGTGGTAGCACAGCGGCTACGGCTTCACTTAGCGCATTAGGAGTAACAGTTGCAACTTTAGGGCCTACTGCCGCTATGGGTGTTGCAACTACATTTGGTGTTGCATCAACAGGTACTGCAATTTCAAGTTTGTCAGGTGCTGCAGCAAATAGCGCCGCTCTGGCTTGGTTAGGTGGTGGAAGTGTAGCAGCTGGTGGCGGTGGAGTGGCAGCCGGTAACGCATTTTTAGCATTGGCTGGTCCTGTCGGTTGGGGAATTGCAGGCGCTATGTTGACCGCTTCTATAGGCGCTGGTGTAGTAGCTAATAGGAAAAATGAAGAAGTTGCAAAAGAGGCTATGGAGGAACAGAAAAAGGTAGAATTGTTGGCTAGACAACTTAAAGAAAAAGTAATAGAAGTTACGGAATTAATAGAACTAACTGAAAAACAAACAGAAGGAATTTATTTAGCCAATTTATCTTTAACTGGGATGGACTATAGCTTATTTACTGAAGATGAAAAATATCAGGCAGGTGCTTTAGTGAATTCAACTCTATCATTAACCGCTATGGTAAATAAGGAAATTAGAATAAATGAGTAACCAGATTTTTAATCAAGCTTTTAACCAAGGTATTGGTGCATATGTCAATTGTTTAAATAATTTAAGGATTCAAGACTTACAAATTGCTATGAAAATCATAGAGGATGAAGCGTGTAAAGTCATCTTAAACAAGGATAATGTCTCAAAAATCTTAAACCATACTAGAGATAATATTGAAGATGTTATTCTAAAGAAGCGTGGAGGAGAGAACGGTGGTCACGGCTTTATCGCTGAATTTGCAGAAGCTGGGATTGTAAATGCGAGGAGAGCTATTGAAGGATTAAATCCTATTGTAAAAGTATTGAATGATAATGGACCTGCCGATTTATTAATTGGTAGAAATACCATTCAAATGAAGTTTTATAATAATTTACGTGATGAACTGGATCAATCATTTCTTTACAGTGCAAAAATGAAAATGATGTTTCCAAAAGATCACGTGCTAGTATTTGAAAAAATAATGGCTGGAGCAAAAGAAGTTGAATTTAATGGTAAAAGATTATCTATTAAACAAATTACGGATATACGGCAAACAATCAATGATATTACCAAAAGTAAAGGACTTACTTCATACAAATCTTGGATGAAATCTTCTGTTTTAAATTATAATGATGCTCAAAAAAATTCAATTCATTCTCTTTTAGGTTCTGAAGAGAAGAATATTCGTAAAACAGTTAGACTGAAACAACAAGAATTAAATGGAAAACGATTAGTAGCGCAAAAACATGCATTACCAAATTTAAAAGAAGCTAGCAAGGTTGCAAGAAACGCAGCGTTTTTACAGGGTGGTTTAGCTTTGTTGTCAAGTGTATATGGAAAATACAAAGAAGGAAAAAGTATTTTTGAATTCGAAGAATCAGATTGGTTAGATTGTGGATTGGACACAGCTGAAGGAGTTGTAAAGGGGGCAATATCTGGTTATTCCATTTACGGATTAACAAACGTCTTTGGTATTAGTGCTCCAAATGCCAGTGCTTTAGTAATGGCTACTTATGGAATGATTGATGTTGTTTTGAGATTTAGATCTTCTGAAATAACTCAAGATGAACTTATGAATCTCTTGACATTAAATGTAATAGATGCTTCCTTTGCAACAATTGGTGCTTGTATTGGTCAAGCAACGATTCCTATACCAGTTCTAGGTTCTATAGTAGGTTCAATAGCTAGTTCAATCATTTGGGAAATAGGGAAGGGAATATTAAATGATAGCGAACAAAAAATAATTCAAGACTATAAGGAAAATCTGAATAATTACATAAAAATTTTAGATAAGCATTATCTTACAATTTATAACGAAATCATAGAAAAATATAAAAAACTGGGTGAAATACAAGAGTATTCGTTTGATTTGTCAATAAATACTAAACTTAGATTTGAGTACTCTATTGAGATGGCGGAAAAATTAGAAATCGAAGATAAAAAAATTCTTCATGATTTGACTGAAATTGATAGTTATTTTCTTTCCTAGATCATTTTCAGATTCTTTATAGTCTAAAACTATAAAGCCATATAAAATTTTTCAAAGGGCTCTAAAAATCTTGAAATTTAGGATATTCACGAACGTTTTAAGGGTTTAATAGTGTTAAAAATCTTGTTTTGTGTTATAATGAATTATCACATTAGAGATTAGAGGAGTTTGTTATGAAAACAGATATTGAAATCGCGCAGAGTATTGAGTTGAAGCCGATCGTTGATGTTGTGGAGAAGCTTGGTATTTCTTACGACGATTTGGAGCTGTACGGAAAGTACAAGGCTAAGCTCAGCTTTGATAAAATTCGTGCAGTTGAGAGCAATCCAGTTGGGAAATTGATCTTGGTAACTGCCATCAACCCAACGCCTGCAGGTGAAGGGAAGTCAACCATTACCATTGGTCTTGCAGACGCCTTGAATAAAATTGGTAAGAAAACGATGATTGCTATCCGCGAACCGTCTCTTGGTCCAGTAATGGGGATTAAGGGTGGTGCAGCCGGTGGTGGTTATGCCCAAGTGTTGCCAATGGAGGACATCAACCTCCACTTTACTGGAGATATGCATGCTATTACAACTGCCAACAATGCTCTTTCTGCCTTGATTGACAATCACTTGCACCAAGGGAATGAGCTGGGAATCGACCAACGTCGCATTCTCTGGAAACGTGTCGTTGACTTGAACGACCGTGCCCTTCGTCATGTTACCGTTGGACTTGGTGGCCCTCTAAATGGTATTCCACGCGAGGATGGTTTTGACATTACCGTTGCTTCCGAAATTATGGCGATTCTTTGCTTGGCGACTGATATTGAAGATTTGAAACGTCGTTTGGCTAATATTGTTATCGGTTATCGCTATGACCGTACACCAGTTTCTGTTGGTGATTTGCAGGTTGAAGGTGCTTTGGCTTTGATTTTGAAGGATGCTATTAAGCCGAACTTGGTTCAGACAATTTACGGAACACCTGCCTTTGTACACGGTGGTCCATTTGCCAATATCGCTCATGGATGTAACTCTGTTTTGGCAACAAGCACAGCTCTTCGCTTGGCTGATTATACTGTTACTGAAGCTGGTTTTGGTGCGGACCTTGGTGCCGAGAAATTCCTTGATATCAAGACACCAAACTTGCCAACTTCTCCAGATGCAGTAGTCATCGTCGCAACCCTTCGTGCCCTTAAGATGAATGGTGGTGTGGCTAAGGATGCTTTGACAGAGGAAAATGTAGAAGCAGTTCGCGCAGGTTTTGCTAATTTAAAACGCCACGTTGAGAATATCCGTAAGTTTGGTATTCCAGCAGTTGTTGCGATTAATGAGTTTGTCACTGATACAGAAGCTGAAATCGCAGCTTTGAAGGAACTTTGTGCCTCAATCGATGTTCCAGTAGAATTGGCTAGTGTCTGGGCTGATGGTGCAGAAGGTGGCGTAGCGCTTGCCGAAACGGTTGTTAAGACTATTGCTGAAAATCCAGCCAACTACACTCGTCTTTATGACAATGACCTTTCTGCCCAAGAAAAGATTGAAAAAATTGTCACTGAAATCTATCGTGGTAGCAAAGTGAACTTTGAGAAGAAAGCTCAAACGCAAATTGCTCAAATCGTTCAAAATGGATGGGACAAATTGCCAATCTGTATGGCTAAAACTCAGTACAGTTTTTCTGACAATCCAAATGCACTTGGAGCACCAGAAAACTTTGAAATTACCATTCGTGAATTGGTACCAAAATTGGGGGCAGGCTTCATCGTTGCCCTAACTGGTGATGTTATGACCATGCCAGGCCTTCCAAAACGACCAGCCGCTCTCAACATGGATGTTGAAAGCGATGGAACCGTTCTAGGATTGTTCTAATATTTAGATGATATTTAAAGAGTTTGGAAATGCTATTCAAGCTCTTTTTCTTATCTAGATATAAGGCCTTGTCTTCAGCTGATGAGAGAGTTTTCTTCTACAAGCAACCAGTCTAGGTAAAGATATTTTCCCTGATTTCTGATATAATAGAAACATTGACTTCAAGAGTAAGGAAGAGAAAATGAACGCATTATTGAATGGAATGAATGACCGTCAGGCTGAGGCGGTGCAAACGACAGAAGGTCCATTATTGATCATGGCTGGGGCTGGTTCTGGGAAGACTCGTGTTTTAACTCACAGAATCGCCTACTTGATTGATGAAAAAATGGTTAATCCTTGGAATATCTTGGCCATTACCTTTACCAATAAGGCTGCGCGTGAGATGAAGGAGCGTGCCTATGGGCTCAATCCAGCTACTCAGGACTGTCTGATTGCGACCTTTCACTCTATGTGTGTTCGTATTTTGCGTCGTGATGCGGATCATATTGGCTACAATCGTAATTTTACTATTGTAGATCCTGGGGAACAGAGAACTCTCATGAAACGTATTCTCAAGCAATTAAACCTAGATCCGAAAAAATGGAATGAACGGACTATTTTGGGAACCATTTCCAATGCTAAGAATGACTTGATTGATGATGTGGTTTATGCTGCTCAAGCTGGTGATATGTATACGCAAATCGTAGCCCAGTGTTATACAGCCTATCAGAAAGAGCTTCGTCAGTCTGAGTCTGTTGACTTTGATGATTTGATCATGTTGACCCTGCGCCTCTTTGATCAGAATCCCGACGTCTTGACCTACTACCAGCAGAAGTTTCAGTACATCCATGTTGATGAGTATCAAGATACCAACCATGCCCAGTACCAACTGGTCAAACTCTTGGCTTCACGCTTTAAAAACATCTGCGTGGTCGGTGATGCGGACCAGTCTATCTACGGTTGGCGTGGGGCTGATATGCAGAATATCTTGGATTTTGAGAAAGATTACCCTAACGCCAAGGTGATTTTGCTAGAAGAAAATTATCGTTCAACCAAAACCATACTTCAAGCAGCCAATGACGTTATCAAAAATAATCAAAATCGCCGCCCCAAGAATCTCTGGACTCAGAATGCGGATGGAGAGCAGATTATTTACTATCGTGCAAATGACGAACAAGACGAGGCTGTTTTTGTAGCAAAAACCATCGATGAACTTGGTCGAACTCAAAACTTCCTCCACAAGGATTTTGCAGTTCTTTATCGGACTAATGCACAATCCCGTACTATTGAGGAAGCCCTCCTAAAGTCCAATATTCCTTATACTATGGTCGGCGGGACCAAGTTCTACAGCCGTAAGGAAATCCGTGACATTATCGCTTATCTTAACCTCATTGCCAATTTGAGTGATAATATCAGTTTTGAGCGCATTATCAACGAGCCAAAACGTGGAATCGGCCCAGGAACGGTTGAGAAAATCCGTGATTTTGCTAATATGCAAGACATGTCCATGCTAGATGCTTCAGCCAATATCATGTTGTCTGGCATCAAAGGGAAAGCAGCCCAGTCTATCTGGGATTTTGCAAATATGATTCTGGATTTGCGGGAGCAACTGGATCAATTAACTATCACCGAGCTAGTGGAGGCTGTTCTAGAAAAAACAGGTTATATCGATATTCTTAATGCTCAGGCAACCTTGGAAAGTAAGGCGCGGGTTGAAAATATCGAAGAGTTCCTATCTGTTACCAAAAACTTTGATGACAACCCTGATAGTCAGGAAGAAGAAACTGGTTTGGACAAACTCAGTCGATTCTTGAATGACTTGGCTTTGATTGCAGACACGGATTCGGGCAGTCAGGAGACATCTGAGGTGACTTTGATGACACTCCATGCAGCTAAGGGACTCGAGTTCCCAGTTGTCTTTATCATCGGGATGGAGGAAAATGTCTTTCCGCTTAGTCGCGCAGCTGAAGATCCTGATGAGCTAGAAGAAGAACGCCGTTTGGCCTATGTAGGTATTACGCGCGCAGAAAAAATCCTCTATCTGACCAATGCCAACTCACGTTTGCTTTTTGGGCGTACTAGCTACAATCGTCCAACTCGTTTTATCAATGAAATCAGTTCGGACTTACTTGACTATCAAGGCTTGGCTCGGCCAGCGAATACCAGTTTTAAGGCATCTTATAGCAGTGGTGGAGTGGCATTTGGTCAAGGTATGAGCTTAGCTCAGGCCCTTCAAGAACGGAAACGCAATGCCGCACCAAGCTCTATCCCGTCAAGTAGTCTTCCATTTGGACAGTTTGCAGCTGGAAATAAAAAAGATTCGACTGATACAAGCTGGTCTATTGGAGATATTGCACTTCACAAGAAATGGGGAGAGGGAACTGTTCTGGAAGTCTCAGGTAGCGGTGATACTCAGGAACTAAAAATCAATTTCCCAGAAGTAGGGCTGAAAAAACTCCTAGCCAGTGTAGCCCCAATTGAGAAAAAAATCTAATTTTCCATCCTTCTCACGAATAATAAAGTGAGGAGGATTTTTATGTATAGTATTTCATTCCAAGAAGATTCACTTTTACCGAGAGAAAGACTGGTTAAAGAAGGAGTAGAGGCTCTGAGCAATCAAGAGTTACTAGCTATTCTGCTCAGAACAGGAACGCGTCAAGCAAACGTTTTTGAAATTGCCCAAAAAGTCTTGAATAGTCTCAACAGCTTAACTGATTTGAAAAAAATGACTCTGCAGGAATTGCAAAGTCTGTCTGGTATTGGACGTATTAAAGCCATTGAACTACAAGCTGTGATTGAACTGGGACATCGTATTCACAAACATGAAACCCTTGAGATGGAAAGTATTCTCAGTAGTCAAAAGCTAGCAAAGAAAATGCAACAGGAACTTGGTGACAAAAAACAAGAGCACCTAGTGGCGCTCTATCTCAATACTCAAAATCAAATCATCCATCAGCAAACTATTTTTATCGGCTCTGCGACACGCAGCATTGCTGAACCGAGGGAAATCCTTCACTATGCTTTGAAGCATATGGCTACCTCTGTGATTCTCGTTCACAATCATCCATCTGGTGCTGTATCTCCTAGTCGAAATGATGATCATGTCACTAAGCTAGTCAAGGAAGCCTGCGAACTGATGGGGATTGTTTTCTTGGACCACCTGATTGTCTCTCACTCGGATTACTTTAGTTACCGTGAAAAGACGGATTTGATTTAGAGTTCGTTAACAACATAGTCAAATAGTGTTTTATCCTTGGGGCGGTTCTCAAAGAGAAATTCAGGATGCCATTGAACACCAAGATAAGGAAATCCGTCCGTAGTTGTCACAGCCTCAATTATTCCATCTTTAGGATCATGTGCTACAACCTTAAGATTAGGAGCTAGATCTTTAATGCTCTGATGGTGGAAGGAGTTGATATGAGAGATTTCTCCGTAGATTTCTCGGAGAATGGTATCAGGTTCCGTTACGAGGCGTTGGGTCGTGTATTCGGCTGAACAGTCCTGCCAATGATCTTCAATATCTTGGTGAAGTGTGCCCCCCATAGCAACATTGAAAAGTTGAGTACCCCGACAAACAGAGAAAATTGGTTTCTTCTGCTTGATGGCTTCTTTGATAAGTGCTAGTTCAAAAATATCTCTTTGAAGGTGATAGTCATCACTATCAATAGCCTTTGGTTCACCATAGAATTTTGGATCAACATTTTGCCCACCCGTTAGGATAAGCTTATCAATGATACTGATGTAATAGGCAGCCATTTCTTGATCACCAATCGGTAGGATGATTGGAATTCCGCCAGCGTCCTTGACTCCTTCAACAAAGCCTTTTGCCGCATAGCTCATCATGACATCATCATCTGGATGAGCTTTTTCATTTCCTGTAATCCCAATAACTGGTTTTTTCATAAATGCTTTCGCTTTCTAATCCTCTTTACGCATAAAATAGAGGAGAGTTTGGAGTTCGCTTGTCAAATCGACATACTGAACGACTACATCTTTTGGAAGGTGGAGATGGACGGGTGAAAAACTAAGAATACCTTTTATACCCGCATCGACCAAAAGATTAGCAACTTCCTGTGATTTAACACTTGGAACAGTTAGGATAGCAGTTTTGACATCTGCTTCTTTGATCTTTTCTTTAATCTGAGAGATACCATAGATTGGAATTCCATCAGGTGTCTGGCTCCCAACTTCTGGATGGTCATCTAGGTCAAAGGCCATGATAATTTTCATCTTGTTACGCTCGTGGAAGCGGTAGTGGAGAAGGGCGTGTCCCATATTTCCGATTCCAACCAACATAACATTAGTAATCGAGTTATCATTTAGGAGATCAGCAAAAAACGTCATCAATTTTTTGACATCATAACCAAATCCACGACGACCAAGTTCACCAAAATAGGAGAAATCTCGACGGACAGTCGCAGAATCGATACCGATAGCCTCTGCAATTTGCTTAGAGTTGGCACGTTCAATTTTTTCTGCATGAAATCTCTTGAAAATTCGATAGTAAAGAGAGAGTCTTTTTGCTGTTGCTTTTGGAATAGCAGACTGTTTATCTTTCACAAAATCACAACCTTTCTATTCTTCTATTTTATAGAAACCTTGTGAAAAAAATCAACAAAAACAAGAAAAAACTAAGAAAATCTTAGTTTTAATCTGAAAAATTAGTTTGTGATAAAAAACGGTAGAGATCGCCAACTAATCCTTGATAAATCACTTTATCATTCAGTGTTAAGGAGCTGATTAGGAGAGTGTCGGGCAGGGTGACACAGCCTGATAGTGATAGCATAAGCTCTTCGTAATCGGAAAATTCAAGTGTGCGTTCTACCTGATAGCTATCTTTATATGTGAGACGATACATAGCAAACTATCTTTCTTCTTTAGTGAAGATACCGCGTTCTACTAAACTGTCCATGAGGAAGTAGAATTTCTCTTGGTGGATATGGTGTTCTTCAGATTTAAAGATATTGACCAAACGAAGACCTGATTTGTCAGTGATATTAATTTTAACACCTGTAAGCTCTTTGTTGATGATAATTTTTAGTAGGAAACCTTCACCACTATTAGGAACTTTTTCAAGTAGACGAGTCAGTTCGTAGTTTCCGACTTTTGTTTCAAAGAAAGTATTGTCTTTTAGTGTAAACTTTTTTACAGATGGACTAAGTGTATAGTCGTAGCGGCAGTTTTGTAGTTTAATGGTTTTTTCGAATGCCATTAGGTTAATCTCCAATAATATTTTTTAAGGTTTGTGCCAGTTGTTTCAGTTCGTTCTCGGTATTAAGAGGGGACAGACTAATACGGACAGACTCTTTTAAACGATGGGAATCCGATTCATAAAGAGCTTCGAGTACATGACTGGTCTGCACAACACCAGCAGTACAGGCTGAACCAGTTGAGATTGAGATTCCTTCAAGGTCTAACCGAAGCAAGAGTAAGTCATTTTTTTGACCAGGAAAGCCAATGTTGAAAACATAAGGAAGTTGGTGTTTGCTTTCGTTGAGATAGAAGTCGAGTTCCGCAATTTCACCAAGAAAAGCAGTTTTTAATCCCTCTAGTTTTTGGTAATGCTCGGCCTGATGATCCAAGTCTTCTTTGAGGGCAGCAACCATACCGACGATGGCAGCAAGGTTTTCTGTTCCAGCCCGTTTCTTTTGTTCTTGATCGCCACCGTGAAGGTAGGAATCAAAGCCCGTGGAAGAAGCATAAAGAAAGCCAACTCCTTTTGGTCCATGGAACTTGTGAGCGGAAGCACTAAGGAAATCAATTCCTAATTCTTCAGGATGGATAGGGATTTTTCCGATAGCTTGAACAGCATCAACATGATAAGCAGCAGGATGCTCTTTTAAAATATGTCCAATTTCAGCGATAGGTAAGAGACTACCCGTTTCATTATTGGCATACATGGTAGAAACTAGAATGGTATCGTCACGTAACGCTTCTTGAATTTGCTGCGCAGTGATTTCTTGATTTACTGGTTGGATGATGGTCGTTTCAAAGCCAAAATGTTGCACCAGGTAATCAATGGTCTCAAGCACAGAATGGTGCTCAATAGCTGTCGTGATGATGTGTTTTCCACGCTCTTGATGGCGGAGACAATAGCCGATAATAGCGGTATTGTTACTTTCTGTACCGCCAGATGTGAAAAAGATTCGTTGTGGCTTGGTTCCAAGTAGGTGAGCCAACTCCTGACGGGCTTCACGGAGCAGTTTACCAGCCTGCCGACCATGACTATGAATACTAGAAGGATTACCATGAGTTTCTTGCATGACCTTGGTCATTTCTGCGATAGCTACTGCTGACATTGGAGTAGTGGCAGCATTGTCCAAATAAATCAAAGAATCACCTTATTCCTTTTTATTATATGCAAAGAGTGGGCTAACTGGTTTTCTTTCGTGGATACGGACGATGGCATCACCAATCAATTCGCTAGCGGTAATGTAGCACACATTTTTCGGAGTTCTTTCTTTTGTGGCTACTGAGTCTGTCACAAGGATTTCTTTGATGTTAGTAGCATCAAGAAGGTCAGCAGCGCCTTCTACAAAGAGACCATGACTGGATACCGCATAGATTTCAGTTGCACCTTCACGTTCGACGATTTTTGCTGCTTCTGAGAAAGTACGTCCAGTATTTAGGATATCGTCAATCAAGATGGCCTTCTTGCCTTCAACATCACCGATGATATAGCCTTGGCTACGCTCTGAATCGTCTTGAGCATAGTCGATGATTGCGATTGGTGCATCTAAATATTCAGCTAAGCTACGGGCACGTTTGACACCAGAGTTTTTTGGACTTACAACAACGACATCTGATCCCAGCAACCCTTTATCGCTGTAGTGTTTAGCAAAGAGAGGAATTGTATAGAGGTTATCTACTGGAATGTCAAAGAAACCTTGAACCTGAACAGCGTGCAAATCAAGAGTTAGAACACGACTTACACCAGCCTTGACAAGCATATTGGCAACCAGTTTTGCAGTGAGAGGTTCGCGAGAAGAAGCGATACGATCCTGACGAGCATAACCAAAGTAAGGAAGAACAACGTTGATACTATGAGCACTTGCACGTACACAAGCATCGACCATGATTAACAACTCCATCAAGTGGTTGCTAACGGGGTAGCTGGTTGATTGGATGATGTAGACATCGTAACCGCGGACACTCTCTTCAATGTTGACCTGGATTTCACCATCAGAAAATTGGCGAGAAGATAATTTTCCGAGAGGTACCCCAACCGTTTCTGCGATTTTTTGTGCAATTTCATGATTGGAATTAAGTGCAAAAAGTTTCATGTTGTTTCTATCTGACATTATAGACCGTCCTCTGTAAACTCTAAATATTTTATCTCCATTATTTTACCAGAAAATGGAGATTATTTCAGCATTTTTTCATGCTTTTAATAAAACGAATTAATTTTGAAGGAGCTTTCTGATAAGTGATCTGATTTTCTTCTAAGAATTTCTGAAAATCAGCTTTCCCTTTTTCATGGTCTGTGACTTCAAGCTCGAGTTCATAGTCTGTATGATCAAAGTAGTGACTTTCATCTAGTGCCATTAGACCAATCGACGTTTCCATTTCGTAACGAAGAGTTGAAAGACAACCCAGAACAAACCAGTCTTGGCTTTCAATACCAATCTTAGCAAGTTCCTCTAGAACGAGTCCTTGAGGAAGTATTTGTTTTTCTAGGTAAGATTCAGCCTCTGGAAGAGTTAGTTTCTGGTTGTATTCCATATTTCCTACGGTTTGAGGTACTTTCAAGGTCAACTCTGCCCAATCTGAAAAGGTGCGAATGCGCATGGCAACCCTCTTTTCTCGCAATTTGAAATCTGGCGTATCAATGTAGTAGTTTTTCTGTAGGACGGGTTGGATATGGGAAAACTGCTCTTTTAAATGATCGTAATCCTCTTTTTTCAGTAGTGTTTTCAGTTCAATTTCTAAATGTTTCATTTTTCTAACCTTTTTTCTATCTTTGAAAGCGATTTATGGTATAATGGACAATGTATTTATTGTATATGATTGTAGTGAAAAAATCAAAAATTTTCAACAACACAATCACATACCAAAAGGGAGAAAATATGACCATAGAATGGGAAGAATTTTTAGATCCTTACATTCAAGCTGTTGGTGAATTGAAGATTAAACTTCGTGGGATTCGCAAACAGTATCGTAAACAAAACAAGCATTCTCCGATTGAGTTTGTTACTGGACGGGTGAAGCCGATTGAAAGTATTAAGGAAAAAATGAATCGCAGAGGGATTGGCTACGATACTTTGGAACATGACTTACAGGATATCGCGGGTTTGCGGGTCATGGTGCAGTTCGTCGATGATGTTCAGGAAGTTGTTGCGATTTTACGCAAACGCCATGATATGAGAGTAGTACAGGAACGTGACTACATCACGCATCGGAAGGCTTCGGGCTATCGCTCCTATCATGTGGTGGTAGAGTATACAGTTGACACCATCAGTGGTGTTAAGACGATTCTGGCTGAAATTCAAATCCGGACTTTAGCCATGAATTTTTGGGCTACGATTGAGCATTCGCTCAATTATAAGTATCAGGGGGATTTCCCAGAGGAGATCAAGAAACGCTTGGAGATTACAGCTAGAATTTCCCATCAATTGGATGAAGAAATGGGGAAAATTCGTGATGATATTCAGGAAGCACAGGCGCTCTTTGATCCTTTGAGTAGAAAACTAAACGACGGTGTAGGAAATAGTGACGATACAGATGAAGAATACAGGTAAACGAATTGATCTGATTGCAAATAGAAAACCGCAGAGTCAAAAGGTTTTGTATGAGCTGAAAGACCAGTTGAAAAAACATCATTTTATACTCAACGACACCAATCCTGACATCGTCATATCAATTGGTGGGGATGGGATGCTTTTGTCTGCATTTCACAAGTACGAGAATCAGTTAGATAAAGTTCGATTTATTGGCGTACATACAGGACATTTAGGATTTTATACGGATTATCGTGACTTTGAGTTGGACCAGTTGGTTACCAATCTCCAACTGGATACTGGTGCCAAGGTTTCCTATCCTGTTTTGAATGTCAAGGTGACACTTGAAAACGGAGAAATTAAGACCTTCCGTGCATTAAACGAAGCCAGCATCCGCAGGTCTGATCGCACCATGGTTGCGGATATCATTATTAACCACGTTCCATTTGAACGTTTTCGTGGAGATGGTGTGACTGTTTCAACCCCGACCGGAAGCACTGCCTATAACAAGTCCTTGGGTGGAGCTGTCTTGCATCCTACTATTGAGGCCTTGCAGTTGACTGAAATAGCGAGTCTTAACAACAGAGTTTATCGAACACTTGGTTCTTCGATAATCGTTCCGAAGAAAGATAAAATTGAGCTTTTACCGACTCGTAATGACTATCACACGTTATCGGTTGACAATAGCATCTATTCTTTCCGAAATATAGAACGGATTGAGTACCAAATCGACCATCACAAGATACACTTCGTAGCGACGCCAAGTCACACTAGTTTCTGGAATCGCGTCAAAGATGCCTTCATCGGCGAGGTGGACGAATGAGGTTCGAATTTATCACAGATGAACATGTCAAAGTCAAAACTTTTCTGAAGAAACACGAGGTTTCTAAAGGACTTTTAGCTAAGATAAAGTTTCGAGGCGGTGCTATTCTGGTCAATGACCGACCTCAAAATGCGACTTATCTCTTAGATATTGGAGACAGGGTAACTATTGACATTCCAGCAGAGGAAGGATTTGAGAGCCTTAAAGCCATTGATCGACCACTAGATATCTTGTATGAGGATGACCATTTTCTGGTTTTGAATAAGCCTTATGGAATAGCATCCATTCCCAGTGTCAATCACTCTAATACCATTGCCAATTTCATCAAGGGCTACTATGTCAAGAGGGGATATGAAAACCAGCAGGTTCACATTGTGACCAGGCTTGATAGAGATACATCTGGTTTGATGCTCTTTGCTAAGCACGGCTATGCTCATGCACGTTTAGACAAGCAACTGCAACGAAAGTCTATCGAAAAACGTTACTTTGCTTTAGTTAAAGGAGCTGGTGTCTTGGAGCCTGAAGGGGAAATTATCGCCCCGATTGCGCGTGATGTGGACTCCATTATCACGAGACGGGTCGCCAAAGGTGGGAAATACGCCCATACATCTTACAAAGTTGTGGCTTCTTATGGAAATATTCACCTAGTCGATATTCGCCTGCATACTGGTCGAACTCATCAGATTCGAGTGCATTTTTCTCATATTGGCTTCCCCTTGTTGGGAGATGATCTCTATGGAGGCAGCCTAGAAGATGGTATTCAACGCCAGGCCTTACATTGTCATTCCTTATCCTTTTATCATCCCTTCTTAGGGCGTCAGCTGGAGCTGGAAAGCCCTTTGCCAGATGATTTTAACAATCTTATTATTCAGTTATCAACTAATACTCTTTAAAATCTATTTTGAGTATAATTAATTATCTTAAAGGAGAAACTCATGGAAGTTTTTGAAAGTCTAAAAGCCAGTTTAGTTGGCAAAAATGCTCGTATTGTTCTACCTGAAGGGGAAGAACCACGTATCCTTCAAGCAACGAAACGCTTAGTAAAAGAAACGGAAGTTGTTCCTGTTTTGCTTGGAAATCCTGCAAAAATTAAAATTTATCTTGAAATCGAAGGGATCATGGATGGTTATGAAGTGATTGATCCACATCATTATCCTCAATTTGAAGACATGGTGGTTGCACTCGTAGAACGTCGTAAAGGAAAAATGTCGGAAGAAGAAGCACGTCAGGTCTTACTAGAAGATGTCAACTACTTTGGTGTTATGCTTGTCTATATGGGCTTGGTAGATGGAATGGTATCAGGTGCTATTCACTCAACAGCTTCGACAGTTCGTCCAGCTCTTCAAATTATCAAAACTCGTCCAAATGTAACTCGTACTTCAGGAGCTTTTCTTATGGTGCGTGGTACAGAACGTTACTTGTTTGGTGACTGTGCCCTTAATATTAATCCTGATGCAGAAGCTTTGGCTGAAATTGCTATTAACTCAGCAATTACTGCCAAAATGTTTGGGATTCAACCCAAAATCGCTATGCTAAGCTATTCTACAAAAGGTTCTGGTTTTGGTGATAGTGTTGATAAGGTGGTTGAAGCAACTAAATTAGCACACGATCTACGTCCAGACCTTGAGATTGATGGGGAATTGCAATTTGACGCAGCTTTCGTCCCAGAAACAGCAGCACTAAAAGCTCCAGGTAGCAATGTAGCAGGTCAAGCAAATGTCTTCATCTTCCCAGGTATCGAAGCAGGAAATATCGGCTACAAAATAGCTGAACGTCTAGGTGGTTTTGCAGCTATCGGTCCCGTTCTACAAGGATTGAATAAACCAGTCAACGACCTATCACGTGGATGTAACCCAGATGATGTTTACAAATTAACGCTCATCACAGCAGCTCAAGCAATCAATCAATAAGAAATGGAGTCTCTTCTACTAAAGGAAGAGGCTTTTTTAGCACAAAGAAAAGGACAGTTAGAAGCTTCTATGTTATACTAGATATATGTTAGATTTGAAAGAATACGGTGTTGACATGTGGCCGGAGGAGAAGATTTCCTCTTTCCGTGAGAAACTCCTCAACTGGTACGATGAAAACAAACGGGATTTACCATGGCGTAGAAGTAAAAATCCTTATCATATCTGGGTTTCTGAAATTATGCTTCAACAGACTAGAGTAGACACAGTTATTCCCTACTATGAACGATTCTTGGACTGGTTTCCAACTGCTGAAAGTCTGGCGAATGCGCCTGAAGAGCGTTTGCTAAAAGCATGGGAGGGGCTGGGCTATTATTCTAGAGTGCGTAATATGCAGGTTGCGGCCCAGCAGATTATGACTGACTTTGGTGGTCAATTTCCAAACACCTGTGAAGGAATTTCTAGTTTAAAAGGGATTGGTCCTTATACTGCGGGAGCAATTTCCAGTATCGCTTTTAATTTACCTGAGCCCGCGGTCGATGGCAATGTTATGCGGGTTTTGGCACGTTTATTTGAGGTTAATCATGATATAGGAGTTCCCAGCAATCGAAAGATTTTTCAGGCTATGATGGAAATCTTGATTGATCCAGAACGGCCAGGTGACTTTAACCAAGCTCTGATGGATTTAGGCTCTGACATAGAGGCTCCAGTTAATCCTCGACCAGAAGAAAGCCCTGTTAAGGAATTTAGCGCAGCCTATCAGAATGGAACTATGGATTCTTATCCAATTAAAGAACCCAAGAAAAAGCCTCTCCCAATCTATCTCAAGGCTTTGGTTGTGCGCAATAATCAAGATCAATATCTACTCGAGAAAAATGAAAGTGAGAAACTGCTAGCTGGTTTTTGGCATTTCCCCTTGATAGAAGTAGAGGAGTTCTCACAGGAAGAAGAACAGCTGAATCTGTTTACTCAGGTTGCTGAAAAAAGCGTTGCTTTTGGTCCAACACCCCAAGAAAGTTTTGAGCAGGATTATGATTTAGAAGTTGATTGGTCCCATCAAGCATTTGATCAGGTCAAGCATGTCTTTAGCCATCGAAAATGGCATATTCAAATCTTAGCGGGTCAGGTGACAGATTCGAAACAGTTTGATGACAGAGAAATTCGCTGGATCTCCCCTCAGGAATTTTCTGATTATCCATTTGCTAAACCTCAACAAAAGATTTGGCAGGCTTATAAAACAGTTCTTGAAGATTAGGGCCGATATTAGCCATTTGTGCCTTCTTTACATTTTTTTGTTATAATAGATAGAGAAAAGGTGAACATATGAAAAAAATATTAGTTGTAGATGATGAGAAACCAATCTCAGATATTATTAAGTTCAATATGACCAAGGAAGGCTATGAGGTTGTAACAGCCTTTAACGGTAGAGAAGCCATCGAGCTATTTGAGGCGGAGCAACCTGATATTATTATTCTAGATTTGATGCTTCCTGAGATCGATGGTTTAGAAGTTGCTAAGACCATTCGTAAGACTAGCAGTGTGCCTATCATTATGCTCTCAGCCAAGGATAGTGAGTTTGACAAGGTTATCGGTTTAGAACTTGGGGCAGATGATTATGTCACAAAGCCCTTCTCAAACCGTGAATTGCAGGCGCGTGTGAAGGCTTTACTTCGTCGTACAGACCTCGCTTCAGTGGATAGTCAAGAAACTGATGAAAAGAAATCCCAACCCCTTCAGATTGGCGATCTGGAAATCGTTCCAGATGCTTATGTGGCTAAGAAATACGGTGAGGAACTGGATTTGACTCATCGTGAGTTTGAGCTCTTGTACCACTTGGCCTCTCACATTGGTCAAGTTATTACGCGTGAACACTTGCTTGAGACTGTCTGGGGTTATGACTATTTTGGTGATGTTCGTACAGTGGATGTGACCATCCGACGTTTGCGTGAAAAAATCGAAGACACTCCAAGCCGTCCAGAATACATCCTAACACGTCGTGGTGTGGGTTACTATATGAGAAATAATGATTGAAGATATTAGACAAACGATTCTGACCAGCGATTTTATCTTTATCCTGATTTTACTTGGCTTTATCTTGGTGGTAACCTTGTTGTTACTGGAAAATCGTCGGGATAATATTCGTCTAAAGCAGATTAATCAAAAGGTCAAGGATTTGATTGCAGGGGATTATTCTCGAGTTTTGGATATGCAAGGAAGCTCTGAAATCACCAACATCACCAATAACCTCAATGATTTGTCTGAGGTCATTCGTTTAACACAGGAAAATCTGGAGCAAGAAACAAAAAGGCTTAACAGTATTCTTTCTTATATGACAGATGGAGTTCTTGCAACCAATCGCCGTGGTCAGATTACCATGATTAACGATATGGCTAAGAAACAGCTGGGTATCGTAAAAGAAGAAGCATTGAACAAAAGCATCCTAGAATTGCTTAAGATAGAGGATGAATATGAACTGCGTGACCTCATTACACAGATTCCTGAATTGATGATTGATTCCCAAAATGCTAATGGAGAATATCTTAGTCTTCGTGTGCGTTTTGCACTTATTCGTCGTGAGTCTGGATTCATTTCTGGTTTGGTTGCCGTTTTGCACGATACGACTGAACAGGAGAAGGAAGAGCGTGAACGGAGACTCTTCGTGTCCAATGTGAGCCATGAGTTGCGTACTCCTTTGACCAGTGTTAAATCTTATCTTGAAGCCTTAGATGAGGGAGCCTTGTATGATCCTGTTGCTCCTGATTTTATCAAGGTTTCGCTCGATGAAACCAACCGTATGATGCGGATGGTGACAGATCTTTTGCATCTCTCTCGTATTGATAATGCGACCACTCGGTTGGATGTGGAATTGATTAATTTTACAGCCTTCATCACCTTTATCCTCAACCGCTTTGATAAGATGAGGAGCCAGGATGAAGAGAAAAAATATGAGCTGGTTAGAGATTACCCAATCAATTCAGTTTGGATCGAGATCGACACTGATAAGATGACTCAGGTGATTGATAATATTCTCAACAATGCCATCAAGTACTCACCAGATGGTGGGAAAATCACTGTCAGCATGAAAACAACTGATGATCAGATGATTTTATCCATCAAAGACCAAGGTTTAGGTATTCCAAAACAAGATTTGCCGAAGATTTTCGACCGTTTTTACCGTGTGGATCGTGCAAGAAGTCGTGCTCAAGGTGGAACTGGTCTAGGTCTGGCTATTGCAAAAGAAATCATTAAACAACACAATGGCTTTATTTGGGCCAAAAGTGAATACGGTAAGGGGTCAACCTTTACCATCGTGCTCCCTTATGATAAGGATGCCGTAAAAGAAGAAGTCTGGGAGGATGAAGTAGAAGACTAGAATGAGTGAAATAGGCTTTAAATACAGTATTTTAGCATCAGGCTCCAGTGGAAATTCCTTTTATCTGGAAACGCCAAAAAAGAAGATATTAGTGGATGCAGGCTTGTCTGGTAAGAAAATTACAAGCCTCTTGAGCGAAATCAATCGCAAGCCTGAAGATTTGGATGCGATTTTGATTACGCATGAGCATTCAGACCATATTCATGGAGTCGGTGTCTTGGCTCGCAAATATGGCATGGATCTTTATGCCAATGAAAAAACTTGGCAGGCTATGGAAAATAGCAAGTACCTCGGTAAGGTGGACTCATCGCAGAAGCACATTTTTGAGATGGGTAAAACCAAAACCTTTGGCGATATCGACATTGAAAGTTTTGGGGTCAGCCACGATGCGGCAGCACCCCAGTTTTACCGCTTTATGAAAGACGACAAGAGCTTTGTCATGCTGACCGATACAGGTTATGTTAGTGACCGTATGGCAGGAATTGTCGAGAATGCTGACGGTTACCTCATCGAGTCCAACCACGATGTGGAGATTTTGCGAGCAGGTTCTTACGCTTGGCGACTCAAACAGCGAATCCTATCTGATCTTGGTCACCTCTCTAACGAAGACGGTGCTGAGGCCATGATTCGTGCAATGGGAAATCGGACTAAGAAAATCTACCTTGGACATTTGTCTAAGGCGAACAATATCAAAGAACTGGCTCATATGACCATGGTCAATCAGCTAGCCCAAGCTGATTTGGGTGTAGGAGTAGACTTTAAGGTTTACGACACTTCCCCAGACACCGCAACTCCACTGACAGATATATAAAAAAGAAGGCGAGTGCCTTCTTTTATTGTCTTTTACAATCCTGCAAATTCTTTGATTTCTTGTGCTGACATTGAAGAGTCGCAACGGACATTGATTTGACCATCTGCAACGTGGACAAAGCCTGGTACAGTTGGAATTCCATAACGTGAACGGAATTCTTGCAACTCATTGAGTTGACTTGGTTCTTCACTGTTGATGAAGTAGATGTGTGCTTTAGTTTCAGCTAGGACACCTGCCAATGTGCCAGCAAATTTACGACAGTAAGGACAAGTTTTGCGACCGATGAAGAAGGTTGCTGTTTCATTATTATCGAGTGCTTCTTGTGCACGTGCAACTGTAGTCACTTCAAGGTCTTTAATATCTTCTAAAAACTGATTCATAAGAATACCTCTCTTTTTTTGATAAAACTAGTATGCCACAAAGTTTCTAAAATTGCTCGGATTTGATACGAAAAAAAGATGAGATCGTTTTATCTCATCTTTCATCTTGCTTATTTTACAAAGGCATTGATTTCTGCTTCGATGTTGGCGATCTTAGCTTGAGAATCTTCGTTGCTTTGACCCACCACGGCAATGTAGAACTTAATTTTTGGTTCTGTACCTGAAGGGCGAACAGCGATCCAAGAGCCATCCGCAAGAGTGTATTTCAAAACATCACTTGGAGGAGTTGTTAAGGCAGTTACAATACCATCAGCAGTAGTAGAAGTTTGTGCCTTGAAGTCTTCTGTGATTGAGATAGCAGTAGCGTTAAATTCTTTCGGACCATTGTCACGGAACTTAGCCATGATTGCTTTGATTTGCTCAGCTCCATCGACACCTGAAAGAGTAACAGAGATGGTCTTTTCAGCATAGTAGCCATACTCTTTGTAAATTTCTTCAATACCGTCAGCGAGTGTCAAACCACGTGAACGATAGTAGGCAGCAAGTTCAGCAACGACAAGAACGGCTTGGATCGCGTCTTTATCACGTACGAATGGCTTGATCAAGTAACCGAAGCTTTCTTCAAATCCCATCATGTAAGTGTGATTGTGTTTTTCTTCGAATTCTTGGATCTTTTCAGCGATAAATTTGAAACCTGTCAAAACGTTGAACATGGTTGCGCCGTAGCTTTCAGCAATCTTCGTTACCAAGTCAGTTGATACGATGGATTTACAAAGGGCTGCATTATCAGGAAGAGTTCCAGCATTTTTGTGGGCTTCCAAGATGTATTTTGCCATGATAGCTCCAATTTGGTTACCTGAAAGGTTGAGGTAGCTTCCATCTTTTTGAAGGACTTCAACACCAACACGGTCAGCATCAGGGTCAGTTGCGACAAGTACATCAGCACCAACTTGACGACCAAGTTCTTCAGCAAGGGCAAAGGCTGCTTGGCTTTCTGGGTTAGGAGACTTAACAGTTGAGAAGTCAGGATCTGGAGTTGCTTGCGCTTCAACAACTTGAACAGAGTCAAATCCTGCTTGAGCAAGAGCACGACGAGCCAACATTTCACCAGTACCATGAAGTGGTGTGTAGACAATCTTCATGTCTTTACCAAATTCTTCGATCAAGGCTGGGTTGATGTTAACATCTTTGACTTCTTTAAGGTATTCTACATCGACAGCTTCGCCGATAACTTCAATCAAGCCAGAAGCTTTTTCCGCTTCTACATCGGCAACTTCAACAGCAAATGGATTTTCGATTGCACGGATGTAAGTTGTCAAAGCATCCGCATCATGAGGGGGCATTTGTCCACCATCTTCACCGTAAACCTTGTAACCATTAAATGGAGCTGGGTTGTGGCTAGCAGTGATCATAATACCTGCGAAACAGTTGAGATGACGAACTGCAAATGACAGTTCTGGAGTCGGACGAAGGCTTTCAAAAACGTAAGATTTGATACCATGTTTTGCAAGAACTGCAGCAGATTCAAAGGCGAATTCTGGAGAGAAGTGACGGCTATCGTAGGCAATTGCCACACCGCGTTCTTTTTCATTTCCACCTTTTGACTCAATTAAACGAGCTAAACCTTCAGTCGCTTGACGAACAACATAGATATTGATGCGGTTTGTACCAGCACCGATCAATCCCCGCATACCAGCAGTACCGAATTCAAGATTGGTATAAAAGGCGTCTTCCTTTGTTTTTTCATCCATGTTTTCCAAATCCTGACGAAGGTAGTCAGGAAGGTCGGCAAAATCGAGCCATTTTTGATAATTTTCTTGGTAAGTCATAGAGCATCTCCTTTTTTGTATATTCTTTTAATCGCTTTCATTATATCACGATTTATCATTTTAGTAAAACGTTAGCATAACTTTCTGAAAAAGCTTGAAATGAAATGGATTCTATAGTCTTGAACCCCTTAGGGAAACATGCTATACTACCTATATGATTATTTTACAAGCTAATAAAATTGAACGTTCATTTGCAGGAGAGGTTCTTTTTGATAATATCAATCTGCAAGTTGATGAACGAGATCGGATTGCCCTCGTTGGGAGAAATGGAGCGGGTAAGTCTACTCTTTTGAAGATTTTGGTTGGAGAAGAGGAGCCAACTAGTGGGGAAATCAATAAGAAAAAAGATATTTCTCTGTCTTATCTAGCCCAAGATAGCCGATTTGAGTCTGAGAATACCATCTACGATGAAATGCTCCATGTCTTTGATGATTTGCGTCAGACTGAGAAACAACTTCGTCAGATGGAACTGGAGATGGGTGAAAAGTCTGGCGCTGAATTGGATAAACTGATGGCGGATTATGATCGTTTGTCAGAGAATTTTCGTCAGGCTGGTGGCTTTACCTACGAAGCTGATATCCGTGCTATCTTAAATGGATTCAAGTTTGACGAATCTATGTGGCAGATGAAAATTGCTGAGCTTTCTGGTGGTCAAAATACTCGTCTGGCACTGGCTAAAATGCTCCTTGAAAAGCCCAATCTCTTGGTCCTGGACGAGCCAACCAACCATTTGGATATCGAAACCATAGCCTGGCTAGAGAATTACTTGGTAAACTATAGCGGTGCCCTCATTATTGTTAGCCACGACCGTTATTTCTTGGACAAGGTTGCGACGGTTACACTCGATTTGACTAAGCATTCCTTGGATCGTTATGTAGGCAATTACTCTCGTTTCGTTGAACAAAAAGAGCAAAAGCTAGCAACGGAAGCCAAGAACTATGAAAAGCAGCAGAAGGAAATCGCTGCTCTGGAAGACTTTGTCAATCGTAATCTAGTACGAGCTTCAACAACCAAACGTGCCCAATCTCGTCGGAAACAATTGGAAAAAATGGAGCGTTTGGACAAGCCTGAAGCTGGCAAGAAATCAGCCAATATGACCTTCCAGTCTGAAAAAACGTCGGGGAATGTCGTTTTGACCGTTGAAAATGCAGCCATTGGCTATGATGGGGAAATACTCTCAGAACCTATCAACCTTGACCTTCGTAAGATGAATGCTGTTGCGATTGTCGGACCAAATGGTATTGGGAAATCAACCCTTATCAAGTCAATAGTAGACCAGATCCCTTTTATCAAGGGAGAGAAGCGTTTTGGTGCCAATGTTGAGGTTGGATACTATGATCAGACTCAAAGTAAGCTAACAGCAAGTAATACTGTACTCGATGAACTCTGGAATGATTTTAAATTGACTCCAGAAGTTGAGATACGCAACCGTCTTGGCGCTTTCCTCTTCTCAGGGGATGATGTTAAAAAATCAGTTGGAATGCTGTCTGGTGGCGAGAAAGCTCGTTTGCTTCTTGCAAAACTTTCAATGGAAAACAATAACTTCCTGATTCTTGACGAGCCGACCAACCACTTGGACATTGATAGCAAGGAAGTTTTGGAAAATGCCCTGATTGACTTTGATGGAACCCTTCTTTTCGTCAGTCACGACCGTTATTTCATCAACCGTGTGGCAACTCATGTTTTGGAATTATCTGAGGATGGCTCAACCCTCTACCTTGGAGATTACGACTACTATGTTGAGAAGAAAGCAGAAGTAGAAGCGAGCCAGACAGAAGAAGTTTCAACTAGTAATCAAGCAAAAGAAGCAAGTCCAGCTAATGACTATCAGGCCCAGAAAGAAAGTCAAAAAGAAGTTCGCAAACTCATGCGACAAATCGAAAATCTAGAAGCTGAAATCGAAGAGTTAGAAGCTCAAAGTCAAGCCATTTCTGAACAAATGTTGGAAACCAACGACGCCGAAAAACTCATGGAATTGCAGACTGAACTGGACAAAATCAGCCATCGTCAAGAAGAGGCCATGCTTGAGTGGGAAGAATTATCAGAGCAGGTGTAAGAAATGGAACATCTTGGAAAGGTATTTCGTGAATTTCGAACAAGTGGGAAATACTCTTTGAAAGAGGCGGCAGGTGAATCATGTTCAACCTCTCAATTATCTCGCTTCGAGCTTGGGGAGTCTGACTTAGCGGTTTCCCGTTTCTTTGAGATACTGGATAATATTCATGTGACTATTGAAAATTTCATGGACAAGGCTAGAGATTTTCAAAATCATGAACATGTTGCCTTGATGGCACAGATTATTCCGCTTTACTACTCAAATGATATTGCTGGTTTTCAAAAGCTTCAAAAGGAACAGCTCAAGAAAGCGAAGAGTTCGACCAATCCCCTCTATTTTGAGCTGAATTGGATTCTGCTACAAGGTCTGATTTGTCAAAGAGATGCTCATTATACGATGAGGCAGAGTGATTTGGAAAAAGTAGCAGATTATCTTTTTCAAACAGAAGAATGGACCATGTATGAGTTGATTCTTTTCGGAAATCTCTATACTTTCTACAATGTGGACTATGTGGCTCGGATTGGCAGAGAAGTCATGGAGCGAGAAGAGTACTACAAAGAAATTGGTCGGCATCGTAAACTTGTTTTGATTTTAGCTCTGAACTGTTACCAGCATTGTTTGGAAAACCGTTCCTTTACGGATGCGGACTATTTTGAGGGCTATGTGGAGAAGTTGATTGGAAATGGTATCAAGCTTTATGAGCGCAATATCTTCCACTATCTCAAAGGTTTCGCCCTCTACCAGAGAGATTTGAAAGAAAAAGGTTGTAGTCAGATGCAGGAAGCCATGCATATTTTTGATGTGCTTGGACTTCCAGAGCAAGTGGCTTACTATCAGGAACATTATGAAAAATTTGTAAATGCTTAAATTTCCCAAATAAGGGAAATTTAAAGAGACTCCTTTCAGTTTTGATACAATAGTTTCAAAATTTGAGAGGAGCTTTTTATATGAATCGACATGCAATCCAGTTGATTAGTCGTGGGGCTATTAATAAAATAGGGAATATGCTCTATGACTATGGAAACAGTGTTTGGTTGGCATCGATGGGGACGATAGGACAGACTGTTCTTGGAATTTATCAGATTTCTGAACTCGTCACATCGATTCTGGTCAATCCCTTTGGCGGAGTGATTTCAGACCGCTTTTCGCGTCGCAAAATTTTGATGACGACAGACTTGATTTGCGGTATTCTCTGTTTAGCTATTTCCTTAATCAGAAATGATAGCTTGATGATTGCTGCTCTGATCTTCGCAAATATTGTTCAGGCGGTTGCCTTTGCATTTTCTCGTACAGCCAATAAAGCCATTATAACTGATGTTGTAGAAAAGGACGATATTGTGACCTATAATGCTCGCTTAGAGCTCGTTTTGCAGGTTGTGGGTGTTAGCTCCCCTGTACTTTCTTTCCTTGTTTTACAATTTGCCAGTCTCCATATGACGCTCATTTTAGATGCCATTAGTTTTTTTATCGCATTTACCTTAGTAGCTTTCCTTCCCCAAAAAGAGACTCAGGAACAAGAGAAAAAGACTTTTAGCTGGAAAAATATTCTTTCTGATATGAAAGAAGGAATTCGCTATATTTGGCGCCAGCAAGAGATCTTTTTCCTTTTGTTAGTAGCTTCCAGTGTTAATTTCTTTTTTGCAGCCTTTGAATTTCTCCTCCCCTTTTCAAATCGACTTTACGGGGTAGAAGGAGCTTATGCAACTATTTTAACTATGGGCGCTATTGGTTCCATTGTGGGAGCTCTTCTAGCTAGTAAAATAAAGGCAAATGTTTATAATCTTTTGATTCTATTGGCTTTGACTGGAGTTGGAGTTTTTATGATGGGATTACCACTGCCAACTTTTCTTTCCTTTTCTGGAAATTTAGTTTGTGAACTGTTTATGACGATTTTTAATATTCACTTTTTTACTCAGGTGCAAACCAAGGTTAAGGGGGAATACTTGGGGAGAGTGCTAAGTACAATTTTTACCTTAGCCATCCTATTTATGCCAATTGCAAAAGGCTTTATGACGGTGCTGCCAAGTGTACATCTCTCTTCTTTCCTGATAATCGGAAGTGGAGTTGTCTTCTTGTCTTGTATATCTCTCATTTATGTTCAAAATCGTTTTGAAAAAGAGGTATAAATCCCCTTGCCTTAAAAAAATATTTCACTATTAATTATTTTTCAGTCCTTCTCCATTGTGAGGAGGGCTTTGTTTGTGGTAAAATGGTTTTATGAATAAAAGAATGAATGAGTTAGTTGCCTTACTCAACCGCTATGCGAGCGAGTACTATACGAGTGACAATCCCTCGGTTTCAGATAGTGAGTATGATCGCCTTTACCGAGAGTTGGTCGAGTTGGAAGCTGCCTATCCAGATCAAGTTTTAGCAGACAGTCCAACCCATCGTGTTGGTGGTAAGGTTTTAGATGGTTTTGAGAAATACAGTCATCAGTATCCTCTTTATAGTTTGCAGGATGCTTTTTCACGTGAAGAGTTAGAAGCTTTTGATGCGCGTGTTCGCAAGGAGTTACCCCATCCCACCTATATCTGTGAGCTAAAAATCGATGGTTTGTCTATCTCTCTTACCTATGAGAAGGGGATTTTGGTCGCTGGGGCGACTCGTGGTGATGGTTCTATTGGTGAGAATATCACTGAAAATCTCAAGCGCGTCAAGGATATTCCTTTGACCTTGCCAGAAAAACTTGATATTACCGTTCGTGGGGAGTGTTACATGCCTCGTGCGTCCTTTGATCTGGTCAACCAAGCTCGCCAAGAAAATGGAGAGCCTGAATTTGCCAATCCTCGTAATGCGGCGGCTGGAACTTTGCGTCAGCTGGATACGGCAGTAGTGGCCAAGCGCAATCTTGCCACTTTCCTCTATCAAGAGGCAAGCCCTTCTACTCGTGATAGCCAAGAAAAAGTCTTGAAGCACCTAGAACAACTAGGTTTTGTGGTCAATCCTAAGCGAATCTTGGCTGAAAACATAGATGAAATCTGGAATTTTATCCAAGAAGTAGGACAGGAACGGGAGAATCTCCCTTATGATATCGATGGGGTGGTAATTAAGGTCAATGACTTAGCAGGTCAAGAAGAACTTGGTTTTACAGTTAAAGCGCCTAAGTGGGCAGTAGCCTATAAGTTCCCTGCTGAGGAAAAAGAAGCCCAACTACTCTCAGTTGACTGGACAGTTGGCCGTACTGGTGTTGTGACCCCGACTGCCAATCTCACACCTGTTCAGCTTGCTGGTACAACTGTTAGCCGTGCGACCCTGCACAATGTGGACTATATTGCTGAAAAAGATATCCGCAAAGACGATACAGTTATCGTATATAAGGCTGGGGACATCATTCCTGCTGTTTTGCGTGTGGTAGAGTCTAAGCGTGTTTCTGAAGAAAAACTAGATATTCCTACTAATTGTCCAAGTTGTGACAGTCAGTTGCTTCATTTTGAAGATGAAGTGGCCCTCCGTTGTATCAATCCGCGTTGCCCTGCCCAAATCATGGAAGGCTTGATTCACTTTGCTTCTCGAGATGCCATGAATATTACAGGGCTTGGTCCATCTATCGTTGAAAAGCTTTTTGCTGCAAATCTAGTCAAGGATGTGGCAGATATTTACCGTTTGAAAGAAGAAGATTTCCTCCTTTTAGAGGGCGTCAAGGAAAAGTCAGCCTCAAAACTGTATCAGGCTATTCAAGCGTCTAAGGAAAACTCTGCTGAAAAGCTCTTGTTTGGCTTGGGAATTCGCCATGTCGGAAGTAAGGCTAGTCAGCTCTTGCTCCAACATTTCCACTCTATTGAAAACTTGGCTCAAGCTGATCCAGAAGAAGTGGCAAGTATCGAAAGCTTGGGAAGCGTAATCGCCAAAAGTCTTCAGACCTTTTTTGCTACCGAAGGATCTAAAATTCTCTTAGATGAATTGAAAGAAGCAGGGGTCAATCTGGACTACAAAGGACAGACGGTAGTAGCAGATGCAGCCCTGTCGGGTTTGACCGTTGTACTGACAGGAAAATTGGAACGTCTCAAACGCTCAGAAGCAAAAAGCAAACTCGAAAGTCTAGGAGCTAAGGTAACCGGCAGCGTATCCAAGAAAACAGATCTAGTCGTAGCAGGTGCGGATGCAGGAAGTAAACTCCAAAAAGCTCAAGAACTTGGTATCGAAGTTCGAGATGAAGCATGGTTGGAAAGTTTGTAATGATAGTAAAAACTAGGTGTCAGATAATCTGAAACTGTCTCTCCTGATGTGTTTTGGCATGGTTAAAATCTGTTGTCCATCGTGATGAAATGCCAACTGAATCCATCAGCACCAAATAAAATTAAAATAGAAATTAGAAATTAGGAAAAAACATGTACAATTATCCCGTTCTTCTCCATTTTCATAGAAAAAATGGAGATTATACAGCTTGCTCATTTAGCACAGACCGAGATGAAAACAAATGCTCTTTAACTTCAGAGACCACTTATTTTGGTCTTCAGTTTTCTTTTACCGTGACCAGTCAGGAGAAGGTAGATAGTTTCACCTTCAAAGCCGAGATAGATGGTGTATTAAAAGAATATCTTGTACGTTTTAACTACTATCCCTTGCTGACAGAAGCATGGATTTTAGAGGGAGATGAGACTGTGTATTATTCAGAAAATCCAGCTATTGCTAGTCCATATTATAAGGATCAGAATCCATTTGCCTTTGATAAAGCCATCCATAGCGCAAGCTTTGATCATCACTGGGGATACCAAGGAGAACTAGGTTACAGCCTTTCAGATTATCAGACAAGCTTTAAACTTTGGGCTCCAACAGCTACAGCTGTTCAGGTGGTTGTCTATGAAAACACTAGTAACGATGCACCGATTTGGAAAACATTTAATCTAGAGCGTGGGAATAGCTATTCATACAGTCATAAGTACAATACCATTGGTGTTTGGAGTGTAGACCTGGATGAAAATCTTGCAGGTAAAGCTTATCAGTATCAGATTGAATTTCCTCACCACCAGACTTTGACGAGAGATCCGTACACGATTGCCACAAGTCCTGACGGCAAACGTTCCGTAATTCTTTCTCATCAAGACAGACAAGTAGAAGGATTCGAAGTCAAACATGGTACGAAAGCTCCTTGGCGTTTGGAAAATCCATGTAAAGCAGTTATCTGTGAAATGCATATTCGTGATTTTACCAAATCGTCTACATCTGGTGTTCCTGAAGAACTCCGTGGAACCTTCTTGGGTGCTGCTCAGACTGGAACGGTTAACCAATACGGTCAAGCAACCGCCTTTGACTATATCAAAGAACTTGGTTGTAACTATGTTCAACTTCAACCTATCTTTGATCGCCATAAGGAATATGACGAGAACGGAAATGTAACCTATAACTGGGGCTATGACCCTCAAAACTACAATGCTCCAGAAACAAGTTTCTCTAGTAATCCAGATGATCCCGGACAAGTTATTCGAGACCTCAAGACCATGATTCAGGCTTATCATGATGCGGGAATCGGTGTCATTATGGATGTGGTTTATAACCATACCTTCTCAACAGTGGACGCTCCATTCCAGACAACTGTTCCCGATTATTTCTATCGTATGAATCGTGATGGAACTTTTCAAAACGGTACGGGGGTAGGAAATGAAACTGCAAGTGAACATGAGATGTTCCGCAAGTATATGATTGATTCCATTCTCTATTGGGTGAAAGAATACAATATTGACGGTTTCCGTTTCGACTTGATGGGCATTCATGATGTCAAAACTATGCAGGCAATTCGTTGGGCACTGGATGAGGTTGATCCGCGTATTCTCACTTATGGAGAAGGCTGGGATATGGGAACAGGTCTTGCTCCTTATGACAAGGCTAAGAAGGATAACGCCCACCAGATGCCAAATATAGGTTTCTTCAACGATAATCAGCGTGATGCGATCAAAGGAGGAGAAGTTTATGGAGCAATCAAATCAGGATTTGTGAGTGGTGCTGCTACAGAACCAATCGTCGCCAAGGCTATTCTTGGTAGCCGAGAGTTGGGATCTTATCTCAGTCCAAACCAGGTTCTCAACTATGTTGAAGCTCATGACAATTACAATCTTCATGACTTGCTAGCAACCCTTCATCCTGATAAGAGTTCCGACCAGATTATGCGCAAGGTTGAGACAGCGACAGCTATGAATCTTCTCATGCAAGGTATGTCCTTTATGGAACTTGGTCAAGAGTTTGGACGAACTAAGTTGATTCCAACTGGTGAACATGGAGAACTAACTCCTGCAGACCGAGAACGTGCTATGAATAGCTATAATGCTCCGGACAGTGTTAACCAAGTCAACTGGGATCTGATCAATGAACGCCAAGACAGTATCGAGTTTATTCGTCAGATTATCCGCCTAAAAACGCAAATCTGTGCCTTCTCTTATCCAACATATGAAGAAATTTACCGTCATGTCTTTGTCCACACGGCTGCTGAAAATAGTGGCTGGATTGTTTACGAGATTCACGGTGGATCAGAACATCTATTAGTGGTATTTAATGCTAAGGGAACCTCCTTCTACTTTGAAAATGCAGGTAAGCTTGAAATGTTCCTTACCAACAGTCGTTCAAAACAAGAAAATGTTATTGATGATATTAGTGTCGCAGTTTTAAAAGTGCTCTCATAAATTAATGTAGTAAAAAGGGTTAGATTATCTAATCCTTTTTGTCATTTATGAGGTTTTTAATGAAGAGTAGAATTAAGTTTCAAATAATTTGAAGGATCAAGATTGTGAAAATAATCTCAATTTTTTCACAAAAAGGGTTGTAATTTTCTGAAAATTTGATAAAATAAGTCTTAATCATTTTCAGGAGGAAGAGAATTTGACAAATTATCAGAATTTAGTAAATGGAAATTGGAAATCATCTGAAAAGGAAATTACAATCTATTCACCCATTAATCAGGAAAAGCTGGGAACAGTACCAGCTATGAGTCAAGCTGAAGTAGATGAGGCTATGAAAGCTGCGCGTGCAGCTCTCCCAGCATGGCGTGATTTAGCACCAGTTGAGCGTGCAGCCTATTTGCATAAGACAGCAGACATTTTGGAACGTGATAAAGAAAAAATTGGTACAATTCTTGCCAAAGAGGTTGCTAAAGGGATAAAAGCAGCCATTGGAGAAGTAGTACGTACAGCAGATTTGATTCGTTTTGCTGCAGAAGAAGGTCTCCGTATCACTGGACAAGCAATGGAAGGTGGCGGTTTTGAAGCTGCAAGTAAAAACAAACTAGCCGTTGTCCGTCGTGAGCCAGTTGGTGTCGTTTTAGCTATCGCGCCATTTAACTATCCAGTTAACCTTTCTGGATCTAAGATTGCTCCAGCTTTGATTGCAGGGAATGTCGTCATGTTTAAACCGCCAACACAAGGATCTATCTCAGGTCTGTTATTAGCCAAGGCTTTTGATGAGGCAGGTATCCCAGCAGGAGTATTTAATACGATAACTGGACGTGGTTCTGAAATCGGTGACTACATCATTGAACACAAGGAAGTGAACTTCATTAACTTTACAGGTTCAACACCGATCGGTGAGCGAATCGGTCGTTTAGCTGGAATGCGTCCTATCATGCTTGAACTTGGTGGGAAAGATGCAGCTATCGTTCTCGAAGATGCAGACTTGGAACACGCAGCTAAACAAATCGTCGGTGGAGCCTTTAGCTATTCAGGACAACGTTGTACTGCCATCAAGCGTGTCTTGGTTGTGGAAAGCGTAGCAGACAGATTGGCTGAATTGCTCCAAGCTGAAGTTGCTAAGCTAACAGTCGGTGACCCATTTGACAATGCAGATATCACACCTGTTGTTGACAATGCTTCAGCTGATTTCATCTGGGGATTGATTCAGGACGCTCAAGAAAAGGGTGCCAAAGCGCTCAGTCCAATCAAACGTGAGGGCAATCTCATTTGGCCAGGACTTTTTGATTATGTCACAAGAGATATGAAATTAGCATGGGAAGAACCGTTTGGACCTGTTCTCCCAATTATCCGTGTCGCTGATGCAAATGAAGCGGTAGCAATTGCCAACGAATCTGAGTTCGGTCTTCAATCCTCTGTCTTTACAAATGACTTTAAGAAGGCATTTGAAATCGCTGAAAAGCTTGAAGTCGGTACTGTTCATATTAATAACAAAACACAACGTGGACCAGATAATTTCCCATTCCTTGGTGTAAAGGGTTCTGGTGCAGGAGTGCAAGGGATTAAATACAGCATTGAAGCAATGACAAATGTCAAATCCATTGTTTTTGATGTGAAATAATTTCTAAAATCAGGAAATAACATTCCTGATTTTTATTTTTACTAAAAAATCCAGTTAAAAATTGAAAAATAACGAATGTTTTGATATTATACTAAGAAAATATATGCAAATCGTTTATTTTTTCAACAATTAAATGAAAAATTATATAATGTTAAGATATATTTTCTAAAATTTTCAAGATATTTTTTAAGAAATTCCGTAAACTGCTTGAAAGTTCTTTTAAAAGATAGTATAATAGAATTATAGAAAACGCTTACAAAAAGAAAGGGGATTGGATGAATAATCAAGAAGCATTGAGAACCTTCACTACTGGAGAAAATTTTCATCTCCAGCACTATCTAGGAGCACATAAAGAGGAAAAAGACGGAGAAATTGGTTTTACTTTCCGTGTTTGGGCACCTAACGCTCAGGCTGTGCACTTAGTTGGTGATTTTACAAACTGGACAGAGCACCAAATTCCTATGGTACGGAATGAATCGGGTGTTTGGGAAGTCTTCACAAGTCTGGCTCATGAAGGGCAGATTTATAAGTATCATATCACGCGTGCAAATGGGCACCAGATTATGAAAATTGATCCATTGGCGGTTCGTTTTGAAGCCCGCCCAGAGACTGGAGCCATCCTGACTGATATTCCAGAGAAAAAATGGAAAGATGGTCTTTGGCTAGCTAGGAGAAAACGCTGGGGCTTTTTTGAGAGACCAGTCAATATTTATGAAGCCCACGCTGGATCTTGGAAGAGAAATCCAGATGGTAGTCCATACAGCTTTGCACAACTCAAGGAAGAACTCATTCCATACCTTGTTGAGATGAATTACACTCACATCGAGTTTATGCCTTTAATGGCTCACCCGCTTGGATTGAGTTGGGGCTACCAGCTTATGGGTTACTTTGCTATGGAGCATTCTTACGGGCGACCAGAGGAATTCCAAGATTTTGTTGAGGAATGTCATTTAAACAATATCGGTGTAATTGTGGATTGGGTTCCAGGTCATTTTACCATCAATGATGACGCTCTTGCTTATTACGATGGAACACCAACTTTTGAATACCAAGACCACAACAAGGCCCATAACTACGGTTGGGGAGCTCTTAACTTTGACCTTGGGAAGAATGAAGTCCAGTCCTTCTTGATTTCTAGCATTAAATTCTGGATTGAATTTTATCATTTAGATGGTATTCGAGTGGATGCAGTCAGCAATATGCTCTACCTAGACTATGATAATGCTCCTTGGACTCCAAACAAAGACGGTGGCAATCTCAACTACGAAGGCTACTATTTCCTTCAACGTTTGAACACTGTTATCAAGTTAGCTCATCCAGATGTGATGATGATTGCAGAAGAAAGTTCATCAGCAACAAAGATTACTGGTATGAAAGAAATGGGCGGTCTAGGATTTGACTACAAGTGGAATATGGGGTGGATGAACGACATTCTCCGTTTCTACGAGGAAGACCCGATTTATCGTAAGTATGATTTTAATTTGGTAACCTTCAGCTTCATGTACGTTTTCAATGAAAACTACCTCTTACCTTTCTCACACGATGAAGTCGTGCATGGTAAGAAAAGCATGATGCACAAGATGTGGGGAGATCGATACAATCAATTTGCAGGTTTGCGAAATCTCTACACTTATCAAATTTGTCATCCAGGTAAGAAACTCTTGTTCATGGGAAGCGAATATGGTCAGTTCTTAGAGTGGAAGTCTGAGGAACAGTTAGAATGGTCTAACTTGGAAGATCCAATGAATGCTAAAATGAAATACTTCACTTCTCAACTCAATCAATTCTATAAAGAGCATCGTTGCCTTTGGGAAATTGACACCAGCTACGACGGCATCGAAATTATTGATGCGGATAATAGAGATCAGAGTGTCCTTTCCTTTATTCGTAAGAGTAAAAAGGGTGAAATGCTAGTCTGTGTCTTTAATATGGCGCCTGTTGAACGAAAAGACTTTACAATCGGACTTCCTGTCGCGGGAGTTTATGAAGAAGTTTGGAATACAGAATTGGAACAATGGGGTGGTGTCTGGAAAGAATACAACCAAACGGTTCAAACTCAAGAAGGATTATGGAAGGATTATGAGCAGACCTTGACCTTTACCTTGCCAGCTATGGGAGCAAGTATTTGGAAGATTAAACGTCGCTTGAAACCAACTAAAATTGTCACAAATAAAACCCAAAAAGGAGTAGAAAATGAAGAATGAAATGCTAGCTTTGATTCTTGCTGGTGGGCAAGGAACACGTCTCGGAAAACTCACTCAAAGCATTGCTAAACCAGCAGTGCAATTCGGTGGGCGCTACCGCATCATTGACTTTGCGCTTTCAAACTGTGCTAACTCTGGGATTCATAACGTTGGTGTTATTACGCAGTATCAACCTCTTGCCTTGAACAACCATATTGGAAATGGTTCGAGCTGGGGTCTGGATGGGATTAACACAGGTGTTTCTATCCTTCAACCCTACTCTGCAAGCGAGGGAAATCGTTGGTTTGAAGGAACTAGCCACGCTATCTACCAAAACATTGACTACATCGACAGTATTAACCCAGAATATGTTTTGATCCTTTCTGGTGACCATATTTACAAGATGGACTATGATGACATGCTCCAATCACATAAGGACAACAACGCCAGTTTGACAGTAGCTGTTCTAGATGTACCTCTCAAAGAAGCTAGTCGCTTTGGTATCATGAATACAGATGCCAACAATCGTATCGTTGAATTTGAAGAAAAACCTGCACAACCTAAGTCTACTAAGGCTTCTATGGGGATTTATATCTTTGACTGGAAACGTCTCCGTAATATGCTAGTTGCTGCTGAAAAGAACAAAGTAGATATGTCAGACTTTGGTAAAAACGTTATTCCAAATTACCTCGAGTCTGGAGAAAGCGTCTATGCTTATGAATTCAAAGGCTACTGGAAAGACGTTGGTACTATCGAGTCTCTATGGGAAGCAAATATGGAATACATTGATCCAAACAACGCTTTGGATAGTCGTGATCGTCATTGGAAAATCTACTCACGGAACTTGATTTCACCACCAAACTTTATTGGAAAACACGCTCATGTAGAAGATTCTTTAATTGTGGATGGCTGTCTCGTGGATGGAACTGTTAAGCATTCCATTCTCTCAACAGAAGCGCAAGTACGTGAGGGTGCTGAAGTAGTAGACTCTGTAATCATGAGTGGTGCCATTATCGGAAAAGGTGCAAAAATTAAACGTGCCATTATTGGTGAAGGTGCTGTTATTTCTGAAGGTGTCGAAATTGATGGAACAGACGAAGTACAAGTAGTAGGATATGATGAAGTAGTGGGGGTAGCAACAGATGAAGATTGATAAATATTCAGCCATTTTAGGGAACACCGTTGGTTTTCACGATATGTCAACTTTGACGGATCATCGTCCAGTAGCCAGTTTGCCATTTGGAGCAAAATATCGTTTGATCGACTTCCCTCTTTCTAGCCTTGCAAATGCTGGTGTCCGTAGTGTCTTTGGGATTTTCCAACAAGATAATATCAGTTCAGTCTTTGACCACATTCGTTCAGGACGTGAGTGGGGCTTATCTACCCTTCTCAGTCACTACTATCTAGGTATTTATAGTACGCGTGTTGAAAGTAGCACGGTTGGGAAAGAATATTACCAACAGCTTCTCACTTATTTGAAACGTTCAGGGTCAAATCAGACGGTTGCACTTAACTGCGATGTCGTGGTGAATATTGACCTCAATCAAGTATTCCATTTACATACTACTGCCGGTCGTCCGATTACAGTTGTTTATAAGAAATTACCTAAAAAGGATATTTCAGATGTTAATGCCATCTTGGAAGTCGATGAAACAGACCGTGTTCTTTCTCATAAACTTTTTGATGCCAAATCAACAGATGAACTTTTCAACATGTCTACAGATATATTCGTTGTTGATACTCCGTGGTTGATTAAGCGTTTGGAAGAAGAAGTTCAAAAAGAATACCCAGAAAAATTACGCTATGTTTTACGTGAGTTGGCAGCTAAAGAAGGTGCTTTTGCTTATGAATACACTGGCTACCTAGCCAATGTTCACTCTGTTCAATCCTATTATCAAGCCAATATTGATATGCTAGAGTCTCAAAAATTCTACTCTCTCTTCTCACCTAACCAAAAAATTTATACCAAGGTTAAGAATGAAGAACCAACTTACTACTCAAACACCTCTAAGGTAAGTACTTCGCAGTTCGCCTCTGGTAGTATCATAGAGGGTGAAGTAGTTCAGTCGGTCCTATCACGTAATATTCACGTTCATAAGGATAGTCTAGTTAAAGACAGTCTTCTCTTCCCACGTGTTGTGATTGGTCAAGGTGCCCAAGTTGAATATGCCATCTTGGACAAAGGGGTTGAAGTTGCTGACGGTGTCGTTATTCGCGGTACTGCAGAACACCCAGTTGTAGTCAAAAAAGGCGAAAAAGTTACAGAGGATATTCATTCATGAAAATTTTATTCGTAGCAGCAGAGGGTGCGCCCTTTTCAAAAACAGGTGGTTTGGGAGATGTCATTGGCGCTCTTCCAAAATCACTGGTAAAGGCAGGGCACGAAGTTGCGGTTGTCTTACCTTACTATGACATGGTAGAGGCTAAATTCGGCGACCAGATTGAGGATGTTCTTCACTTTGAAGTGAGTGTAGGATGGCGTAGACAGTACTGTGGTATTAAGAAGACCGTCTTGAATGGTGTTACCTTCTACTTCGTAGACAATCAAACGTATTTCTTCCGAGGTCATGTTTACGGAGATTTCGATGATGGTGAACGTTTTGCCTTCTTCCAACTGGCTGCTCTTGAAGCCATGGAGCGAATTGATTTCATTCCAGATATTCTCCATGCCCATGATTATCACACCGCTATGATTCCTTTTCTCTTGAAGGAAAAATACAGATGGATTCAGGCATATCAAGGAATCAGAACCGTTTTAACTATTCATAATTTGGAATTCCAAGGTCAGTTTTCTGAAGGAATGTTGTGGGATTTGTTCGGTGTAGGATTTGAACGCTATGCTGATGGCACCCTTCGTTGGAATGACTGTCTTAACTGGATGAAAGCAGGTATTCTCTACGCGGATCGTGTCTCAACCGTATCTCCTAGCTATGCACACGAGATTATGACTAGTCAGTTTGGTTGCGGTTTGGATCAGATTCTTCGTATGGAGTCAGGTAAGGTTTCGGGTATTGTTAATGGAATCGATACTGATCTCTATAATCCAGAGACAGATGCTCTTTTAGACTATCATTTTGATAAGGATGACTTGTCAGGAAAAGCACAAAACAAAGCAAAATTGCAAGAGAGAGTTGGTCTACCAGTACGAGCAGATGTTCCACTAGTTGGGGTTGTCTCTCGCTTGACACGCCAAAAAGGTTTTGATGTTGTTGTAGAAAGCTTGCATCGTTTCTTACAAGAGGACGTTCAAATAGTCCTTTTAGGGACAGGAGATCCTGCTTTTGAACATTCCTTCTCATGGTTTGCGCAAGTCTATCCTGACAAGCTATCAGCAAATATCACTTTCGACGTCAAACTTGCTCAAGAAATCTACGCAGCTTGTGATCTCTTCCTCATGCCAAGTCGTTTTGAACCATGTGGCTTATCTCAAATGATGGCAATGCGCTACGGAACTCTACCATTGGTTCATGAGGTTGGCGGACTAAGAGATACAGTTCAATCCTTCAATCCAATCGAAGGAACTGGTACTGGATTTAGCTTTGACAATTTAACACCATACTGGCTTAACTGGAGTTTCCAAACAGCCTTGGATGTTTATAAGAACCAGCCAGATGTTTGGAGAAATCTACAAAAGCAAGCTATGGAATGCGATTTCTCATGGGACACAGCTTGTAAGTCTTATCTTGACTTGTACCATAGTTTAGTCAACTAATAGATAAAATCGTATGATTCTTTCATACGATTTTTGGGCTGTTTAGAGAAAAGGAGAAGTGATGATCCAAGTAAAAGGCCTGTGTGTCATGGATGTTGATGGCACCCTGATAGCAGAAGAAGTGATTGATCTTTTAGGAAAAGAAGCAGGTTGCGAAGAAGAAGTATCGCAGATTACAAGACAGGCAATGCGAGGTGAACTGAACTTTGAAAGGAGTTTACGAGCGAGAGTGGCTTTGTTAAAAGGTCTTCCGATTTCGGTCTTTGATACTGTCTTCAAATCCATTCATCTGTCCAAAAATGCCCAAGAATTTATCTCCGTACTTCAAAAGAAGGGCATTCTAGTCGGTCTAGTGTCTGGTGGATTTACACCAATAGTTGAGAGATTAGCAGAATCCCTTGGCATCTCCTATTTCTCTGCCAACCAGTTGGAAGTCAAAGACAACTTTTTAACAGGTCGACTAGTTGGTGAAATTGTTACAGCCCAAGTAAAACAAGCTACTCTTGAGAATTGGAGAAAGGAATTAGAACTGCCCAAAGAAAGAACGATTGCCATCGGTGATGGTGCCAATGATCTCTTGATGTTAAAGTCAGCAGGCCACGGTATAGCCTTTTGTGCCAAAGAATTCGTAAAAGTTGAGATAGCTTGTCATGTAGATACAAGGGATCTTTTAGAAGTTTTGCCTTTGATTGATTTCTTAGAATGAGAGGGAACTATGAAGATTGTAATTGCACCTGATTCTTTTAAAGAAAGTTTGACGGCAGAAGAGGTCGCTCAAGCTATAAAAAGAGGATTCCAAAAATCGATAGCAGATGTAGAATGTCTGCTCTGTCCTGTTGGTGATGGTGGGGAAGGAACTGTAGACGCTATTCGCCATTCTCTTGAACTCGAAGAAAAATGGCAAGAGGTGACGGGACCTTTTGGTCTAAAAGAAGCAATGCGCTACTTTCAGAAAGATCAAAGGGCACTCTTTGAAGTTGCTGACTTGGTTGGTTTAGGGAAGATTCCGCAGGAGAAACGAAATCCCCTCCACATCCAAACACGTGGTATCGGAGAGTTGATTCGTCACCTCATAGAACTTGGAATGAAAGAAATCTATATCGGTGTTGGCGGTACCGCAAGCAATGATGGTGGAATTGGCATTGCTGCTGGTCTGGGTTATCGCTTTTATGATAAGAATGGAAAAGAATTGCCAGCTTGCGGTCAGACTTTGCTTGAGTTCGAGTCAATTTCAGACAGCGAGTTGTATAGGATTCCTGAAGATGTGAAGATTCGCATTTTAGCAGATGTCGTGAGTCCTCTATGTGGCCACCAAGGAGCGACCTATACATTTGGAAAACAAAAGGGCTTGGAACCTGCATTGTTTGAGACAGTAGATCTGGCTATACAGGGGTTCTATGAAAAATTCTCACCTTCAACCCTATCTCTGAAGGGAGCAGGAGCTGGTGGTGGGATTGCTGCTGGGCTATGTGCTTTTGCTGAGGCCTGTATCGTATCTGGGATTGATACTTGCTTGGATTTGATTGACTTTGATAAGAAAGTTGCAGGTGCTGACTTGGTTATTGTCGGAGAGGGCAGACTGGACTGTCAAAGCTTTGCTGGAAAAGCTCCTATCGGTGTAGCAAAAAGAACCCCTAACGGAGTTCCTATTATCGCTATTTGCGGTAGTCTTGCTGACGATTTGCCTCCCCTACCATTCGAAAATATACAGGCAGCCTTTTCTATTTTAGAGAAAAGTGAACCACTAGAAGATAGTCTGAAAAATGCAAGCCTCTATTTGGAGCACACAGCTGCTAATATTGGTCGTTTATTAAAGTTGAGGAAGGATTAACCCAACCATTTTTTCCAGATGGATTTTTTCGGAGTTTCTGTCTTTTTCTCCTCCCAGAGATTCGAGAATGCAAGTCTAAGGTCCTTTTCATCTACTTGAACAGGTTCATTCGTGTGAATAACTAGACCAAAAGGAGAGGTGATATGATCGTCTGAAACAATAGTCGCCTGGCAGTTGCTTTCCTTTGCTTGTTTTAAGTAAAAGACCTGTTTGTCAAACTCAATATTTGGTGAGATTTTCACAAAAAGTTCCTCTACCTTTTCTTGAAAGCCCTCTAAAATAGAGAAAAATCCATGTTCTAATTCAGGACTATTGGCAGTATTGATATCCGCGTAGCCAAGAACTCTTTCCTCGAAAGTACCGAGGTAGCGGCGTTGTTCATCTGGGTTTAATTTCGGCCCACCATGAGCTTTTTCTAGGATTTGTTTTGATACATCAGTCATAAAAATAGTATATCATAAAATAAAGGAGAAAACAGATGAAAGAAAGCGATTACTTTATAAACTTAAGGAAAATTTGCACAAAGATAACGTTTTTTCTTGAAAAACGCTTATTTTTAAGGTATCATAGAGGTGTAAAAAATTTAACTCAAAGGAGAGTAAAAAATGTCAATTATTACTGATGTTTACGCTCGCGAAGTCCTAGACTCACGCGGTAACCCAACACTTGAAGTAGAAGTTTATACTGAATCAGGTGCTTTCGGACGTGGTATGGTTCCATCAGGAGCTTCTACTGGTGAACACGAAGCAGTTGAACTTCGCGACGGTGACAAATCTCGTTACGGTGGTCTTGGTACACAAAAAGCTGTTGACAACGTAAACAACATCATCGCTGAAGCTATCATCGGCTACGATGTACGTGACCAACAAGCTATCGACCGTGCTATGATCGCACTTGACGGTACTCCTAACAAAGGTAAATTGGGTGCAAACGCAATTCTTGGTGTGTCTATCGCTGTAGCTCGTGCTGCTGCTGACTACCTTGAAATCCCACTTTACAGCTACCTTGGTGGATTCAACACTAAAGTTCTTCCAACTCCAATGATGAACATCATCAACGGTGGTTCTCACTCTGACGCTCCAATCGCTTTCCAAGAATTCATGATCGTACCTGCTGGTGCACCATCATTCAAAGAAGCTCTTCGTTGGGGTGCTGAAATCTTCCACGCTCTTAAGAAAATCCTTAAATCACGTGGTTTGGAAACAGCCGTAGGTGACGAAGGTGGATTCGCTCCTCGTTTCGAAGGAACTGAAGACGGTGTTGAAACTATCCTTGCTGCAATCGAAGCTGCTGGATATGTTCCTGGTAAAGACGTATTTATCGGATTTGACTGTGCTTCATCAGAATTCTACGATAAAGAACGTAAAGTTTACGACTACACTAAATTCGAAGGTGAAGGAGCTGCTGTACGTACTGCTGCAGAACAAATCGACTACCTTGAAGAATTGGTAAACAAATACCCAATCATCACTATCGAAGATGGTATGGACGAAAACGACTGGGACGGTTGGAAAGCTCTTACTGAACGTCTTGGTGGTAAAGTTCAATTGGTTGGTGACGACTTCTTCGTAACAAACACTTCTTACCTTGAAAAAGGTATTGCAGAAGGTGCTGCTAACTCAATCCTTATCAAAGTTAACCAAATCGGTACTCTTACTGAAACATTCGACGCTATCGAAATGGCGAAAGAAGCTGGTTACACTGCCGTTGTATCACACCGTTCAGGTGAAACTGAAGATTCAACAATCGCTGACATCGCAGTTGCAACTAACGCAGGACAAATCAAGACTGGTTCACTTTCACGTACAGACCGTATCGCTAAATACAACCAATTGCTTCGTATTGAAGACCAACTTGGTGAAGTAGCTGAATACCGTGGATTGAAATCATTCTACAACCTTAAAAAATAAAATAGTTCAGTGAACTATTTTATCCCGAACCTTGAAATTCAAAAGTTCGGCCGTTGATTTAACAACGTTATAAGCCCCTCGGATTTTATCCGAAGGGCTTTTTTTCTGTTCAGGGGGCAAAAAGGGGACAGTGTTTATGGTATAATAGACAAAAACACTTGTATTAGGAAGAAATTATGTCTAAAGAGATTGATATTGAGTATTACCACCAGCTAGCTTTGCAAAAGCAGAAGGAGCACCGCAAAGTGTTAGCTAATCTAAAGAAAAAACCTCCTAAAAACTTAGATAAGATTGCCCAGCAGATCCACCAAGAAGTCTTTGCTGAGATTGATTGCACCGCTTGTGCTAACTGCTGCAAGACTTTGGGGCCCGACTTCAAAGAAGCAGATATTACCCGTATTGCTAAGTACTTTAAAATGAAATTACCAGCTTTTGAAGCGGAATTTCTGCAGGTGGATGAAGATGGGGATAAGGTTTTCAAATCCATGCCTTGCCCCTTTCTAGGAGGAGACAATCTCTGCTCCATCTATGATGTTCGTCCCAAGGCCTGCCGAGAATTTCCTCATACAGATCGTAAGAAGATCCATCAAATCAACCATTTGACGATTAAGAATACCTTGACCTGCCCTGCAGCTTATCTCTTTGTTGAGAAATTAAAAGATAAGTTATAAGGATTTGAACCTTTAAATCTTGTACAAAGATTCTAGGGTGGAAGTATCTTGTATTTGTTAGACTATAGTTAGAATTGAACACGGCCTAAAAGCTGTGTGAAAAAGATGAAATTTTCTCGGAGCAGGAGCCCCTCCGTCAATTTTCCTATTTTCACTTTAGTTTTATCGCCCTTTGTATCTTGTGGAGGAGAGAAGAAAAGAATATGATGCATCAATTCAATCAAACCATGGATTATTTGGAGCAGCAACTTTCTGAAGAAGTGGATTTGCAGAAATTCCAGCAGCTATCAGGCTATTCTTATGCTCTCTTTAGCAGGCTCTTTTCCATCCTAGCAGATATGACTTTAGCAGAATACTTGTGCAATCGCAGGCTGTCAGAAGCTGTGACGGACTTGCGGGAAAGCTCTGAGAAAGTCATTGACATAGCACTGAAATATGACTACGACTCTGCGGATGCTTTTAGTGCGGCCTTTAAGAAATTCCATGGTGCAACTCCCTCAGAAGTTCGAAATGGAAAACCTTATCGGGTCTTTCCTAGACTTCAATTATCCTTAAAGATTACAGGAGGAAAGAACATGGATATCAAGATTCAAAAGAAGCCTGCATTTATCGTGGCAGGTGTCCTATTGGAAGCTATTGACAATAGCCAGTGCCCATCTGCTTGGGAGCAGCTCTATGCAAATCACAGCTTTGAAAGCCTAGAAAGTCTGGGCAGTGGCCAATCCTTTGGCCTCTGCTCTGATGTCAAAGAGGGTGAAATCATTAACTACATGGCGGCTTATGATGTGACGGATAAAGCGAAAGCAGAAGCCCTAGGCCTTTCTATCAAGGAAATCCCAGCAGCTGAATATGCCATCGTACCAGTCAAGGGGGCTATACCTGCCAGCATCCACCATGCTTGGAAATATGTTTTGGAAGTCTTCTTCCCAGAAACAGGTTATCGCCACTCAGGAGCACCAGACTTTGAAGTTTACACCGAGGGAGACATGTCCTCGCCAGACTATCAAATGGAACTCTGGATACCAGTGATCAAGGGCTAGATAATTTTCTGATTTTTTATAAAGATGCAAATCGAACTCTGTAGAAAGAATCTCTACAGAGTTTTTAATTGTTGACATTCATGTCCGTAAATCACAAATACCCATATTTTTTGTTTGGATTTTATGGGGCATGAGAATAGTTTTCTCGGTATAATAATCCCATAGAAGATAAGGAGGCATGAATATGCAGATGTATTTTGGAGATGTGTCACTTTGCTATAGTTATTCATTGGTAATGGCACTGGATGCCTATGGTTATGACTTTAAAGCAGAGTTTTTAGAGGCAATTATGGTGATGGGAAATAGCGCTAGTATCGTGAAGGAAGATGAGGATCACCCTTTAGTATTCTTTGATAATGGAATGCCAGACCTTTCCATCTCTCATTCCTTAAAAATACTTGGGTTTGACTATGAGGATTTCTATTTAAAAGATGGAGCGGAAGTAGATTTGGAAGAGGTTAAAGGAAAGTTGGAAACACTTCTGTCCAATGGACCTGTCGTACTGGGACCTCTTGATATGGGGCATCTGACCTACAATCCCAATCACACAATCCTTTATGGTGTGGATCACTTCGTAACCGTGTATGACATTGATGATCAGTACCTTCATTTGCACGATCCAGCTGGTTTTGCCTGTATGAAGGTTGCTTTTAAAGACATCTTAGAAGCCTGGAAGGCAGAGGCTATTGACTATAAGCGTGGAGCTTACTCCATGTGGGGAAATTTTAAGAAAGTCAAGAGTCCTAGTCAAACTGAAATCTATCAGGAAACAGCAAGGATTATGAAGAACCGATATCTGAATGGCCAAAACGGTGTTTTGGAATGTTATGCAAAAGCAGTTGCTGAAAACGGCTTAAATACGGAGCAAAAACAATTGCATCAGTATTTCAGCTTTAAACTTGCTGCTGTTCGAAATCTCTATCTCAGTAAATTCTTAAAAGACCATGATCCCGAAGGGGCAAGATTAAAAGAAGAATTAGCTTCTTTATTTGGTCAAGCCCACCTTTCGTGTTTAAAAGAAAATTATCAAGAACTATCCCACTTGCTCTATCAGATAGCAGAAGTGGATTGTCGCTTTAGAGATTTATATGTAAAGTAGTGACTATAAGCATAAAAAAATAGTTAGTAAAAGCAGTTTTTCGTAACATGAAGAACTGCTTTTTGATTATGGTTATGGTATAATGAAGTAAGAAAATAGCTTATTCTACTTAGAAATGAAGGGAGAACTCCTATGCCTAGACCAAGAACAAAAGAGGAGCTAGTGTTAGCCTCTAAGGAAAACTATGAAAAGCTCAATCACTTTATATCTAAATTAAGTGAAGAGGAACTACAGACTCCTTTTGATTTTTCAAAAGACCAAAAGAAAAAAGAAGCTCACTGGAAAAGAGATAAAAATCTACGGGATGTCCTGATCCATCTCTATGAATGGCATCAGTTACTTTTGACCTGGGTACATTCCAATCAAAAGGGTCATGAAAGACCTTTTCTCCCTGAACCTTATAATTGGAAAACTTATGGGGAAATGAATGTCGCTTTTTGGAAGAAGCACCAGAGTACGTCCTTAGAAGAAGCGACCAAACTCCTCAATCAATCGCATAAAGAGGTTTTAGAGTTGATGGAAGGCTTCAGCAATGACGAATTGTTCACAAAAGGTGTCTATAAGTGGACGGGAGGAACAAGTCTAGGTTCCTACTTTGTGAGTGCCACTTCCAGTCACTATGATTGGGCTATTAAAAAACTCAAAGCTCATCAGAAAAATTGTAAGTCCTAGTAGTTAAGGTCGTATGGAGTTTACAAAAGGTTCTTCTAAGCTTCGAATAGCTTGGTTCTTGTTATTTTAGAGCTATTCTAACTTTAGAATCCTTCAAAAATTAAAATTTAAGGTTATCATAGACTTAGAATAGACCTAAAACATTTATTTTAATGTAATTCTAAGTTTAGAATTACAATGATATTAAAGTAATAGAGCTGTTCGATGCTTAGAATGTCTTGATTCTGAGAAATCTTGACTAGAAAATGCCTCGAATGGCTTTTTTCTGATATAGGTTGATAGATAGATGGGTGAGATGATGCACATACAAAAAGAGAAAGTTAGAAAAGAGTTGGTGTCCCTCTGTTTGGGAGAGTTCACAGCCGTCCTATCCTTTTGGTTTTGTTTTTTCTTTTTGAAAAATCGGCTTGGTGATGAGAATAGTCTAGTAACCATTCTCTATCCTTTGTCTTTACTGACATTTATTTTGCTTCAAGGTTCAATCTATTGGGCAATTTTGATTAGAAGACTGTCGAATCCCCAGTTCGGAAGCAGTAGTGTCCACAAACTATATGGTGGTTTCAGAATACTAGATCTTATTTTACTTATTTCAGGCTTTCCTTTTATAGTCTGGAACACACAGAGTGTCCAAGTGGCTATCTTAGCCACACTGATACAGCTTTTTGCCCTTATCGAATGGGTAAATTATTTCCTCCTACGCCTATCTTATAGTTTGAACCCACTTGTTTTATGGAAACGAATTACTAAGGGAAAACTTGAAAAGAGCAGAATAGCCAAGGAATTGGGGTAGGGGAGAATAAAGAGGTTACCCATTCGTTTTGTAATATGCTATAATTAATCTATCAAATTTTTTGAATAACTACTTGAAGTGAGATAGATATGCAAATAAACTACAATAGAAAACAGAAATCAGATATTGTTATTTTAAAACCTTCAGCCATTGAAGTTGAAAAATACTTAAAATCGTGGAAAAATCTTAAAAATTATAAGTTGCAAGAAGATGCTTTAGATAAATTGTTTTTTGAGCTATTACCAAGTAACGAAGAAATTTCTGATATTTTATTAAAGGTTGCTACATTAAATGATTTTTATAGCACAAATATTTTTTCAGTTTATCCAGTTGCAGAGCATATTCTGAGTCTTAAAATTGACGAGAGGTTGAGACAAGGTGATGTAACTTTAGTCAATGAAATTCAGAATGTTACTATCAATGGAGTAACTAGAAAGTTCTATTCTTTTTCTACTAAATACTGTTCCCATCATAATCCTAAAGAATACCCTATTTATGATAGCTATGTAGAAAAAGTATTGAAATATTTTAGAAAAACAGATAAATTTTCCAACTTTAAGAATGCAGATCTAAAAGATTATCAAAAATTTAAAAATATAATTATTGTTTTTAGAGAATACTACGGATTAGAAGAATTTAATCTTAAAGAGATTGATCAGTATTTATGGCAGTTGGGAAAAGAATATTTCCCAAATAAATATTAGCGACTTTTTCTCACTCAGAAAGGAAATTTAATGTCCTACAAATTTTTACTCTTCGACCTCGACCACACCTTGCTTGATTTTGATGCTGCTGAGGATGTGGCTCTGACGCAACTTCTAAATGAAGAAGGGGTTGCGGATATCCAAGCCTACAAAGACTATTACGTTCCCATGAACAATGCTCTCTGGAGGGACTTGGAGCAAAAGAAAATCAGTAAACAAGAACTGGTTAACACGCGCTTTTCTCGTTTATTTGCTCATTTTGGGCTGGAGAAGGACGGTGTTTTACTTGCCCAGCGTTACCAGTTTTTTCTAGCCCAGCAGGGGCAAACTCTTTCGGGGGCTCATGAACTTTTGGACGGTCTCATTGAGCGTGATTATGAGCTGTACGCTGCGACAAATGGGATAACTGCTATTCAGACAGGGCGTTTGGCTCAATCAGGTCTGGCTCCCTATTTCAATCAAGTCTTTATCTCCGAGCAATTGCAAACGCAAAAGCCTGATGCACTATTCTATGAAAAAATTGGTCAGCAGATTGCTGGATTTGATAAAGAAAAGACCCTGATGATTGGAGATTCCCTAACAGCTGATATTCAAGGTGGCAATAATGCTGAGATTGATACTATCTGGTACAACCCTCATTATCTGGAAAACAAGACACAAGCCCAGCCGACCTATGAAGTCCATTCTTACCAAAACTTGCTGGATTGTTTAGATAAACTGTAAAAAGTGGTTTAGAAAGCCACTTTTTGCTATAATAGAGGCAGGAAAAACGAAGGAGTTGGCTATGCAACACTCATCTTGGCATGCTTTGATTAAGGAGCAATTACCTGAGGGTTATTTCAGGAAAATCAATCAATTTATAGAGCAGGCATATGCACAGGGAACTGTTTATCCACCCAAGGAAAAGGTTTTTCAGGCTCTCTTGACTACACCGCTTGAAGAGGTTAAGGTGGTGATTCTAGGGCAGGATCCCTATCATGGGCCAGGTCAGGCGCAGGGCTTGAGTTTTTCTGTACCGGATACCATTCCAGCTCCGCCATCCTTGCAAAATATTCTGAAAGAATTAGCAGATGATCTTGGCGTTAAGAAATCCCATGATTTGACGGCTTGGGCTGAGCAAGGAGTCTTACTTCTCAATGCTTGCTTGACGGTTCCTGCCGGCCAGGCCAATGGTCATGCTGGGCAGATATGGGAGCCTTTTACAGATGCTGTGATTCGGGTTGTCAATAATCTAGACAGACCTGTAGTCTTTGTACTCTGGGGCGCTTATGCACGCAAGAAGAAGGCCTTGGTTACCAATCCTCATCACTTGATTATCGAATCAGCCCATCCTAGTCCTTTATCGGTTTATAGAGGATTTTGGGGTTCCAAGCCTTTTTCCAAGGCCAATGCATTCTTAACAGAGACCGAACAAGAGCCAATCGATTGGCTTAGATAAGGAGAAAATATGCCTCAGTTAGCGACGATTTGCTACATTGATAACGGAAAAGAACTGCTTATGCTCCATCGCAATAAGAAACCCAATGATGTCCATGCTGGTAAATGGATTGGCGTGGGGGGGAAGCTAGAGCGAGGGGAGACTCCACAGGAATGTGCAGCGCGTGAAATGCTCGAAGAAACCGGGCTCAAAACCAAGCCAGTTCTAAAAGGTGTTATCACTTTTCCAGAGTTCACGCCAGATTTAGACTGGTACACCTATGTTTTTAAGGTAACGGAGTTTGAGGGGGACTTGATTGACTGCAACGAGGGAACATTAGAATGGGTTCCCTATGATGAGGTCTTGAGCAAGCCGACTTGGGAAGGTGACCACACCTTTGTTGAGTGGCTCTTAGAGGACAAACCCTTCTTCTCAGCCAAGTTTGTTTATGATGGGGATAAATTGTTGGATACCCAAGTTGATTTCTATGAATAAAGGAGAAAGCAGATGCTACTAATCAAAAATGGTCGTGTAATGGATCCTAAGTCTGGTTTGGATCAAGTGTGTGATGTTTTAGTCCAAGATGGGAAAATTGTCAAAATTGCTCCGGAAATCAAGAAAGAAGAAGCAGAACTGATTGATGCTACTGGTCTTGTAGTTGCACCTGGCTTGGTCGATATTCATGTCCATTTCCGTGAACCTGGTCAGACCCATAAGGAAGACATCCATACTGGTGCCCTAGCGGCTGCTGCAGGTGGTTTTACAACGGTTGTCATGATGGCTAATACTAGTCCAACCATTTCGGATGTGGAGACTTTGCAAGAAGTTCTCCAGTCTGCTACCAAGGAAAAGATTAACGTCAGAACGGTTGCAACTATTACCAAGAACTTTAATGGCCAAGACTTGACAGACTTTAAGGCGCTCTTAGAAGCTGGTGCGGTTGGTTTTTCTGATGACGGTATTCCACTTGAAAGTAGCAAGGTTCTCAAAGAAGCCTTGGAGACTGCTAAGAAACTTGGCACCTTTGTTTGTCTACACGAGGAAGATCCAGGCTTGAATGGGATTCTTGGCTTTAACGAAAACATCGCTAAAGACCACTTCAAGATCTGTGGTGCGACAGGGGTGGCAGAATACGCCATGATTGCGCGTGATGTCATGATTGCCTACGCAACTAAGGCACATGTTCACATCCAGCATTTATCTAAGGAGGAAAGTGTCAAGGTAGTGGAGTTTGCCCAAGGCTTAGGAGCTCATGTCACCGCAGAAGTAGCTCCACAGCATTTCTCTAAGACAGAGGCCCTCCTCTTGACGCAAGGTAGTAATGCCAAAATGAATCCTCCGCTTCGTTTGGAGTCAGATCGTCGTGCTGTGATTGAAGGTCTCAAGTCAGGCGTCATCACTGTGATTGCGACAGACCACGCACCTCACCATGCAGATGAGAAAAATGTAGAGGATATCACTAAAGCACCATCTGGTATGACTGGTTTAGAAACCTCTCTTTCTCTCGGCTTGACTTATTTGGTCCAAGCTGGTGAGCTAAGCTTAATGGAATTGCTAGAAAAAATGACCTATAACCCAGCCAAGCTTTATAACTTTGAAGCAGGCTACTTAGCTGAAAATAGTCCAGCGGATATCACCATCTTTGATGACAAGGCTGATCGTACTGTTGGTCCAGACTTTGCTTCAAAATCATCAAATTCACCATTTATCGGCGAAACCTTAAAAGGGCAGGTCAAATATACTATCTGTAAGGGACAAATCGTCTACCAAAACTAGATGGGACTCTGCTCTATAAACTATAAGAATAGAGAGCGTATATGTATCGAACCCATCAATTTAAAGATAAGTTTGTCTTATTTCTTAAGATATTTTTCCCCATCCTGATTTATCAGTTTGCCAATTATTCTGCCTCTTTTGTTGATACAACCATGACGGGGCAGTACAATACCATGGACTTGGCTGGTGTATCGACTGCAACGAGTCTATGGAATCCTTTTTTCACCTTTTTAACAGGGATTGTTTCAGCCATTGTGCCCATCATAGGCCATCATCTAGGACGAGGCAAAAAGGAAGAAGTAGCATCTGACTTTTACCAATTCATCTACCTAGCTTTCGGACTGTCTTTGGTCTTGCTTGGAATGGTAGTATTCTTAGCACCCCCAGTCTTAAACCATATCGGGCTAGAATCCCAAGTGGCGGCAGTTGCAGTTTCCTATCTTTGGTACTTGTCTATCGGAATTATTCCCTTGTTGCTTTTCAGTGTTATCCGATCGCTACTTGATTCACTCGGTCTGACCAAACTATCTATGTACCTCATGCTCTTATTACTACCTTTAAATTGTGGATTTAACTATTTATTGATCTACGGTGCCTTTGGGTTTCCAGAGTTAGGTGGAGCAGGTGCAGGCTTAGGTACTTCCCTAGCTTACTGGTGCCTCCTTGGAATCTCTGCCATCATCCTTTTAAAGCAAGACAAGTTAAAAGAGTTTCATTTGGAAAAACCGCTTCCGCTTGACCTAGTAAAGATCAAAGAAGGGATTCGCTTGGGTTTACCAATCGGTGGTACTGTTTTTGCTGAGGTCGTCATTTTTTCAGTCGTTGGTTTGATTATGGCTAAGTTTTCGTCTATGATTATTGCCAGCCACCAGTCAGCCATGAACTTCTCAACTCTCATGTATGCTTTTCCCATGAGTATTTCTTCTGCCATGGCCATCGTTGTTTCTTATGAGGTAGGGGCTAAGCGCTTTTATGATGCTAAGACCTATATCAAACTTGGACGTTGTATAGCACTGATATTTGCAGGCTTTACATTGAGCTTTCTCTATATTTTGAGAGATGTCGTAGCCAGTTTATATGGAAATAATCCTGACTTCATTGAACTAACATCTACCTTCCTAACTTATAGTCTATTTTTCCAGTTAGCTGACACCGTTGCAGCTCCTTTACAAGGAATACTGAGAGGCTATAAGGATACGGTTGTTCCCTTCTATCTAGGAGTAATTGCTTACTGGGCTGTTTCCATTCCATTAGGCTTATTCCTAGATCATGTGACAACTTTGGGAGCCTATTCTTACTGGATTGGTCTAATAGCGAGTTTGGTCGTTAGTGCTATCCTCTATCAATGGCGTTTGCAAAAAATTATGAAAAGATTTGAAGTTTCCAATGTCAAATGAACTTTGTGAAAAAATAATCTAACTAAAGAAAATCCCTGTTAAAACGGGGATTTATTTTTTTACCTTGTGAAATTTTATCGGTCATATACTTTGACAGTGTATACTAAAAAAGGTAAAATAGTAAGGTAAGTACAAAGTTAGAAAGGCAAGATTATGTCAACTTTAGATAAGAATCTTTTGCTAGAGATGTTCCGTAAGATGGAAGAAATCCGTCGCATGGACTTAAAAATTGCTCAGTTAGTGAAAAAGGGAAAAGTCCCTGGTATGACTCACTTTTCTGTTGGAGAGGAAGCTGCTAACGTCGGAGCTATGCTGGCCCTCAATCCAGATGATCTGATTACCTCCAACCACCGTGGTCATGGACAGGCTATTGCCAAAGGGATTGACCTCAACGGAATGATGGCTGAAATCCTTGGGAAATACACTGGAACCTGTAAAGGAAAAGGTGGTTCCATGCACATTGCTGACCTTGATGCTGGTAACCTTGGTGCCAATGGTATCGTAGGTGGTGGTATGGGAATCGCTGTTGGTGCAGCTCTCAGTCAGCAAATGCAACATACTGGTAAAATCGTTGTCTGCTTCTTTGGAGATGGCGCGACCAACGAAGGTGTCTTCCATGAAGCAGTTAACATGGCTTCTATTTGGAACCTGCCAGTCATTTTCTACTGTATTAATAACGGTTATGGTATCTCTGCGGATATCAAGAAAATGACCAATGTAGAACATATCCATCATCGTAGCGCAGCTTATGGTATTCCTGGAATGTTTATCGAAGATGGCAACAACGTCATCGACGTTTATGAAGGATTTAAGAAAGCAGTAGACCATGTTCGCGGAGGAAATGGACCAGTCTTGATCGAAAGTGTAACTTATCGCTGGCTTGGTCACTCATCATCTGACCCTGGTAAATATCGTACCCGTGAAGAAGTGGAATTGTGGAAACAAAAAGACCCAATTGAAAACCTCCGCAATTACCTCATTGAAAATACTATTGCAAGTGCCGAAGAATTGGAAGAAATTCAAGCACAAGTCAAGGAAGCAGTAGAAACTTCTGTTAAATTTGCAGAAGAAAGCCCATTCCCACCGCTTGAATCTGCATTTGAAGATATTTACGCAGACTAAGGAGAAAGAGATAAAAATGGAAACAAAAACAATGTCCTTCCGTGACACCATTATCCTTGCTATGTCTGAGGAAATGCGTCGCGATGAAAATGTATTCTTGATGGGAGAAGACGTCGGTGTCTTCGGAGGAGACTTCGGAACTTCTGTTGGAATGCTCGAAGAATTTGGTCCAGAACGTGTCCGTGACTGTCCGATTTCTGAAGCTGCTATCTCAGGTGCAGCAGCAGGAGCAGCTATGACGGGACTTCGCCCAATAGTTGATATGACCTTCATGGACTTCTCGGTTATCGCCATGGACAATATCGTCAACCAAGCTGCTAAAACACGTTATATGTTTGGTGGTAAAGGTCAGGTTCCAATGACTGTCCGTTGTGCTGCTGGTAATGGAGTTGGTTCTGCCGCCCAGCACTCGCAATCTCTAGAGTCTTGGTTTACTCACATTCCTGGTCTTAAGGTTGTAGCTCCGGGTACACCTGCGGATATGAAAGGACTGCTCAAGTCTTCTATCCGTGATAATAACCCTGTTATCATTCTTGAGTACAAGTCAGAATTTAACCAAAAAGGGGAAGTGCCAGTTGATCCAGACTACACAATCCCACTTGGAGTTGGGGAAATCAAACGTGAAGGTACAGATGTAACAGTTGTTACTTACGGTAAAATGCTTCGCCGTGTGGTTCAAGCAGCTGAAGAATTGGCAGAAGAAGGAATTTCGGTTGAAATTGTGGACCCACGTACCCTTGTACCGCTTGATAAGGATATCATCATTAACTCAGTTAAGAAGACTGGAAAGGTCGTTCTGGTCAACGATGCCCACAAAACAAGTGGCTATATCGGCGAGATTTCAGCAATTATTTCAGAATCAGAAGCATTTGACTATCTAGATGCACCAATCCGCCGCTGCGCTGGTGAAGATGTGCCAATGCCATATGCACAGAACTTGGAAAATGCAATGATTCCAACCGTTGAAAGCATCAAAGATGCCATCCGTAAGACATATAACAAAGAATAATACATAATATAAATTATGTAAACAAAATAAAAAAGACGAGAAACTTTGTATCTTTTAGGTGCAGAACTCTTTTCGTTCTTAATATCTTAGATTAGAGCACGGGCTAAAAGCTCGGAAAAAAGATAAATCTCCTTGGCTTCATCGAAGCCAGCATCGATTTCCTATTTTTCGGTCGCTTTTAAACGCCCTTTGTATCATAAATAGAATTGGAGAGGTCATGGCTGATGACAAGCTAAGAGCGACTCCTGCGGCTAGAAAGTTAGCGAATGATCTAGGGATCAACCTCTACGACGTTTCTGGCTCAGGTGCAAATGGTCGTGTCCACAAAGAAGACGTGGAAACTTATAAAGACACAAACGTGGTTCGCATTTCGCCACTTGCAAAACGAATTGCCCTCGAACATAACATTGCTTGGCAGGAAATCCAAGGAACGGGTCACCGTGGTAAGATCATGAAGAAGGACGTTTTGGCCTTGCTTCCTGAAAATATCGAAAACGATACTATCAAGTCTCCTGCTCAAATTGAAAAAGTAGAAGAAGTTCCAGACAATATCACTCCTTATGGAGAGATTGAGCGTATTCCAATGACACCAATGCGTAAGGTTATCGCCCAACGAATGGTTGAATCCTACCTAACTGCGCCAACCTTCACACTCAACTACGATGTCGATATGTCTGAGATGCTGGCTCTTCGTAAGAAGGTTCTTGAGCCAATCATGGAAGCAACTGGTAAGAAAATCACGGTTACAGACCTTCTTTCACTCGCTGTTGTGAAGACACTGATGAAACACCCTTATATCAATGCTTCATTGACTGAAGATGGCAAGACTATTATAACTCACAACTATGTCAACCTTGCAATGGCAGTTGGTATGGATAATGGTCTAATGACACCAGTTGTTTACAATGCTGAGAAGCTGAGCTTGTCAGAGTTGGTTGTTGCCTTCAAAGATGTCATTGGCCGTACATTGGATGGTAAATTGGCTCCAAGTGAACTGCAAAATTCAACATTCACAATCAGTAACTTGGGAATGTTTGGTGTTCAGTCCTTCGGTCCAATCATCAACCAACCAAACTCAGCAATCCTCGGGGTTAGTTCAACAGTTGAGAAACCTGTAGTTGTCAATGGTGAGATTGTTATTCGTCCTATCATGAGCCTAGGATTAACCATTGACCACCGTGTCGTAGATGGTATGGCTGGTGCTAAGTTTATGAAAGATTTGAAAGCCTTGATTGAGAATCCAATCTCAATGTTGGTTTAAGTAGCTATTGTTATTTTAGAGTTTTAGATAAAGGAAGTAAGACATGGCCTTAGAAGTAATTATGCCAAAAGCCGGCGTGGATATGACAGAAGGACAAATCGTCCAATGGAATAAAAAAGTCGGTGAATTTGTAAAAGAAGGAGAAATCCTTTTGGAAATCATGACTGACAAAGTCAGCATGGAATTGGAAGCCGAAGAAGATGGATACTTGATTGCCATCCTCAAAGGAGATGGTGAAACTGTCCCTGTAACGGAAGTTATTGGTTACCTTGGGGAAGAAGGGGAAAACATCCCAACAGCTGGAGCTGCTGCGCCAGAATCAAAACCAGCGCCTGCAGTTAGTGCTTCAAACGACGATGGTAAGAGCGATGATGCCTTTGATATCGTTGTGATTGGTGGTGGTCCTGCTGGATATGTAGCGGCCATTAAAGCTGCTCAACTCGGTGGTAAGGTTGCCCTTGTTGAAAAATCAGAACTCGGTGGAACCTGCTTGAACCGTGGCTGTATCCCAACTAAGACATACCTTCACAACGCTGAAATTATCGAAAACATCGGTCATGCAGCAAATCGTGGTATCGTCATTGAAAATCCAAACTTCACTGTAAATATGGATAAACTCCTTGAAACCAAGTCTAAGGTTGTCAATACTTTGGTTGGCGGCGTTGCAGGTCTTCTTCGTAGCTACGGAGTTACTGTTCATAAGGGAATTGGTACCATCACTAAAGATAAGAATGTCTTGGTAAATGGTTCTGAATTGCTTGAAACCAAGAAAATTATCCTTGCTGGTGGTTCAAAGGTTAGCAAAATTAACGTTCCTGGTATGGAATCTCCACTTGTGATGACCAGTGATGATATTCTTGAAATGAACGAAGTGCCAGAAAGCCTCGTTATCATCGGTGGTGGGGTTGTCGGTATCGAACTCGGCCAAGCCTTCATGACATTTGGTTCAAAAGTAACTGTTATCGAAATGATGGACCGTATCGTTCCAGCTATGGATGCGGAAGTTTCTAAGAATCTTCGCTTGATTCTTGAGCGTAAAGGTATGACCATCTTGACAGGTACAAAACTGCAAGAAATCATCGAAGAAAATGGTCAACTTCGTATCAAGGTTGAAGGAAAAGACAATATCATCGCAAGCAAAGCTCTTCTTTCAATCGGTCGTGTACCAGATCTTGAAGGAATTGGCGAAGTTGAGTTTGAATTGGATCGTGGACGTATCAAGGTCAATGAATACATGGAAACTTCTGTTCCAGGTATCTACGCACCAGGTGACATCAACGGTACTAAGATGTTGGCGCACGCGGCTTTCCGCATGGGTGAAGTTGCCGCTGAAAATGCCCTTAAAGGAAATCACGCTGTCGCCAAATTGAACTTGACTCCTGCAGCTATCTACACTCTTCCTGAAGTAGCAGCAGTAGGTTTGACAGAAGAACAAGCCCGTGAGAAATACGATGTTGCCATCGGTAAATTCAACTTTGCAGCGAACGGTCGCGCGATTGCTTCTGATGCAGCTCAAGGTTTCGTAAAAGTCATTGCAGATAAGAAATACGGAGAAATCCTTGGTGTTCATATCATTGGTCCTGCAGCTGCAGAATTGATCAACGAAGCGTCAAGTATTATTGAAATGGAAATCACTGTTGAAGAAATGCTGAAGACTATCCACGGACACCCAACCTACTCTGAAGTTATGTACGAAGCATTTGCGGATGTACTAGGAATGGCCATCCATTCACCTAAGAAAAAATAATTGAGGATAGATTAGACTGGAAAGGTATTTTCCAGTCTCTATCGTATAAAGGGATATCATGAAATATATTATCAATCATTCAAACGACACTGCCTTTAATATTGCCTTGGAAGAATATGCCTTTAAACACCTTTTGGATGAGGACCAAATCTTCCTACTTTGGATTAATAAACCATCTATCATTGTCGGGCGTCATCAGAACACTATCGAAGAAATCAATCGTGATTATGTCCGAGAACATGGCATTGAGGTAGTTCGCCGTATCAGTGGTGGTGGAGCTGTTTACCACGATTTAAACAACCTCAACTACACCATCATTTCAAAAGAAGATGAAAATAAGGCCTTTGACTTCAAGAGCTTCTCAACTCCGGTAATCAATACCTTAGCTCAACTCGGTGTTAAAGCTGAGTTCACAGGTCGTAATGACCTTGAGATTGATGGCAAAAAATTCTGTGGCAATGCCCAAGCCTATATCAATGGGCGTATCATGCACCACGGTTGCTTGCTCTTTGACGTTGATCTGTCAGTCCTAGCAAATGCCCTTAAGGTTTCAAAGGACAAGTTTGAGTCAAAAGGTGTGAAATCCGTCCGTGCCCGTGTAACCAATATTATTAATGAATTGCCAGAAAAAATCACAGTTGAAGAATTCCGTGATTTGCTATTGGAATACATGAAAAAAGAATACCCTGAGATGACTGAATACGTTTTTTCTGAACAAGAATTGGCGGAAATCAACCGTATCAAGGATACCAAGTTTGGAACTTGGAACTGGAACTACGGTAAATCACCTGAATTTAACGTCCGTCGTGGAACAAAATTCACTAGTGGTAAGGTTGAAGTTTTTGCCAACGTCATTGAATCAAAAATCCAAGATATCAAGATCTATGGTGACTTCTTTGGTATCGAAGATGTTGCTGCAGTAGAAGATGTCCTTCGTGGAGTGAAATACGAACGCGAGGATGTTCTTAAGACTCTAGAAACCATTGATATTACACGCTACTTCGCTGGTATTAGCCGAGAAGAAATCGCTGAAGCAGTAGTAGGATAATAAAAGAATCCATTTAAGATGGATTCTTTTATTACATTTAGACTTGATAATCAAGCTGATTAGAGTATAATAGAGAGGAAAAATGAAAAGGAGTTATTCATTAATGTTAGAAATTCCAGTAGAAAGTCTTAATCTATTTGAACAGTTAGACCGCAATGTTGTTGCTTTTTATAGAAATGAAGAAATTTCCCAAACAGAAAGTTTAAATATAAGTATCACACAAGAACATTATGATAAGAAAAATAAAGAGCTGCAGCCTTTAGGATACCAAGCTGTTCAAATACCTTTAGGAATGGCTTTAGATAATGTAATCCAGCAAGCCTATTTCCAAAATCTTATAATTGGCGGTCTTCTTCCCGATGAAATCAAAGTAAAGAAAGAGGACTTAATGCCTTTGAAAGACATTGTTGATAGTTTTTGTATTATGTACGCTGCAGCAAATAACCGACTGGAAAATGGTAAAGCTTATGAACTGATGAAGGATAAGACAGTGTATTTTATTGGTAAACTGTTGACTGACAGTCTTAAAAAAGGTGACGAAATTTCGTATATGGGAATCGAAAGAGAATCAGCTGATGGAACTTCTTATGAAGCAGTAAAATGCTTTCTAACTAAAGAGAGCGCTGAGCAATATAATGATGCAAAAAGACCAGTAAGCCACGCAAATTTAGCTTATCTGAAAGCCTTTTGGGGTAATCCAGTAATAATCGAGCCCCATCGTAACTACTGGATTGAGTTTAAATAAACAAAAAACGAAAGATAATAGGAATTGGTCTTTCGTTTTTAAGTAATCTTTAATTTACATAATTAATTTTATGTATTTTACAAACTATCCAAAGCATTCTTTTGTTCATCATTGACGATATGGGTATAGAGGTCAGTGACTTGTGTGCTGGCATGTCCTAGCTGATGGCTAACCAAAACTTGCGATTTAGTTGCATCATAGAGTCTAGTTGCTAGCGTATGGCGCAGTTTGTGGGGAGTTACACGGACTTTGAAGTCCTCAGAGTACTTAGCAACCATTTTCTCAACGCTGGAAGTATCGATACGATTGGGAACACCTCTGTAAAGTGTCAAAAAGAGAGCTATATCTGTCTTTTCTGTCTTATAGCGTTGATTTCGAATTGCTAGATAATTCTCTAGGTAAGGCTTGGCAAAGGCAGCGACATTGACAGAATCGCGTTTTCCGCCCTTACGTGTGACATCAATGACCATCATTTTGAGATTAAGGTCTCTTAGATCTAGATTAACAGCTTCAGATAAGCGGACACCGGATGCTAGGAGAAGGGCGATAATGGCCAAATCACGTTCTTTATTTTTATTGAATGACGAGAGAGCGCGATTTGAGAGTTGTTGTGGGTACTCTTGGTCGATATAAGTCAGAAAACCTTCTGTTTCATCGCCTAGAAAGAGTTTTTGCTTGATGTTTTCAGCTCTGGAAGCAAGGGTTTCTTTCTTTTTCTTAGTTGAAACTTTCTTCATTACATTACGATAGAAATAAGGTTCTCCCTGGTCGTTTTCAACTTCCTCGGTTAGATACTTATAAAGACTAGAAAGTGCCGATAAGGTCCGATTGATAGTTGTCTGTGAAACGCCCTGTTTGGTTGTATTAGCATTCAGCAAAGGTCGTTCTCGTAGATATAGGATAAAGGATTCCATGTCTTTCTTAGACATATTTTCCAAGACTGATAAAGGAATGTCAGACATTTTATCAGCATTTGAAATACCAGACTCCAAAACCCAGCTGAAAAATCGATCGTATTCCTTGAGGTATTCGTACAAGGTCGTAAAACTGTAGGGAACAGCAAGCTTTGATTGGTAGTATTCCAGAACATACCAGGGCATGATTTGTTTTAGTTTGTCAATTCGTTCCAGTAAAATCTCACGTTTCATGTATTTTCTCCATAATTAAGTCTACTAGTAGTATAGCATAGACTCATATATTTTTCAAGAAAATTATAGTTTTTCGGAAAAATGTTGTAGAGGATATATTGGAATGCAAGATTCAATCACTAATCTAATAATTAGAATCTCTTAGTTCATGATTGACAAAAATGATAACGCTTGAGTGTTAAGAAAAAAACGATTATTTATGGATCTATCTAAAGCAGGTCTATTTTTTTTCCAGACTGTCTTTAAAACCTTTCTCAAGGATAAATACAAGATTATTAAGGCCCTTCAATTACCTTATTCCAATGCCAAATTAGAAACAACGAATAATCTCATCAAACTTACCAAGCGTAATGCCTTTGGTTTTAGGAACTTTGACAACTTTAAGGAACGAATTTTTATCGCTCTGAATATAAAAATGGAGAAGACATCAATTATCCTCTCCAGAACTTAGCTTTTATTCAACCCGCTACATACAGTTGACAAAGAGCTGTTAATTTAAAATTTAAATGAATCAACTAATTTTTTGAGTTCAGAAAGTGTAAAATATTCTTTTTTATATTTTCTAAGTTGCTTATCATATAGAATTTGTAAATTATTATTCTTTCTTAAATTTATATATTCTTGTTGGATTGATTTATCAAATTTAAACTCAGGGAGATAGTTTTCATATTTTTTTCTGTAAACTAAAAGTTTAGCAAGAATAAGTTCCTTATCTGGATTGACTTTAGATACGTGTTTTACATATGTATATTTTTGAGTTTTATCTATTTTAAAAACAGAAGAGATTTCTAGACTTCCTGTAGAATAATTAAAAGCTATTGAATCCATATTTGTGTAAACAGTATTTGTTAGTTCACGCCATTTAGGATTTCTAACAGGTTGTTGGTTATGTTTAAATGCCCAAGTATCTTTTAATTCCCAAATATCTACCTCTATTTTTTCAAAAAATATTTTATATCCGCCAAATGCATTAATACGAATATTTTTATTTGTTTCTTCTCTTATAATATCGTATAAACTTACTTTTTTGTCTTTTAAAATTACTACAATATCAATATCCCTAGATTGTTCTTTAACATGCAAATATTTATCTCTAATATATCCGCCAAAAATAATTACTTCACTCACTTTGTTCAATTTTTCAATAAAGTAAGCGATATTTAAGTTCTCTAAATCTTTCTTTATATTAATTTGAATATCTGAATTCAATTTATTTGTCATGATATTACATTCTACCGTTCATAAGTTTTTTATGTAAAGATACAGCATAAGAATCTGTCATTCCCGAAATATAGTCAACAACGATTTGAATTTTTTCATAGTCTGTTAATTCTTTAATATGTATACGCCAGTCTTTATCTTTTAATAACTTAGGTAAACACTGAACATAGAGGAAATTATCCGAAATAAGTCTTACTAACTTCTCTTCTTTTTTAGTTTTAGTAGAATTTTTACATGAAATTTTTAATATAGCAGGGATAAATAAATCTAATAATTTAGTAATTACCGTATCGCCAACTAATTCTAATTCCAAAACTTCAGCTGATGAGAAAGCTTTTTTAAAAATTAAATCTTTTATATGCTTTAATATATTTTCCAGTGGTTCAATATTAAGGAGCGCTTCATTTTTGAAATTACCAGACATTATTTGGTCATAAACTTCATCAGTAAATCTATCAATTACAACATAAATCATTATTGATTGTAAAAATGATTTTAAATTTTGGGAACAAATTAAATCATAATCAGGAATATCTTTACTGAGCTTGTTGATTGTATTAGAAAAATTATCAAAACGTTCCTGATATTTAAATCTACCAATTTTATCAAAGTGTTTAGCTAACTCAGAAATTGAATTTTCTATAACACTTTTGAATTCTTTACTATAAATATCATTCCAAGTGATTAAACGTTTTTTTACACTATCTTCTAAATCAGCCATAATATATGCGATATCATCTGCTGCTTCTAAAATAAAAGTTGCTGGATGTCTGACTTCTTCTTTATTATTCATCATATTTTCAAGTATAAACTGATTAATTGTTTTCTCAGAATACATATATCCAAACTTTTCTTTCCCTATATTTTTATTTTCACCCTTGCACTTTACATTTGAAGAAGACCATGGATACTTCATAAGTGTTGCTAAAGTTGCTAAAGTTAAATTAGCTCCAAATTCATCATTCAAAAGCTGCAATCGTGATAAAATTCTAATACCTTGTGCATTACCATCAAAGTATTTAAAATCACATTTTTGCTCTTCTGTTATCATATTTTCTTCTGATTTTAAAGTACTATAGTTTAGTTTATTATTTTCTTTTGAATCTTCATTAAAAAAATTTGAGAACCAATTTTTGATAACATATTCGCCAAAATGACCAAAAGGAGGATTTCCTAAATCATGTAATAATCCTGAGACCTTCAATAGAGAAGGGAGACGCTTTAGTTGTTTTAAATCTTCAAATCCTTCTACATTTCTTGTATGTAAAATGTGAGCTATTTGCCACCCCATAGATTCACTTAGTGAAGATACTTCTAAAGAATGTGTTAACCTAGTTCTAATAAAATCATTTTGCTGTAGTGGAAAAACTTGAGTTTTATCTTGAAGTCGTCTAACCGACGAAGAATATATAATTCTAGCATAGTCTCTATCAAATTCATTCTGTATATCAACAATGTTTGAGGAAAATTTATTATTATTATTATTATGATTATAAAGATCACGAATTCTAACATCAAAAAAAAGTTGTTCCCAATTTAACTTGGTCATATTATCTCCTTTACAAATATAAAAAAATTAACTAAATATTTTAGTTGGAATTAAAAATAAACAACCTTAAGTAAGGTAAGCATTTAGTCGTAAATTGATAAAATATGAAGACGTTATTTAATTGAATTCTTTTATCTAACTTTTGAATGTAGTACTCAACAATTCACTCATTCTCTTTAATATTTAAATGAAAGTTTCTTTAAAGTTTAAACAATTACCTTCATAGGAAATTTCCCAATTTATACGATACTTTATTATACCATACTAGATGTATGAAGAGTGTATGAAAAGTAATGAAAACTCTATAATATAATTTACTATCCAATATTCCTAAAATTATATAGTAAATCTTCTATTAAATAAATGTTCATAGTTTTCTATTAACAATTGAAAGAAAATTTTACGTTTCAATGCCCCCCTTATTATTCAGACAAAGCAAGACTCTATCCATCACTGTGTATAATGGAAAGGAATACGTCCGCTTTAAGAAATACCTGCATATTCTTTCCCCAAAAAAACTGTTCTTCTTTAAAAAATTGACACACAAATAGCTACTTAAAGTAATCGTTATAACGACTCCTAAAGAAGTCGCCTACATCGAAAATTGGATTAACAACAATCCTAAAAAGTGTTTGGACTACAAGTCACCTAGATAATTTTTTCTTTCTGGATAACTTGAACTTGAAATTTAGCTTAATTTTATCTTTTATGCTGATGATTTGCTATTTAACCATAAAATTTTTTTCCTTATTTTTAAATATACGTAATAAAATTTATGTAAACACATTATCCTACAGCAACAAATCTTTTACTTTCCCAATTTCACTTTTTGGAATCACTAGGTGAATCATATCACCCAGATACATTCTAGTTGAGCCGTTAACGGTTTGACTTTTGCCATTATGGACTTGGGTGGTGATGAGTACGTTATGTGGCAAGTTGAGCTCATGAACCTGTTTTCCAGCGATTTTGTCAGACACAGGGATTTCTATGAGGGTGACTTCTCCTTCATCTGTCGCTTCTTCTGGCAGCATTTTTTCTAGCATGGCCTCATAGACTGGCGCACCTTTAAGTAAATCCATGATGATATAGGCAACTAGGGTTACCAATCCAAGTGGCATGAGATTGCGAATGTCCCCTACCATCTCGGTTACGAGTATCATAGCAGTTAAGGGAGCCTTGGATATTGCTCCAAAGTAGCCACTCATTCCTAAAATGACAAATATAGGGAATTGCTCCTGACTGACAAGCCCGAGATTGACACAAATGACACCAACTAGGGCACCAAGTAAGGAACCAAGCGCCAGAATGGGAAGGAAAATTCCTCCTGGGAGGCCACTTCCATAGCTAATCATGCTCCAAACAAATCGAATCAAAAAGTAAGCTAATAAAACCTGAAAACTAAAATCTTGCTCAGTCAAAGAAAGAACGACCTGATTTCCACCACCAAGGATTTGTGGCAAGAAAATCCCGACTGGTATGATAAGGATAAAGGCTAGGATTGGATAATAAGCTCTATCCAAATGGATTTTTTGACCAAGCCAATCATAAATTCGACCAACATTGAGTACAGCTTTTTCATAGAGAAAACCAGAGAGCCCGAGAAAAACTCCCATAACTAGGTAAATCCAATACTGGTCTAGAGTCATGAGAGGAATGTTGTCTGGCATATCCAGTACGGGTGTTAGGCCAAATATGAGTAGTGAGACAAAGTTTGCTACGAGACTGGCTGCTAGAGTTGAGACCCAGAAAAAGCGGGAAAAATGGTGATAGACTTCTTCTACAACAAAGAGGAGGCCTGCAATCGGTGCATTAAAGGCAGCTGCTAATCCTGCTGCAGCACCACTGGCAATCAAGGAGCGTTCTTCAACTGGACTGGATTTTAGCCACTTAGCAATGCCTTTACCACCAACTGCTCCAAGTTGAATACTTGGCCCTTCTCGTCCCAGCATAAGGCCACTGGCAATAGCAAGAATCCCTAGAATATATTTTTTCCAGAGAACACTCCACCAGTTAAGAGTCATGAGCCCTTTTAATTCTGCTTCGACTTGAGGAATTCCTGAACCCTTGATATCTTTTTCTGACCGAGTTAGTTTCGCACTGAGCCAGCAAACTATTACATAAAATAGACCAATGAAAAAAAGATTGCGCACTAGGTGCGCTTGATCTTGATAGAGTCCTTGTATCAGATGGAAGCCCTTTTCGATTAAGAAACGAAAGGATCCGACGATTAGCCCGACAACGAGACCAACAATGATTCCTCGTCCAACTTGGGATAATATGGTACTTGAGGCAAAGGCGAATTCTTTCTTGGAACTGAGTGTTTCTGACTGTTCCTCCATAATCATTTCCTCTTACTTATCTTTCTTAGTTGAAACCAGTGTTTTGACAGGTTCAAAACTGGTTCGATGAATGGGAGTAACTCCTAGTTTTTCGAGACCTTCTAAGTGTTTAGCAGTTCCATATCCAGCATTGGCAGCGAAATCATATCCAGGATATTGGTTGTCATAGTCCTTCATAATATTATCCCGTGTCACCTTGGCCACTATAGATGCAGCTGCGATAGAGAGGGAGTTAGCATCTCCTTTGATAATTGCTGTTTGTGAAATTGGTAAATCAAGCTGCATGGCATCAATCAAGAGGTGCTCAGGTTGGGGGCTGAGTTGAGAGATTGCTTCTTTCATGGCCAGTTTGGTCGCTTCATAGATATTGACTTGGTCAATGATTTGATTATCCATAATACCGACACCGATTGCCAAGGCTTGGTCTTGAACAGCTTGGAAAATTTCAAGATGTTTCTTTTTAGGAATTTTCTTGCTATCGTTGAGACCTTTAATCTTACAATTTTTAGGTAAAATAACGGCTGCAGCGACTACAGGACCAGCAAGAGGACCACGGCCGACCTCGTCAACACCTGCTATAAAGGTCATTCCTTGCTTGTAAAGTTCTTTTTCATAGGACAGCATGGATTCCAAACGATGATCCTCATCCAGTTCTGCCTGAATGGCTTTTTTACGCTTGTTGATTTCCTTTTGAACTCCAGAGCGAGTATCTTTTTCGAATTCCAGAAAAAGAGGATTGTCTAAGTCTTTGACAGTAGCAAGAAGTTCTCTGATTTCTTTAATCGTCGTCATCGATGTCGTCCAATGTATCTAAGGTGTAGTTACCGAGTTTTCCATCACGGACTTCCTTCACGAAGAGACTGTAAAAGCGGTCGTAGTCATCTCGGAAACCGAGGGCACGTGTCATATCCATGATGATAACAGGAGCTTCTTCTTCAATTTTCATTTGTTTAAAACGTTCAGCTAGCTTATCAGGATAATGTTCTTTGAAATAATTGAGACCAAAAATGGTCACTTCATCCATAGGAAGCAACTGGTCTTTAATGGCTCCTGTTAGGGCTAGTTTGAGTGCGACAGCATCATCCTCAAACTTAGGCCAGAGAATCCCTGGTGTGTCTAAGATTTCAAGGTCTTTATTAGTTTTGAGCCATTGTTGCCCCTTGGTAACACCTGGTTTATTGCCGATCACCGCAATCTTTTTTCCAGCCAAACGGTTCATCAGGGTTGATTTGCCAGCATTTGGAATTCCGATAATCATGGTACGCAAGGTTTCAATTTGAATACCACGTTCTTTCTGACGAGCAATCTTGTCAGCCATGAGTTTTTTCGCTGCATCTGTCACAACTTTTACAGTCACTTGCTCTTTGGAATTGATAGCCAGTGTTTGAATTCCCTGTGATTCAAAGTACTGACGCCATTCTTTGGTCATTGCTGGATCAGCCAGGTCTGCCTTGTTCAAAATCAAGAGTTTTGGTTTATCACCAACAATTTTATTTAACATAGGATTTTGACTAGATAAAGGTAGACGCGCATCCACCAAAATTGTCACAAAATCAACAAATTTTAAATTCTCCTGAACCTGTCGCCGAGCCTTAGACATGTGGCCCGGAAACCATTGAATAGTAGCCATAATATTTTCCCCTTCCGACTAAAAAAACGTAATAAAACGTTTTCTTTCTCACCATCTATTCTATCATAAATTAGGTGCTTTTGCACAGGCTTTGACTAAAATAAAATCATACTATAGCACATAACTTAATTTATGTAATTAAACGTTTGCTTGACTTTATTTTCCGTTTGGTATATACTTTGTATATACGATTTCGTGGAGGTAGAGTGATGAATACAGTAAAGACTCGGAAGGTGGGAAATTCTCTCACTGTGACCATTCCTAAAAATTTAGGTATGACAGAAGGTCAAGAAATGGTTGTCTACAAAGGGATTGACGGAGTCATTGTCTTAGCTCCAAAACTGAAAGATCCTTTTGATGGGATTACTGATTTGAGAATGACAAACGATTTTGAAGGGGTAAGGTCACTTGATAGCGAAATCTGAGTATATTCCTGAAAAGCAGGATATCATTTGGCTGGACTTTGATCCATCAATTGGTCGGGAGATTCAGAAACGGCGCCCTGCCTTGGTTGTGTCTAGGAGAGAATATGCCTTGCAAACTGGTTTTGTGGCTGTCTGTCCCATCACTCATGGCCAACAACGTTTGGCAGAAAAAGGCTTATTCGTTCCTGTCTCGTCGGATAAGGTAGATGGCGCTGTCAATCCATTTCAACTATATACATTTGATTTTCGGATTCGTAATGCTCAAAAAATAACAAGAATGGACACACAATGTTTTCAGAAAGTCGTCCAACTTTACCAGTACATATTTGGTGATACTTAAATCCTACCATGCATAGACAAGGTAGGATTTTTTCTATATAAGTAACCTATTTAAGAACGGGTGAAGGCAATTGAGAAGAATTCCTCTAATCCAGCTTTCTTGTGCAGATGATAGATGTTCTGCCTGAAGGCATTCTTTTAGAAAATCGCGGACTTGTTCTGGTGCAATTTCAAACTCAAAGGCTTTCATCTTGTAGAAAAAATCGATGAGATGCTCAGATAAGTAATCATCTGAAAAGGGTATTTCTCCCCTTTTTCGATATTCTAATAGGAGTCGAGAAAATCTAGCTTTTTCATCAGGTAAATCCCGAAAATAAGAATTAAGAAGCCAAGTCTGCTTCTGCTTTCGTTCAATAGGATCTTGATTTGCAATTCGCTGATCCTTTTCCAGCTCCTTCTGGTTTTGTTTAGCCTTGATAGCCCGTTCGTCTCTATTTTTTCCAAAGAGGATTTTTTCCCACTTTCGTTCTTCTAGGGTCAAGGTTTCTGTAAAGCCAAAATAATCTTGGTAGGCACGTTCTGCCGGCCCCATGGCAAGAATGAGATTGTCAGCGTATTGCTTGGCGATTTTATCTCTTTTCTTGCGTTCCTTCTCTGCCTGAATCCGTAAATGCTGCTCGTAGTCGATTTTCTCCTTGCCTAGTTTGACAAGGTAGAGTTGGTCATCGGTCTTACCAAGTAGAAAAGGTTTGATACACTTTTCCAGCACTTCTTCCATACGAGCCTTCTTCTTTGGATCTGCCTTGGTCCAACTTCCGCCCTGAAAGACCTCTAGGAAGAGCTGATAATCTTTCTCAGGTGCAAATTGATTGCCACGATTGGCTTTGAAAACACCTTTTTCCCAAAACCATTTTAAAAGTCGTTCGTCAAAATCGCTTTTATTGACCTTGATTTTTTCCTTTTTCTGAGCCTTTCTAGTCAGATTTTCAAGTTTTCTGAGAAGCTTATCTTCCTCTTCGAGTTGCTGCTCTAAAGTCAGTCGATGAAAATGACGAACACAGTCGCTTCCGATAGGAAAGAGACGTTGACCAGTGACATTGTTAAAGAGTTCGTAGGCGTATTTTATAGCATTACCGCAGACACAATTGCTACGGCCAATGCCATTAAAAATCAAGGAAACTTCATTCCATTCCTTGGTAGCTTGTTCCCAAGTATCGGCTTTTGAAGCCTGTAAAACCGCATCGTGCAGGGATTTTCTAACTGGAAGTGTCATGAGGTCTCCTTTCTAGGTTATACTTTTACAACTTGAACCTCGTCTTTGCCGAGTAAGATCAAGTATTTTTCAATATTTTCAATCGAATAGGCTCGTGATAATGCTTCTCCGTATAAGGCTAACTGACCACGATAGCGGTCTATGAGTTGACTTGGTTCATCATAACGGTCTGTTTTGTAGTCGAAAAGAACGATACGATTCTCATAAAGCAGATATCCGTCCAAGATCCCACGAACAACGAAGTCTTCCTGACTCTTTTGATCTTTTTTGAGCATGGAGAAAGGTTGCTCGCGGTAGAGATGGTCGGTATTAGCGAGAATCTCCTGACCAAGTGGTGTGTCAAAGAAAGCTAGGATTTTAGAAAGGTTGATCTTTTCCCTAACAGCTGGACTAGTCTGAACCTGTTTGAGTATTTCTGTCAGGCTAGCAAGTGTTGGTTGCTGACTGAGGTCAATTCTCTGCATAAGTTCATGAGTGCCACTACCAATTTCTGCTCCAGTTACCTTTTCTTTGGTTGAAAAATCTGGTAAATCAAAGCTGATTTTCTTCTCTGGTGATTGACTTTGACCAGCAATTTCTACCCCTTCCATATCCATAACCGGTTCGTAGAATTTCTTGATCTGACTTGGAGTTTGGACACTAGGAAGCTCAATGGCTGCGCGGTGAAGAGTATTATAAACTTCTACCTCTTTCAGCATTTCCAAAGCTTCTTTGATGGTTTCTGACTGGCGGTTGTCTGCTTGAGAACTATCTTGTAGAGGGCTCTTGTTTTCCAATTCTCCGATAGCTTCTCTAGTCAACTGGTCTTCACCAACAAAACGATAGCTAAAGTTGAGATTGTCCTTGGTAAATACTTTACTGATAGCCCAGATCCAATCTTGGAAATTTCTTGCTTGCAGTCTGGTATTGCTATCTAATTTTCCGTTATTTGCTGCCGGGTATTCCTTTGCTTCCAGCTTTTCACGAGAACCCTTGCCAACAAGATAAAGTTTTCTCTCCGCCCTCGTCATGGCAACATACAGCAAACGCATCTGCTCTGAATAGCTAGCCAATTGCAGTTCTTTCTCATTCTGCGTATAAGTTAAGCTAGGAATGGAGAGTTTGATGGTTTTAGGATAGTGTGCTTCCACTGCTCCTGTTTCTACCTTGGCAATGTATTTGACACCAAGCCCATTTTGACGACTGAGAATGACGTCTGACATCGAATCTTGCTTGTTGAAGTCCTGATCCATGTTGAGGATAAAGACATAAGGAAACTCCAATCCTTTGCTCTTGTGAATGGTCATGAGTTCAACAGCATCCTTGGGTGGTGCGACAGCGACGCTTGCAAGGTCATGCTGAGCTTCTAGGACTTGGTCAATCATACGTATAAAACGCGACAAGCCCTTGAAATTACTCTTTTCAAACTGATCAGCTCGCAGAGCTAGGGCATAAAGATTGGCCTGTCTAGCAAGCCCATTTGGCAAAGCACCAACATAATCGTAATAAAAACGGTCGTTGTAAATTTTCCAAATCAAGTCATAGAGAGAGTGGGTTTTAGCATACAAGCGCCAAGAATCCAAAATATCCATGAACTGATTTAGTTTCTCAGCTAGTTCTGTGTGAATCAAGTCTTTTTCAACGGTATCCTGTTTTTGAGCATTGACCAGTTTCTCATAGAGATTTTCTTGGACTTTGTCCTCTGCTTTCTGAAGGGACAAGCGTGCTAACTCGTCCTCATCAAAACCAAACATAGGAGACTTCATCAGCGCAACAAGAGCATAGTCTTGCAGAGGATTGTGGATGACACGAAGCGTATCCAACATAACTTGTACTTCTAGGGATTGGAGGTAATTGTTTTGCTCACCGTCGGTTTTAACTGGAATTCCGTACTCTGACAGGGCAAGTAGAATCTGGTCATTTCGACTGCGACTGGAAGTTAAAAGGGCAATTTCCTTAAATGCCACACCTTTTTCCTGATGAAGCTTCAAGATTTCCTTGATGACCAGGCGCATTTCCCCAGTGAGTTTCGTGTCTTCATCACTTTCTTCTTTCTCTTGCCCACTATCGCCCTTATCGTAGAGGAGAAATTCTGTCTTGTTGCATGGATTGGGCGTTAGTTTGGTATTGGCAAAAACAAGCTGGTGCATGCTGTCATAGTTGATTTCGCCGACCTCTTGGTCCATAAGGCGCGCAAAAACATCATTGGTTGCTGACAGAACTTCTGAACTACTACGGAAATTTTCCTTGAGGAGGATTAGCTTGCCTTCTTGAGGATTTTGCGCATAACGTTGAAATTTTTCATTAAAAATCTGTGGATCTGCCTGACGGAAACGGTAGATGGACTGCTTGATATCCCCCACCATAAAGCGATTGTGACCATTCGACAGCAATTCCAACATCCTCTCTTGAATGTGGTTGGTATCCTGATACTCATCGACCATGACTTCGTGGAATCGTTCCTGATAAGCCTCGCAGACTTGTGGGAAATTCTCTAAAATCTCAATGGTGTAATGACTGATATCAGCGAATTCAAAAGCATTTTCCTGGCGTTTACGTTCTCGATAAGCCTCTACAAAATCGCTCATAAAGGTTTGGAAGGTTTTAGCTAGATTCCATGTGTCTTCATGATAATGTTCTTGGTAGTCGAGAACCGTTATCTGGTCTGCTAGTTGTCCTAGTTTAGCAAACTGCGCCTTTCTCTTATCGTTATAGGCATCAGCTAGTGGTTTTAAATCGGCCTTACGACTGGAGTTAGCCAGAGCTCGACCATTTTTCTCCTTCGAGATGGCGACAACACGAGCAAGCACTGCTTGATAAGCCTGACTATCGGACTCTTGATTTAAGGAGCTAATTTCATCCAGAACCTGTTGAACAGCTTCTAAATAGGCAACTTTGGGAAACTCCTTGGCATCGTTATCCAGATGATAACGGAAGAAACTTTCCAAGTCCCAAAGCGCCTGCTTGATTTGCTCAGTTAGTTTCTCTTTTTCATTTGCAAAGTCAGCTTCCTCAAACCCTTTGAGGAAAGACTCGTTCAGCCATTTTTGGGGACTGCTGGTGGATTGGAGAAAATCATAGATTTTGTAGACTTGCTGGCGTAGACCTCGTTCATCCTTGCCACGTCCAGCAAAGTTTTTCACCAAACGGCTAAATTTCTCTTTATTCTCACCTTGGTAATGCTCTTCAAAAACCTGATGAAAAACTTCGTTTTTTAAGATTAACTGTTCACTTTCATTTTGTAGAATACGAAAATTTGGTGCGATATCAATCAGATAACCATGCTTGCCAAGGAATTTTTGCGTGAAGGAGTCCATGGTTCCGATGGCAGCGTTTGGCAGGTCTGCCAACTGACGCCCCAAGTGTTGTTTGAGATCAACATCGCTACTTTCTTGGATTTGTTGGCTGATTTTTTTCTCCAAACGTTCTTTGAGTTCGGTCGCAGCCTTAACAGTAAAGGTCGAGATAAAGAGTTGGCGAATTTCCACACCACGCGCTAATTGGTCAAGAATGCGCTCGGCCATAACAAAGGTTTTACCTGAACCAGCTGAAGCTGAAACTAGGATATTTTGCCCCGCCGTATAAATGGCTTCGATTTGCTCGGCAGTTTTCTTTTGTACCTTGCTCGAATGCGCTTCTGCTTCTTGCAGTTTTTGAATCTCTTCCTCAGTTAAAAAGGAAATGGGCTTCATCTATTCAACTCCTCTCTCATTTTCTCAAACCAAGCTTGCTTGAGTTTTTCTCCGACCAGACGCTTGCCGTCAGCTAAGTCCAACTTCTCTAGGAAACGGGCTTGTCCCAAGTGGTAATTGGCTTCAAAACCTGTAATGGCTTGATGTTGCTGAACGTACGGGGCAATACTTCTGCCATTTTCGGTATAGGGATTAATGGCGAACTGCCCTTCTAAAATCTTCTCAGCTGCCTTCTTGTAAAGATGGGCATTATAGTCTAGTAAGAGCTGGAACTCCTCATCTGTCAACTGGTTGGCCTTGTTTTTGTTGTAAAATTCGCCCAAATGACTGCTTTCTTTTTCTAAAAAGAGCCCCTGGTATTTCATTGACTTGCTGGCTTCAGCTACTGCTCCAGCCAAACTCTTAACAGCTAATAAAGATTGGACAGGCTCAGCCATTTCCAAGTACATGGCTCCGAAAAAGTTCTGTTCCCCTTCCTTTTTAAGGGCAGCAAGATAGGTAGGCAACTGGGAATTAAGTCCATTGAAGAAATGAGGAAACTGGAACTGGGTCAGACTAGACTTGTAGTCTACCACTCCTATCGCTCCATCAGCTTTCAGGCGGTCAATACGGTCAACCTTGCCTCGCACATGGACACTCCGACCATTATCCAATTGAATAAAGGCCTGATCTTTGCCGCCAAATGTTGCTTCCTCTTGAATGGTTTCAATGGCTGGATTATGACGAAGGATGTGGCCAGTAGTCCGAGCCACATCAAGTAAAACTTCCTTGGTAAATTGGGCTTCCAAACTTTCTTGATAAATAGCTTCAAATTCGCGTTCTTGGCTGGTTTCCTTAATGGCTTGTTCCAAACGCTGGTCAAATGGATTTTCAGCAGGGAGTTTCAAGGCACGTTCAAAAATACGATGCAAGAAATTCCCATGACTACGAGCATCTGGACGCAGGCGCAATTCTTCCTGCAAACCTAAGACATAACGGAGGAAATAACTGTATTCATTGCGGTAAAACTCCGTCAAACCAGACGTAGACAGGTAAAACTCCTTGTCAGCGGGATAGAGAGCCTGCAAGGTCTCTTTTTCTAATGGCTTGCTGCTTGGGCTAGTTGGGAGTGCAGGATTTGTAAGACCTTTCTGATCAAGTTTTTTCCCCATGACACGCGCTAGAACCTTGACAAAGGTCACATCTTGTTCATTTTCACTAGAAGCAGCTTGCTGATGATAGGCAACAAGGCTAGACAAGAGACTATGATATGATCCCATATCTTCCTTAGACATACCTTTGTGATGAATCTTCTTCTCTGTCCGATTAAAGCCAAAACTCACCAGTTCCTGAAGATAAGCTGATTCCTTGCTCTCATTTTCATTGAGGAGACTTGGAGCGGATAACACCAACTGCTTACGAGCAGCATTGACCAAGGAAAGCATGGTATAGCGATTTTTCTTGAGGTTTTCACTACTTGCAATCAGTAATTGCGCTCCCTCCTCAGTTGCTTGGTTTAAACTTTGTCTTTCTTCGTCTGTCAAAAGACTGGTGTTTTGCGCGATTTTTGGTAAATGATCCTGAGTCAGCCCGATGGCGTAGACAAAGTCAGCTGTCAGAGGTGAAATTAGATCGTAACTCTGCACCAGAACGGTGTTCACTGTCGCTGGAATGGTGCGATACTGGGACAAACTCATTCCAGAATGGAGCAAGGATAGGAAATCCTCTAGACTAACTTGTGAACCAGCAAAAACCGTCGCAAATTGTTCTAAAACATGGCAGAAGGTTTTCCAAACTTCGGCTTGTCTTTCCTGTTCAAGAGCTTCCATAGTAGCTGTCAACTCTTGCAGTTGCTTGGTCACCGATCCTTCTTTTAGAAAGCTATTCCACTTTTGCAAGAGATTTTCAGTCTTTTGCTTCCGACTAGCAAATAAGGTTTCAAGTGGCGCCAAAACGCGCAGACGAATAGCGTTCAAACGTTCCAAATCGAATTTTCCGTGGTGGGATTTGGTGAAGGTCTGCTGAAAAGCTGGCAAGCCATTGATGCCAAGATAGCGGAGATATTGCTCAAAAGCATCAATATCTGCCTGGCTAAGGTCAGTATACAGACCAGTTCTGAGGAGATTAATCAAATCCTCCTGACGGAAACGGTAGCGTTTCAAACGCAAAATAGACTCCACAAACTGAGTCAAAGGGTGGTGGGTCATGGCTTCACTTCTACCAAGATAAAAAGGAATCTGGTACTGGTCAAAAATGGTCTTAAGAGACAACTGGTAAGAAGCCACATCTCCAAGCAGAATACGGAAATTCTTGTAACTCAGATCTGGATTGTCATGTAATTTCTGACGAATGCTACGGGCTACCAGCTCCAACTCCTCTTTTTGCGTCAAGCAAGACCAGATTTGCAGATTTTCACGGTCCTTCTCATAGACATCTAAAGCGAGTTCTGAAAAATCATAAGAAGACTCCAGCAAACGAGAGGCCTTGTCAAAACTATCTATTTTCACATGGGTCTGAGAACGATCCTGAGCAGGTGTTTGGTATTTTGCCCCCAAATGATGAAGAAATTCCACACTGGCTTGGTAGAGATTCCCTTCAGAGAACGGACTGGTATAAGCCTTCTTGCTTGCATAAGCCCCAATAACAATCTCGACACCTTTTCGATGAAGTAGATCCACTACACGCTCTTCCTCGGCAGAAAAACGGGTAAATCCATCAATAACCAAGGCAATCTGGCTGAAATCACTACTTACCTTATCATTCTCAATAGCCTCAATCAAATGGGATAACTGACTTCCCTGAGCCAACTGGCTTTGATTGAGATAAGCAGTCACTTTCTCAAAAACCAAGAGTAAGTCTGCTCGTTTATCCTCATCAGTCAAACTTTCCAAGTCTAAAAAGTTCATCTGAGCAGTCGTCATCTCATGATAAAGTTCAACCAACTGCTGGATAAATTGAGGATCCTGCTTAATCGCACCATAAACACGCAAGTCCTTGGGATCGAGTTCGGCAAGGCATTTATAAAAAGCCATCCCAAGCCCGATGTCATCTAGACTCGTCTTAGCTGGCAAATCATTTAAAACCAGGTAACGAGCCATCTGAGCGAAACGCGTAACGGTAATCGCAAAAGAAGCCTGCTGGGACAAGCATTCCAGCACGGCGCGTTCCTTTTCAAATGAAAGAGAGTTGGGGGCAATATAGAAGACCCGCTTGCCTGCAGCAACTAGCTCTTCTGCCTCTCTGGTCAAGATTTCTGTCAAAGAAGTCCGAATATCAGTATACAGTAATTTCATCTCAGCCTCGTTTGGTTTATCAAAGTTTCTTACTCTATTATAGCAAAGTTCGCTTCACAGTCCAAATCCAAAATTCTAGTTGACAATCATTTAATTAGCAAATCAATCATGCTTCATCATCCACTTTCATATGCTGAAAGATATGGAGGAAAAAGTCTTTGGAAATTTCAAAATGCCCATAGCGGAGGCGAGAAGTATAGTCTTTCCATTCAGGATGTTGTCTGGCTACTTCTATGGAACAATCTTTGACTGGCTGATAATACTCGACATTTCGTCTAAAGGGAAAGAATCCTTCAAATTGCTCTACTTGATAGGCCTTGTCGTCTATAATTTTACCTACGGCCACAAAAGCCTGTAACTTATCTTGACCGTTCATATCGTATTTTGGACTATAGTATAAAAGGTAGTCGCCTTTTTTCATACGGTTTAAGGGGCCACCCTTTCCATGACAGACCTGGCAAAAATTCCCTTCAACTCCTCTTAAAACATGGTTCTTTGAAACAACTCCGACCCAATATCTAGGCATTTTTATCCTCCAACTCTATTAACATGCGATTAAAAACTTCTCTATTGTTAGATAGTTTTTCAAAAAATTCTTCATCAATCCCTTCTACTAAAGGTAAAGCTTGATTGACCTTCTCCGTGCCAGACTTCGTCACTGAGACCAGTTTTGCCCGACTATCCTTTGGGTGTTGATCACGTCTAATGTAGTCCTTATTCTCCAGTAGCCTAACAATCTGGGAAACCGTCATGACATCCATACCGGTGAACCGAGCGATATCAACTTGCGTTACATATTCCTCTCTATTGCTCAGAAACAAGAGCGAGGTTAAAACGATAAATTGAGGCAAAGTGAGACCAACTGATTTCAAGACTCTTTTTAAATTGCTTTCCCACTTGTTGTAGACTTTGATGAACAGAAGACCTGTAGACTCTGTTTCATCATTTTTGTAAATTGAATTAAAGTGATACTTTGACATTTTTTCTCCTAAAATATTAAGTATACATATTATATAAGAATTTATTTTGTTTTTCAAGAAAAGGAAAGTCGAATGTTACAATTCTGTCAGACATTTTATAGTCTATATGCTATAATAAAAGCAAAACAGCTAGAAAAGGAAGTCTTATGATTAAACTACTTGCCTTGGATATGGACGGAACTCTCCTCAATGAAGCCAAGGAAATCCCACAAGCTCACATCACTGCCATTCACCAAGCCATTGAAAAAGGTGTCAAACTGGTTCTCTGTACGGGTCGCCCGCTTTTCGGTGTCCTCCCCTACTATAAAAAACTAGGACTTGACCTCCAGAACGAGTACGTCATTGTCAATAATGGTTGTTCAACCCACCAGACCAGTGACTGGGGTCTAGTTGACTGGCAAGAACTCAGTCCAGCTGACATTGAATACCTCTATGACTTAGCAGAAAAAAGCGACGTCCAGTTAACTCTTTTTGATGAGAAACATTATTTTGTCCTCGGTGGCAAGCCAAATGAAATTGTTCAAAATGATGCCAAGCTAGTCTTTTCAGACCTGACTGAAATCTCCCTTGAGGAAGCCACCAGTGGTAAGTACCGTATGTTTCAGGGTATGTTTTTAGGCACCAAAGAGCAAACAGACGATTTTGAACAACGGTTCGCTGAGGAACTCTGCCAACGATTCAGTGGAGTTCGTTCGCAGCCTGTCATTTATGAAGCCATGCCTCTTGGGACTACTAAGGCTACTGCTCTTTCTCGACTAGCTGCGATTTTGAAGATTGAGCCCTCAGAGATTATGGCCATGGGCGATGCCAATAACGATATCGAAATGCTTCAGTTTGCAGGACTTGGCATTGCTATGGGAAATGCCAGCGACCATGTCAAATCCCTTGCTAATGACGTCACAGCCAGCAATGAAGAAGAAGGCGTTGCGCGTGCGATTGAGAAGTATATTTTATAGTAAAAAAGCCCAGTCATGTCAACTGGGTTTTGTTTCTTTTAAGAATTACAAAACTTTAGAAACTCTTTAGAATTACTTGATGTTTCTTTGATTTCTATACCTTATACTAAAGTTAGTAAAACAAATCAAAAGGAGAAAATCATGAAAACAGTACTCGAAATTCATGGACTGACCAAACAATTCGGACAACAAGCTATTCTTCAAGATCTTAGTCTAACCATAAAAGAGGGAGATATTTATGGTCTAATTGGAAAAAATGGAGCAGGTAAAACTACTCTTATTAAAATCATTACGCAATTATTGTTTGCGGACAAAGGTACAGTTTCCCTCTTTTCTAGCCAAGAAGAAAATGAGTGGACAAAGGCTTTATCTCGAGTGGGTTCTGTTATTGAATCACCTGTAGCTCATAATCACTTAACGGCTTATCAAAATCTGAAATATTATTGTATGATACGTCATATTCCAAATGCTGATAAGGTAATTCATGAGACCTTGGACTATGTTGGGTTATCAGATACAGGAAAAAAAGTCTTTCGTGATTTCTCACTAGGAATGAAACAACGACTTGGCATCGCCATTGCCCTCCTATCCAAACCTGATTTCCTGATTCTTGATGAACCCATTAATGGCCTCGACCCAATTGGAATCAAAGAATTTCGCCTCATGATCCAGCGACTCAATCAGGAGAAAGGAATAACCATTCTCATCTCTAGTCATATATTATCAGAACTCTATCTCCTAGCTAATCGCTTTGGAATTTTGGACCAAGGTAAGATTATCCGTGAAATCAGTAAAGCTGAGTTTGAAACACTGAGTGAGGATTATATTGTACTTAAAACAAGCGATAAAGAAAGAGCTTGTCAGGTATTGAAAGAACAAATCCAGCTCCAGTTTAAGGTTGTCAATCCTGAAAATGAAATCCATATCTTTGGTAATGAACAAGATGTCAAACAGATTCTCAAGCAACTAACTTTGGCCGATGTTGCTATTGATGAGATATACTTTGCCCGTCAAAACCTAGAAGAATACTTCACACAATTGGTAGAATAGGAGAAAAATCATGATACATACCATTCAAGCAGATTTTTACCGTCTTTTCCGCTCCAAAGGATTCTGGATTACCGAATTCATTCTCTTTGTACTTATGTTACTGGGTGCTACTATTGGCGCTACAGGACATCTAATGTCAGTTCAGACAGCACCACCAGAGACTCCAACCCATGGTTGGGACGGCGTTCAAGCTCTTATCAACACGTCTAGCAATGGTTCAAACCTCGTTTTTCTCTGCATTGTTCTAGCATGTCTCGTTCTCGGAGTTGATCTAATCGGCAAGCTCTATAAAAATAGTTTGACTGTTGGCGTTTCTCGTACAGAGTTTTTCTTCGCTAAATCCTTTGTACTAGCAAGTATCGCTCTCTTGCAACTCATCGCCAGCCTTGTGATTGCTTTTGTTCCCTCAACTCTACTAAACGGACTTGGTACGATGCCTGATGGTTTTATTACAAACCTTCTCTTAACGATTTCCCTCCAATTTCTCTGCCTCCTCGCTTGGCTTTCGATTATTTCCTTTATTCTCTATGTGACTCACTCCTATCTTGCCGTATTTATCGGCTATCTAGTTACCTCTATCATCCTTTCTATGCCGATGCTTATCTTTCCAAATATCGAAATTTTACGATATCTGAGCTTAAATTTTGCCTATGCCATGACTGCTGATAGTCAATCAGTTCTCTATACCATAACGGTTTGCATCGCTATCATACTTTTCTTCTCTCTCAGTGGACTGACTGTTTTCAAGAAGAAAAGCTTATAAAAAGGACCTCCTCTAGGATATAGAGGAGGTTTCTTCTGTTAAAAATAGATAAATACCGAAAACCATTCTCCATCAGTGGCTAGCTTCATATCCGCTCCAAGAAGATGAACTAATTCCTCAGTAATATAGAGACCTAAACCAGAGGATTCTTCTGTATCCGACATATTTTCAGAATAAAAACGATTGCTGAGATTATCTATATTCTTGATAGGCTTTTTGACTAGATTATCAATTTCCAAAACAAGCCCCTTTTCTTCCTTTTTCAAGGAAAGTCGAGCCTTCTCCTTGCCGTGCTTGAGAACATTTCCAAGAAGGTTTTGTATAATTCGATCAAGCAAGTCCTCATCAGTCATCGTTTTCAATCCTGGTTCAACATTAAAATCCAGAACAATATGTGAAGTTTGAAAAACATCGTAATAGGCTAAAGTCTTTTTCGTTATAAAAGTTGATAAATCAAGCTCTTCCAGTTTCGGTTTGACTGCTCCTTCCATCAAATGACGGTATTCGAGGAGAGCTTCCAAACGTTTGGAAACCAAATCCTGATGATGGGCTATTTTATTTAAGGTTTCTGAACTATTATCGGGGTGTTTTATTAGTTGCTGAGTGTATCCTGAAGCGATTGTCAAAGGTGTACGAATATCATGAGCAATGTTACTGATTGCCATATCTAGGGTGCGTTTTTCACGCTTCATGATTAGCTGATTTTGCTCCACTTCTTGAAATAGATTCTCAATTTGGTTATGTAGACGCAAAATGGTCTTTGAAAAGAAATTTACCCCAATCCTCTTCATGCTACCAGAGCGAATCTTTTCTTCGATTTGTCTGCTTAAATCTCTAATTGCTATATGATAGCGAATCAAAGAAATCGCTAGAATGATGTTGATAAGGAGCAACAAAGATATCAAAATGTAAATCATTGTTTATCTCCTTTTAATCGGACACCAACTCCCCAAATGGTTTCGATGTACTCGTGATTTGGATCCAGTTGATGTAGTTTCTTACGGAGATTGCTTAAATGAGTGTTGAGCGTATTGTCTCCAGGCAGGTAACTTTCTTCCCAAATCAATTCATAGAGTTCTTCTTTTGTGAAGATTTTTTTAGGATGATGGAGCAACATTTGAAGAATCTGGCACTCTTTCTTTGCGAGACGAATGGTTTCAGTTGCGCTACTTATTTCAAAACTATCCGCATCGAACTGGATATTTTTAAAGTTTTGTACGAAGTTATCAATTTCTCTTCGCTCTCCTGACTGATGTTCACCACTTTGGCGCAATTGCACAGTAACTCTGGCAGAGACTTCGTCCAAATCAAAAGGCTTCACTATGTAATCATTGGCACCATCTAGGAGATATTGGCTGATGAGCTTTTTATCACCTAAAGCAGTAAGCATGATGACCGGAGTCTGACTAGTTTGTCGAATAGCTTGCAAGACTTGGTCGCCATTTTTCCCAGGGAGCATGATATCTAGCAAAACGAGATCAATGCCACCTTTCTCAAATTGCATTATACCTTCTGTGCCAGAAAATGCTTGAATCACCTCGTGTTCCTCTGTAAGAAGAGTTCTCAAGATTTCCTGGATTTCATTATTATCTTCAATTACAAGTATGCTCGCCATAAACCTCGTCCTTTCTAAAACTATTATAACATGTTTTGCTAGGAATTCCAGATACAGAAAAGCTCCTCTCACATTTTAAGCAAGAAGGAGCTAATGAATATTGAATCTACTTAACCAAATAAGCAATCAAAGTTATGATCCATAAATGAGCTGGGTAAAAAATATAAAAGAAATATTTATTCCAACTGGTTTCCTTACCTCGCTGTCCATTATACAAGGCCAGAAAAGGAAAGACGGTGATAAAGAGCCAGTCAGAATTGTAAAGCATCATTTCCAAGGTTTGGTACCAAGTATCATAGGTATGGATGGAAGTCACTAATAGGAAGGCCCAAAGGAGAGTATAGAGGAGATTTCGCAATCCCTTACGATTTCGGCAAGAGTAACTAATCAAGAGAAATGGTAGCATGGTGATACCACCCTCAGTAAAAAGACAACCGAAAATCAAGAGAACAGCAACCCCAATCCGACGCCACAACTTCTCTTTTTTATCCAGCTCTTTTCTGGGAAAACCAATCCAAAGCATGGTGACACCAATGGCCAAAGTCAGGAAAATGTTGTTATTGACCATTACTCCTTTAGATGCAAATAAGGCATTGAGTAGGCTATTTCCAGAAAACATGATAAGCGCCCCACTCCAGAGACGGATGAGATAGTCTTTCAGATTTAGAGTATGAATAAAGCCTTCCATAGCCATATAGGCAAACCAAACTCCCACACAACGGGTCAAGGCGTGAAAGATACCTTCCCACAAAGGAGAAACGATTCCGGTAATATGCGGAATATGGTCTAGAACCATTACTGCCGCCATCAGATACTTCAACTGCGTCGCATTCCATTTTTTCATAATAAACCTCTTTCTTTTTGATCTACATAGAGTATAGCATACATTTTTACGTATAATCGTACACCCATCTTACATTTAAAAAGCCTATCTTACATTTTTGTAAGACAGGCGTGAATATCAAAAATTTATTATGAAATTTATCTTCTAGTCGGTAATCCGTTGGTACATTTCTGGTCTTCTATCTCGAAACAGTCCCCAGTTGAGGCGTTCACTTGCTCCCTTATCAAGGTCATAAGTTGCTAACAGAACAGCTTCTCCTTGTCTTTCAGCTCGCTCTAGAATAGCTCCTGTTTCATCCGTCATAAAGGACGAACCGTAAAAGTCAAGACTGGAACTCTGTCCACCATTTTCTTCACTAGGAGTGACTTCCTCCAAACCGTAGCGATTAGCTGCAATGACCGGGACAATATTGGCTGCTGCGTGCCCCTGCATGGTACGTTGCCAATGACCACAGCTATCTGTATCCAAGATTGGTTCTGAACCAATAGCTGTTGGATAAAAGAGCAATTCAGCACCATTTAACGCAAGACAACGGGCTGTTTCAGGGAACCATTGATCCCAACAGATGCCGATGCCAATCTTAGCGTAGCGCGTATCCCAGACCTTGAAACCAATGTTACCAGGCGTGAAATAAAACTTTTCTTGATAGTAATGATCATCTGGTATGTGGGTCTTCCGATAGACGCCCAGCACTTCCCCATCTGCATCAATAACGGCAATAGAGTTATACAAGACATTACCATCTTTTTCATAGAAACTAATCGGCAGAACAACCTGTAGTTCTTTAGCAATCACCTTAAAATGCTGAATGGCTGTATTTTCTGTCACTGACTGGGCATACTGGTAGTAGTCATACTGGCGTTCCTGACAGAAATAAGGACGTTCAAATAACTCTGGTAAGAGAATGATTTGTGCGCCTTTGTCTGCAGCTTGACGTACTAAACGCTCCGCTGTTTGGATATTTGTTGCCACATCCTTGGTACATTGCATCTGGATTGCTGCAACTCTTACATTTCTCATCTTTTTCTCCTATTCAGGGATTTGTTGGGTGATACAGTGGATATTGCCACCACCTAAAAGAATATCTCTAGCTGGGATTCCGACAACTTTACGATCTGGGAAATAGTTGCTGAGGATATCTAGGGCCACTTGGTCGTTTTTATCTTGAAATTGGGGAACAAGGACAGCCTTGTTGGCAATATAGAAATTGACATAGGAAGCCGCAAGACGCTCGCCCTCATAACGCTCCTCTTCCCCTTCTTCATAGGTATAGCCTGGTAAATCTTCTTTAGTGACAACCTGACGAATAGCTGGGATAGGCAATTTATGAATAGTGAAGGGACGACCTTTTGCATCCATCTCTTTCTCTAAAAGAGCTAAATCAGCTGCAGACATGGCATACTGGGGATCGTTTTGATCATCTGTCCAAGCTAAGACAAGTTCCGCAGGACCAACGAAAGCGGCAACATTGTCAACGTGTTCATTGGTTTCGTCCTGATAAATACCATAAGGCAGCCAGATAACTTTTTCAGCGCCAAGGCTCTCTAATAAGGTGTTTTCAATTTGCTCTTTAGACAGGTGGGGATTGCGTCCAGGACTTAGAAGACAACTTTCAGTCACAAGAATGGTTCCTTGACCATCACTATGGATCGCGCCGCCTTCCAGTACAAAAGGTTTGGCATCATAGACAGGCATTTCCAAGACCTCAGCAAACCGACTGGCTACTTGGTCATCATCTTCATAATCTTGGTAGAGACCATCTACAGCCCCACCCCAAGCATTGAAAGACCAGTCTACTGCCAACTTTTCTCTTTTATCATTGACGAGAATAGTCGGACCCGTATCACGCGCCCAGGCATCATTAGTAGGAATGTCTAGATAAACAACCTTGTCTCCAAGATAGGATTGGGCTTCAGATAGATAGTCCTGCTCCACCAAAAGATAAACAGTTTCCCCTTCTGCTATGGTCTTTATAATTTGGCTAAATGCTCTTTTGGCCGCCTTTCCTTGGAAGGGCCATGAACCTGGTCGAGTCGGCCAGATCATGAGGGTTCCATGATGTGGTTCGTACTCTGCTGGCATACGATAGCCTAATTTCTTTGGACTGTCCATCATGATAATCTCCCTTTAAAGTCTTGATAACCGAAGGCTTTGACTAGACTACAGTCACCTCGCTCGTCCATGAGATAGAGACTTGGGAGGCCAATACCATTAAAGGTATTATTTTTGACAAAGGAATAGATTGCCATGTCTTCAAAGTAAAGTCTATCACCGATTTGGACTGGATTTTCAAAACTATAATCACCAATCACATCGCCCGTCAGACAGGTATTGGAAGAAAGTCTGTAGGTATGGATTTTTTCCTGCGCCTCAAATCCATTTCTCAAAGGTGGACGATAGGGCATTTCAAGTACATCTGGCATATGGCAGGTCGCGGAGGCATCTAAAACCAGGATTTCCATACTGTTTTCGACAATATCCAATACTTTAGTTGCTAGATAACCCGCATTGAGCGCAATAGCTTCACCCGGCTCGATATAGACTTCAAGATTGTAAGTTTCTCGAATTCTTTTAATCTCAGAAATCAGCAAATCCACATCATAATCTTCTCTTGTGATGTGGTGTCCTCCACCCATATTGAGCCATTTTACCTCATGTAAATAAGGACCAAACTGCTCTTCTACTGCTTTCAAGGTTGTCTCTAAATCATCTGCCCCTTGCTCACAAAGGGTATGAAAATGAAGGCCATCCACCAAGTCCAGCAAATCACTCGGTATCTTGTCTAGGGTAACTCCAAAACGGGAGCCAGGTGCACAAGGATCGTAGAGCGCGTGATCTCCTTGAGTTGAACACCGAGGATTGAGGCGCAAACCAACACTGATACCAGCCGCTCGACAACGAGCCCCATGTTTACGCAATTGTCTCTCAGAGTTAAAAACGATATGGTCTGTTATCTCAAGCAATTCCTCCAAGTCCGCATCCTTGAAAGCTGGCGCAAAGACATGGACTTCCCCTGGGAACTCTTCTCTAGCGAGCTTAGCCTCATAGAGACCACTAGCCGTCGTACCAGAGAGATACTGGCTGATCAAGGGATAGGTTTTGTAGAGTGAATAAGCCTTCTGAGCAAGTAAAACCTTGCAACCGGCCTCTTCTTGTACATATTGCAAAATACGACAGTTGGCTTCTAACTTTGCCAAGTCAATCACATAAGCTGGTGTGGGTACCTGTTCTAACTTCATTAGTCCACCATTTGTGGGTTTTCTACCACAACCCATGGCAAACCGTATTTGTTCAAAGCTTCCATGAATGGATCTGGATCCAATTCTTCAAGGTTGTAAACTCCAGGTTGTTTCCAAGTACCGTTCATAACCAATTTTGTCCCAATCATGGCTGGAACTCCTGTCGTGTAAGAAATTGCTTGTGAACCAACTTCTGCGTAACATTCCTGATGGTCGCAAACATTGTAGATGTAGATAGTCTTTTCAACGCCGTCTTTGACACCTGTAAAGATACAGCCGATATTGGTTTTTCCAACTGTATGTGGGCCAAGGCTGGCAGGATCAGGAAGCAAGGCTTTTAAGAATTGAATCGGCACGATGTCTTGTCCATTAAAGTTAATAGCATCCGTACGAAGGAGTCCGACATTTTCCAAGCATTTCATGTGCGTTAGATAAGATTGACCAAAAGTCATAAAGAAACGAATCCGTTTAACACCTGGAATGTTTTTCGCCAATGATTCAATTTCTTCGTGGTGAAGGAGATACATATCTTTTTGTCCAACTTGTGGGAAATCATACTCACGTTTGATAGACATAGCTTCAACTTCTACCCATTTTCCATCTTCCCAGTAAGAACCTGGCGCAGAAACCTCGCGGAGATTGATTTCTGGGTTAAAGTTTGTCGCAAATGGATAACCGTGATCTCCACCATTACAGTCTAAAATGTCGATATAGTGGATTTCATCAAAATAGTGTTTGAGAGCATAGGCTGAAAAGACACTAGTCACACCGGGGTCAAAACCAGATCCAAGCAGAGCAGTTAGGCCAGCTTCTTTGAATTTCTCCTGATAAGCCCACTGCCATGAGTAGTCAAAGTAGGCTGTAAATCCAAGTTCCTTACAACGTTTCTCATAAATAGCACGCCATTCAGGGTCTTCTGTATCCTCAGCCTCATAGTTGGCAGTATCTATATAGTGGACACCTGTCGCCAAACAAGCATCCATGATAGTTAAGTCTTGGTATGGCAGAGCTACGTTCAAAACGGCTTCTGGTTTGTAGCTTTCAATCAAAGCAATCACTTCTTCTACCTTATCAGCATCAAGAGCAGCCGTTTCAATCTTAGTACTTGTTTTTCCTTCTAATTTAGCCTTTAAGTCATCACATTTCGACTTGGTACGGCTGGCAATCATAATTTCTTTAAAAGTTTCGCTATCTTGGCAAATCTTTGAAATAGCAACTTGAGCAACGCCCCCACATCCAATAACTAGTAAACGACTCATTTTTTTCCTTCCTCTTCTTCTAAAATGTCCTCAACATACTTGGGCAACATAAAGGATCCAACGTGCAAGTTTGCAGTATAGTATTCCGTGAAAAGCTGGCGTTTTTTCCAGCCTTCCTTGTCAAAATCTTTGACAGGGTGGTATTTTTTCGACGCAAATCCAAACAACCAATAGCCCGCTGGACTGGTCGGAATATGGGCCTGATAAACCCGGCTGATTGGAAAGGCTTGATTGACCTTACGGTGCATGCTTCGGCAAGCTGACTCATCTTCGTCAAAGAAAGGACTACCATGCTGATAAATCATGATACCGTCTTCTTTGAGAGCTCTGTAACTGTTTCCATAAAATTCCTTGGTAAAGAGCCCTTCCGTATGTCCAAATGGATCCGTCGCATCGTTGATAATGATATCGTAATCATCCTCACAGTTTCTCAAAAATCTCAGTCCATTTTGATAATAAATCGTAACACGAGGGTCATCTAGCCCTGCAGCAAAGTCTGGGAAATACTCACGACAAACCTCAACAAGCATTTCATCTGGTTCCACGATATCGATTTGCTCCAGTTCGGGATAGAGTGTTAATACTTGGGCAACTCCGCCGTCGCCACCCCCTATAACCAAGACTTTCTTTGGATTGGGATGGACAGCCATCGGTACGTGGACGGTCATTTCATTGTAGACAAAATCATCTGCATCTGAAAACAAGACATGGCCATTTAAGATTAATATTTTCCCAAAAGCGGGAGTATCTAATACTTCTATATCCTGCCATTCACTTTTTCCAGCGTAGAGTTGCTTAGCTGTTCTCAAAGATAATTTCACATCTGGAGTATGAACTTCAGAAAACCACAAATCCATCTAGTTCTCCTTTCTATCAATAACGTTGATGTGATTGACTTCTGGATCTTCCGTCCCTTGGAGGGAGCAACCACGTTCTTTGGCAAATTGAATATAATCCACAATGTCTCGTGTAATGCGTTCACCTGGTGCTAGGATTGGGATGCCTGGAGGATAGCACATGACAAATTCCCCACAGACTTGTCCAACAGAATCATCCAAGGTTAAACTTCTTCTCTCTGAATAAAAGGCATCCTGAGGAGATAGCACTAACTCTGGTTGGATATATTCTCCAGCAATCAAGTCTTTTCCATCTCTTGAATAAAGTCTCTTGATATCCGCCAAAGCACCGACCAGACGCTCAATGTCTTGGATGCGATCACCGATGGAAATATAAGCCAAGATATTGCCAATATCGCCAAACTCGATCTGAATATCATATTCATCTCGCAAGAGGTCATAAACCTCGATACCTGTCAGACCAATCCCCTGAGTGTAAACTGACAGCTTGGTCACGTCAAAATCACAGACCGACACACCGTCTATTAACTCTTTTGAGTAGGCATAGTAACCACCGATAGCATTGATTTCACGACGAGCATACTCGGATAGTTCAATAACCTTCTCAAAAGACTCTTTACCACGAAGAGCTAGATTACGACGTGAAATATCAAGACTTGCCATAAGTAGGTAAGAGGCAGATGTAGACTGGGTCAGGTTGATAATCTGACGAACGTACTCAGGATTCATACGCTCCCCGATAAGAAGGATGGAGCTCTGGGTCAAACTCCCACCAGACTTATGCATAGAGACCGCCGCCATATCAGCGCCAGCGTCCATAGCAGATAGTGGCAATTTGTCTGTAAAATGCAAATGCGCTCCATGAGCTTCATCTACTAAAACAAGCATGCCAGCTTCATGAGCCATTTCCGTCAAACCTTTAAGGTCTGAACAAATCCCATAGTAGGTAGGATTGTTGATTAGGATAGCTTTAGCATCCGGATGTTCCTTGATGGCCTGTGCAACACGGTCATTTTCAAGACCTAAAGCGATGCCGATTTTAGGATCTACACTCATCTCGATATAGATGGGAATGGCACCACATAGAACCAGCGCATTGATAGCAGATTTGTGGACATTACGTGGCAGAATAATCTTATCTCCTGCCTTGCAGGTGGAAAGAATCATGGTTTGAACAGATGATGTTGTTCCACCAATCATGAGAAAGGCATGCGCTGCTCCAAAAGTATCAGCTGCTAGTTCCTCTGAATCCCGAATAATCGAAATGGGATGGCCTAGATTATCCAAGGGTTTCATAGAATTGACATCAATGCCAACACATTTTTCTCCCAACAATTCAACAAGTTCTGGATTTCCCCGTCCGCGTTTGTGACCTGGTACATCAAAGGGAACAATCCGTTTCTTTCTTAGCTTAATCAGACCTTCATAAATAGGGGCCTGATTTTGATCTAACTTTTTCAAGACATACTCCTTTACCGTATTTTTAGCGCCTAAAAAAATGAAGGCGACCAAAGCTTGACTTATGAAAAAAGAGCAGGTTTTCACCTGCTCTGCAATCTTCTGACGTGTTTATTTTGGTTTCTGTTGAGTATGTCTGTTCCTGATGTTTCCTAACTCTCTAGTAGCAAATATTACGTACTTTATTGATCGTTTCACAAGATGACGTGTGCTTTCACCACACTAAAATTTATGAATTAGGACAAGCGTCCTAACATCAACTTATAAAAGTAGGCTTTTAACCCTATCAATAATGTGGCTTTTCAACCACGCTTCGGCATTCAACCCTGCCTGTCCGTAGGCATTTTTTACTCGGGTTTATATTTGCTAGAAAACATCATCTCATTTTCTAAGCCTTATAACTATATCATGTTTACAAGAACTTGTAAAGTGTTTTTTAAAGATTTTTTAAATCTTTGTTCGTAAATAGCCAAAATATCGTCAATAAGTTACATTTCATATAATTGAAAACGGTTATAAAAGGAACTAATTCTTGTAGTTCCTTTCAACATTATTTTATTCTATGCTTATTCATTTTTTCTTGAAAAATATCTGTAATGATTTGGCGCAATTCTTCTCGTTCCTTCTCAGGAATCTCACCACTTCTCTTGGCAACTGCGTAGAGCTCTGGATATTCAATAGAAATTCGCTTTATTGTCCGAGTTGTTGCGTGTTTTCGCACGAAAAAGGGAATGCGTTTGATCCATTCCTGAGGCACTAGGGCAAGGATTTTCGCAGCGGTTTCCTTATCGCTAATTTCAGATGTTGTCAGTCCCTGCTTTATCATGTCCTGTTCTTTTTCAGTAAAATCTTTTAATTCCATTATCCCTCTCCTATCTAGAAATCACTCTATATTAAATTATATACCAATATTAGAGAAACTACAAAGAATAAACTTTGTAAAATATGCGCAATGATGAGATTGCATTGCTTAGTCAACTAGTGAAATCAAAAAGCACTAAAAAAGTTAAAAATATTTTTTTGCATCCTCTAAGAGACTTGAAAAATCACTTAAAAAAGTTTTTTCAAATTCGTCATATTTTTGGAGATTCTGTCGTAACGTTTTAGCTTTAAAATGTTTATAGGTGTTTCTATTAATCTTTCCTACTAGTTTCTTATTAACATAGATTTGTATACCATCATTATTTATATTTCCATAAGTATCACCTGATATATAAATTGAGTTCGATTTATTATTTTGAGAGTAAATATTTAATCCTTGTCCTTTTCCTTGTGTTAATCGAACTATATTATATTCATTAGCTATCTTTATAAAATCTAATGAAATTGGCTTTTCGCGTTCTTCCTTCTTCTCTTTTCCAAAATACTCTGGTTTCGAAAGGTCGAAATGATTTGTATTAACCAGTGTATTAAATAATTTGCGAATAACGAATTGAACATCTTCATTCGGTGAATGATTTTGAGTTGAGGTTTTATTTATATCTATATCGAAGTTTCCGGTTGAAATTGTATTTGAAAAGCTCATTCTTTTCATCAAATTTTCGAACTCTTCAACTTCTAATTTATCAACATTATATTTAAGCAATAATTTTAAAGTATTAAAAAATTTTCTGAAAGATTCTAACTCTTTTTGATTTTTAAAACTAAAGATACCATAGCGAGACACAAGAGAATTATAATCAGCATCGTCAGATATTTCAAATGAATTTTCAAGTAAATCAATGAGAAAATATTTGGTTTCTTCAGAATCTTCTGGACTATTGTTATATGAAGTCAATAAATAGTCATAAGCTTCATCAAATCGTAATTGAAAACATACTGTAGCTATGATTAGTAATTTGTCATCATTTTCTAACTCATTATTTGAATTTATAATATGCATTAAAAGGCTAACAGAATTGAATAATCTGTTAACACTGCGAGGATTATTTCCGATTGAGTCTCTAATTAATTGAGTTACATTCTGTGTAACGTCATCATTAAAATAAAAATTAATTTTTTTCAAAGAGACTTTAACAAAGTTCTCCATATGATAATTTGCAACAGGTACAGTAAAAGGCACTTGAATTATTTTCTCAAAAAAGCTTTTCCTTTTTCGTTGTCCAAATCATCACCATACTTACTTTTTGTTCCTCTTAAAACAACATTATAATCAATAGCTAAAACAAAGACACAATTTCTGCAATCTAAGAAAAGTTTTAAAATTTCTAGGAATTCAATCGCTTTTTTGGAACCAATCTGTCAAGGTCATCAATGAAAATTACTATCTTTTCATAATTATTTTCTTTAACAAAGTCATCAATGATACTTTGTAGATTTTGTTTCAGATTTTTTAAATTATTAGCTTTTTCCTCATTGCTTATTAATTTTAGAAGTTGATTATTAATTTTTTCAATGTTTAAGAGACCAAAATCTAGTTTTAGATATTCCATACTTTTTGTAATAACTGCCAAAGATTTTTTAAAGTTCTCTCTTTTATCTACATCAGTTACTTCTAATTCATCAATTAAATCTGTAATTAACGTGACTGCTAAATCCTTATCCATATCAAATTGTGAATATTGCCAAGTATTAAAAAATATTGTTTTAATTTTTCTTTTTGAATTACTTGACGATTTTTCTTTAAGTTTTTCTTCAACTTGATACATGATGCTGGTTTTTCCGGTTCCCCAATCGCCTTGAATAGCTAGTGTTAAAGGAGTTTCGCATCCAGTAATAAAATTTGATAACCCAAGAATGTATTTGTCAATCATAAATTCGTCTTTTACAGTTGGAATATCAGAAAATGAATTGTACATATAATTTCCTTTCAAAATGTTTCATCTAGAGTATACTAAATTAAGAATGACACTCAATTTATATTATGTTAGTAGCATTTAATATTACGGTTTTAAAAAGCAATTGTTGTTGTAGATATGTCACAAAAGATGCTATTCCTCATCTTCTGTCACTTCCCAGACTTCTGACTGATAACCCTCACCATCTATGTCATAGCGCTGCATATAGCCTAAAAATCTTTCTTTTTTATTTGCCTTACGAGGCTTGAGAATGTTTACAGCCCAGAATCCGATAAGAATGACAACTAAAAGTGCTACTACTGTCTCCATACTACTTCTCCCTTGCCTAGCTTAATATCCTTCAATCCACTTTTCATTGTCCATAATGAAAGGCTTAGCTAGTCCATCACCTGTGTAATCCGCATATTTAGTGGATAGATACTTGTAACAATCTTCCTTGCTGGCAAACTTAATAGCTTGATAGGGCTCTTCAAAAGTCAGTTTCTCTACAAATAAGAAACCCTCCTCAGCTGGCACTAAAACACCTACGTGCCCAATAAAAAGAAACTCTCCATCCAAATTGTCATGCAATACAACAGACAACATTCGAGCTTTGTCATTGAATTGAAACTGGGAGAAGAATTTCTCCATCTTCTGCGCGTGAACTTTTACATCCGTTGTCGCTTCCGTCTCCACCCTAGAAAATAGAATATCAAACTCTTCCTTATCTTTCGCGTCAAATACTTTTCCCTTATCGATAGCATCGTTATCCACAAAAAGTAGCTGGTCATTCTTTTCAAGTTTTGGGATCGTGACTGAATTTTTTAATAACGCATAGCTATTGATACGGCAGTTGGTCCCGACAAAGTCACCCTTTTTTTGATTCCAAAGATTGCTGATTTTCTCTACATCGTATTCTGTCTTTGTAAAGGAAGCAAAATCACCACTTAAGCCAGTGGAGCCGACAGTCGCATTATAGTCTGTGACAAGATTGAAAAATGCATCAACACTATTTGTATCCAAATGAGCTGATAAGAGAGATTTGACCTCTTCGATACTGACCTGATTGTTCAGATTGGTATATGAAGCCATCCAAGGAACTTTATCTGAACTGGTCTGTGCTTGATTTGTAGCTTCAGTGCTCGTATTATTTTGGTGACAAGCAGCCAATCCAAATAATAAGGGCAAGCACATTCCAAAGGCTACTACTTTTCTCGTTCGTTTCATGCAATTCTCCTTCTAGAGTACAAGTCTCTTTTTCATTTTAAACAGTATTCATTAATCATGCAGCTAGTAATCGTTGACTTAGCTATATTATACTACATAAGTCAAAAAAAGACTGCACGAATCACCTATTCATAACAGTCTTTTTGAGTACGATTTTTATCGGATTATAAAACCTTTAGGCAATATCACCAGTTGCTGTTCCAATTCTTGGCAATGACTTGCTAGTACTACAGAATCACTATCTACAAGATAATTTTCTGCTGATTGGTTAAAAATAGCTCGAACCTTTTGTCCATCATAATTCCATTCCAAGGACACTACATCAGGCTTGATTTCTTTGAGACTGTATTTCCCATGCTGAATGATTGATGAAGCATCCTTACGAAGCTGAATCAATTTCTTCATGAAATTAAGCATCTCATTGCTTTCGGAAACACGTTCCCAAGGCATAGCACGACGACAATCTGGGTCTGGCCCTCCGTCTAACTCTAACTCGGTTCCATAGTAGAAACACGGTGTTCCTCTTTGTAAAAAGAGGCAGGCTAGGGCAGACTTAACAAGTTGGCTATCTCCCTTGGCAGTAGCCAAAATACGCTCCGTATCATGCGAATCCAAGAGATTGAACATCACTTCCGAAATCTGCTGTCTATAGTACATAGATTGGCTATTGATCTCATCAATAAATTGATGAGGTTTCTTAACCCCTCGCAAGAAATAATCCTTGATACTATCAGACAGAGGATAGTTCATAACTGCGTGGAATTCATCGCCATTTAACCAAGGCTGGGAGGTGTGCCAGACCTCTCCAAGAATATAAAGGTCGGGCTTTTTAGCCAAGACAGCCTTACGGAAATCTCGCCAAAATTGGTGGTCGACTTCATTCGCAACATCTAGGCGCCAAGCATCGATATCAAACTCTTCAATCCAGTAGGTCGCAACGCTCAACAAATAGTCTCTCACTTGAGGATTTGCCGTATTGAGCTTAGGCATATAGCTCTCAAAGGCAAAGGTGTGGTAGGATAGTTCTCTTTTATTAACAAGATTTTCTTTAACGACTGGAAAGTCTTGAATATGGAACCAGTCTTTATAAATAGAATCTTCACCATGTTTGAGAACATCCTGCCACTGTGGAGCTTGGTCTCCGATATGGTTGAAAACAGCGTCCAGCATGATTTTCATGCCTCGCCGATGGGCCGCCTCCACCAGTTTACGGAAGGTTTTCTTGTCTCCAAAATGACGGTCAATTTCGAAATAATCCGTCGTATTGTACTTGTGATTGCTTGGGGATTCAAAAATCGGACAGAGATAAAGACCTGTAATACCTAAGTCTTGCAAGTAATCCAGATGGTCAATAATCCCCTGTAAATCCCCACCAAAGAAATCCTTACTTTTAGGTTTGATAGACGAATCCCAAGCTAGCGCCCATTCTGGAGAAATCTCAGGATTGCCATTAGCAAAGCGTTCTGGGAAAATCTGATACCAAACTGTATTTGATACCCAGTCAGGAACATGGCAGGCATCAATCTCATGGATATAAGGAATTTTAAAGCCGTTTCCTTCGTAATGAAGATTTTCTAGTGTGTTTTCAACACATCCCTTATCGCCAAACAAAATACTCTGACCTTGCTTATCTTTAAGTTCAAAGAGATACTGGAGTCGGGCATAGCCAACCGTAACTTCCGATTGCCAGTAATCAAATAAGGCATCGGAAGTCACTTTGACCATCGCCTTGCTTGCTTCATAATGGTCCTCTATAAAAATAAAAGGATCTCCATAATGTAAGTTGATGCTTTCAATATCTCCCTTTTTCGTTCGAATGCGAATGTGCATTATCTTGTCTTTATAAAGATATGCATACTCTGACTCTGGTCTGTGGTAAATGGCTGTTAATTCCATTGTTCTGTCTCCTGATTTACTTGGTTGCATTTATGATGCAAACGTTTTCATAATTGTGATTCTAGTATACTACTTTCGTATTTTATTTGCAAGGCTTGTCCGTAGTTTCAAGTGGTTTGTTTCTATAAATAAAAAAGCAGCCAGTCATACAACTTACTACTTTTCATATGATAATTTACAAATGTCTTTCCAGCCACTCAATTTTTTTAAAATCCTTATTGTTATTGTGATCATTTCGATAGGAGTCTTGGGAAGAAGCCTTGTAAATACTTAAATACTGTTCTAGATTTGGAACACGAAAAGTGATGTCATCGAGATGAATCAGCTCAGTATCAGATTCCGAAACTCCTGCAAAATCAGGTAAAGAATCGATACTTCCGAATTCAACACTCAGACCATCCTTTTGGAATTCATGCTCATGAATATCTATTAAGGCATAGCCTAAGTGTTTCATCACTTTCATTATCTTGTCCCACTCATAAATTCTGAGATGATCAGGCGCTTCCCAACCTCTAGGGTCACCAGGCACATGAATGTCAATGTCAGACGGCCCCCATTCTTCATTTGAACGGTATTCAAACCCCAAAGACCCCATGAGCGTCGGTGTGATTCCGACTCGGTTTAAATGAGAACAAATTGTTCGAAATTCATCAAATAGAGAATTCATTCCTCCTCCAATCGTTGATATAGAACTTGATTTCGTTGTGAAAAATAAACTAATTTTTATCTTCTACTCTTTCGGTTTTGAAAATACTTCTACTCGCTGAGCTAGGACTTTGATTTCTACAGGTAGGTTATCCGATTTATCGCCGTCAACATCTGACTCCAATTCACTATCTGAAGAGATCTTAATATTACGCGCTCTGATATACTCAATATTAGCATTGCCGACAACATCCCCTTTTAGTAAATCAGGAATGACGGATAATTTTGAGAATATAGAAGCATCTTTTAGAATCAAAATATTGGCATAGCCATCTTTGTCTTCTTCAAAGATTTTCTTATCAGCGAAGTAATTTGTCAAGAGAACCAAAACATGACTAGCTTCACCTACATAATTTCCATTTTCTGTCTCGACATTAATATTAAAGACCTGATCCGTCATCACAGACTTCATGGTATTTACAGCATAGGCTAAAATACCGAATTTTGTCTTGTCTTCGATTTCAACATTGTGAATCGCCTCAGGCAGAGAACCGATACTAAAGATATAACCAAAATAGTTATCATTTGCTTTACCGATATCAATCTTATTGGTTAAGTTAAAATCGAGTTCATCAATTGCACCATCGATGTCTTGATTGATTTCCAAAAGTTTCGTAATGAGGTTACCCGTACCGCCTGGAATAATCCCTAACTTAGGAATGTAGTCTCTCTCAGCAATACCCGAAATGACTTCATTGACAGTCCCGTCTCCACCAAACACAACCACTGCATCGTACTGCTCACGAGAAGCTTCTTCAGCAAAGTGTGTCGCATCCAGTGCTTTTTCGGTAATTTTGGTTTCCACATGCTCAAAATAATCTTTGGCTTTATTCTCCAGCTTGTCCTTATAATCCAAAGCCTTTTCCCCACCAGAGGTAGGGTTGATAATTAACATTGCTTTTTTCATTGATTTTCTCCTTGAATTTTAAATAGAAATATTAGCGTAGCTACATTTATCATTACATATAATGCTATTATATAATGAAAACTCAGAAAAAAGAACTTTGACGTACTGGGCATTAATGTATAATAGCTAGTTTAAAATTCAGATTATCAAAATCAAGTCACTTCTATTGAACTACCTCGCCATATTCTTTTATTTTAGCAGCATATTCAGTCAAAAGATTCTTTGAATAAATTTTTTCATTACTTGAATTTCTAACTTCTTTCCAAAGAATAGAAGCTACTTTTAGTTTATTCGAGTAATTTCGACTATTTTCGTCTGCACAGAAATCCTTTAAAAATTGGTTCCATTGACAAACCGAATGATCATACTTGGCATAATCTGAATTTCCATAATAAACTTTTAGCATATCTTGGATTGTAAAACTCAAATCATTTTCTCTTTTTACTTTTCTCCAAGCTGTAGCCATATCAGCAGTAAATTTAAATGGCGAAACATCTGTTAAAGTTGAGAAATATTCTCTAAAGTGTGCATTAAAGGAGAATCCACATTCAAGCAAGGGCGTATTTAAGGTAAGGACTTCTACTCGTTTCTTTTTCCTTTTTATTGATGATTTTTTAATCAAATTCCCCTTAAAGTACTGCTCAATAATGTCATTGAGTTCTTGTTTTGTACCTCTATATTCAAGTCCTAATGACTTGCATATCTGTGAAAGTTCATCCCGGTACCAATAGTATTTATTAAACTCATCAAACGATGCGATTTTATCAAACTCAGGTCGGCTCTCTATCAATATAATACCTCCTTAAAACCAATTTAGGTTTTCATCTCAAAATAATGGAGTTTGAATTTCCAAAAGTATATTTAAGTTTTTTCGTCTATGAATAGAGCTACATAGTTATGAATTCAGAGGAAGTTCTACCTTTTATTTATTCTTCTATTTTACGATTATGATATTCTTCATTTTGAACTAACCCAATTACACAATCTCTTTCCTCATCATTCCCTCTTTCTAATTTAAGATTCAATTATCTACATTAAGTTTGTAATGAACTAGCGTAATGGCTCTTCTCTCAGTTTCGGCGGTAACTTCATGCTTTTGGATTACCACTCATGATTCATCACCTATAAATAATTTTAATTCTTCAATGAAATATTCTTCATTTCCAATTATTGTTTCATCACCTGAGGGATCTTTAATAGTAAATACACCAAACTTTTGAACTAAGCCATCGATTCCATACATAAAATCTACATTTACTTTATTTTGAGGGATACGTTCCTTCGCTGGGTAAATCAAACCTGCCCCTCTGAACTTATCTCCATATTGCAAATGATAATAATAAGAATATCCATGAAGTTGTCTGATGTCTGCATTGTCAACATCACGTCCATTAAATTCCATGTTTTTAAATTTGGCATCTAATACTACAATTTCTCCAGTCAATCTATGACGTAATACAAAATCCGGATAATTATCTTTCGCATAAAATGTTTGCTCATAAAAATGCAATTCTTCTTGTGCATCGACTTCCCAATCATGAAGATGAATTTTCATCAAATTATATATATACATCTCCCACAAGAATGAGGCATCTACTAAATACCCACTTACGCTATTAGATTTGTTTGTATTACCATCATTAAGCTCTCTCAGATTTAATATGTACTGAGCGTATTGAAGTGGCTTCTTGTAATTTGCGTATAAACTATTTTTCAGAATCTTATCTTTTAAAATATTATTAACAGTATACTTTGATGGTCTTCGTCCAGAAAAACTTTCAGCCAAATAATTTCTTACACTCAAAATATCAGGTAGCACAGCTTGTTCAACACTACACTCTTTAATAGCACAATATAAAATATCGATAATATTTTGTGCATTTTCTCTTTCAGGATATCTGAAACTAATTTTTTTGTCTGATGATACTAAGTCATTAGTTATATAACGTTCAATATCAATATTCCCTCGGATGCTATAATCTCTGTCCTTTTTATACACATATTTTTTAGGGAGATTCGTTCCTGCAACTTTTCGAAGAGAGACTAAAAATAAATATTGAACAATAAGAGAATATACTCCACTGCTGTCACTACTTGTTTCGGATGTATCGATATCGACATAAATCCCACAACAAAAATTTATTATTCTTCGAAAAAACAAATCAGAGCATTGGGTTTTGATTTCTAATTTATCTTTTCCAACATTAACAATACCAGTATACAGACCCGCCATTATTGCGAAGTCATCACCATTTTGATTTATACGATAAATTAACTGTGGCTTTTCTTCTTTATCGATATCGCGTTTATGTGCATGATACTCAGAAAATGAAATTAATTTTAATCCATTTTCTTTATCAAACACTTCTGACGTCATTTCTTTTATTGCAATCTTTTTACAAGCATTATTAACTAAACGTTCTCTATCCTCATCACTTTTTGCTCCTTTTACTAATGACAGCCCTACAACAGTATCGTGAGCATATTTAAAACTCCCAATTAATTCCGTATTTACTTTGGTCACTATCTTTTCAACTTTTGCCATAGTTAAATACCAAACTCATTTTGAGCTTTCTTCACATAATCATTTACTTCACTTTCATCTGCTACTTGTCGTATGTATTCCTGTAGCGTACCAAGAATGAAATTTTCAAAAACGATATTCTTAGCAGTTTTTGTTATCCTTTTCTGATTTGATACATTTAATATTTTTAAGAAAAATGCATGCCCTATCTCATAACTTCTGCCTAATCCCAGTCCTTTGTTACATATATAGTCATTTAACTTTTTGCACGACTCGATATAATCAGAAACAGTCTCTTCATTAAATCCTTTCTCAATCAATAAATCTTCGATGATTTCATAATTGCAGAACATAGGAACCCATTTAAATCTTCTTCTTAACGCGAGATCAAACGGATCAATACTTCTATCAACATCATTCATTATTCCAACAAAATGAATATTAAACGGAATTCCAAAGAACGCTCTATCATTAATTTTTTTATAAATAAGCTCATCATTATTATCGACTGTTTCTATCACTCTTGATAAAGCGGTAGAAACTAAATTAGAAGATGGCTTTGTATATTCTCCAGAAAAATCATAATCTCTATTTTCAAGTAAAGTAAATGTTTCTCCGAAGATATTAGACAGATTGCCTCGATTTATTTCATCAACAACATAAAAATATTGTGGCCAGTTTTCGAAAGTTATGCTTTTTTCAGCATCTGTTTTATGCTCCTCATAATGCTCCGAATAATACTTTTCATTTTCTTTTTTTACTCTAATACAAAAGTCTTTAAAAGTACCGTTAATTACCTTTAGATCTAAACTTCCTCCAACAATACCTACCGGTTTAATTCCTTCTATAAAATCTTGGTACGTATACGATGGATGAAACTGAGTAAATAAAGCATCTTTATATAATGTACTGTTTATTGACTGAAGCTTTTCAATTCCATTTGATACGCTATACGTCTTCCCTGTACCTGGAGCACCATGAAATATTATGTTGTTTACATTAATATCAGAAAGTTCTTTCACATTATATGAGGTGTCTGTGAGGAACCATAAAAATTCGGTCAGCTTTATATGAGCCAATAAATCTGATGACTCTCCAATTTCAGCCCATATCTTCGCTCGAGAATATATATGGTTATTTAGCTGAAGCTTTGTCTCGCATTCATTTGTATCAACATCAAGAATTTCTGCAATACTATATAGGCTTTCATCTCTATAAATCCATGTTAACTCATATTTATAGTTTGTGGTTTCTAGCATTGACATTAATACTGAGATTTTTCTAAGTAGCTGTTTCCCAGAAAACTTTTGATATTCATCGCTCTTTTCAATCTCATATATTTCTTCAAGAGAAACCGCATGTATCAGCTTCATTATTAACTTAGATATATTTGAGTTATAATCATTTTCTATCTTACTAATATCATCAAAAAACTTGTCCTTTTTCTGATAACCATCGTAAAATTGACCTTTTGAATGCTTATAAATCATATAACCATTTGAAGATAGCCCTGGTCTAGCATGTCCGAATAGTTTTTCTTGATGTTCCAAATAGCTAGGCAGATATGTTTTATCATTTTCATCTTGTTTGATCCATTTATCTATAGGAAATTCTTCGATATCTCCGAGCTCATCAACATATTTTTTCCAGTAAGTTAAATTCTTTTGATAATTCCCTATTTGAAATTGACCATCAAATTTATCATATAATTCTTTAAATATTTCTTGTTTCATAAAATTCTATTTCCTTTCCTTAGAATGTCAATCTCATCTGCCAGTGCTCCCTAATCCTTCTTTGCGCGTGCTAAGATAAACAGTTCTTTTTGTTTCTCCTTCATAAGCATATTGATGCGCTCCATTCCCTCTGAACTATCTTCTGCAAGCACCCTTTCTATATTTTTTGTCAGTGTTTGAAGAACTGAATCAGAACAGTGTACCAACTGATTGATTACTTTCAAGGTTGCTTCCTGAAGTTCTGATTCTGTTACTGTTGGAGCATCACATGCAATTGGACCATCCAATAGAATCAACTCCCAGTTATTAACCAGTTCTTACAGTGACGATAAAACGGCTAAAATAAGGCTTTGTGGCAGCATCTATATCATTTAACGATTATTCACGATAAGACCTGATATATTCAGCGGTTTATTCACTTGCCCGGGTTCGCTTTTGACATCAAAACTACTGCCTCGACATGGTGCGTTTGTGGAAATAAATCAACCGGCTGGACTTTCTTCAATTCATATCCTAACTCTTGATAGAGTTTGATATCACGCGCCATAGTTGCAACATTACATGAAATATAAGCGATGCGGTCAGCTCCTGTTTGACTGCTTGCTTTGATAAAGCTCTCGGTCAAGCCCTTGCGTGGTGGGTCGACCAAGATAACGGTTGGTTGAATACCTTCCTTGAGCCAATTCTTCATTGCATTTTCAGCTGTGTCACAGACATAGTGAGCATTTGTAATATTGTTTAATGCAGCATTCTTTTTGCTATTCTCAACCGCTTCTGGAATCACTTCAACACCGTAGACTTCCTTAACATGTTTCGCAACAGATAGGCCAATCGTCCCAATCCCCGAATAGGCATCGATCACCACATCATCTTCTCTTAACTCCGCAAAGTCAATGGCCGTTTGATAGAGTTTCTCTGCCATTTGAGTATTGACCTGGTAAAAGGCTGGGCCAGCGATTTGGAAATCATTGCCCAACATCTGATCCGTAATATAGTCTTGACCATAAAGAGTCTTCCATTCCTTACCAAAAATCGCATTGGTATTCTGGTCGTTGATATTTTGCATGACAGACACAATCTCTGGAAACTGCTTGATTAGTTGCTCGATCAACTGTTCAATACGAAAAACTTTGGGACGAGTTGTCACCAAAATGACCATGATTTGTCCTGAAAAGTGACCACGACGCACCACAAGATTCCTTATCAAGCCAGACTGTTCCTTTTCGTCATATGGTTTCAAATCATAGCGACGGAGCAAATTTCGAAGAGCTACTACGACTTGGTCAATGACAGGATCTTGGATAAAGAAATCTTCAAGGGGCATAAGGTCATGCGAATTCTTACGGAAAAAGCCAGTTTCCAAGACACCATTCACTCGACGAACAGGCACCTGAGCCTTATTTCGATACTTGACAGGATTTTCCATACCAAGCGTTTCAGCAACTTCTACATCGGTAATGCCAGCAATCTTGTAGAGACTGTTTTTGACTTGCTTGGTTTTAAACTTGAGCTGCTCTGGATATGCAAGATGCCCCAAATCAGCGATACCTGAACGTAGATAAGCTAGGTCAAGGTCTTGGTTACGATGCGGAGAATATGTAAGGTATTCTTCAACTTTCCCGTAGCCAATCTTTTTATTGACCTTAAGGACACGCATGAGGATTTTCTCAGTTGGTAGAGCATTCTCTACAAAGAAAACCAAACCTTCTATCCTGGCGACTCCAGCCCCTTCATGGGTCAAATCAACAATTTCAACTTTAACAATATCATTTTTCTTTAACATATTTTTCACTTTCTATCGGCCGACAAAAAAAGACGGCAACATTTCTGTTACCATCTATTATATCATGAAATGACCTAAGCACCAAAACTCTTGAAGAAGTTGACAATGGCTTGCCAAAGAGAACTCAAGAAGTTGCCCCCATCTTCTAGCGCTTTATTGGCATCAAAGTTGAGGTTGATATTTTTAAAGCTATCTCCAGCTTGAGAGACAATGCTTTCCTTGAGGTCGTTTAGGGTTTTAGTGAAATCAGCATTATTCAAGATGTCACTCTTTGAGAGATTAAGTGCAAAATTGATGATGATATTGACCTGGTTTCCTGTTATAACCTGATCGAGTTTGTAATTTTTTAGTGTGTCTTCTACAATTTTGCGGACATCCTCTTCTGTCAGATTTCCTTTGGCTTCTTTTGCCTTAGCGATTCCTGCCTTGATATCTGCCAAAGCGACATTGAGTTTATTGGCATCGTAGCCTGACTTGTCCTTGTTTTCAGCATTGATATCAGACAAGGCTTTTAGCTCTTCTTGGGCCAAGTCTTTATTGGCTTGTGGTACTTTAGCACCATTGGCCTCTAATGAGTAGTAAATCCCTGCCAACGCACTCTCACCCGTAACTGGAATGGGAGCTGCAACTGTGATTTTAGCATGCTCCACTCCCAGCGTCACTGCCGCGTTACGGTACATATCCTGCGTCACCTTTGTGATATTTTCAGGCGTTTCAATCTTGACTTCTAGAGGCGACTTATCCCCCAGCTTTTGAATCTTAGCTGACGAATAGAGCTGTAGGCTAGCATCATTAGCCACATTCATAATTTTCGAATAGATATCCGGTGTCATAGTTTTGATATCTTTGGTGTCTTTCGATGCGTCATAGCCAAGTTTGCTAAGAGTTTGATTTTTTTGGTCTTCAGTTAGTGAAGAACCAAGGACATATTCAGGTTGTACATAGGTTTCATCAATTACTTTTTGAACATCGGTTGCTGCGTAGACGCTCGTCATAGCTGTTGCGGCCCACAAAACTGCAGCGCTTGTTAGAAAGAATTTCTTTCTCATGGGATATTCCCTCCTTTATCTTTCTAGCTTAATAAAACAATCTTAAAGAAAGCTTATAGTGAAAAACACCTGGTAAAACCAGATGTTTAGAAGAAATTAAAGAATTTCATGATGTAGAGATTAAAGCGTACCTGTCTCGAGTAGTAATAATTTCCACCATTTTCATAGAGTTCGGCTCCATGAAAGATAGAAATCGGGTTGATATAGGTATAGGTTTTCCCAGTGGTATTTCCAAGAATGGGAGCGACGGTTTCACGAGAATATTGTTTGGCCAAGGCGAGAGTGTTTTCCTTGCCATTTTGAGCGATAAAATCGATATAAGCAGGACCAAAATTATAGGCTTGCACGGCTGTCCAGACATCAACGCCCTTTTCCTGAGCTAGGTAGAGATTATCAGTTAAAGTTTGAATTCCCTGACGAATGCTCGTCACATTGTCATTGATAGTATTTGTGGTACCGCTAGCAGACTCGCTAGACTGCATGACATCGCCTTCTTTTCCTTTCGTTTCGGTATAAATCATGGCGAGCACAAGCTCTTCATTGGCTGGAGTATCTCTTTCACTGAGGATTTCTCGAACCATGGGTTGGTAGGTCATGACTTGCTTCACATCTTGATGGATATGATAGACTTTATAGACAGCGAAAAGGAAGACTGCTAGCACTAGCACTCTTCGTAGTAATTTAAACATTATTTACTTTGAATATCCTCGATATTTTTGATTAAGATAGAATAGGTTCCATTGTCATTTTGGATAAACTCAACAGACTCTGCGTCTTGGTAAACATTATTGGGAACGATGAGTTCAATTCCATTTGATAAGGAGAGTTTTTGATTTTCAAATTTCTTGAGTTGACGACTGGCATCGATTTCATCAAACTGAACTGGTTCTGGTACAGCTTCTTTGACTTGGTCGATAAAACTTAGACGAGCTGTCAGGTTGTTATCAAAAAGGTCGTTAGCTAATTTCTCGGGTGACAGTTCATTACTTTCTTCTAGATTATTGAAAATAGCTGATTTAACCTTGGATTGAAATTGAAAATCATCTGTGTTAAAAGTTTCAGCAATTCTCTGGGCTGTTTTTTCAAGTTCCTTGATGGATTTCTTGGGAGAAATCTTAGGCGCAACAGCAAGAAGATTTTCTGAAAAGTAGTTCAAAAAAGTTCCATTATACTTGATTCGTTTTTCGATGAGATGGTACTTGCGACTTTGAAGATTAACCACCAAGGCCTCGTCAGCCCCCGTTCCAAATCCAGGCAGGTTATTCTGAGTTAGCTTGATTGGGTTATCAACTTCTCCACCGAGGTGGGTTAAGGTTTCCCGCAGGGCAATTCGCAAGAAAGCGAAATGCTCTACACCTTCTTTAGAAAACTGAACAAAAATCAAGTCATTGGTCTTGAGGTTTTCAGAAATACTGAACTCTTCTTTCCAGAGATTAGCCAGTGTTACTGATGTCTCCAACAAATCGTCTGTGATATGATTGAAGAAGGGATTTTCTTCCTCGAAAATCCCAGTCTTGGCTTCATCTGAATACACACGTTCAATTTTTCTACGCAGGTATTCCTCAATTTTTGGAGTGATATTGAGAAACTTATCCGCTAGGAACAGCTCGGTATCATCCGGACTGAACTGATGGATAATGGCTTTCTTAATATAAATGTCCATAAAAGTATTAGTCCTCGTATAGTGGGAAGGCATCTGTCAATGCTTTGACTTCACTTCTCACTTCTTCTAAGACAGCTTCATTTTCTGCATTCTTAAGGGTTTTAATGATGAGTTCAGCCACTTTACGGCTTTCTTCTTCACCAAATCCACGTGCAGTGATGGCTGCAGATCCGATACGAATCCCACTTGTTTTGAATGGTGACAAGGTTTCGTATGGAATTGAGTTTTTATTTAGGGTAATATTAACTTCATCTAGCAAGTTTTGAGCAACTTTTCCGTTTTCTACAACCTTAGTCACATCCACTAGGAAGAGGTGATTTTCAGTTCCACCAGAAATGATACGGAAATCAGGGTCTTGCAAGAAGACTTCTACCATAGCTTTGCTGTTTTTGATAACATTTGCAGCATATTCCTTGAAAGCTGGATCCAAAACTTCTTTGAAGGAAACAGCCTTAGCAGCAACAACATGCTCTAAAGGACCACCCTGAATACCAGGGAAAATAGCTGAATTGATTTTCTTAGCAAGTTCTTCGTCATTAGTCAAAATCAAACCACCACGTGGTCCACGAAGGGTTTTGTGGGTCGTTGTTGTGGTGATATGAGCGTATGGCACTGGGCTTGGGTGAAGACCAGCTGCAACCAAACCAGCGATATGAGCCATATCGACCATGAGCTTAGCACCAACAGCATCTGCGATTTCACGGAATTTTGAAAAGTCGATAATTTGAGAATAGGCTGAAGCACCTGCTACGATTAGTTTTGGTTTTACTTCTTGGGCTTGTTTCAAGATAGCGTCAAAGTCCAAGAGCTCCGTTTCAGGATCTACACTATAAGAAACAAAGTTGTAGGTTTGACCAGAGAAGCTGACAGGAGCTCCGTGGGTCAAGTGTCCACCTGCTGCCAAATCCATCCCCATAACCGTATCACCTGGCTCAATCAATGCCATGTAAGCCGCACAGTTAGCTTGGCTTCCTGAGTGAGGTTGGACATTGGCAAATTTAGCACCGAAAATTTCTTTCGCGCGTTCAATAGCAAGAGTCTCTACCACATCTACTACATCTGTTCCACCATAGTAACGACGTCCTGGGTAGCCCTCGGCATATTTGTTGGTCAAGATAGACCCTTGAGCCGCCATAACAGCCTTGGAAACCACGTTTTCCGAAGCAATCAACTCAATGTTGTTTTGTTGGCGTTCTTCTTCTTTGGCAATAGCATTCCAGAGATCAGCATCGTATGCTTTAAAATCATCTTTGTCAAAAATCATAGGTCTTCTCCTTTATAGTGTGACTGGTCCTTTAGTTTGTTTTTACAAAATAAACTAAAAGATGCGAATAAACCGTTTTTGCACTTTATCACAAGTATAACCAACTTTCTCATAAAATGCATGAGCTCCCAGACGATGATCAGCAGAGTTTAAGCGGATAAACCCATAACCCCGTCTTTTTGCTTCTTGATCCAACCCTTGCAGTAAGCTTTTACCGATACCTTGCCCTTGTGCTTGAGGTGAAACCGCTAAGCCTAAGATGTTAAATCCTGCTTTGGAATAAAGAGATTCATAGACCTCAGCGTGGACATATCCAAGTAGGACATGGCTGGCTTCATCCTCATAGCCAAGTAGGAAATGATGTGAATCCTGAGACAGTCTAGCTAGTTGACTAGCTGTGTCCTCTGGACTAAAAGAATAGCCCAAGACTTCTTGGTTGATCTCACATATAGCTTTTACATCTGTTTCTTGCAAATCTCTTAGCATCTCATTCCTCCTCAAAAGAAATCTCTGGCAACCGAGCAAGTATATCTTCTCGTTTAATTGCCCCTTGGCGTAAGATTTTCACCTTGTCTCCAGACAAATCCAAAATAGTCGAATCCTGTCCAGTTAGAAAAGCGTCGTCCTCCAGACCCAGAACCTCTTGGTCAAAATCCTCTAGAATTTGAGCAAAGGTCACTCCACTAGCCTGACCTGAAATATTGGCAGACGGCCCAATCAAAGGACCTGTCTCTTGAATCAAATCAAGTGTAATGGGGTGACTCGGCATCCGAAATCCCACCGTTGCAAGACCAGAGTTGACCCAATAGGGGACTCTGTCATTGGCTTCGAGGATAATGGTCAAGGGACCTGGTAAAAAGGTCTCTACAAGCTTTTGTAGATAAGTTGGCTGATTCTTTGAAAAGTGCAAGATGTCCTCTAGATAAGCGACATTAAGATTGAGCGCCTTGTCTCTAGGACGACGTTTGAGTTGGTAAACATGGTCGACAGCTTTTTCATCTAAGGCCTTAGCAAAGAGGCCATAAACTGTCTCAGTTGGTAGAACAACAGCTCCGCCCTTTTCCAACTCTTGTCTAATCCTGTCCATCATCAACTACAACCATCCTATCTTGACCAAACTGGTCCTTGAGTGTTCGTACTCGTTTTTCAGGAAGATGTTTCCTAAAAAGCGCAGGAACACTTTGACCTTGCTTGTATCCAATTTCAAGGTAAATCTTACCTCCATCTGTGAGAAAGTCTTTTGCATCTTCCGCAATTCTGCGGTAAATAGCTAGGCCATCCTCATCTGCAAAGAGAGCTAGATGAGGTTCCGAATGCAAAACATTCAAACCGACCTCTGACTCATCTTCACGAGAGATATAGGGTGGATTGGATACAATTATATCATATTTTTCAGAAATTTCTGCAAAACAATCAGATTTTTTAAAAAATATCTGGAAATTCTGAACTTTAGCGTTTTCAGTTGCCAAATCTAGTGCATCCTGTGAAATATCAACTGCTGTCACTGACCAGTCTGGACGATTCTTTGCTAAAGCAAGGGCGATGGCACCACTTCCCGTACCGATATCCAAGACCTTAAGATTTTCATCAGAATTTTCAGCCAGGATGAGCTCAACCAACTCCTCTGTCTCTGGACGAGGAATCAAAACCCGCTCATCTACTTTTAACTGCATTCCAAAGAAATCTGCCTGTCCAATGATGTACTGGGCAGGTTTATGAGCTGCTAATTGCTGGAAAATTTCTTCTACAAATTGTTTTTCTTCTTCTGTTACCTCTTGCTGAAGGGCAAAGACAAAGTCTGTGAAAGAGAGATTTTTTAGGCTACGATAGACAAAAGAGAGGCTTTCTGCTTCCTCTCCTTGTCTTATCAACTCTTCTTCAAAATCTGAAAATAATTGAGCTAATTTCATTATTTGTTTAATTCTTCTAATTTTTGTGTTTGGTCATAGAGCACCAAGGCATCTACAACTTCGTCCAATTTTCCAGATAAGATAGTATCCAGTTTTTGGAGGGTTAAGCCAATACGGTGGTCTGTGACACGGTTTTGTGGGAAATTGTAAGTACGGATTCGTTCTGAACGGTCACCAGTACCGATGGTTGACTTACGCTCAGCGTCTTGTTCATCCTGAGCAATCTGCGCAAAATGATCAGCAACACGCGCACGGATGATTTTCATGGCCTTCTCACGGTTCTTCTGCTGGGTACGTTCTTCCTGCATCTCAACCTTGATATTGGTTGGCAAGTGAACGATACGAACGGCTGTCGCAACCTTGTTGACGTTCTGTCCACCAGCACCAGATGCGTGATAGATATCAACACGAAGGTCTTTTGGATCAATATCGTATTCCACTTCTTCTACTTCAGGCATGACAAGGACAGTTGCAGTCGATGTATGAACACGACCTTGGCTTTCTGTCACAGGGACACGTTGCACACGATGGGCACCTGATTCATACTTAAGTTTAGAGTAAACGGATTGACCAGAAACCATGGCAACCACTTCTTTGAAACCACCAACACCGTTCATAGAAGCTTCCATGACTTCAAAGCGCCAGCCTTGGGCTTCCGCATACTTTTGGTACATGGTTAGAAGGTCTCCAGCGAAAAGCGCTGCTTCGTCACCTCCTGCTGCTCCACGGATTTCAAGGATAATATTTTTGTCATCGTTTGGATCTTTTGGAAGGAGCAAGATTTTCAGTTTTTCTTCATACTCTTCTTTTTCAGACTTGGCATCTTTGAGTTCTTGCTTCGCCATTTCTTCCAAGTCCGCATCTCCGCCAGACTCTTTAATCATTTCCTCAGCATCAATGATATTCTGAAGGACCTGTTTGTATTCACGGTAGGCTGTTACCGTGTCACGAGTAGAAGCCTCTTCTTTTGAAAGCTCCATGAAACGTTTAGTATCTGAGACCACATCAGGGTCACTCAGCAACTCTCCTAATTCTTCATAACGGTCTTCTACAGCTTGTAGTTGATCATAGATGTTCATTTTTCTTCATTCTCCTTATTAATTTCAGGCGCAAAATAATGTTTACGGCAAACCGAGATATAGGTTTCATTTCCACCGATTTGGATCTGCTCACCATCATAAACGGGCAGTCCATCCTGAGTTCGTAATACCATGGTCGCCTTTTTCTTGCAATACTGACAAATGGTCTTGATTTCGTCAATCTTGTCTGCTAAGAGCAAAAGGTGTTTGGAACCTTCGAACAGTTCATTGCGAAAATCATTCTTCAAACCGAATGCCATGACGGGTATGTCTAATTCGTCCACAACACGAGCTAGGTCGTAAACATGGTGACGCTTGAGAAACTGGGCCTCGTCGACCAAAACACAGTAAGGTTTTTCAGCTAAATCTCGGATATAGCCGAAGATATCCGTCGTCTCCTCAATCGCAATGGCTGGGCGTTTCATGCCAATCCTACTAGATACATAGCCGACACCGTCACGCGTATCCAGAGCCGAAGTCATAATCACAACTCCCTTTCCTTGCTCCTCATAGTTATAGGCCACCTTGAGAATCTCAATCGTCTTACCAGAGTTCATAGTCCCATAACGATAATACAACTGTGCCATGCTTTTATTTTACGTCCATTTCTAAATTTTTGCTACATTCTAGTATATCATAATTTTCTAAAGCTTTAAACGGCAAAATGTGGTAAAATAGAAGAAATCAAAAACTAGTGGAGGAAGCTATTATGCCATTTGTACGCATCGATTTATTTGAAGGACGCACGCTTGATCAAAAGAAAGCTCTTGCTAAGGAAGTAACGGAAGCTGTTGTTCGTAATACTGGAGCCCCCCAATCTGCTGTCCATGTCATCATCAACGACATGCCAGAAGGAACTTACTTTCCTCAAGGGGAAATGCGCACCAAATAAACTAGCTTAAGCAGAATTGCTTAGGCTTTTTAAGTCTTAGAGTAGCATCCATTGAAGAAATGGTTTAAATTTGTTACAATTTGAAGAGATGCTTGGATACCATATCCTATAAAAGAAATACAAAAGGAATTAGTATGATTACACGTGAATTTGATACCATCGTTGCCATCTCTACTCCACTAGGTGAAGGAGCCATTGGGATTGTCCGCTTGAGCGGAACTGACAGTTTTGCCATTGCGCAAAAAATTTTTAAAGGAAAAGACTTAAGCAAGGTTGCTAGCCATACTCTCAACTACGGTCACATTGTTGACCCTCAAACTGGTAAAGTCATGGACGAGGTTATGGTTGGAGCTATGAAGTCTCCAAAAACCTTCACTCGTGAGGATATTATCGAGATTAACACCCACGGTGGGATTGCGGTGACTAACGAAATTCTCCAGTTAGCCATTCGTGAAGGAGCTCGATTGGCAGAACCTGGTGAATTTACCAAGCGCGCCTTTTTAAACGGTCGTGTGGATTTAACGCAAGCTGAGGCGGTAATGGACATCATCCGCGCTAAGACTGACAAGGCCATGAATATTGCAGTCAAACAATTGGACGGTTCTCTTTCTGACCTCATTAATAATACTCGCCAAGAAATCCTCAATACGCTTGCCCAAGTAGAGGTCAATATCGACTATCCTGAGTATGATGATGTTGAAGAAGCCACTACTGCAGTCGTCCGTGAGAAAACTATGGAGTTTGAGCAATTGCTAACCAATCTCCTTAGGACAGCCCGACGTGGCAAAATCCTTCGTGAGGGAATTTCAACTGCCATCATCGGACGCCCCAACGTTGGAAAATCCAGCCTCCTAAACAATCTCCTACGTGAGGACAAGGCTATCGTAACTGACATCGCTGGTACGACACGCGATGTCATCGAAGAATACGTCAATATCAATGGTGTTCCTCTTAAATTGATTGATACAGCTGGTATCCGGGAAACAGATGATATCGTGGAGCAAATCGGTGTTGAGCGTTCGAAAAAAGCCCTCAAGGAAGCTGACTTGGTTCTACTGGTGCTAAATGCCAGCGAACAACTAACCGCCCAAGATCGTCAACTCTTAGAAATCAGTCAGGATACCAACCGCATTATTCTGCTTAATAAAACTGATCTTCCTGAAGCGATTGAAACTTCGGAACTTCCTGAAGATGTTATCCGTATTTCAGTCCTTAAAAACCAAAACATCGATAAGATCGAAGAGCGTATTAACGATCTCTTCTTTGAAAATGCTGGTTTGGTTGAGCAAGATGCCACTTACTTGTCAAATGCCCGTCATATTTCCTTGATTAAAAAGGCCGTTGAAAGCCTACAAGCAGTTAATGAAGGTCTTGAACTAGGGATGCCAGTTGATTTGCTTCAAGTTGACTTGACCCGTACTTGGGAAATTCTCGGAGAAATCACTGGAGATGCTGCTCCAGATGAACTCATTACCCAACTCTTTAGCCAATTCTGTTTAGGAAAATAAGAAAAATCCATGATCGTTCGGTCATGGATTTTATTGTCTTTATTAGTAATCTGGTCTTAAGACTCCTGTTACGGTTGCCTTAGTCGCTTCATAGTCGCCATCTACGACAACCTTGATAATGCGTTTGGCATCTTCTTCTGGTGCTGGAACGAGAGGTAGACGAGTTGGTCCAGCTTCAAATCCCATATAGTTAAGGACTGCCTTAACTGGAGCAGGACTTGGATAAGAGAAGAGGGCGTTGACCTTAGGAATGAATTTACGTTGAATAGCTGCCGCTTTTTTCATATCGCTTTCTGCAATAGCAGTCAACATCTCGTGCATTTCGTCCCCATTTGTATGAGAGGCAACAGAAATAACCCCGTCCGCACCAAGGTTCATGGCATGGAAAGCATCTCCGTCCTCACCAGTATAGACCAAGAACTCTTCTGGCTTGTGTTCAATCAAGTAAGCCATATTAGCCAGACTAGTACATTCTTTGACCCCAATGATATTTGGATGGTCAGCCAAACGAAGCATGGTTTCTGGAGTCAATTCGACAACTACACGCCCTGGAATGTTATAGATAATAATTGGTAAGTCAGAAGCATCTGCAATTGCCTTAAAGTGCTGGTACATGCCTTCTTGAGAAGGTTTGTTATAGTATGGTACGATAGCAAGTCCAGCAGCAAAACCACCAAATTCTGCTACTTCTTTGACAAACTCGATAGAGTCTCGCGTATCATTGGTACCCACACCCGCAATCAAAGGAACCCGTCCCTTGACCACTTTTTGTACAGCAGTAAAAATCTCCAACTCCTCATCGTGAGTCAAGGTTGGACTTTCAGCTGTAGTTCCAGCTAGCAAAATACCATCTGTATGGTGGGCCAACAAATGCTCTATAAGAGCTGGAATAGCATCAAAGTTGATGGAGCCATCTTCATGGAAAGGAGTGATGAAGGCAGTGATGATTTTACACTCTTTTAGATCTTGGTAAGACATGAGAAACACCTCTCTATTTCAAAGAAGGAGTTCATTCGAACTCCTAAACCATTATTTCAATTCAAATTTCAGCTCAGCTGTTGGACGGACCAAACCACGCTCATGAAGCGTTTCTGCGATCTGTACAGAGTTCCAAGCAGCACCTTTGAGGAGGTTATCTGAAACAACCCACATGTGAATTCCTTTTTTAGCATCCAAGTCTTTACGGATACGACCAACAAAGGTATCACGTGAACCTACTGCATTGATGGCTTGTGGATAGATTTGATGAGCTACATCATCTTCAAGAACAGCACCTGGGAAGGCTGAAATAGCTGCTTTCACTTCTTCGATTGGAGCCACTTCTTTTGTTTCGATGTAAACAGACTCAGAGTGAGCTGATAAGACTGGAATACGCACACATGTTGCAGATACTGCAATGCTGTCATCTTCCATGATTTTCTTAGTTTCCTTAGTCATCTTCATCTCTTCGTATGTGTAATCATTGTCAGTGAAGACATCGATTTGTGGAAGTGCGTTGAAGGCGATAGGATAGTGTTTTTTGTCACCACCTGAAGGCAAGATTTCCGCATGCAAATCACGTGGGTTTACACCATCATTCAAGACTTCACGAAGTTCCCGTTGTGTTTCAAGAATCGCTCCCATACCAGCACCTGAAACAGCTTGATAAGTTGATACGATAATACGATCCAAACCCCATTTTTGACGAACAGGTTCAAGGGCCACCATCATTTGGATAGTTGAACAGTTAGGGCAGGCAATAATCCCGTTGTGGGCATCAAGTGCATGAGCGTTTACTTCTGGAACAACCAATGGCACATCTGGATTTTGACGGAAATAAGATGTATTATCCACCACTACCGCTCCAGCTTTAACGGCGTATGGTGCATACTTAGCTGATGTCGAACCACCTGCTGAAAAGAGTGCAATATCAACACCATCAAAAGCTGTCTCAGTTGTTTCTTCAATCGTAATATCTTGGTCTTTAAATTTCAAAGTTTTGCCTGCTGAACGTGCAGAAGCAAGGTAACGGATTTTGTCGATTGGAAGTGTTGATTCTTCCAACATTTTTATCATCTGAGCTCCGACAGCACCTGTCGCGCCGACTACAGCAACTGTATATCCCATAAATAACCTCTTTCGGAATTTTCTAAAAATTTCTATAATAGATGTATTATACTACTTTTTCCAGAAATTGAAAAGCATTTTTGGGTTCTATTTTCTGAAAATTAAAAATCCCTAGTCATTGACTAGGGACTAAGAGGCATCTTCATGTGATGAGCAGGTTCACACAACTCATCAAGGTCCGCTCCTGCGTTATGACCTCCTTATGCTCAATAGCAGTCCGAAGACTACCTATCGACTCATCGCACCTACTATTCTACTAGATAGAGTCACTTTTGTCAATAGCCAAAACTCTTTAGCTTCATTTCCACAGAAGTATAAGAAAAACCTTGGTCTCCCAAGGTCATTTTGTTTCTATCATGCTAATTGCCGGGATTGAACCGGCGACCTCATCCTTACCATGGATGCGCTCTGCCAACTGAGCTAAATCAGCTTACCTAAAAAGTATACTATAGTTCTATGTTCTTGTCAAGCGCTCTCTTTTAATTTTATGGAATGAAAAAAGCTAGATTTGGCAAGTATCTAGCTTATAGACTTCTTATTTTGTTAGATCGATTCGCTGTCCCAGTTTATTGATCAAAATCGCACCTACGATAAGTGATGCAAACTCACCAATTCCAGTAGAGAACCATGTAAAGAAGAATGGAGCCTCTGCAACGATATGAAGTTCAGCTGCAATGGTAATCATTGAAATGGAGAAGAGGATTGAAAAGAAGAAATGATCTTTACGAATCAAACCATTGAACAAATAGTCATTTTTGTATTTGCTAAAGAGCCATACACCTAGACTTAGGAAAACTAGGGTAGAACCTCCACCGACAAAGACATCTATTAGACCAAAGCTAAAGAAATTAGCAATCATACATCCAATCGTCACACCGATGATGTATTTAGGATTGTAGAAGGCCAAAAAATTCATCATCTCAGAAATACGGAACTGGTAAGCACCGTAGCTAATGGCATTCAGCGGTGGGGTGATGGTCAAAACCACATAGATAGCAGCAACGATAGCAATATATGCCATGTCACGAACAGTTAGATTTTTCATGTTTTCTCCTTTAGCGGTTTCCCGCGTGAAATATGCTTGGTGAAAGAAGCTAAGCACCAAGGGTTGAGTGAATCAACCTTACCAGTATAGCACATTATATGAATTTATGCTATACTAAAATCATGAAAAAACTAGTAAAAACTTTCTTTGATAATGAAATCCTCTCCTATCTATTTTTTGGTGGTGCTACTACTCTGGTCTCAATTTTATCACGTTTGGTTATTTACCGTATTAGCCACCAAGAAATCCTAGCAACCATACTCGCAAACATTATCGGTATTCTCTTTGCCTTTATCACCAATGACACTGTTGTCTTTAAACAAGAGAGAAAGAATTGGCCAATTCGCCTAGTTAAATTTTTCTTAGCACGTCTTTCCACACTTGGTCTTGACGTTCTTTTAACTTATATCTTTGTTACATCTTATCCCGATATTATCGGGCAGTTTGTCAACGATCAACTAGATCAGGTCAATGCCATCGAAACGCTAATTGCTCAGGTTTTGATTATCATTCTTAACTATATTTTTAGTAAAGTATACGTTTTTTATAAATGAAATAGGTATCAGTAAGCATTAAGGTTGCAATATTTAGGTATTTCAGGTACAATTGAGATTAGTTTTTGAAAGGATTTTATGAAAATGTTAAAAGATCTTAAAGAATTTTTGCTTCGTGGTAATGTCGTTGACCTCGCTGTCGGTGTGATCATTGCCTCTGCTTTTGGTGCTATCGTTACTTCACTTGTAAATGATATCATCACTCCACTTATCTTGAATCCAGCCTTGAAAGCAGCAAATGTTGAGCGTATCGCTGAACTTTCATGGAATGGTGTTGGATATGGTAGCTTCTTGAGCGCTGTCATCAACTTTTTAGTGATTGGTACTGTTCTTTTCTTCGTTATTAAAGCTGTTGAAAAAGCTCAAAACCTTACTAAGAAAGAAGAGCCAGTTGAAGATACACCTGCTGCTCCAACTGAACTAGAAGTTCTTCAAGAAATCAAAGCTCTTCTTGAGAAAAAATAAGACAAATAAAAAGGATCTAGCTTCATGCTAAATCCTTTTTTCTTTAGTCTTTCGGCAATTTACCAGCCTTTTCTAGCATTTTTTTAATTAAGTAAGGCATCTTTACATTTTCACGGCCTTTTTTCTCAATGAGTTTTTTGACAAATTCTGGCATCTGAAGGTCGTCTGTCTCCTCCATGATGTCCTTGGTGGTTGCTGAAGGTGCTAACTCATCAAAGGTTTCTTCTTCTGGGAGAAAAGCTTTAAATTCTTTGTGTTCATTGGCTCTTACAGCAGCAACTAAAGCGTCAATTAAACGGCTATCCGTATTGGGCATAGGTGGTCGATGGTAGGTGACACCTAATTCTTGACACAACTCATAACATTCCACATCATTATCGAACAAGACTTCGATGTGCTCACTGATAAAACTAATCGGGACAAAAATATAATGCTCGGGATGTTGCTTTTGTTCTCGCAAATATTCTAAGACATCTGGCTTGATCCAAGGGATTCCAATATCACTCTCGCTCTGCCAAGTGTTGGTATACTGATCTGCGGTTAGACTGAGTTGCTCTGCTATCAACTTGCTATTATCAAAAATCTGATCGATATAAGGATCTCCAAAGTCTAAGGCAAAAATTGGAACACTATGGGCTGAGAAGATTACCTTAAAGGACTCTTCTCCCACATCGTTCCGTAAAATTTTGCTAATCTCATCTGTCCAAAAATTCAGCAAAGACTGTTGTTGATACCAGTCCTTAATGACTAAAAATCGGATCTGCTGGCTTTCCAAAAACTTTTCATACCCCATGACTGAGTAAAAAGAATAATGAGGTTCCAAAATCAAGCAGATACATTCTTCAACACCATCAGCTTCCATCTGCTTGATTACATCAGGAATAAAGGGGCGAGAAAATTTGTTGGCAAAGTAGATGCCATACTCTTCTCCTAACCGTTCCTTGACTAAACTGACCTCCTCACGTGTAATCCTCTGAAGCGGTGTTCCACCTATACGAACATAGTTGTCATAGAGAGTCTGAATCTCGTGATCTTGGGGTCTGATTCCACGACGAATATTGGTAAAAAAATCCGCCACACTCTCAAAGGTAATCTCTTCTGGCGAACCGAATGTCATCATTAAAATTGCTTTTTTCATTGATATGTCCTTGTGATGTTTTTTTCAATTACCATTCTACCACGAAATATATAATAAATAAACGCTTTCATTCATTTTATTTTTATTTACTTCTCTTTGTCTTTCTCTCCATTCTATGATACAATGAAAAAAATGATATTAAAGGAGTTTTTATGTCTTATCCGAACCTTTTGGAACGTTTTCTGACCTACGTCAAGGTCAACACGCGTTCTGATGAACACTCTACTACTACTCCAAGTACGCAAAGTCAGGTAGATTTTGCGACCAATGTTCTTATTCCTGAAATGAAACGTGTCGGTCTGCAAAATGTTTACTACCTCCCAAATGGTTTTGCTATTGGAACTTTACCAGCAAACGATCCAAGCTTGACACGCAAGATTGGCTTCATCTCCCACATGGATACAGCTGACTTTAATGCTGAAGGAGTTAATCCGCAAGTCATCGAAAATTACGATGGTGGAGCTATCGACTTAGGTGATTCTGGTTTTAAACTCGATCCTGCTGATTTCAAAAGCCTTGAGAAATATCCAGGCCAAACCCTTATCACAACTGATGGCACGACCTTGCTGGGTGCTGATGACAAATCAGGGATTGCTGAGATTATGACTGCTATTGAATATCTGACTGCTCATCCCGAAATCAAACATTGTGAAATTCGAGTTGGTTTTGGACCAGATGAAGAAATTGGTGTTGGAGCTAACAAGTTTGATGCAGAAGATTTTGACGTTGATTTTGCTTACACTGTTGATGGTGGCCCACTAGGTGAACTTCAGTACGAAACTTTCTCAGCAGCAGCTGCTGAACTCCATTTTCAAGGGCGCAATGTTCACCCTGGTACTGCTAAAGATCAAATGGTCAATGCCCTTCAGTTAGCAATTGATTTTCATAATCAACTTCCTGAGAATGACCGACCTGAGTTGACAGATGGTTACCAAGGTTTCTATCATCTTATGGATGTGTCAGGTAGTGTCGAGGAGGCGCGTGCAAGCTACATCATTCGTGACTTTGAAAAGGATGCCTTTGAATCTCGTAAGGAAGCCATGCAAGAGATTGCTGACAAAATGAATCAAGAGCTTGGGGATGATCGAGTGACCTTGACTCTGACAGACCAGTACTACAATATGAAAGAAGTCATCGAGAAAGATATGACGCCCGTTACCATTGCCAAAGCTGTTATGGAAGATCTAGGTATCACGCCTATTATCGAACCAATTCGCGGTGGGACTGATGGGTCTAAGATTTCCTTTATGGGAATTCCAACTCCTAATATCTTTGCTGGTGGTGAAAACATGCATGGACGTTTTGAATACGTCAGCCTTCAGACCATGGAGCGTGCAGTGGATACCATCATTGGTATTGTAGCCTATAAAGACTAAAAAAGACGAGGTAGCTTAGCTACTTCGCCTTTCTTTTTATTCCTTTGGTTGAGCACTTGACTCAGACTCACTTTGCGCTTGCTTTTCTGTTGTTTGAGAAGCAACTGTTTCACTGTCTTTCTCAGACTTAGATTGGCTAGCAGTTTCACTTGCTTTTGAACGGAGTCCCTGGTTCAAGCTAATGATTTCTTTAGCTAGGGTGAGGAGAGCTTCTTTATCACTGCTTTTGGCTGCAAGTTGATCAAATAGGGCATCAACACGTTCAAAGTCAGCATCGGATCCTTTGTTATCCTCTAAGTACTTGTGAAGAGAGAGCAAGACATTATAGAGTTTTTGATAGATGATCACCGTTTGCGGATCTTGTTCTGCTTCTTTTTCCTCTCGTTGGATAGTCGCTGCAATACGATTTAAAAGATCCTCAAGTTGTGTTTTAGCTTCGTCAAGGTCTGCATTTTCCTTTTCAGTAGCCGCTTTGATATTAGCTGCTTCTTCAGCTAGGGATTGTTTGACACCATCTTCTTTGACACGCGCTAGGAGTTGGGCAGCTTTTGTTAGAAGAGCATCCACTTCTTCCTTCTTAACATGGCTAATCCGCTCTTCTGGCATAAAATCACCGTAGAGTTCTTTTAGGAATTCATAGATGGCTGTCTTAACAGTTTGACTATCCACTTTTTCTGTATCCAGAATGGTTTTACCAGCTTTTGTAGAAACGGGTTCTTCTTTAAGAGCTTCTTCAACTTCTAGCTTAGTTTGGTAAATAGTTGGGAATAACTTGTTCAAGTCGGTCGCTTTGAGGAAAGATTGGGACTGGTAAAGTTCCCATGTCAACTTAGCAACACGGTTCCGAAGTTCTTCTCTCAAACGACCATCAGATACATGTTCATAGAAATACTTGATGTACTCTACTGTTGTAACCCCTGTCCGATCTCGGAAATCTTGCAAGGCCTGAAGTTTCGCTTCAATAGCAGCCAACTCTGTCTCATCTTGTGCTAGCTTAGCTTCCTGCAAATGTACCAAAAGATCCTTCTTAGGCAAACCATAAGTATCTGTATCCAGTGTATTGATCTTATCTACAAGGGCTTGGTATTTCTTGTCCAAAGGTGATGTTTCAACTGGAGACACACTTTGATCCACATGGATATATTGCTTATCAAAGAGTTCCAAGGCTACTAGGTATCCAGCAGTTGAGTTGGTCGCCAGTTTTTTCATGTTCTCGGCAAATTGACCCAAAGCAAGTTCAACACGTCTCTGCATGATAGGTTGGTCTTTGTAGAGACTTCTGCTATCTGCTAAAAGTTGATCCACTTTAGATAGAACAGTTTGTTCATCAAATGCTCCAGGTTGATAGGTCGATTGTAGGGCTGGAATCTTGTTTTTCAAAGCTACTTCATAGCCCTTAGTTTGAACTTTGATGTAGTGATTGTGATCACCATGAGGAATCACAAAACTACCACTTTCTACCTGTAAACTATAAGGAGACACCCCATCACGTAGGGCAGTCGTATAAAGTTCATTTAGGAAATCCAGTTCTGGGTTCCCAGTTTGGAGAGGAATACGAACATGTTCTTTTCGAACAGCATAGGGATGGATATGGGTTGGATCATAGGCTTGATCTGGATTTCCAAAGACAAAGAATCCATTTGAAATACGAATCGCTTCAAGCGGAACCCCGTAGGTCTGTGAGATATACTTGATTTTTTCTTCATCGCTAGCATCTCTTGAGAAACTTTCTACAGTCTTGGCAAGTGGTTGAACCGGCTCAGACTGATGATTTTCTTTCAAGTGATCTTGGGCAGCTTTGATTTGAGCTGCAGTCAAGTCCTTCTTAAAGAAATAATGAGCGTGATCTCCATGAGAAACTACAAACCCTTTCTCATCTTCACTAATAACACGGTCAGCTGCAAAACCATGATCATGTTCTTCACCGTGATGGTGGTCATGCTCCTCTCCATCATGGTCTTCATGGTTGGTATCCTGACTTGTATGGTCACCGTCTTGGTCATGATGATGGCTTTGCTGATCAGGATGTTCTACGGGTTTGCTTGGTTTTTCCAAAGGTGCTGGTTGCCCACTGTCGCTAGCAAGAGGAATCATACGAGCAATCTTTTCTTCCAAAGCAGAAAGCTTTGTATATGGAATGAAATGATAGTGATTTCCATGAGGAATCGCTACGCCACTTGGAGTTCTGTTTGAAATCTTAGTAGGGTCAAAAATCAAGCCATCCGATTCTGCATAACGTTGGTTACTTGGAAGTGCATAGAGTTGCTGCAATAGACTCTGCAAGCTCTCTTCTGGTTTGCTTGGTGTTTTAGATTGTTGACTAGTATTAGTGGTTTGACTGGTTCCATTTTGGCTTGGACGATAGTCAGTCACACTTGGCTGTTTTCTAGTTCCAGAGAGGTAGGCTTGGGCAGCTGCTAATTCGCTAGCAGACAAGGAACTCTTAGGTATGTAGTGGTAATGTCCACCGTGAGGAACGATATAAGCATCACCAGTATCCTCTATAATATCAGATGGATTAAAGATGTATCCATCATCGGTAGTATAGCGTCCTTGTGATCGTGCAAGTGACACTGCACTGTTAGAAGTTGGTGCATCGTGAGTATGACCTTGTTTTTGGCGTTCAATTTCGTCCTTCGTACGAACGTTATCAGCATGTGTCGCATCCTTAAGGTAAACATAATACTTACCATCCACCTTGATAATGTAGCCACCTTTGATTTCGTTGACAATGTCAGCATCTTTGAGTTGATAATTGGCATCTTTCATCAACAGTTCTTCGCTGAAAATCGCGTCAAAAGGAACTTTACCATTGTAATAATGGAAATGATCACCGTGTGAAGTCACATAACCTTGATCGGTAATTTTCACAACAATTTGTTCTGCCTGAATATCTTCTTTTTTGCTAACTTGATCTGGTGTCTGAGTCTCTGTTTTTTGAGAGTCTTTCTTCCCATCGATGTAAGACACATGGTTATTATCTTTGTTTCCTTCCACATGGTGTTGGTTCAATGCATAGATGCAAAAGCTTAGGGAAAGGACAAGAGCCGATCCTGCCGCAAGATACTTTTTCTTAATTTTCATAATCTCCTCATTTTAATTCTTCTGCAAGAACATTCATATTTTCTTCTAGATTTTCTAAGTAAGTTTTATCATTTTCGGGGTCTGCTTCCAAAGGATTGAGTGTTTTTAGATTAACTCCTGTTGATTTGACCAAGGTTTCAGCTACTTTAGAGGAAGCATTGCTTTCAGTAAAAATTGTTTTGACCTTATAGGTTTTGACAAATTCTTGGATTTCTGTCAACTGTCTCGGACTTGGCTCTTGTTCAGGGGAAATCCCAGCTATACCGAGTTGTTTCAAACCAAAGCGTTTAGCGAGGTATGAAAAGGCTGTGTGTTGGGTAACAAAGGTCTTTTGGCTCGCTTTTTCAAAAATAGGCTGGTATTTCTTAGTCAATTCTTGGGCTTTAGCGATAAAGTTTTTGGCATTCTTTTGATACGTTTCCTTATTAGCACTGTCAATCTCCGAAAGTTTGTCAGCGATAATCTGTACCTCTTCACCTGCTTTTTCTGGATCTAACCAAGTGTGAGGGTCGTAGAGTGTTTTTTCATCAATACCGTCACCAGCTTCAACATCTTCCAAACCTGGTACACGCTCCAACGTCATTCCTTCAGAAGCTTCTAAAACTTTAACTTTTGAATTTTTCAAGTTAGGATCTAGACTTCCAGCCCAAGATTCGAGCGTATGAGAATGGTAGACAAAGACATCCGCATCATAAATGGCAGCAATGTCATTTGCTGACGGTTCAAAGGAGTGAATCCCACTACTTGACTGAATCATCCGTACATCATTCAAGTCCCCCGATACCTCTTTGACCATGGCATAGATTGGGTAAAAACTTGTTACAATCTTCATCCCTTTTGCTTCTTGTTTTTCTTTTTGGCTACATGCTCCTAATACAAGAACCAAGAGACCTGCCACTAATAATAGAAATGTTCTTTTTTTCATCATTACTCCTTAACTAGTATTTAACCGTTTAATTAACTAGTAAATAGTTTATCTTTATTTACACTATATGTCAAGATATTTTACATATTTTCATGAAAAAAATGAGAATTAGAACTTACATTCTATTCTCATTTTCGATTTTATCTTTTCTAGATCTCCTATCCTGTTTTTAGGATCTAGAAAATGCTTCTACCTTTACTTGCTCTCCTTTAATAAAGCCAACAACTTTTCAGCATCAGCCATAATGGTATTGTTATCCTGAGCACCAAATAGCAGGTTATTTTTTAAGCCAGTGAGAGTTTCTTTGGCATTGGACTTGATAATGGGGTCTTGGATCTTTGCAAGTAGCTCTTCAGCCTCTCTCAACTTCGCTTCAACCTTTTCAGTCTCGACCTGAGGTTCTTCTGCTTCCTCTGGTGATTCTTCTTCCGGCTCCTCAGTTGGTTTTGGAGATTCTGGTTTCTCACTTTGAGGCTTCTCTTCGCGTGGCTTTTCTTCCTCAGGTTTGTCTGTCCGAGGTTTCTCCTCTGATGGTTTTTCCGTTTGATTGGTATCAGCTTGACCATTTTGGTTTCTTTGAACATGGTCACTTGCATTGCCCCAACCACTATCTGAATGCGGACGTTCGTTTGGATGTTCGACATAGTACTTGACAGTCGCAAAGAGATCTTCTAGACTATACCCCTTAGGTGCCTCATAAAGTCCTTCGTCAAACCACTCAAATTTGATGTTATGGTAATGATCATAATGAGGAATGATTAAACTACCGTTTTTAACTTCCACGGTATGTTGGAGATTGTAAGGCATACGATCAAGCGGCACCTTCTTAGCTGCTTTCACGCGGTTGTAGATAGCTTCTGCTCCTTTAGCCTCCGTATTTCCTGGATTCTGATGGTCTGTTGAAGGAGGAGTCAAACCTTTCTCTTTAGCATAAGCCTGGGCTGCCGCTCTTTCGGCTTCAGACAAACTATCTTTTTTAATCCAATGGCTATGGGTCATATGTGGAGTTACATAGGCATCCCCCTCATCACTGGTGATATCACGAGGATCAAAGATATAGCCATCTTCTGTTGTATACTTGCCTGCCAACTTGGCTACCTGAATCTCATCATCAGTGTAGGCAAGTTGCGCATTTGGTTTTCCTAAACGTTCTGGATGACGAATCGGTGCTAGGAAGGCCAGAATATCATCCACCAACTTGACTTTATCACTTGAGGCATCATTGAGGCGGTCCAACAGTTTATCCAAAGTGTCAAAATCAGCTTGGCGCCCTTTATTATCAAGTAAGTCTTGATGAACTCTTGCTAGCAAGTCATAAGCCTTATTGTAAAATCCTTGATCACCAGATGGGAGGTTGGTTTTCTTAGCTCCTAGCTTATGAGCTAAACTTTCTTGTTTGGCTAGTTTACTATCAATGGCTGCAGCAGTTTCTGATGAAAGTTCCTTAGCAGGAATATAACGTGAGGTTCCATTCTCCTCAAAGACATAGCCGTCAGCTACTTTTCGAATCGCCTGTTTGACCAATTTTTCGTCAATTGGATTACTTGGAGTTGGTTGAGGAGTTGGTGCAGGTTGCGGGCTTGGACTAGGTTCCGGAGTCGGTTGTGGACTTGGTTGTTCTGGTCTTGAATCCGGCACCCTATGGTTCGAACTGTACTGTAGAGGAATAATACGAGCGATTCGTTCTTCCAATTCAGACATCTGTGAATAAGGGATGAAATGGTAATGGTTCCCATGAGGCACAGCAACTCCTCTAGCTGTTCGACTTGTAATCTGTGCTGGGTCGAAGACAAGGCCATCAGATTCTACGTGTCGTTGGCTGAATGGCAAGGCATAAAGTTGTTTCAGAAGGCCATCAATATCCTCATCACTTTGACTTACTTGGCTATCGTCGCTACTGTTGTTAGCTGTGTTCGTGTTCGTATAGCCACTGCCGTGATTATTATAGGATGGGATCCATCTATCTACATCGCTGCTAGCACTGTTGTTATTGGTACGGCGATAAGTAGGCGTATTTGATTGGCCACTTCTACCAGATAGAAAGGCTTCTGCAGCAGCCAATTCGCTGGCTGATAACTCACTCTTAGGAATGTAATGGTAATGGTCGCCATGAGGAACGATATAAGCATCACCAGTATCTTCAATGATATCGGATGCATTAAAGATGTAACCATCATCTGTGGTGTAGCGTCCCTGTGAACGTGCCAAGGCTACCGCACCATCGTTTGCTGAAGTCCCTCTTTCACGATGCTGACTATGTTCTTGTTTTTGCCGATTGATTTCTTCTTTTGTACGGACATTATCCGCATGGGTTGCATCCTTAAGGTAAACATAGTATTTTCCATCTACCTTGATAACATAACCACCCTTGATTTCACTGATAATATCCTCGTCCTTGAGCTGGTAGTTTGGATCCTTCATCAGCAACTCTTCACTGATGATAGCGTCATAAGGGACTTTGCCATTATAGTAATGATAGTGGTCGCCATGCGAAGTGACATAGCCCTGGTCTGTTATCTTGATGACGATTTGCTCCGCATTGATGCCTTCTTTCTTGCTGACTTCATCAGGAGTCAGATTCTCCGTTTTTTGTGCCGCCTGTTTTCCATCTATATAGGAAACACGATTATTTTCTTTGACTGTTCTGGCTTGATACAGTCCCAACTCGTAAGAACAAACACTTAAAATCAAGGCTGCCGCAGAACCTGCTAGGTATTTTTTATTAATTTTCATCGAAGCTCTCTTTCTTTTTGATATTTCTAGTTGCAATTCATTTCTAAATTGCAGAAACTCCTCTCTAATAGTTAACTGGTTAATAGTTTACTCCTAAATTTGCAACTTGTCAAGAATTTTATGAACCAGTTAACGTTTTTTGTTTTCTACACTACTTTCTATCTGAACAGTCTGATTTGAGAATCCTATATTGAAAATCAATCACTAAATTTTTAAAGCAAAAAATCCCTGCAACCGAGTTGCAAGGACTTTTTGATTAATCAAAATTAACGTATTCTTTTTGAAGTTCAAGAACTTCTTCCATTGTTGAGCATTCTGTAAGGGCACGGTTTGCGTACTCTTCCATCTTAGCTGTGTCGAGTTTCTTCATCAAGCTACGTGTACGAAGTACAGATGTTGCTGACATAGAGAACTCATCCAAGCCCATTCCGACAAGGAGTGGAACAGCTTGTTGATCACCAGCCATCTCACCACACATACCAGCCCATTTCCCTTCAGCGTGAGCTGCTTTGATAACGTTGTTGATCAAGCGAAGGATTGATGGGTTATATGGTTGGTAAAGGTATGAAACTTGCTCGTTCATACGGTCTGCCGCCATTGTGTATTGGATCAAGTCATTTGTGCCGATTGAGAAGAAGTCAACTTCTTTAGCAAATTGGTCTGCAAGCATTGCTGCTGCTGGGATTTCGATCATAATACCAACTTGGATATTATCCGCAACTGCAACACCTTCAGCAAGAAGGTTTGCTTTTTCTTCGTCAAAGACTGCTTTAGCTGCACGGAATTCTTTCAAGAGCGCAACCATTGGGAACATGATACGCAATTGACCGTGAACTGATGCACGAAGAAGGGCACGGATTTGTGTGCGGAACATAGCATCTCCAGTCTCAGAGATAGAGATACGAAGAGCACGGAATCCAAGGAATGGGTTCATTTCGTGAGGCATATCGAAGTAAGGAAGTTCCTTATCTCCACCGATATCCATTGTACGAACGACAACAGGTTTACCGTTCATTCCTTCAAGTACAGCCTTGTAAGCTTCGTACTGCTCGTCTTCTGTTGGGAAGTCTTGAGAATCCATGTACAAGAACTCTGTACGGTAAAGACCAACAGCTTCAGCACCGTTGTCATTGACACCTTCAACGTCTTTTGGAGTACCGATGTTGGCAGCCAATTCAAAGTGTTTACCATCAGCAGTTACTGTTTTAGCGTCTTTCAAGAGCGCCCATTCAGCTTTTTGTTTCGCATAAGCTTCACCAGCAGCCTTGAATTCAGCTGCTTGCTCATCAGTCGGGTTGATAATAACCTCACCTGTGATACCGTTAACGGCAAGAATGTCACCGTCTTTAACGATTTCAGTGATGTTGTTTGTACCCAATACTGCTGCAATTTCAAGCGTACGCGCCATGATAGCTGAGTGGCTTGTACGTCCACCAATGTTGGTTACAAAAGCTTTTACAAAGTTTTTGTCCAACTGAGCTGTATCTGAAGGAGTCAAGTCATGCGCAATCACGATTACTTCTTCATTGATAGAAGCTGGGTTTGGCAATTTTTTACCAAGGAGGTTTGCCAATACACGTTTTGTCACGTCGCGGATATCCGCTGCGCGTTCTTGCATGTATGGGTTGTCTTCCATTCCTTCAAAGATAGTGATAAACATGTCTGTTACTTCTTTCAGACCTGCTTCTGCATTCACTTTCTTCGCACGGATAGTTTCTTTAATTTGGCTGATCATTTCAGGATCAGCAAGCACCATTAAGTGAGCGTCAAAAACTTGAGCTGCTTCTTCACCGAGCGTACCTACTGCTTTCTCGCGAATAACAGAAAGCTCGTCTTGTGATGCTTGTAGAGCGGCATCAAGGCGAGCTTCTTCTGCGTTTGTATCTTCGACTGTAATAGTCTCAAATGACAAATCCGGTTGAACGAGTAGATATGCTTTTGCAACTGCAACACCATCAGATGCTGCGATTCCTTTAAGCATTTCTGTCATTTTCCTTATGCCAATCCTTCTTTTTCCATAGTTTCAGTGATAGCAGCGATTGCGTCGTCAGCATCTGCACCTTCAGCTGAAATTGTAACGTCAGCACCTTGGCCAACACCAAGACTCATAACACCCATGATAGATTTAAGATTTACTGATTTACCTTTGTATTCAAGAGTGATATCTGAAGCAAATTTGCTAGCTGTTTGAACCAACAATGTTGCTGGACGCGCGTGAATACCTGTTTCTGCCACTACGTGGAAATCTTTAGAAGCCATAGTTTGACTCTCCTTTAGTTATTTCTTTTTTGAGTTATATGTGATAACCCTTACAAGACTGTATTATATCACCTTCTAGATAATTTTTCAAGTATTTTATGGACTTTTACTGAAAATGAAATTACTTCTTTTTCTATTAAATGAGCACTCTAGTAACTAAATAGCATATCTAAACACTAATTGTTCAAAGAATGTCATCATCAAAATTCAATTTTCAAAGCTATTTTCCCTTAATACCAATCAGAGGACAATCCTAGTAAATAATGAAATAATACTATTTAACTATAATTAATATAACTCAGTAAATCCATTATTTGAAAAGACTTCATCAAATCCTGAAATTCTAAAACCTACTCTTACCATCAACAGTAGAGAATTTATCCAATTTGCTACTTAAAGTAAAATAAGTTTGTAGCCCCTAACAGTAAAAAGGTAGATATATCTAAGTGGTATAAGTAGAACTAAAACTTTGATTGATTCCATTCAAATAAAGTATCCAACCAATCAAAAACGACATTATGGGCGAGTCTTAGATTATTGACTTGGCAATGAGCGTCCGCACCACTTTCCGCCTCAAATACTTGAAGTTTAGTTTGTTGATTTTTAGATTTAAGTTCTTCATAAATCACCTTAGTTTGATGCTGCAGTTCAGCACCCTCACCCTTTCCCATGATAAAAAGGCATGGACATTGAATTTTTTGGTAATCCACAATCTTTGCATGGTTAAATACATCATCAATAGCACTCTTAAAATCAGAAGTACCAAACTGCCATGCATACTTTTTAAGATTTAAATTTGCTGATTCATTCCAATTTCCAGCTAATTTTAAAATGGCATTTATTAACCAACTAGGTGCTTTCAAACTTGATCCAAATTCTTTTCTGAAAAGTTCTGCAACGTCGTAAATAGGGGTACTAGCAATCCAAGCATGAATTCTTGGATCCTTTTCGACAGCTTGTGCAGTAAAATATCCCCCTCCGCTGACACCATAAATAGCTAAATAATTTAGTTTAGGATTTCTATTTTCCAACCAGTCTATGCATAATGAAATTGGAATAGAAGCATCCACATCAAAGACCAGCCCTCTACTAGGATTGCTCCCTTGACCAGGAAGATCAACCATTAAAACATTATAATTTCGTATCCATCCAGGATATCCTGCAAAGTAAAATAAATCTTCGCGATAAGTATCACCTCCACCAATCATGATTATCGTTGGGCAATTATCGTCGCTATGAAGATAATAACCAGGCAAGTAAGAACCCTGATAGGGAATAGTTAATTTTTCAATCGGTGCACCTAGTGAATGAATTGCACTAGAAAACACCTTCTCCATTTGACGAACGGTCGGTAAATACTCTTCAGAAAATGGATCGGTAAATTGGATTGCCGAGCGAAGTGAGTAGGTCTGTGCAAGATAATACTGCGCCTTTGTTTGTTCACTCAATCCTGAATTACTTGCTTCTTGTTCAAGGTAGTTTACATGCGATAAAAATACATTTTTCCAGTCATCAGGCTTTGGTGAGTTCCCCAATCTTTGAGCAAGATAATAAAGCTCTCCATGAGAGAAACCAAAAATTTCACCGATTCCTAACAACCAATTGAAGAAAAAATCCGTATCACCATTCTTAAAAAATATTTGAGTCGATTGCCGTTTTAAAATAACATCATTTTCTTTCACCACGCGCCTCCTAATTCTGTGTTCTTTCATTCATTTAATCTAATTATAATCTGATAACATTCTCTATCAAACAAAAGCATTCAGATATCCATTTTTTAATCTTATAATCACAGATAGTGTATCACATAAAATGAACTTTTTCAAACATTGTATTTATATACTCCTTATGAAAGGATACGAAACTCATAAGTATCCTATATAAAATTAACCAATGATCCATTTTTATGAATACATCATAATCTGTCATTTCCACTTTGGTTATATTTTAGATATTCTAATACAAAATATTGGGACATCTTGTGTAGAAAATTTCTTTTTTTCGTAAATATTACAGTTTCTATTTTATTAAAGTATTGTCTCAGCTAGACTTATTCCTGTTCTTACGATTTTTGCTATTTTCTTCGTTTTCCTTTCTGATAACTTGCTGAAAATCTTCTATTTATCTTACCAATATACAGTATATAGTTTTTTTGTTTTGATAAACTTTGATAGTTCAATGAAAGCCAAAGCTTATGTTTTAAAAACCACTATATCTTGTATTTGGTTTTTAAAACTGTAACTTTTAGGCACAAGATTTAGTTTAAAAAGTTTGACAAAGTTTTTTTTTCTGATATACTAAGAAAGTAATCAAATTTTATGAGGAGTTACGAAAATGGTAACGGTTTATTCTAAAAATAATTGTGTACAATGTAAAATGACCAAACGTTTCTTGGATAGCAACAATGTCGCTTATCGTGAGATCAATCTCGACGAGCAACCTGAGTACATCGATCAAGTTAAAGAGCTCGGTTTCAGCGCAGCTCCTGTTATCCAAACACCAACTGAAGTCTTTTCAGGCTTCCAACCAGGAAAACTGAAACAATTAGCATAATCTTAGTACATCATCCAGAAGAAACTGCTTCTAGGGCTAACTTAGAGGCCTTTCTTTTGTAATTAGATAAAGGAAATTTTATGGGATTAAAACATCTTGAGGACGTGACCTACTTCCGTCTCAATAACGAAATTAACCGTCCTGTTAATGGACAAATCATGCTTCATAAAGATAAAGAAGCCTTGGATGCCTTCTTTAAAGAAAATGTAGTTCCAAACACTATGGTTTTTGATTCAATCACTGATAAAATCAACTACCTCATTGAACACAACTACATTGAAACAGCATTTATTAAGAAATACCGTCCAGAATTCTTGGAAGAATTGTCTCAATTTATCAAGGATCAAAACTTTCAATTCAAGTCTTTCATGGCTGCCTATAAGTTCTATAATCAATACGCCTTGAAGACTAATGACGGTGAATATTACCTTGAAAGCATGGAAGACCGCGTCTTCTTTAACGCACTTTATTTCGCAGATGGTAATGAAGCGATTGCGACTGATATTGCCAATGAAATTATCCACCAACGCTACCAACCTGCTACTCCTTCCTTCTTGAATGCTGGACGTGCTCGTCGTGGTGAGTTGGTATCTTGCTTCTTGATCCAAGTAACGGATGATATGAACTCTATCGGACGTTCCATCAACTCAGCTCTTCAACTTTCACGTATTGGTGGTGGTGTGGGAATTTCCCTCAGCAACCTTCGTGAAGCCGGAGCTCCTATCAAAGGTTATGAAGGAGCAGCTTCTGGTGTCGTACCAGTTATGAAGCTTTTTGAAGACAGCTTCTCTTACTCTAACCAATTGGGTCAACGTCAAGGTGCTGGTGTTGTCTACCTCAACGTCTTTCACCCAGATATCATCGCTTTCCTTTCCACTAAGAAAGAAAATGCCGATGAAAAAGTTCGTGTTAAGACCCTTTCGCTTGGTGTTGTGGTGCCCGATAAATTCTACGAATTGGCTCGTAAAAATGAAGAAATGTACCTCTTCAGCCCATACTCTGTAGAGCTTGAGTACGGTGTGCCATTCAACTACATCGACATCACTGAAAAATATGAAGAATTAGTAGCAAATCCAAATATCCGCAAGACAAAAATCAAGGCGCGTGATTTGGAAACTGAAATTTCTAAATTGCAACAAGAGTCTGGTTACCCTTATGTAGTCAACATTGATACAGCCAACCGTGCTAATCCCGTTGATGGTAAGATTATCATGAGTAACTTGTGTTCTGAGATTCTTCAAGTTCAAGAACCAAGCTTAATCAACGATGCTCAAGAATTCCTTCAAATGGGAACAGACGTTTCATGTAACCTTGGATCAACCAACGTGGTCAACATGATGACTTCACCTGACTTTGGTCGTTCTATCCGTGCGATGGTTCGTGCTTTGACTTTCGTTACAGATAGTTCACACATCGTAGCTGTTCCTACTATCGACCACGGAAATAGCTTGGCCCACACCTTTGGTCTTGGTGCTATGGGACTTCATAGCTACCTTGCGCAACAACTCATCGAGTACGGATCACCTGAGTCAATTGAATTTACAAGCATCTACTTTATGCTTATGAACTACTGGACCTTGGTGGAATCAAACAATATAGCCCGTGAACGTGGTATCACCTTCCACAAGTTTGAAAAATCAGACTATGCTAACGGAAGCTACTTCGACAAGTATGTGACAGGCGAGTTTATTCCAAAATCAGACCGTGTTAAAGAACTCTTTAAAGATGTCTTTATCCCAAGTGCTGCTGATTGGGCGGAACTTCGCGAAAAGGTTCAAGCAGATGGTCTTTATCACCAAAACCGTCTAGCTGTTGCTCCAAATGGTTCTATCAGTTACATCAACGATGTTTCTGCTTCTATCCACCCGATTACGCAACGTATCGAAGAACGCCAAGAGAAGAAAATCGGTAAAATCTACTATCCTGCTGCAGGTTTGTCAACAGATACTATCCCTTACTACACTTCTGCCTACGACATGGATATGCGCAAGGTGATTGATGTTTACGCTGCTGCAACAGAGCACGTGGACCAAGGGCTTTCACTCACTCTCTTCATGCGTAGCGACATTCCAAAAGGTCTTTACGAATGGAAGAAAGAAAACAAACAAACGACACGTGACTTGTCAATCCTTCGTAACTATGCCTTTAACAAGGGTATCAAGTCTATTTACTACGTTCGTACCTTTACAGACGACGGTGGAGAAGTCGGTGCTAACCAATGTGAAAGCTGTGTGATTTAACTTTAATCGGAGCCAACTAAATTCCCTCAGATTACTGATTAAAGGATTACACTAGAATAAACTTGGATAAGCATCTAAAATACTAGGAAAAATGAAAAGTCGGTCTTCCGACTTTTTGTGCGATACTCTTCTCAGACTATGATAAAATAGAGAAGATTCCTTCATCGCATTATTACATACAGAAAGAGATTTCAAATGGAAACTTACTACAAAGCCATTAACTGGAATGCCATCGAAGATGTCATCGACAAATCAACTTGGGAAAAGTTGACGGAGCAATTCTGGCTCGACACGCGTATCCCCTTGTCAAATGACCTTGACGACTGGAGAAAACTATCAAACAAGGAAAAAGACTTGGTAGGAAAAGTCTTTGGTGGTTTGACCCTTTTGGATACCATGCAATCAGAAACAGGGGTTCAGGCTCTTCGTTCAGACATCCGTACACCGCATGAGGAAGCTGTTTTTAACAACATCCAATTTATGGAATCTGTCCATGCAAAATCCTATTCTTCTATCTTCTCTACCTTAAACACCAAGGCTGAGATTGAAGAAATCTTTGAATGGACCAACACTAACCCCTACCTACAAAGAAAAGCGGAAATTATCAATGAAATCTATCTCAATGGTAGCCCACTAGAAAAGAAAATTGCCAGCGTTTTCCTTGAAACTTTCCTCTTCTACTCTGGTTTCTTTACCCCACTCTACTATCTCGGTAACAACAAACTGGCCAACGTTGCGGAAATCATCAAACTGATCATCCGTGATGAGTCTGTTCACGGAACTTACATTGGTTACAAATTCCAACTTGGTTTTAACGAATTGCCTGAAGAGGAGCAAGAAAAACTCAAAGAATGGATGTACGACCTGCTCTACACCCTCTACGAGAATGAAGAGGGCTATACAGAAAGCCTCTATGATGGTGTTGGTTGGACCGAAGAAGTCAAAACCTTCCTTCGTTACAATGCCAATAAAGCTCTCATGAACCTCGGACAAGATCCCCTCTTCCCAGATTCAGCTGATGATGTCAATCCTATCGTCATGAACGGTATTTCAACAGGGACTTCTAACCACGACTTCTTCTCTCAAGTCGGAAATGGTTACCTCCTTGGTGAAGTTGAAGCTATGCAAGATGAGGATTACAACTACGGTTTGGACTTAATTTGACCAATCATTCAAAATATCATGGTTTGTTTAAAACAACCATGGTATTTTTGTTTTGTTTTATTTTGTTTTTTTCTATTTGATTGATTGAGCGTTTTATGGTAAGATAATAATAGTAGAAATCGAGGTGATAAGGATGCTAAAGCAAGAAAAACTAGATAGTATTCTAGAAGCAGTAAACACAAAAGGCACTATTACTGTAAAAGAGATTATGGAGAGTCTTGATGTGTCAGATATGACAGCTCGCCGCTACTTACAAGAATTGGCAGATAAGGATTTGCTTGTTCGTGTGCACGGTGGCGCTGAAAAACTTCGTACAGGTTCTCTCTTAAACAACGAACGCTCAAATGTTGAAAAACAAGGCTTGCAGATTGCTGAAAAACAAGAAATTAGCCGTTTTGCAGGTCATTTGATTGACGAAGGTGAAACCATTTTTATCGGGCCAGGAACAACCTTAGAATGTTTTGCTCGTGAACTCCCAATTGATAATATTCGTGTTGTAACAAACAGTCTTCCTGTTTTTCTCATCCTAAACGAACGAAAACTAACAGATTTGATTTTGATTGGTGGAAATTATCGCTCTATCACTGGTGCTTTTGTGGGGACACTCACCTTGCAGGATTTGACCAACCTTCAGTTTTCTAAGGCTTTTGTTAGCTGTAATGGCATTAAGGATAAGGCTATTGCCACTTTCAGTGAGGAAGAGGGCGAAGCCCAACGAATTGCCTTGAATAATGCCAATAAAAAATACTTACTGGCAGATCACAGTAAGTTTAATAAGTTTGATTTTTACACTTTCTACAATATCTCAGAGATTGATACAATCGTTTCAGATTCCAAACTGAGTCAGGAGACATTTGAAAATCTATCGAAACAAACAACCATTCTTTTATCAAAACCATAAAAAATTCCCCTGCCACTTGGTGGGGAATTTTTTTGTTAGTTTTAGTCGATAATCTGCGTCTCAGCTAGTTTCTTGTACCAATGAGCCGATTTCTTTGGATAACGCTCCTGGGTTTCAAAATCAACATAGAAGAGGCCATAACGCTTTTCATAGCCATTTGACCAAGAAAAGACATCCATCAGCGACCAGATAAAGTAGCCTTTTACATTGGCTCCATCGGAGATTGCATCTGCAATCACTTCCATATGTTTCTTAACATAATCAATCCGTCCATCATCGTAGACTGTTCCATCCACAAACTCATCTTTGTATCCGAGACCATTCTCTGTGATGTAGATTTTCTTGTAATTTGGGTAATCTTTCTTCACGCGCATGATTTGATCATACAAACCTTGAGGATAGATAATCCAATCCCAGTCCGTACGTGGCACATAATCTGGAGCTACTCGACGTCCAACTCCCTTAATCTGATACTTAGAGCTTCCTTTTTCACCCTTACCGTTATGAATGATTTCTGTTTCGCCATCAAAGGCTTGCATCCAATCACTCATGTAGTAGTTAATTCCAAGGAAGTCATTCAGGTCTTTTGCAGCTTCTAGCACAGCGAAGTCTTCTTCACGCAGATCTAAACTTCCACCATTGACTGCTAAGATATGGTTGACACCTTCCATGGTTTCGTCGGAATAGCGTCCTAGATAAGTCGCATCTAGGATAAACTTGTTATGGATAATATCTTCTAACTCAGCTGCACGAATATCTGCAGGATTTTCAGGATCCAGAGGATACTTAGTAGGCAGTGCATGAACCACACCAATTTCACCCTTATATCCCTTATCCTTGAAAAGTTTTACTGCACGCGCATGCGACACCATCATATTGTGATGAGATTGGAAGACTTTGGCAAGGTCGTACTGAATACCTGGAGGGAATTTCCCAACCAAATACTGGCCATCCCCTATCGGCCCAATTTCATTAAAGGTTGTCCAAAAGTTAACTTCAGGAAATTCTTCAAAACAGAAAGCTGCATAATCCACAAAGTGATCAATGTTTTCTCTGTTTAGGAAATCTCCGTTTGAATGAAGCGCCTCTGGCGTGTCAAAGTGATGAAGAGTCACGAATGGCTCAACATGCCGTTTGTGGCACTCTGCAAATAATTTATGATAGAACTCAACCCCCTTGTCATTAACCTTCCCATAACCAGTTGGAAAGATACGTGACCAAGCGATTGAAATACGGATACCATTGACACCATACTCTTCTGCAAGTTTGAGGTCAACTGGGTATTTGTGATAGAAATCACTGGCTGGTTCAGCAGTGTACCAGTAGTTATCTTTGAGGTATTTGTCCCAGGCGACTGGCCCTTTACCATCAGTATGTGTAGCACCTTCTGCTTGGTAGGCTGCTGTTGCTCCGCCAAAAATAAAGTCTTTTGGAAGTGTTTTTGTCATTTGATTCACCTTTCAAGAAATAGAACTGAGATGGGGATATAGTTGGGAGGAGTTCCTCCATCTCACTTCTTTGGTATTTACATTTTATTCTTCAAACTGCGCTTGAACGAAGGCAAGAGCGCCTTTTCCATCACGAGTCAGTTTAATGTATTGGCCACCTTCTGTCTTAGCAAGTTTGATACCAAGTTTGTCGGTTTCGGCCTTCATGTCTTCAAAGTTTGAAGCAACTTGAGGAGCAAGGATAACCAGATCAAACTCAGGCAACATTTCACGGTGAGCTCCATAGCCACCAGCTGCTGCCTTGACAGGGACATTGTACTCTGCAGCTGCTTTGTTTAGAGCATTTGCAAGGAGACCACTTGTACCTCCACCAGCACAGAGAACGAGGACATTTGTTTCTTCAGTGATTGTGTTTTGCGCTGCTTCTACACCTGCTTTTTCAAGAATAGCATCTGCTTTGGCAGTATTGAAGTTTGCTGCTACTTTTTCTTTCAATTCATCATTGACTTTACCAGAACGCTCTTCTTCAAGGATTTGTTCATCATAGACTTTAAGGAATGGATAGTAAATGACAATGTCAACAACGATTAGAAGGGCAGCAAGAATGAACGATAGAACTTGGAAGTTTGTACCGAGAACAATACCGAGCGGACCTGGTGTTGTCCAAGGAAGGTTGGCTGTAAATGAGTTCATGCCAAGCGTCTCAATGAAGAATTTAAAGATCCATACGTTGGCAATTGGCGCAAAGATAAATGGAATAAAGAAAATCGGGTTCAATACAAGCGGTGCACCAAACAGAATTGGTTCATTTACACCAAAGAAAGTTGGAACTACTGAAGCACGTCCGATTGCACGGTTACGTTTTGATTTTGTTAACCACATGAACATGAATGGAACAACCAGTGTCGCACCCGTACCACCCATGGTAACGATAAACATTTGTGTACCTGAAGTAAGGATCTTGTCTGCATGCATCCCTTGTTGAAGAAGGTTTAAGTTGACTTCAGCATTTGCATAGGTAATAGCTGCGATTGCTGGCTCGACGATTGAAGGACCGTGGATACCAACAAACCAGAAGAAGGCAAAGGCACCAAAGATAATGGTAATACCTAGATAACCATCAGCAGCAGAGAATAATGGTGCAAAGAATTTACCGATTGATTCAGCTACGCTTGCACCAACAAAATGACGAGCTAGTAAATCAAGAGCATAAAGAGAAACCACTGATAGAGTGAATGGAATCACATCTTTAAAGACTTGTGAGATATTTGGTGGAACTTCGTCAGGCATACGAATAGTGACGTTGTTCTTAACACAAACCTTATAGATGGCTACAGTAACAAAGGCAGCAAGGAAGGCTGAAAGCAACCCTTTTGTTCCAAGGAAACCTGTTGCAAAGCCACCTTCAATCGGATCAGCTGCCAACATCAACAAACCAACAATCGCAGCCAAAAGTGTTGACATATAGTTGATTTGGTTGGTTTTCTCCATGCTACGGTTTACTGAGTCGGTCAATGACTTAGCTGTTGTACCAGCTACCAAGAGAGCTAGAATCCCCATTGAATAGCTATAAGGTTTCATGAGGAGATTAACAACATCATCAGACCATTTAAAGCCCCATGAGTTTGGTACAAAAGCAATCAAGATAAAGATACTTGAGAAGAGAATAACAGGCATCCCTGCAATGAAACCATCACGAATAGCACGAAGGTAGATATTACGAGATAATTTCTCAAAGAAAGGTTTTCCTTTCTCAATAAATGCAATTAGTTTGTTCATTACTTAACTCCTCTCTTGTAGAGTTCGATTAAATGGTGCATCAAATCTTTTAACAAAATGGTAGTCATCAAGTGGTCTTGACCGTGCATCATGGTTACACTATAAGCTAAGTCCTCACCAGCTGCCTCCTTGGTCAATAGACTTGTTTGCGCGTGGTGAGCCTCTGCAATGCAAGAACCAGCTTCCTCGACTAAGCTATCTGCTTTCGCAAAATCGCCAGCTTCAGCAGCCTTCAAGGCTTCCAATAGCTTTGAACGAGCATCGCCAGCATAGGCTACGATTTCAAAACCTAACAATGTTACTTCTTCTCTATTCATGATAGAATTCTCCTTATGTATTTTTAATTAAATTTTTATGACAATAAACGTTGGATATGTAGAACTAGATAAACTCGCTCACTCTTATACAAATCAAGACCAGTATGTTGCGTAATCACATCATAGATCTTGGAGCCAATCTCGAACGCTTTTGGATAGGATTGTTTAATATGGTCTTCCATATCTAGAAGCGATTGATTATCATCTCTGGAACGGTCTAAATAATCCAAAAAATAGTTGAGATGAATCATAAAGCGATCATAGAAATGGTTATTCTCTTCGGTTCGTTGAATAGCGTAACTCTTCAGCACTTCTTCAACATTCCTGAGAATTTCTTTCCTCTTATCAATCGACTCAACCACTTGAACTTCATTCTCCCCTTCGGCATTGATGAAATGATAAGCGATCCGAATAATTTCATCCTCGGGGAAATTATCTGTCAACTTCTGACGATAAATTTCAAAAGCTTCATTAGCAATTTGAAAAGCGATAGGATACTTAGTAGAAATATCTGGTAGATTGCTATCCTTGTACCTTCCTTGTGTTAGAGCTTGGTAAGAACAGTAAATATGATCTGTCAAGGTTACGTAGAGATACTCTTGAATCGGATAGTGATATTTCTTAGAAAGATTATCAATGATCTCGTAGGTTACTGTGATAAAATCAAGCGGGACATCTTTGAGCAGAGCCATAAAGTTTTCCCTAGACTCTTCTGTCTTCATCCGAAAGATTTTCTCAACTTGTTCTTCAGCAATCAAATCCCCTTTCTTCTTTCCAAATGCAATCCCTTTACCAATCACAATCACTTCTTCTCCTTTGTCATTTCTGACAAGCGAGACATTGTGATTCATTGGGTTTAGAATTCGATACATGGCAACCTCCTTTTATATCTTAAAGGTATATGAGTACAAAAAATGACCACAAATGAACTAGAAAATCCTTTGATTTCTAATCCACCTGTGATCATGCCTAATATTACTTAGTAACACTCACCTTGTATTAACTTGTGATCTAAGTATAGCACAAGTAAGTTGTTTTGTAAACCTTTACATGTAACTTTTTTTAAAATTTTTTTAGATTCATGTTCCTAAACTAGGAGGAAGATTTTACACGCGTTCTTTCCATGAAGTCGCTGTGGTTTGAAGAACCTTGTTGAGTTCGTCAATGTTCTCAAATCCTGTTGTGCGAAGCCATTCACGAGCTGCTGCCTCACCGTCTTTGATGTAGGCTTCAACTGATCCTGCCCAGGTTGCACGGCCGCAAAGAACGCCGTTGAAGTTTGCGCCTGATTCGTGGGCAAAGACAAGTGTATCTTGGAAGAGTTTGGCTGATACTCCCGCACTCAAGTAGATATATGGCAAGTTAGTTGCTTCGTCTTGTGCTTTGAAGAAGGCTGCCGCTTCTTCACGAGTATGCACGATTTCACCATCGCCAAAGCCTTCAACGTATTTAACATTGACTGGAACTTCCACTTTCAAAACATCAATGTTGAAGCGTGGGTCTGAGAAGACTTTCATAGCACCGATAACTTTATGTGGTTTTACTTTGGCGTATTCTGCAGAGCCAGCGTCAGCGATTTTTTCATCGTAAGCGAGGATTTCAAGGAAGAATGGAATATCTTCCGCCACACACTCAGAGCCAATGCGTTCGATGTAGGCTTGTTTTTGTTGGTTGAGTTCGTCAGAACTGTCTACATCGTAGTAAAGCAAGAATTTGACTGCATCCGCACCTTGTTCCTTAATACGTTTTGCAGACCAAACATCCAAGCAGTCTGGTAAGCGTTTAGTGCTTGTTGTGTCGTAGCCAGTTTTCTCATAAGCAAGGAGAAGACCAGCATTTGCATCAAGTGCTTTTGTAGCTGGAAGTCCATACTCTGGGTCTAGAAGCATAGATGAAGCGTATTTTGTCAATTCATCTGCTACCAAGACTTTGAGTTCTTCCATTTGAGCTACTGTTGGCTCTTCTGTTTGGTATTGAGCCATGAGGCGTTTCAAAGCACCACGTTGGTCAAAGGCGAGAGCTGAGATGATTCCATTTTCATCTGAAAGTTTTTCTAAGCATGCACGTTTTTGTTCTGTTAAAGCCATTTTATACCTCTTTTACTATTAATTGATCATATAGAGCTTGATAGTTAGCCATATTGATATGACCTGTCATCTTTTCTTGAGCGTTGAGCATACCAAGGACATTTGCCTTGATGAGGAGTTCTGCATCCGATTCCTTATGAAGAAGTCCTGATGAAATACCTGCAACAGTAGAATCTCCAGATCCGACAGGATTAACTACCTGAATTCTTGGAATATCTACCTTGTAGAAAGTATCCCCATGTTTTGCAAAAGCACCATTTGCACCAAGTGAAACGATAATCCACTCAATCCCTGCAAACAAAGGCTCTTGGAGAACTTCTTTTAATTCATCCACATCCTCAGAAACTTCTTTCCCAAGAAGCTGAGACAATTCTTCGTTATTTGGTTTAATTACTGTTGGTTTATGTGGTGATTCAAGAACCGCCTGAAGAGCTGCACCTGAGCAATCCAGAACAACTGGTTTCCCTGCTTGATTAGCAAGCTCTACCAAGCTCGCATAGTAATCAACTGGAAGGCCTGCTGGCAGACTGCCTGAAATAGCGACTACTTCCACAGTGTCAAGGAGATTCTCGAAATGAGCCAAGAAATTTTGCCCTTCTTGTTCCAGAACTTCGGGTCCTTTTTCAAGGATTTCTGTTTGGTTATCTCCGTGCAGAATTGCGATACAGTTACGAGTCTCTCCTTGAATGGAGAAGAAACGTTTCGTTACTTTATCATCGATATGTTCTACTAAAAACTCACCAAGTTTACCACCGACTAAACCAGTAGCTACAACAGAATCACCAAATTCTGAAAGAACTCGCGTAACATTGAGACCTTTACCACCAGCTGTCTTGGTCACGTCCACCACACGGTTGACAGTGTCAATTTTCAATTCATCCAAAGGATAGGAAATATCAATGGATGGATTCATTGTGACTGTTAAAATCATGCGTCACCTCTTAGTCGTGGTATTCACCACGATCCCATTTTTCAAGGAATTCTGTAAAGAAGTTTGCATCCGCTTGATGAGCATTGTGAGTTTCAACGTGCTCGATTTTAGCTATCAATTTTTTGTTTTCTTCTGATGGTTTATATTCGGCATTGATGAAAGCTTCGATGATATCACACATGAGCAATTCACCAGTGATTTTACCACCAAAACCAATAACGTTGGCATTCAACTGTTCTTTAGCGTAAAGAGCTGTTGTCATATCACGAACCAAGGCAGAACGTACACCTGGAACTTTATTTACAGCGTTGTTGATCCCAACACCGGTACCACAGATACATACCCCAAGATCAGCTTGACCGCTTGTAACGGCTTCACCAACTTTTTTACCAAAGATTGGGTAGTGAGTACGTGTGTGGTCATAGGTACCAAAGTCGATGACTTCATATCCTTTTGATTTCAAAAATTCTGAAACCGCCATTTTTTCATCTGTTACGATGTGGTCACATCCAATTGCAATTCTCATTTTTATCTTACCTTTCTTACTGTAATCTAATTAGCACATTTTATTCAACATATCAACACGAATTTGGTGACGACCACCGTCGTATTTGCCGTTAACAAATCCTTTAGCAATATTTTTAGCCAATTCATCACCAACAAGTTGTGCACCCATAGTGATCATACGTGAGTTATTGTGGCCACGAGTCATATAAGCTGAACGTTCGTCAGATACTTCTGCAGCAACCATTCCTTTGATTTTTGTTGCGACCATGAAAGGACCAGCACCATAGGCATCAATCACGATACCAAGGTTTTGTTCTTCTTTGTTTACTTCTGCAGCAACAGCAAGAGTCACATCAACAAAGTCTTGACCTTCAGCTGTAACATCCACAACGTGGAAGTTTTCTTTTTCCAAGAAGTCTTTCACAACTTCTTTCAATCTCAAACCTGCAGCATCTGCACCGATAACAATAGACATATTGTATACTCCTTTTTATTTTTCTAGGCTAGTAAAGACTTTTATAGTTAGCAGTTTACCTACAAAAGACTTTCTAGCAGTTTATTGACAAATTTGATTGAATGAGATGAATAACACCATATCCAAGTCCAGGAAACCAATTTCCTAGAAACAAACTTTCTCTGAGAAAGAGAATATAACAAGCGATTGTTTGTTTGTTACAAACATCATTTGTTGTTTACAAACATAATATACTCCTATTTACAGAAAAAGTCAACAGTAAATGTTTGTTTTTGTGGTTTTTTTATCTAGAATATTTCAATATCAAAGCCAATTTGGTCTACTTGACCAGGTTCCAAGAGACGAACGTTTTTCTTATCTTCTAAATGATCTCCTTCTTCAAGGGACGTTGACAAGCCAGACCATGGTTCAAACGCAATGAAAGGACCTTTATTTAGGGTAGACCAAATGATGAGATTTGAGAACTCTTGGAAGTGTACTTTTAATCCCTTCTCATGCTTACGAGAACGAAGGGCAATTGTTCTGGATTGCAACTTATCCAAAGTCACTGCATCAACACTAAACAGATCGTAACTGAGGCCCACTTCCTTTTGTGAATCTAACCATGGACTTCTATCTTGAAAATCCAACATACCTGTTTCTGGGAAAGGACGTGGAACAGAGCAAGTCTCTTCTTTCTCAAACTCTAAATAGTAATCTTCATAGACGTCATCATCGAGTAGAGGACAATTAAATCCTGGATGTCCTCCTATAAAGAATGGCATTACTTTATTCGTTTCTTTATTAAATATTTTGTATTGAGTTCGTACTGTCTTGCCAGTAAGAATATAAGTGATTTCTAGGCGGAAATGATAAGGATAGTTTTGATAAGTATTCTCATCATCTTCGATAGCAAAGGTCACACTGTTTTCTGTTTGATCAACTAATTCAAATTCTTTTTTACGGACCAAACCATGACGAGGAATGGTTCCTTTCGTCTCCGTTCCATCTTCGTGGCTATAGAAGGCTGTATCTTCTCTTAAAGAGCCACAGATTGGAAAAAGTACTGGAGCTTGCCCACTCCAATAGGTGGCATCTCCTTGCCACAGATACTCAATGCCTTCTCGATCCTTGAGCGACGACAAGGCGCCACCTAAGGTTTTAAACTGGACCGTTAACTGGTCTGATTTGATTTCAATTACCATAATGTTCTCCAACTATTTTTAGATTTTTATATAAAAAACTAGGTTGTCACTCCCAATGTCGGAAATTGACAACCTAGTTTTTACAATTTACATTTTATAGGAGCGAATTATTTAGCATTTGCTGCGTATTCTTCGTTACGTTTGATCATTTGTTTTCTATACCAAGCAAAGATACCTACATAGAATACAAGGAAGGCTGCTGCACCAAGGATTGCTTTGATATCACCTGTTGTAGCATTACCGATTGCCCAACCAAATAGTTTTTCGATTGGTCCTTCAAGAGTTGAGTGAGTGATCAATTGAGTTTGGCTCACACCTTCTGGAAAGGCACCTACACCTTTCGCAAGTTCAGTTGCAAATGGAGCGATAAGAGTACCTGAAAGAAGGAAGAGTGGCAACAAAAGTGTTCCGAAGATGATCATACGGAGCAATTTACCACGTGTAACAACCAAGAGAGCTGGAGTCACACCCATAGCGATGATACCTGCAAGTGGCAAGATACCATTTCCGACGTTTGAAAGAAGCACTGCTTCTACTAGCATGATTGGAGCAAGTACGTTGGCACAAGCCCAGATTTCAGCACGACCAGCGATGAAAGGCCAGTCAAGACCGATGTTGAATTTACGTCCTTGAAGACGTTTAGTAGCAACGTTTGTAATACCTTGTGAAAGTGGTTCTACGGCTGCAATGAACCAAGATCCGATAAGTGAGAAGAGCTCCAAACTGACACCGGCAGTCAAACCAAGACTCAACCAACCTTTAATAACAAGTTCCCATTTATCGGCTCCTTCTACACCAGCAACTGGGTGTGGAGTTCCCATCAAACCAATAACGATACCAAGAATGAAACCAATGAAGAATTTAGATCCCCAGAAACCGATTTTCTTGTTCAATTTTGCAGCATCAAAGTCATATTTATCAAGACCTGGCAATACTTTATCGAAGATCTTATCCAAAACCATGATAACTGGGTTCATCATGTAGTTCATGTGAGTTGAAGTCATTGGTGATGAACTTGGTGCATTAAGAAGGTCGTCGAATGTTGGTTTCATCAAGTCAGAGTTGATGATTTTCAAAACACCTACCAGGACAACTGCTGCAGTTGCGATGAAAAGTGAAACTCCTTGGCTAACACCATTGTTGTCTGCATACCATTTGATCAAAAGACCAGTGATTGACAAGTGCCAGATATCAAAGATATCGACGTCAAGTGTGTCCGTTTTCTTCATTGCAAGCATCACAACGTTGACAATCAACATTACAAGCAGGAAGTAAAGTGTCCAAGCAGATCCCCAAGTGATGGTTGCAAGTGGTGCCCAACCAACGTCAGTGATGTTCAACTGAATACCTGTGTTTTCAACGAATTTCGCAAGTGATGCTGAGAAAGCTCCGTTGAGCATACCGATGATAGCACCGATACCAGTAAGGGCGATGGCAAGTTTGATACCACCTTCAAGCGCTTTGGAGAATTTCACTCCAAAAAGTAGAGCCAATACTGTCAAGATGATCAGCATGATGATAGGACCACCCATTTCCAAGACTGGCTTGAAAATCTTATTGGCTAGTTCGATAATGACATCCATAATAGTTCCTCCCTTTATTTTTATGGAATCTTACAAAATAACAATTAGCTTAGTCCGTGTTCTTTGATAGCTGCCTCAATATTGTCAAATACTGGAGCGCTCATTGCTGGAATACGGAACAAGATTGGCCCAGCTTCGATAACTGGAATACCTGGTTCAAAGCCAAGATCTGTTGCAGCGATTGGTGTAAAGATATCGTAGCCTTTCATAAGGTCTTCATTCACATCTTTTACCATAACTGCATCACAGTGAACATCGTAACCACGATTTGAAAGCTCTTCTTCAAGAGCACTTTTAATTTGGTGACTTGAGTTAACACCTGCACCGCAGGCAGCGAGAATTTTGATCATTTGGATTTCCTCCGATTTATTTTTTATAATGTACGATTTAAGCTGTTGCTTCAGAGATATAGGCATACAAGGCTTCTGGTTCAGAAATATTTGATAAATCTTCTAGGTGACCATTTCCTGTAAAGAAGTCCATCAACTGAGCAAGAATGTTGGTTTGACTCGAACTTGAATTGTTAATGATAAAGAAGAGTAGAGATACTTCCACTTCCTTATCAGGAGCAATCATATTGTGAAAAGTTACTGGTTTTTCTAATCGAACAACCACCACTTTCTCAGCCAGATTATGAACAATATCTGTATGAGGAATCGCTACATTTGGCAAGTCCTTTCCCAGAAATTCCATATCTAAGCCAGTAGGAAATGACTTTTCACGCGTGATCAAGGCTTCACGATAAGTTGGAGTCACGATTTCTCGTTCTTCCAATAAGGTTGCTACCTGATCAAAGAGTTGTTCTTGATTATCCGCTTCTAAGCAAAACACGAGGTCTTTGTCAAAGAAATGATCTAATCCCATAACAGTTTCCCTTCTTTCAATTAACTTTTACGTTATAAGTATAACACTATATGAAATCGTTGTCAATACTTTTTGTTTTATTTTGTTTCTTTTTTGTTGATTGTGTTTTGTTAATTAATTACAATCATTATCAAACAATCTTTTTAAATTCTATTTTCGTGCATTTCAAACAAAAAAAGACCAAAATGGGTCTTTTTGTTACTAATTCTAATGTTATTTAGTTAATGGAAGATAAAATTTCTTCTAGCTTTTGATAGTCCTTAACACTATCGATTTCATAGATGCTGTTGCCTTCTAATTCTTCGACATACACATCTAATTCTTTGATATTATCTTTAACCATGTTGTCCCAGTAAAGATCAACAAATTCGCCGCTCGCATAGGCTTTGTCAATAAAACCAACAATCTTTTCTGCAGTTGGAGCATCCCAGAATGATACGCCACTCAGAATACGACCAGCCTTGCTATCAACGATGATGTCTTGAACTTTATAGTCATCACCATAAACCAAGAACCATTCATTCTCACAGTCTTCACGATAAACACTGAAATAGGTAGAACGTTCAAGATTATTTCTAAACATATTTTTGAAAAGATAATTATCCGCATCAATCACATAGCTGTTAGCTAAATCTTCTTTTACAAGGTAAAGTGAGTAAAAGTTGTTGTAATCAGCATACTTGTCGTTGAAGACTAAACGAACACCATATTTTTCTTTTAGGTAGTCAAATTGTTCTTTGAGGTAGCCAACAACGATAATAATCTCATCAATTCCTCTCTCTTTCAAAAACTCGATTTGGTATTCTACCAAAGGTTTTTGGTTGACCTTAACCAAGGCTTTGGGGGTATTTTCAGTCATAGGACGCAGACGAGTTCCCAACCCCGCTGCCAAGATAATTGCTTTCACGCTATTCTCCTTTATTCTTTAATAATGATATAAACACCAGCCATGACAACAAGCGATGTAATAATGGTCACCATATCGAGTGGTGTTCCTAAAAGCATTGCTGAGAACAATACTGTCCAAACGACATAGCTTACGTTCAAACCAGTTGCTTTTGCTGGCTGCAGACGATTGATAGCAATATAGTAAGCTAAGTAAGAAATCATATTACATGCTGCAAAGACTAACATCAAACCCAGCAATTGTCCATCTGCTACTTCTGCAAATGAATGATGAGAAAAGAGGACAATGACAAGATATGACAAGAATGAGGTTACTTGGCGGATTAATAGTGCTTCAATTTCACTTAAGTCACTTTCCATGGCGTAGGAACTAAGAACACTCTCACTTCCCCAAGCGATGGCACAAACTAATGCACAAAGAATTCCGATATAAAAAGAATTAACCTGCTCAACTTTGTAAGTCTGGGCAATAATACCTGCGATAATCAACAAAATACCAAACACAGTATTTTTAGATACCTTGTGTTTCAAAATGAAAAATGCTAGTAAAACAGAAACTGCTGGGTAGATAGCTGATACGGATGAAGCTAGAGAACTACCGATATACTTAACCGCATAAAGATTGGCCTGCATGCCAATGGGACCAGCTAGCAAGGCTCCGATAATAACACTGACATTTCGAATATTTAGAAAAATCGAGAGTCGAACTTTTCCTTCTTTTACCAAAAGAAAAGCTAACAAGATAAAGATACTCAAGAAATCATGAGCAGCCGCCACCACAAAGGGGGAAAGATTGGTAAAAATTGAAAAGATATAAGAACTAATTGTCAGACCTAGTCCCCAGAAGATACCCGAGAGCAGACCGAAAGAGACACCATTTTTATTCTTCATCCTAACCTCCATAATAAGTCAAACCTTCGACAGCTCTTTGGTAACGATTGATACCATAATCTCCAAAATCAGCCCCTTGAGCTTCTTTGTACACTGTCCACAAACTCCAGATAGTATCTTGCAAGATTTTATAGATACGAATCTTCTCACGTGATACTGGAGTTTTGTCACTCTCATAGTAGGTTAGAAAATCTTCTTCTTCCTGATTTGTAAATTCAGACTCCAAAAAGAGAGCTGCCAAATCCCACATTGGGTCATTCATAGAAGAGTATTCCCAGTCAATCAAATACATGCGTCCTTGGGGTGACTCGATGAAATTTTCTGGTACCAAGTCGATATGACAAGACTTTTTGTCAATACCTAAGTCAGCCAATCTTTTCTCTAGTGAAAATACTTCTTTTCTCACGGCTTCATAGTTGGCGTAAGGGATATTCCCCTCAATCAAGGATTCGTATTTTTTGATTTCTTCAAACGGAGCAAATTCCCCTCTTAGTTCTTTACCTGATGCATGAATGGTCTGTAGAATCGGGGCAATCTTTTCAAATTTGGTCTTGATTGAAGTGGAATCAAGCGTTGTGGCAGAATCAATGTACTCATTTACCTTGATTCCTGACTCAATATCAAAAAGATAATTCTTGACATCAAGATTCAAATCTTTCAACAATTCAAGATTATATTTTTCATCTTGACGATTGATGAGCTTTTCAGTCCCTTTTCCGAAAAATTTAACGATATAAGGCTTGGAGGTTGTTTTAACCAAGTAGTTTTGGTTGGTCATGCCACCCAGTTGTTCAACACTGAGGACTTCCTCTTCTTCAGATAGCAAAGAAGAAATTTTTTCTTTGATGATTTTCTCCACAATAGCCTCCATCTCCTACACTTCCCACTTAAATACTGTTTTAAAAGCAGTATTTAGGTCTGTAGCAAAGACACGGTGAATGTCCTTGATTTCTCTCACTGGTTCTTCAATATAAAGAATATTTTTCAAACGATTCGCAAACTTCCTAACTTCCATCATCTGGATGGCCTTCTCAAAATCAATCCGTCCTGAGCGAGATGAACCAACCAAGAGCAAGCCTTTTTCTAGGGCATCTCGTGTATTGATATTGACCTTGTATTCGCTGACTCCCATCATGAGGATCGTTCCTTGTGGGTGAATATAACGAATCAAGTCATTGATAGCTGGACCTGTACCATCACCACCGCAACACTCAAATCCATGATCAAAGGTCAAATCTTCTGGAATATTATCCGTGATGTAGCACTCTTTTGCAAAAGAGAAAAGCTCCAATTTTTCCCAATGACGGCCAATCACGATAATCTCTGCTTCTGGTAGAGTGTAATTGATAATATTGGCAACCACAAAGGCCAAACTACCATCTCCGATAACAGCAATGCGCTCTCGCTTGCTGTGGGCAAGATTCAAGAAACGATCCATAGCATGCATACCAACACTCACAAACTCGGTAATGGCTGCAACTGTGTCCTCAATGTCATTATAAGACACAACACGATCTTTTGGAAGAGAGACAAATTCTCGCATAAAGCCATCATAACCACTAGATAGGAAGTAGGTTCCTGTCATGTAGTTTTCGTAGAACTCCTTGTCACTCTGCATAGGCGGTTGATTTGGAATCATGACGACCTTTTGGCCGACTTCGTAAGTCCCAGTTGGATCAGAAATAACAGTTCCACAAGACTCGTGAATCATAGCCATAGGAAGTTTTTTAGCCAATATCTTTGGATCACGTTTTCCTTGATAGTAACGTTGGTCTGCATGACAAACCGCCATATAATTTGGACGAATAAGGATATGATTCTCCTGATCAATGTCCTCTTCTTGGTATTTTACATTGATAAACTTTGGTTTAGTCAGTTGATAAATTTGATTAATCATAGCCTTAGTCTTTCTCAATCATGCTTTTCGCGATTTTCAAGTCTGTTACAGTTGTGATTTTAAGGTTCGAATATTCACCTTTAGCTAGGGCAACGTCTTTCCCTTTGATAACAAAAATCTTACATGCATCCGTCAGGATTTCCTTTTCTTGATCAGATAGGGAACCATACAAATCCATGAAATCCTTGCAGCGGAAGGTTTGAGGTGTTTGACCCTGATAGAGGTGAGCACGATTTGGAATATCCGTGATAAATTGGCCATTAGTACTTTCAACAATGGTATCAACTGCTTCTACTACTGTGTCAACTGCATCATGATTTTGAGCCAGTTTGATATTGTCCTGAATCATGCGAAGTGTGATAAAAGGACGAACAGAGTCATGCGTAATCACGATATCTTCTGGAGCAATTGGACGGTAGGCATCAATGGCTTCAATAATCTTCTCAATACTGCTATTACGATCAGCACCACCTTTGGTAATGATGATGCGATCCTTGTGGAGAGAAAGATACTTGTCAACCAGGTCCTCAGCGTGTGAAACCCAATCTCCATGAACTCCAACTACAATTTTTTCAATACTTGGCTCCAAGACAAATTTTTCGATTGTGTGGATCAAAATAGGACGATCACCCAATTCTAAGAATTGCTTTGGTAAATTACTGATTCCCATGCGTGTGCCAGTTCCTCCGGCTAGGATTCCTGCATAGATCATATATATTCTCCTTTAGTTTATTCTAAAAAACTCATTATCATCTATTATATCACAATCTGCCTCTATCATGAAGAAAAGACAGAAAACTATCTATTTAAATTTGAGAAATAAAATTAGATTTCCCTCTATATTTTTTACTTAACATTCGGTTAATATAGAATCCTTTAGAGTATAATACAAACCTTAAAGAAAACTTAAAATTATTTTTAAGAATACAATAAAAAGCTAGGAAACTGTTCACCTAGGCCTAGACAGCTACAGTTCCTAACTTTCTTGTTTTTATTTATGATTATGGAATAGATTACTTTTCCTGATCTTGCTCACCAGCTCCTTTAACTGCCTTTTTAAACTCAGACAGCATTTTACCGATTGATTCACCAAGTTCTGGTAAACGTTTTGGTCCAAAGATTAAGAGTGCACCTAGAACGATGATAATCAATCCTGGAGCACCGATATCACGTAAGATTCCCATTCTTTTCTCCTTTCATTTTTTTCTTTACAATACTCTTGCTAATTGCAATACTAAGCTCATAGAGCGAGATTAAAGGAATTGTCATGGCTAGATCGCTAATAAAATCAGCTGGTGTCAAAATAACAGCTAGTACCAATAAAATAAAGTATGCATAACGGCGATAGGTAACTAAGAACCCTGGTCCAATCAAGCCAATCGACGTTAAAAAAGCGATGATGACAGGCAATTCAAAGATGAAACCCAAGGGTAGGGTTGTTTGAAAAACAAAGGCTAAGTAGTTCTGCGCTGTTAATTGAGTTTCAAATAATCCTTCCCCAAGTCCTAAAAGCACTTGAAGTAAGGCTGGTGTCACAAAGTAGAATCCAAATGCCAGACCAAGTAGAAAGCAAATAAAACTAGCTGGAATATAGGCAAAGATTGCTCTTGCTTCTTCTGCTTTCAATCCTGGTTTGATAAAACTCCAAATTTGATAGACTGTAAAAGGTAGCGTAATGGTAAAGGACATCAGACTCGCCAAGCGAAAATAAATCCACAGAATGTCATTTGGACCTAATACAATCAACTTTTGATTAAAGGACTAAGTCAGATAGTAATAAAGCTGATCAGCAAACAATAAAGCTCCGCAGAAAACTATAGAAAAGCAGGCTATAACAGCAATGAATCTCTTTCTAAATTCTACCAGATGTTCAACGATTGTCAATTCTTTTGTATCCATCTACTTTTCACCCTGTCTCAATGTGACAACCAAAACAATTATCAAAAAGACTAGCTGACTTCCTAAACCTTCCCAACTTGGATAGATGCCCAAGAGGTCGATAGTTGGAAAACTTGATAGCAGGTGATTGGGTGCCATATTTGTCAGCTGCAGAGCATGCACACTAACTCCAAGCATCTTGAAGGCAAGAGCATAGATCATCCACGTTAGTAGGAAGAAAACCTTATGAGGTAGGAAGAATTGACTCGCCTTGTTCATCAGAAATGCAATAATCAGCAAGACTAACAAAGCTAGAGAAATACCTAGGATAAACTCAAAACGAGATATTCTCGGTAAAATCCCTACGTAAAATAGAATGGTCTCTGCCCCTTCACGGAAAACAGCTAGAAAACTAAGAGCAAACATGGAAATGAATGAACCTGCCTTGGTCACAGTTTTCATTTGATTATCCATAAAATCATTCCATTTTTTGACCGAGGATTTACTGTGAAGCCAGATACCAATCAAAATCATCATAACGACTGCGAAAATACCAACAGCTCCTTCGATGATTTCTCGATTGGCCCCTGATGTTACTGCAGGAAAGGCAATTTGTAGTATAAATGCAATCACTAGACTCGCAACGATACCTGTTAGGGCTCCACCATATACCCACTTGAGTCCTTTGCGCATCTTGGCTGCTTTTAAAGTTGTGACCAGGGCCATGACGATTAAGAGGGCCTCTACTCCTTCACGTAAGAGAATGAGCATGGCATCAAAAGCATTGTAGCTTGCAGTCGTATCAATTTGAGATAAATCCACAATCAGTTTTTCTAATTTTTCTTGATATTCCTTCTCACTTCCCTTGACCATGATTACAGGACTTTCGCTTTCGACTCGGGTGTAGAGGGAAGGATTGGTTGTTCTAACGGTTCCTTCAACTGTTGGCCAGATAGTGATGAATTCCTTCATACTAGCTGCTCCTGATGCTTGGTCACCAGCTTGAAATTGTTCCAAAGCCTTCTTCAACAGGGCAATACCGTCTTTGAGACTTAAATCAGAAGATGCTTCTGCGACTTCTTTTCCAGTTACAAAATCATCAATAGCCTTTTTTAAGTCCTCAAAGGAAGTCTGGATGGAGTTAAAATCAGTAGGCTCAGTTTCTATGCTACTACGCAAGAAGGAGATAGCTGTTTCAACACGTCCATAATGGGCCGTACTATTGTCACGAACCACACTTTCATTGATGGTCCAAGTGGAATTCATCTTTTTATAGGCTTCTCGGACTTGCTCTATATCTTTTGAAGAAATTGCCTTATCCAAAGTCTCAAAACGTGGTCTTAAGCGACTGACAAGTTTTTCCTTCTCCGCATTCAGATCTATTGGATTTTGTTCTTTTTCAAAAGCTAGAAGGGCAGAAGAGATTTGTGTCAGATTTTCTTCACTAATCTCCCCTGACAGAGCAAGTTTTTCCTTAACAACCTTTCCAGCATCTGAATCAGCATGTTCTACTTTTTCAAAATCCGTCGCCATTTCTCTAACTAGGGCCTTGGCTTCTGCCTGATTTCCATTTTTTACAGCCTGAGAGGCATCCGTAATCTTTACAAAATAAGAACTCAGACTTTCCTTCGCACTAACAGGAGAAATAGTTAACAAGAGAAAAGACAAAGCCAAGAAACAAATGTTAATCTTCCAATAATTTCTGACCAATATAGCCTCCTTTCTCTACTCCACCAAAGCAGGCAAAAAGACCGCTACCGATGTGGGTTACATACTCATTCATCTTGTCTGTAGCTCCGAGGTTGGTTTGAACCTTGACAAAATGATCTGGATCCTTTTGGAAAGAGATAAAGAGTAAACCTGTGTCAAATTGTCCAGTCTTATCATCAATTCCATCCGAGTATGAATAAGATCGTCGTAAGAGTGGCTTCTCTACTTCTTTGGCTAATCGAACATGCGAATCATCTGGTAAAAGACTCAAATCCACTTCATCAAACTCATTCTTCTTCCCAAAAGGGGCGCCACTTTCCTTATAACGACCAAAGGTATTTTCTTGCTCTTCAAGATTGGTTCGGTCCCAGGTATCGAGAAACATCTGGATGCGACGAACGGCCATATAGGAACCATTTTCCATCCAGTCCTTGCTGTCGGCCCAGACAACACGATCAAAATCCTTTTCTTTGGTCACATTGGCTGTTCCATCTTTGAAACCAAAAAGGTTGCGTGGTGTCTCCATACGATCCCCAATAGCAGCAAAGCCAGATTGGCTCCAACGGAGGGTCACTGCATTTCTCCCTTTACGAATGAGGTTGCGAATAGCATGAAAAGCAACTTGCTCGTCATCTGCACAGGCTTGGATAACAATATCACCCCCAGTATATTTTTCACGCAGTTGCTCCTTTGGAAAGGGTGGAAAATCCCTAAAAAGTTGAGGACGTTTTTGCTCTAATTTCATCTTTTTCAGGAAACTAGCAGACACACCAAAAGTCAGCGTTAAACGATGAGGATTTAGCCCCACGGTTTCTCCAGTGTCACTAGGTGGCAAGAGAGCATTCTGACCATCTTTTTTAACCAATTCCCCCTCGACCAACTTGGCACTATAATCCGTCCAATCCTTGAACAACTGGATAATCTTATCTTTATCTGTCGTATGCAAATCTAGAACAACAAAATAAATATTCTTCTGCATAGGGGTCGTGATACCCGCTTGGTGTTTCCCATAAAAGTCAATCTTTTCATTACCGTACGAGATTTTTTCTTGCTTGTCTAACCTAGGTGCTAAAAAAGCGGAGGCACCGGAGAGACCTAGTGCTAGTCCAGCACCTCCAATACCCGCTTTTTTTAGAAATTCTCGACGGTCCATTTTTTTCTCAAAAAAATTTTCGTCTTTCTTAGTCATACTGCTTATTCTCCATCAAGAAATTTGCCCATTTGTGATAGAGGTTCACCAAGTTTCGTCACGGCTTCAGCCAATTCTTTGGTGTCTTCTTTTGTTAAGTCTGTATAGAGTTTGTAGTGCTCCTTGTCTGTCATATGTTTGTCCAACAAGCTATTAACAGATTTGAAATCAGCTTCTAATTCTTTAACTAGGTCAGCATCTGATTTTTCTAGTAAAGGTTTAAAGAGTTGGAATATCTTTTCAGCTCCCTCGATATTAGCGCGGAAGTCGTACAAATCAGTATGAGAATAAATTTCTTCTTCACCTGTAATCTTGCTTGTCGCTACTTCATTAAGCAAGTCAACTGCCCCTGTCAACATAATCTTGTGATCGACTTCAACAGTCGCTACCTTAGCCTTCAACTCTTTGATATCGTTGACTAATTGTTCCCCATAACTTTCAGTTCCTTTAGTTGTGTTTTCTTCCCAGAGGATTCGTTCGATACGGTGGAAACCAGACCAACCTTCCTCAGTCTTATTTTCATCCACATAGTCTGCTAGACGAAAGTCAATCTTAACATCAGATTCACCAAAACTCTCAGCGATTGGTTCTGAACGTTCATAAGCCATACGAACAAGTGGATAAGCTTTCTTGGCTTCCTCCAATTTTCCGTTTTTTAAAAGCTGGACAAATCCTTCTGTATCCGTTAAAAGCTTATCAATTTGTCCTTGAACAAAAGTCTTATAATCTGCGGTTGCCTTATCAAGTAATTTTTGTTTATCATCTGATAAAGCTGTCACCTTAGAGGAATCATTTGTATCGGTTGATTTTTCAAAACGGACTGCACATGCTGTCAATAGCAAAGCTGAAGATAAAAGGACAAAACCTAGTTTTTTCATTGTATACTCCTATTGGTTCAGAAGACCTGAATTTATTTTACGTTCCATTATAACATCCTTTCCTTAATTTTTTAATAAATTATCAGAAAATTTAATATTTGAGAATTTGAAGTAGCATTTTCCAGTAAAATTAGAGAGGGCCTAAAAATTAGAATCGTAGAACTTTTTTCAGATAGTTTAAAAAGTTTGTATTCCCCTTCTCTTTTCTCTATAATGGAGAGAAAGGAGATGACTATGACAGAAATAAAACATGAAATTGATGCAAACTTTGCAGGCCGACTCAATATCCTGCGCGCGGGTGTTCTCGGTGCCAATGATGGAATTATTTCCATCGCTGGGGTGGTTATCGGAGTTGCCAGTGCGACGAGCAATATCTGGATAATCTTTTTATCTGGACTAGCCGCTATCCTCGCTGGTGCTTTTTCAATGGCAGGTGGCGAATATGTCTCTGTATCCACTCAGAAAGACACGGAAGAAGCCGCTGTTGCCAGAGAACAGTTGCTCTTGGATAAGGACATCGAATCTGCAAAACAATCCCTCTACGCAGCTTACCTACAAAATGGTGAGTGTGAAACGTCCGCCCAACTCTTGACCAACAAGGCCTTTTTAAAAAATCCCCTCAAAGCCTTGGTAGAAGAAAAGTATGGAATCGAGTACGAAGAGTTTACCAACCCTTGGCATGCTGCTATCTCTAGCTTTATCGCCTTTGTACTGGGAAGTCTTCCTCCTATGCTTTCCATCACCGTCTTTCCAAGTGACTATCGTATTCCAGCAACTGTTCTTATCGTAGCCCTTTCCCTTCTTATTACCGGCTATACCAGTGCTAAACTAGGCAAGGCTCCTACGAAAACAGCTATGATCCGCAACCTCTGTATCGGACTTCTCACCATGGGAGTAACCTTCCTCTTAGGACAACTCTTTAGTATCTAAGATAAAAGAAATACCTCGACCAGCATCGAGGTATCTTTTTTACATTTGCACAATCTTGCGATAGCTTCTTGAGGTAATCATAAAGATTAAAACATAGACGATGAGGAAGATCGCACAAATCGACAAAGTGACAGTCAACATCATGGTCGCATCTAGTACCCCAATGACTTTTAGGATGAGGCTAAGCATATGATAGGCAAAAGCAAGGTGTAGGAAAGCAAAGAGCAATGGGAGGAAGAAAACAGTTAGGACCTGTTTATTAATGGTTTGCTTGATTTGCTTTTGATCGAGACCGACTTTTTGCAAAATGATGAAGCGTTCACGGTCTTCATAGCCTTCAGAGATTTGTTTGTAGTAGATGACAAGAACAGTTCCCACCATAAAGATGATAGAGAGGAAAATACCGATAAAGAAAACTCCACCAAAGAGAGCACTCACCTGCGCACTGCTATCAGCCAGATTACTTCCGTAAACATAGCTTCCTTCTTTGTTTAATTCTCTATTAAAGTTGTTGACGAATTTTGAATAGTCATCTGCAATTTTAAGCTGCTCTTCCTCGCTAGCCGTTACGTTCATACCACCATAGTATTGATTAAAGATGGAAGAATTAGGATACTGGTCAAGAAAGGCTTTCAAGTCAGGAACAACCAGATAGTTATAGTCCGAAGTTAGAATATTGTACTGATTTGGGACATGTTCAAGAATAAAATCTTTTTTTATTTCTTCCTTTATTGTATAGGTCTGGTCATTTAGAGTCAGTTCTTTCTGTCCTTGAAGTTCTTTGTTTTTAGTAAACAATCCGACTTCCTTACCTGAAAGTGCAAGTTTTTGCCCCGTCATATTCTCATAGTCTTTTTGGTCAAAGACCATAAAAATAGTTTTCGGTTGAACGCGATTTTGACCTTTCTCAAAAATTGTCAATTTCGTACCTTCTTGATTTGCCACACCAAAGTTACTGTATGTAAGGACTTCTTTCTTTGTTACAGTTAATCCCTTATCGCTAGCATACTGGCTCAAGAGTTTTTCGATGTCTTCTTTTTCAACATTTTGCCCTGTAATCCCAAAATCATGCGGATTCATGACTTTCTTGAAAGTCTCTGAAGCCTTGAAGACGCTCGTTGTAGCAGACATAGTCACCAAGACCATAGTTGAGAGAATAGCAATCGTCGCTAGACCAACCGCATTTTTCTTCATGCGGAAAATGAGATTGGATACGGAAATCATGTTATTAGGTTGGTAATAGTAACGCTTATTTTTCTTCAATATTTGTAGAAAAACTGTGATCCCTGCATTAAACAAGAGATAGGTACCAAAGATTACCAACAAGACTGCTACGAAGAAAATCAGAACAGCAGAAAGTGGGTTTTCGACTGTTATTGCTAGGTAGTAACCAGCTACTAGACTGATTAGACCTAGAATGGTTTGGAAACCTAAGAATCGTCCTTTTTTCTCACCACTGGCTTTTTCACGAGAGAGCTGAAGGGCATTCATGCGTGCGATACGAAAGGCATTGATAAAAATCAAACCTAGGAAAATAGCGCCAAAAACGATAAGAACTAGGATAAAAACTATTGGTTGGAAGGTCGAAACGAGCTCCACCTTCATTTTCATCAACTTCAGAAGAAGGGCAAAGATTAGCTTATCAAAGAGAGCTCCTAGGCCGAGACCAGCTGTCAGCGTTAAGGAACCAAAAATAAGAAGCTCCTTAAAAACCATACTGATCAAATGGCGCTTTTCAAGACCCAGCATACCATATACACCCAGCTCCTTGGAGCGGTTCTTCATGACAAAACTATTGGCATAGAGGACAATAATTCCAGAAGCGATGGTAACAACCACCATACCGAGAGCGAGGATCATAGAGATAGTTTCTCCCCCTCGGATCTTGCCAATATTAGGATTAAGTGACAAAGAGTAAAAGAGATAGGTGATGGTCACTGCTAAGAGAACTGCAAGGGCAAAGGGATAGTAGAGTTTGCGGTTTTTGATTAAGTTCGAAACCGCTAACTTATTGGTCAATCGAAACATACTAGTTCACCTCGCTTGCCATGACAGTCAAGGTATCAGAGATTTCTTGGAACATCTGACGTTCGGTCTTGTCTCCACGGTAGATTTGGTTGTAGAGGATCCCGTCCTTGATAAAGAGAACACGCTTGGCCCTGCTGGCTGCAGCTGTTGAGTGGGTTACCATGAGAATGGTTTGCCCGCGTTCATTGATTTCATCAAAAACATCCAGAAGAGCTGCAGATGACTTGGAGTCAAGTGCCCCAGTTGGCTCATCCGCAAGGAGAATTTCAGGTTCTGTGATGATGGCGCGTGCTACTGCTACCCGCTGTTTTTGACCACCAGAGATCTCGTAAGGGTACTTCTCTTGCAATTGGTTGATACCCAAATTTTCAGCTGTCACTACCAATTTCTTCATCATCTCCGTGATGGGTTTTCGTGATAAAACTAGCGGAAGCAAGATATTGTCCTTAACAGACAGGGTATCTAGCAAGTTAAAATCTTGGAAGACAAAGCCCAACTTCTCACGACGGAAGCTAGAAGCCTGAGAATTTTTAATGGTTGCTGTATCTGTTCCGTTTAGGTAAACCTGCCCGCGAGTTGGTTTATCCAGCATAGCTAGGATGTTGAGCAGGGTTGATTTCCCAGAACCAGACTCTCCCATGATGGCAACATAATCACCCTTCTCTACGGTAAAGTGAATGTTCTTGAGAGCCTCTACTTGGTTGCCTTGGAAGCGTGTTTTGTAGATTTTTTGAACGTGTTTTACATCTAAAAGTGTCATGATTTTCTCCTTCTTAATATCCCATTAATTGAAACTGTGCTTGCATCATAGCGCACCCCAGTTGAACACGCTCGATATCTTTTTGACTTGGTTTTCTTCTTTTCTTTTGTAAGATTCTTTTCATGGTTTTACTCCTTTGTTCTTTATGAGTCTAGTTTATCGCAAAAAAAGACGGCTTGCCATAACCTAACCTTACAAAAGAGACTTTAATCTTACATTTTTGTAAGATTGAGGAATTTTTTTGAAAATGGCTACTATAAGAAGTCCTGTCATTGCTTGTTTTATTCTTAAAAAAATAGTAAAATTAAGTTATGAAAAGGCTTTCCTTAACATCTTGTAAAAGAATTGGCTTTCTGCTAATTATTTTTAAAGGTGCTAAACTATCATTCGTATCACTGCTATAAGGAGGGAGGTTCAGCTCCCTCTTTTTTAGAAAGAGGTTCCTATGAAACGTGTTTTTCTCTTCATCAGCAATCTTCTTTTAACTTTCTTCCTCATTGCCACTCTGTCCTTTTGGAAAGAAGCTCTTCCTCAACGCCTATTTCCAGGTGTGGCTGTACTCAGTGGTCAAGTCGATTATACTACCCTCAAACAAGAATTAGACAGCCTTGCTAGGAAACATAATAGTCTCATCGCAAGAACTATTTGGGAAGTGGATAGTGATGGAAAATCAAGAACTCTCTACGAAGCTTTTGGAGATGGGCAACTCCCAGACTGGATGCCTCCAGCAAGTCAAGAAAGCATTCACAAGAGCGATCTTCTCAACAACTACAATATTATCAGCGGATCCCTAACTAGTCAAGAATTGGCTACTCATCTGAAAGAACTTGGACTAGAAAAAGCGAATGCATTTGAAAATGACAGAGTATCCTTCGTACTGGCCATCTTTACCCAACCTGATCAGCTCATCAGTATGTTAATCTTTTTGCTGACTTTCTTAGCTTTAATTGTTATCGGTCAGATTCAATCTCTTTCTCAGTCAGGGATTCGATTGATTTCTGGAGAGCGGCTGAGCTATCTCTTCTTTCGTTCTCTCGCAAGAGACGGACTTGATATCCTTCTTTTTGGTCTACCTGCTTTGCTGATAGCATGTATCTTGCTCATTTCCTTGGGATATCCTTATGAAGTTCAGACTTTTCTAGGAATACTTTTTATTCTTTACAATAGCCTACTTCTCTTACTTAGTCTTCTAATTGCCTTTCTTTTTACCATTTCTTTAAAAAAAGTCCATCTCATCTCTATCATCAAAGGAAAATTACCAATCAAGTCAATTCTACGCATTCTCTACTTTGGTCAGGTACTTGCCATTCTACTGGTTATTGTAGGATTTGGACGAATGTCTACTTACTATCATATCCTTGAGAAAAATGAGGCTGGACAAGCTACTTGGGAACAACGCTCCAATGTTATTACTCTTCACACAGGGCGTTCCAGTCAGATGAAAAATTTAGATGAACTGCAGACAAATGCTGATAAATGGTTTGACTTTATTCAGCATGCTATAGATAATGAGAATGCCTTCCTTATTAAACATAATCTAGTTGAGCAAGCTACCTCAAATCATAATGAAACTGAAAATAACCCTTATGGTGTGGAAGGAAAAAATATTCTCTACGTCACGCCCAGCTACTTCCAAAAGGAAGATATGGACTTATCATCAGAAACCTTTCAAAAAATCAACACCCTCAAAGATGGACAGATTCTTGCCATACTCCCAGAAGAACTACAAAAAAATGAAAAAGATATAAAATCAACCTTGCAACAAGAGTTAACCAACCGATTATACAGTAGCAAGTCTAATCAAACTGTCGAAGTTAGTATAGCTTATACCAATCAAAAAAATGATGTATTTCTCTATAATACCAGCCATATCGCTTATGATCAATGGTTATCAAATCCCATCTTTCTTGTGCTTTCTCCTAAAGTACTTGGCAAGGCTTCCTCCATCTTCTGGTTTACAAATCTAGAATATCTCTATTTTACAGACCTCCACCAAACACAAGAACTTTTGAAACACTATCAACTTGATCATATGGTCTCAAGGCTATCGCCTGCTAGGGAAACCTATCTCCAGTTAAATCAAAAAATTAAAATCGAAATTTTTAGTAACTTAGCGAGTTCTATGTTTGCTATTTTGACTTCAATTTTGCTGTTTACAAGTTTAAATCTGCTCTATTTTGAAGCCTTTCGCAAAACCATATTCTTGAAAAAAATAGCAGGCTATTATTTCTTTGAATTACACAGTAGATATATCACTTCTCAAATAATAGCTCTCTTTCTCGGAAGTGGTCTAGCTTTCATTATTTCTAAGAATATCTGGATTACCCTGATCCTATTTTTCAGCTTTTTAAGTTTAGCCGTTCTTCTATTGAAGATCTTTGATAAGAAGGAAAGCAAAACCTATGTTAGCATTATCAAAGGAGGATAGTATGATTGAATTACAACATATTTGGAAACAATTTGGTTCTCGTATTATTTTTTCAGACTTGAATCTGAATTTTCAAAGTGGTATGGTGTATGCTTTGATAGGAGACAGTGGTTGTGGAAAAACCACTTTGCTCAATATGCTTGCAAAACTAGAGACTTTCGACAAAGGAGAAATAGTTTACAAAGGAAAGTCTTTGACTTCACTAAAAAATGAGGAATTCTATCGTAACGAGCTAGGTTATCTCTTCCAGAACTTCGGACTATTAGAAAGTCAGACCATTCGAGAAAACCTTGAGCTGGGACTGATTGGTAAAAAGAAAAACAAAAAACAAGAGAAAGAGAGACTTCTTCTTCAAGCACTGCAAGCTGTCAGACTGGATTATCTAAGTCTCAACCAAAACATCTATGAATTATCTGGTGGTGAAGCTCAACGCGTAGCACTTGCTAAGATTATCCTGAAAGACCCTCCCTTAATTCTAGCTGATGAGCCTACCGCCTCGCTAGACCCCAAAAATTCCAAGGAAATTATGGAAATTCTCCTTGAACTTCGTAATGCTAATAGAACAATTATCATCGCAACTCACAATCCTAGTATTTGGAAAATGGCTGATCAGGTAATTCATCTCTCTCAAGATGGAAAAGAATATACTTAAATATCAAAATCCCTTGTGGCTAAATAACCACAAGGGATTTTCAGTCATTTATGCTACTTCTTTTAAGTAACATAGTGCAAATAATAAATTTTCCCTGTTAAATCTCACCAAAACCAGCCATCATTGTCTTCAATGGCTTGGGCTTCCTTGCGTTTTCGTGGTCCTGTTCCGTACATTTCGGCTTCGATTTCTTCCTTAGTTGGCAGGATAGAGGCGAGGATGATGTAAATAATCACGCCAATCCCAAAATTTGATATGGTAAAAATGGCGAAGAGAAAGCGAACTAAGGTTACATCAAAATTCCACTTGTCTGATAGACCAGCTAAGACTCCCGACACCATACGATTTCGTCTCATTTTATAAAATTTTGTATTCATGATTGTTTCCTCTTTCGGTATTCTTACAACTAGTATAGCATGAAACAGGGGCACAAACATCAGTCCTTAGGCCGATTTAAGATGACGAGTTTACCATGGCAGACGCCACAGCGATAGCGTTTCGTGTCAATCTTCCTCTTGCGTTGATAGCATTGCTGGCAGGATTGGCACTGATAGACTAGGTAGGGGATTTTAGTTTGTGCTTTCAAAGGTGGTACAAAGCGCAGTCCATCCACTTCTTTCAAAAGTTCCTTAAAATCTCGGTCCTTATGCTGATACCCCTTTTTCTGAAAATAAAGGTGATAGTGACAGAGTTCATGGCGCACAATCTTGCGAAAGACTTCCAAACCTAGTTCCTGATAAACCTTGGGATTAAAGTCCAAATGCCCATCCTTGGGGAAAAATCGCCCACCTGTCGTTCGCAGACGAGAATTCCACTTGGCATGGTGTGTAAAAGGTCTACCAAAATCTTCGAGGGAAACAGACTGAACGTACTCAGTCAGTTTCATCTGGAGCCAGGAGCGACAGATTGACTTTTTCACGTTCAGTATCGATTTTCTTAACCCAAACCGTTACCAAATCTCCGACTGACACCACTTGGCTGGGATGTTTGATAAATTTACGACTCATATGGGAAATATGAATCAAGCCATCCTCGTGAATCCCGATATCAACGAAGGCACCGAAGTCAACGACATTCCGCACCACTCCTTCCAGCTTCTGGCCGATAACGAGATCCTTGATATCCAGAACATCTTGACGGAGAACTGGAGCATCAAAAGAGTCACGGAAATCTCGACCTGGTTTGAGAAGGTCTGAAATAATATCTTTAAGGGTTTCTGGTCCAAGGTCTAGTTCTTGCGCCATTTCCTTGACAGAAAGTGACTTAAGCTTATTTTGTGCTTCTTCATTTAAGTCCTTGATATCCAAACGTTTGAAGAGTTCCTTAACGGCAGCATAGTTTTCTGGGTGAACTCCAGTATTATCAAGAATATTGCTACTTTCAGGGATACGGAGGAAACCAGCAGCCTGCTCAAAGGCTTTGGCACCTAGACGAGGAACCTTCTTGATTTGAGCGCGTGAAGTGATTTTTCCTTCTTCTTCACGGTATTTGACGATATTTTCAGAGATGGTTTTATTGAGTCCAGCTACGTGGGAAAGAAGAGCTGGGCTGGCTGTGTTAACATTGACACCGACTTGGTTGACCACCGTATCGACGACAAAGTCCAAACTCTCAGACAGTTTCTTTTGACTGACATCGTGTTGGTATTGACCGACACCGATTGACTTAGGATCAATTTTAACCAATTCAGCGAGGGGATCTTGCAAACGACGGGCGATAGAGATAGCAGAGCGTTTTTCAACGGTTAATTCTGGAAATTCCTGACGCGCAAGTTCGCTGGCAGAGTAGACAGAAGCACCGCTCTCATTGACGATAACATAGCTGACTTCTGGAAAATCTTTAAGAACTTCCGCCACAAAGGCCTCACTTTCGCGACTGGCCGTTCCATTACCAATGGCAATGATTTCCACACTGTACTGACCGATCAGGTCGGCTAAGTCTCTCTTGGCTTCTTCAATCTGACGAGATGATGCTGGTTTAACAGGATAGATGACTTGGGTCGTTAGCATTTTCCCCGTCGCATCAACGACAGCTAGCTTGGCACCTGTACGAAAGGCAGGGTCAAACCCTAAAACCACGCGCCCTTTCAGCGGAGCAACCAAGAGGAGATTTCGCAGGTTGTCAGAAAAGAGTTGGATAGCTCCTTCTTCTGCCTTCTCAGTCAATTCTGTCCGAATGCGTCGCTCAATAGCAGGCAAGACTTTTTTCTTAACAGATTGCTGGATAACTTCATCAATATAGGCGTTTTTCACCTTGAAACGAGCAGCAAAGAAAGCTAGGATACGATCCGTCGCATGTTCAAAACCAACCTTCAAGATGCCTAATTTTTCCCCACGATTGAGTGCTAAGGTACGATAGCCCTGCATGTTGCCAACTGTCTCTGAAAAATCGTAATAAATCTGAAAAACTTGTTTTTCATCAAGACTTTCATCCTTGACCTGCGAAGTGATTTTAGAATGTCTCAGCACCTCCTGATAGGTCATAGCACGTAGATTGACATCTTCGGATAAGGCTTCTACCAAGATAGCAACTGCACCAGCCAAAGTTTCTTGACCAGTCGCAAATCCTTCACAGACAAACTTCTCAGCCTCTTTCTCTAAGTCAGCTACATTCTGCAAAATCAAGCGCGCAAGAGGGAAGAGTCCAGCTTCACGGGCAATGGTTGCCTTGGTCCGACGCTTTTCCTTGTATGGAAGATACAGTTCTTCTACATCTGCTAGTTTTTCGGCAGCTAAGATAGCTTCTTCCAATTCCTTTGTTAGCTTGCCTTGTTCTTGAATCTTAGCCAAGACAGCTTCCTTGCGGTCATTGAGATTAGTCAGGCTTTTATCCAAGTCTATAATGGCCTTAATCGCCACCTCATCCAAACTACCAGTCATATCCTTTCGATAACGCGCGATAAAGGGAATCGTCGCCCCTTCGGCAGTCAAACTTAGAACGGTATCGATTTGCTTTAACGTTACACCCAAATCTTGGGAGATTTTTTCATATTTTTTATCCATAAACCTATTATACCATAAGGAACAAAGCTTGTTTCACCTTACCTGTTTTTACCTCTTTGATTATCAAAATAAAAATAATCCCTTTTCCGCAAAATAATAGTATAATAGAGGTAGAATTTAGAAAAGAGGTAGGCCCATGGCTGTTAAATTTACAAAAACTGATGACTTGGACAAAATGTTTGAAGAATTTGCCAAACTTCCTGACTTAACACAGGTCACTTTTCCAGATGACAAAGATAAAAAAGAAAAAGTTGAGAAGAAAAAATAGATGACTTTTTTCCAATCACTTCCTCCTAGTGCATTACAAGCGGGAGCTATTTTTCTCTCCATTATCATCGAGGCTCTGCCTTTTGTTCTGATTGGGAGTCTCATTTCAGGCTGGATCGAAGTCTATATCACACCAGATAAAGTCACTGAATTTCTCCCTCGCAATCGTTGGGGGAGGATTTTTTTTGGTACCTTCATTGGCTTTCTCTTTCCCTCTTGTGAATGTGGAATCGTCTCGATTATCAATCGTTTTTTGGAAAAGAAAGTCCCCAGCTACACGGCCGTTCCCTTTCTGGTGACTGCTCCCATCATCAATCCTATCGTTCTTTTCGCTACCTATTCTGCCTTTGGCAATTCCTTAAAAATTACCATCTTTCGAGCCCTGGGAGCGATTTTAGTCGCTTTGGTTCTAGGGATTTTCCTAGGATTTTTCTGGAAAGAATCCATTCAAAAAGAGAATCCTATTGCTTGTCATGAACATGACTTTTCACACTTGACTCCTGCTAGAAAAGTCTTTCAAGTCTTTATACAAGCTATTGATGAGTTTTTCGATATGGGGCGCTATTTAGTCTTTGGCTGTCTCTTTACAGCTATCGTACAGGTCTATGTCCCGACTCGGATCCTGACCTCTATCAGTGCTAGTCCATTCCTTGCGATTCTCTTGCTCATGTTTCTTGCCTTTCTCCTCTCTCTTTGTAGCGAGGCGGACGCCTTTATTGGTGCTTCTCTCCTCTTGAGCTTTGGCCTAGCACCAGTCCTTGCTTTTCTAGTCATTGGCCCCATGCTTGATATCAAAAATCTCCTCATGATGAAACACTATCTCAAGGCCAACTTCATCTGGCAATTTATGGGCATCGTGACTCTGCTTGTCTTGCTTTATTCTTACATGATAGGAGTGATGCTATGATTCGATTTTTCATTCTACTGGGTTATTTTGCTCTGACCCTTTACCTCAAGCTATCTGGCAAGCTCAGTCACTACATCAACCTCCACTATTCCTATCTAGTCTATATCTCCATGGTCCTTTCTCTTCTGTTGGCCCTGGTCCAATTCTACATCTGGATTAAGAAAATCAACTCACACAGCCATATGGAAAGTCGTCGAGCTAGACGAATCAGCATCCTGTTACTGTCACTACCTCTGTTGATTGGAGTTGCCTTTCCGACAGTAAGTTTGGACTCGAGAACCGTATCTGCTAAGGGATATCATTTCCCACTTGCTGAGGGAATCGACACAGCTATTCAGGCAAGCGAAGGCACATCCAGTCAATACTTCAAACCCGATACCAGTACCTATTTTTCCAAATCTGCTTATGAAAAGGAAATGAGGACCACAGCTGACAAATACCTCGCCCAGCCAACCATTCAGGTTACAGACGAAAACTATATGGAGGTCATGGAAGTTCTCTATGACTACCCTCAAGAGTTTGAAGGAAAGAAAATCGAGTTTACAGGCTTTGTCTATAACGATCCTAGCCATCAAGATAGCCAGTTCCTCTTTCGCTTTGGAATCATCCACTGTATCGCCGACTCTGGAGTATATGGACTCCTGACTAAGGGAAACTCACGCCAGTATCCTGACAATACCTGGATTACTGCCAAAGGAACTCTCGCTCTCCACTACCATAAAGAACTCAAACAAAAACTCCCAACACTGGAAGTTGAGAGTTTCACAAAAGTAGACAAACCAGAAAATCCCTACGTTTATCGTGTGTTTCAATAAAAAGTGACCCAACAACAGACAAATTACTTTTTAAAGTAGCTTGTCTTTTTTGTTCTCCTAGTTCAACAAAATCAACACACAACCTTTCAAACAATAGAAAAAGTCCCAAGAAATAAGATTTCTCGAGACCATAAAAATGTTAATAAGATAGGGTTGACAATTATCACACATTATAGCTTAACTGCAATAGAGTTGTGATAGAAAACGTTAATTTACTAGAAAAAATAAAACTCATATTAAACTGAATATTTCAGTTTCTTACTGGCATAAAGCTATTTGAGTTTAATTTAACAACCACTAACCTCTATTAACGCCACCAAATGCTGAACCAAAAACGGAAGTAGAATCCTAAGAACATAATGTGCACCTCCTTTTGAAAAACGTTTTTCCATCTCAACTATATTATATATTTTCTTGTGGAGAATTGCAAATTTTTTCAGTCAAATTACTAGCTTTTTTCAAAAAAATATGATAAAAGACAAAATTTTATATTAAAAATAGTTATTTACTTTCGGTTTCTGTAAAATGAAGACATAATATAAATGCACTAAGCTTGATTTTTTCAGTCAAACTTCATAGTTTCCAGTTGTTGAAATTATGAACTAGCCTCTTTTCTGCGCCATGAATCTCCGCTTTTTACTGTTTTTCTTCAGCTCAGTTGGACTACTTCTCATTTTGTAACAAAGCTATTACCTCATCTGCTCCAATTTTATCCTCAGCTTTTTCAAAGAGTTGAATAGATTGATAAAAATAATCTCGTGATTTGACTGAATCTTGCTTCAGATAAATCTCTCCCATCCCTCTATAGGAACAGGCTTGGGCAATGAAGTCCTCAGTTGTCAAAGCAAAATCTAGGGATTCTTGCATATAGCTTTCTGCCTCTTCTAGATTTCCCAACTTTAAACGAAGGTAGCCTTGTTCATAGTTGTTAACAGAAAATTTCAAAGCATCATTGGGAAAATATTTTTTTATAATTTGCATTTCCTGATCGATATAGAGTAGAGCTTTTTGAAAATGACCCATTTCACGGTAAACCATCGCTAACTGATGATAGCCTATATGTTCATTTTCTTGGTCACTTTTAGTTCGGGCTAAGTCAATATAACGCTGGTAGATACTTAAGCACTCGTTATAATTTTGCTCTTCAAGATAGATATAGCCCATCAAATTTAATAAACTAAAATTAGTGCAAGTTTCCAAAGAAAAATCAGCTTCAACTAATTTTTTAGCCTCTTCAATTTTGCCTTCAAACAATAATTCCCATGCTTGATTCATGCTTATTCTCCTGCATCTTACGTTGTATAGAAATCTATTGATAAATCGCTATCAGACTTGTATTTTTTCCAAGCTAAACTGAAGCCATAATAATCTTCAAATTCAGGGTGCCAGTCATAATAAAGTGGGATACGACTATATTTTCTTGCAACAACTTCGTCTTCAAATTCTGGAGATTCCCCTGCAGTAATACCAAATTGAAGACCATTTAGTTCCCAGCTATTGCCCCAAACATTTTCATCCGAGAGAACATCGATCCATCTAGAAGCATCAATATCAAAATCTGCACATAATTCCAGTTCATAGAATTTTCTACAATTAATCTCTGAAGGCTTAATATAAAGGGCACCTTCTACTTGGTACTTTTTATCTCTGACTTGAATCTGTGTAATTTTCATTGGAATCGGAACTCCATTTAATTCTAACCAGAAATAGCCTAAGGGAGTTTTGATACTATAATATTGCTGATTAGCAGGTTTAGAATTTTTAGAGCAAGCATCAAGAATTCTTCCAAGCTTAATTAAATTTCTACAAACGATTTTTGAAATGAGTGGGTCGAAATATGAATACCTACGGATGACTCGTTTTAACTTTTCAACGGGAAAAGTGATATCCTTTGGTAGGGCATGATACTTCTGTACAACTAAAGCAGTTTTCTCAGTATTTTCCTTCCCTACTGGGACAATAACAGCATGCCCAATATGGATATTTGGGTCATCGCAGATATAAGTATAGCCATTCCCTCCCTCCTGAAACTCAACAACAACAAGATTTAGCTCTTGATCCGGATCAAAGAGAGGTTCAACCTTTTCTGCTTCTTGGCGTTCATAAAAAGTAAAGCAATCTCTACCCCCGTCTTCGCCAAAAACCATGAAACTGCCACATTCAGGGCACTTCCACATATAAAAGGATGCTTCAGAAATCTCATCATAAGAAATTTTATTATGGTCGTCAGCTTTATTCATGATTTCTTCAAACAACTCATCCGAATAAACTGAATAAGCATTTGGATCGGGCGACCTATGGTCATTCATCGCTTGCCCGCATTTACATGTCCATTTCCCCATAAACAACCTCAGTCGTGGCCTAATTCTTCAAGGAAAAATTGATTTAGAGCTTTCCAGTCTCTTTTATCCTCGCCAACACTTTGGACGTAGGCATCCAGTTCTTGAATATTATCTAAAATATAATCTTGAATTGGCTTTATAGGCTCAATTTCCATACCTTCAGGACCGTTTATCTTAATGTCAAGCAATCTTGAAACATGCTCCTTCATTTGAGACGGCAGCAATTCTTTCACCAAATCATCAAATAAAATCGGAGGGATTGAATGGTATTTTTCGATCCAACGACAAGCCAAAATAGGACGAAGCGCGTAGAAATACTTTTTAGGTTTGACCTTGTCTCCTGAAAGATACTTATTCATTTGAGTTCTAGCAGTGTTCAAGTAATGGTGGAGCATTTTCTTCTCAGAAAAATACTGGTTGGCAAGAGGACGTATACGCTCGATAAAATCCGTTTGTTGATAAACAATTGGTGACTGTAACCATTCAAACAGTGTTGGATTTGACTTATAAAGGAGTTTTAAAGTCTTGTCTAAATCCCAGCCACTCACATCCCAAGTATCGTCAATTGGTAACTCGATAACATCACGCCGTTCATTCAAATGGAGATAAAAATCTCGCTTGTGTTTGTAGATAAATCGCACATCAAAGTCACTATCAGGAGACTCAAATCCCCAGGCACGACTACCAGACTCAATAGCCCACAAAACTCTGATATCATAATCACGCTCAATTTCTGCTAATTTTCCAGGTACCAAAACATTCATTTCTTCTTGCGTTTGCATTTACAACCTCTTATTATTTATGCTGCTTCTCCAGCTCGATCATTGATGAGTTCAATTGTTTGGACAATATTACGAAGTACAGGGAGTTGGTGTTGAAAGAGTAGTTGAACTGAACCATACGATTTAAACGGCTCTTGTGTTAAAACTTTGGTCTCCAAGCAACCATTCTCTACAATGTAATCTACAATCAATTTCACAAAGGAAATCTGCTTGGCATTTAGACTCTCATCCGATAAAAATTTAGAAAAAACTTGATTGGCAGACTCTCTATCCAAACCAATAATCTCACGAACCAATCTAGGAATTGCTTTATTTTCATAATGTTGTAGGTAATCTGACTTGCTACCTAATTTCTCCCACAGCAATGTTTCAAGTGCAAGCAAATCCTGAGAGGTCAATTTTTCATTATGGTATAACTTAGAAATTGCTTCGTCATCTAGATGAGTTTTCAAATAATGTTCAACTTTTTCATTATAAGATCGCAGGTCATTGACCTGTAAATATGGCCTGGTATCATGGACAGTGGAAAGAATATGATCATCAAAATTGACATAATATACACTACGTTCCGTTTTATCCAGAAACTGTAGTAAATCTCGAAGTGCAAGGCGTATTTTTTCCAGTCCAGATAAACTAACTTCTTCCCAAAATTCAGGTTCTTGTACTTTCCTGATGATTTCAGCCTGTGCAAAAACCTGTGGTATATTACCAACAGAAACAAGAGCTTTAGCCGTTTTCATAACTTGAGAAATATGGACAGTTGCTGGCTTGGCTAATAGTTGTCCTAACTGTATCTGAAACAACCATAAATCAAATCGTCTCGCCATCTCATCCTCTTTATTTTCTTCAAAAAGAAGCGGAGAAAGATCTTTCTGGATTGTTTCACTTGTGACGGTCGTTAGATTTTGCCAATTTTCCAACTTCCTATAAGTGTAAACTGTATCTAAGACCATACGAACCCTAAAGTCTAACTCATTTAAGCTCAGCATACGTCCATGAAGTTCTGTGACGAGTTGCTGACGGTATTCTCTAGCAAACTGATTATCTTGATAATGAAGGCCCTGCAATTCTCGAATCAAATCCACCTTGATGTTAAACAAACGTTGAGTCAGAGGAACAATGTGACGGCTATCTCCTGCTCTTGAATCAGTTTTGAAATATTCAAAATTATCACCATAATCGAATACCAAGAAATTTTCCTTATCCTGCTCGGGGCCGAATAAATCTTTACAAAGACGGGTTCCACGACCAATCATCTGCCAAAACTTGGTTTTAGAGCGTACTTTCTTGAAAAAGACTAAATTAACAACTTCTGGTACATCAATACCTGTATCCAACATATCAACAGAAATTGCGATTTGAGGGTACTTCTCCTTAATTTTAAAATCGTCAATTAAGGTTTGATAATACTTAATGCTATAATCAATCACTTGAGCATAGTCGCTTCCTTTTTCAGGATAGCGTTCGTTAAAAATATCTCTGATATATTCAGCATGGCGATGATTTTTAGCAAAGATAATGGTTTTACCAATTTCATCACCGGAAGCTGTCTGAATCCCTCTTGTCATTAGTTCATCTAGAACAATTTTGACTGTTTTTTTATTGAAAATAGAGGTATTAAAATCTGCAGGATCAATATCTTTCTCAGAACTACCATCTTCAAATTGGCTATCAAAATATTCTTTTTCGTCTTGGGATAAATCATCGTAATGTAGACCATCCGTAGGTAGTTTCAACTTGGTTTCAATCGAATGATAAGCTACTAAATAGCCATCTTTGACAGCCTCTTCCAGATCGTATGCGTATGTTGGAACACCATTCTCCAAGTTAAAGAAACCGTAGGTATTTTTATCTAAATCTTGACGTGGAGTGGCAGTTAATCCTACAATCCTTGCATCAAAATAATCAAAAATTGATTTGTATTTCTGATAAATAGAACGGTGAGATTCGTCAATTATGATGAGATCAAAGTGTCCAACAGTGAAGGGACGTTGATTTATTTCTTCTTGATCACTAATCGCTCCTATCATGGTCGGATAGGTTGAAAAAACCATTCGACTAGATCGAGCACCATCTTTATCCTCTAAGAAATTGCAAACTGAAAGATCTGGAAGTAATTTCCTAAATGAATCATAAGCTTGCTTAACTAGGGAAGTTCTATCAGCCAAAAAAAGAACATTTTTTACCCAGTTATGACGCGATAGGATATCAACTAGAGAAACCGCTGTACGGGTTTTCCCAGAACCAGTTGCCATAACCAAGAGTGCCTGTCTGCGATTATTAGAGAATGCTTCGCAGACACTTGTAATCGCATGTTTCTGATAATGACGCCCAGAAATATCGTCCCTAATTTTACTAGAAATATCCTCGAGTGGTTTTTTCAAGTGACGTCTGTCCATCAAAAGTTGCAACTCTTCTTGAGAGTAGAACCCTGCAATCTGGCGACGATTAACACCATCAAGTATATAGTGCTTTAAACCATTGGTAATAAAGCAAATTGGCCGATAGCCGATTTGTTTCTCAAGGACTTCAGCATATTCCTTGACCTGAACCTCCCCTACTTCTGGATTCACAGATGCCTTTTTGGCCTCAACAATTGCTAGAATTTTCCCATTTTTACCATAAAGGACATAGTCACAATATCCAGTTCCTTTCCCATGCTTCAAACCATGAACATCTACCTCAACACGACAGTTTTCTTCAAATGTCCAACCCGCTAAACGAAGATCGATATCAATAAAGAGTTTTCTTGTCTCTGCTTCAGATAGTTGATCGATATGGAAAGATACATCTTGCCGTAGAGCTGCTGTTTCACGTTTTTCAGTATAAGTCTCTTGAATAGCTAGGGACTGACTAGCCATCTGTTCATCGAAATCAGGAAGAACTGGCAAACTGTTTTGTAATTTCGCCATAGATTGTGGCGTTTCTCGAAACTTGATGTTTGCTGAAAGTGGCAATAACTGCTCGTCGAAATAACGCTCCACAAACTCGTTACTGTAGCAATAATCAATAAAATTGACAAATTGATACAAATGATGCAAAGCCAAAATCGCTTCTCGTTCCTTAATTTCTCCACCATGTGCAGCATGATTTCCCCATCGAATTAAAAGAACAATCTGCCTATGGAGCTCAGGATCCACAATCTCTCTAAAATCATCATTCCATACCAAAGAAGATAAGGTAGCACGATAGGGAGCTTCTAAATATGAATCGTGACTATATATCCAATGAACAGCCTGCTCCAAAGCACGACGCGCCATAAAAGCAGTAGCCACAGTAGATGTCGCAATCATATTTTCAGCTTCTATACAAGGCTTTGAAAATGACTCGTACTCTGCATTTTTTAAAAGAAAGCTAAAATTTCCCATTTTTCTCTCACTTTGAATAAAAATATACCTATATTATACTAGATTTCAAGCTATTTCTCCACAGTTTTATAACTATCTCACAAGCAAATTGTGATTTGTCGACTTGAGCCACAAAGTCTGCGAACTCGTTTTGGAGGGAAAGAGGGGGGAGGGGGATGTATAATTCTTCAATCTGATTTTTTGTTATCGCTTGACGGGTGGCGCCTGAACTTTCTCCTATTTTCAGTAACAAACTCTTAAACTCTGAAGTTATTAGAAGTTGATTTAAAAATATTGGTGATAATAAGTGCTTTTTACAACGAATTATAGAAACGTGCTGATTAACTCTCGCAGGCAAAATATTTTGAGGAACAATACAGCAACGAGATACAGATGCACCTGTAATATTTAGCAAAACATCGTCGGATTCAACAATTACATTATTTAATTTTTCAGCCTGAACATTAGTTAGATAAGCTAAATCTTTGAAAATAAACTTACCATCATATACATTCATACTTCTAATAAGTGCTATCCCTTCGTTGACATAACTTTCTCTTCCTCCTCTAGGTGTAGCCCCTGAACCAATTTTTAATGTTAATTTTGATAATCTATGTTTTTCCCAACCCATTTCATTCAGAACAGGATCCCCAAACATCTCGTTAAATCGGGATTTGCATTTAAGAGATGAATTTTTGGTGCGAATGTTTAACGTTGCTTTGGTTAACCATGGCATAGGCCAGGGTTGTATCAATTTTGCTGTGACCAAGTAGTTTTTGGACCTGTTCGATAGGCATTCCTTTATCAATCGCCTTAGTCGCTAAGGTTCTTCTGAATTTATGTGGATGAACCTTTTGTATTCCAAGTTTATGTCCTAACTTTCTCAATCGAATCTCGACACCCGCAATTCCAAGTCTCTGAGCTTTTCCAACTAGCGTTATAAAAAGAGCAGGATGGCTATCTTTTCTATCATTGAGATAGTTTCTTAAATGAATTTTCGTACGAGCATCAAAATATACGGGTCTTTCTTTTTTCCTTTTCCAAAAACAACACACTCTCTGTTTTCAAAATCGATATCAGAACGATTCAATTGGACCAGTTCTCCTACACGCATACCTGTTGATGCTAGTAGGTCAATCATTGCCAAATCTCTTAAATTTTCACAGTTATCCCGCATAATTTCCAGATGTTCATCCGTATAAGTTTCTTTTACAGTTTGTTCTGTCTTAATTTTTTTAATCCTTCGAATAGGGTTCTTGATGATATACTCCTCTTGCTCAAGCCAAGCAAAAAAAGAAGACAATATACGCCGAATATTGTCCAAATTCGCCTTACTACAGTCCTTTTCAGACTGATAATTTGCTAGATAACTTCTTAAATCATCTGTTGTCAGTTGTGTCACAGACTCCTTAATATCATGAAACAAATTTTCAATTGTTCTCTGATAATAACGTATTGTTTTTGCGCTACAGCCCTCCACCTGCTTAGCAGTTATAAATAGTTGCAACAGATTATTATTCGAATACTTTTGCTGCTTTTTTCCATCCACTAGATGGCGTTCTAAACTCTCTCTCAATGCTAGTAATTGTTCATTGTTTAAAAGTGGTAACATTTCTTGTATGATAATTGTAACTTTTGATTCCATAAATTCTCACTTTCATTATTACTCATCAATAAAAAGAGGCAATATCAGTTTCTGCATTACAGAATTCTAATATTGCCTGTTCATTTATTTTCTTATGCTCATTTCAATCCAGCATACTATCTCACTTTTTGACCTTTTCTCTGATAGAATGTTCAGAAATCCATTTAGAGTAGCTTATCATTTTTTCATCAGTTAAAGCTTCTACCGCTATAGTCACGCACATATCAACCGCTTCTTCCACGGAAACAGTAAAGTGATAACCATTTAATTGTAAAAACTTCACCAAAACAAAGAAGGCCGTTCGTTTATTGGCATTGGCAAAAACATGCTTCTTTATCAATTGGACAAATAATATTGTTGCTTTATCAAAAATTGTTGGATAAAGAGGTTTGCCAAAAACAAATTGTTCTGGTAAGTTCACAATCATATTTAACGCTGAAGGACTAACTGTTTGAATTTGCTCCTTTGGAGAATACCGTTGAATTACTAAAGCATTGATTTTTTCAATTTGCTTTTCTGTTAGATAGACTGTCATTTTTCCACCAAAGCTTTGAAAACATCGTCGTATTCATCAAAAATTGTATCCAATTTTAAGTTAAAGGCATCATCAGAAACATAAGAGATCTGATGTTCCGATTCTTCAGGAGTAAAGATAATTTCACCACTTGGTAACAATTTTGCTTCGTATTTAACACCACTTGGAATATTGAACTCGCTTGGAATCGTAATGGTGATTGAATTTCCTTGTTTTCTTGTTTTTACGACCATCTGATTTCCTCCTTTGAAGTATTATAACAAATAATTACGGTAATTACAATGATAGTGTAAAACTGCTATTTCATCTCGAATCTTAACCGAAATACTCCTGCATAAGTGATTTTTTCAAAGTTTCCAATTCTTCCAGAGATTTTTGAATTGCCAATTGTGATTTGTCGACCTGAGCCACAAAGTCTGCGAACTCGTTTTGGAGGGAAAGAGGGGGGAGTATGAAATCTAATTCACTATATTGTTTTGCATTGATATTTGGTTGTGCAACTGTATTCTGAACTTTAGCAATAAAATCATTATAGAACTTTGTATTTGTAAAGTGATAAACGAAAACAGGGTTTACTAATGAAAGATTAGGGATTAGTCTAATCAAGTATCCTGCATATAGGGCTGGACCATACTTCTCTTTCGAATATAAAAAAGTTTTTCCAACTGTAGCTCCACTTCGGGCGAACAATATATCCCCAGTATTTAATAAATATTTCTCGTCATAATGGCTAGGTGATTTTTTGTCAAGTTTCAAGTTTCCACATTCATCAATATCAGTTATACGAATATATCTTAATCCTGAAAAGTCAATTGCTGATGCCCCTGATCCGTAAGCCAATTTTTCTATTGATATATCCTTTAACTTACATCTTCTCCATCTCATTTCATTAAAAACAGGATCCCCAAACATCTCGTTAAATCGGGATTTGACGAGCTCGTTCAATTTTTTATTTTGTTCTTTACGACAGCAAATTAATCGTTCAATCAAATTTAACGTACTAGTAATCAACTCTTGTTGCTCAACTGAAGGATAAGTAATCTCTACTTTTTTTAACCAGTCTGTACTTAAATTTTTTTGAGCAACACCATTAGAACTTCTTATTGCTGACTGCTCAAACAGATCTGAATTAAGAAATTGAAATACATATTCTTTGGAAATTAAACTATCAATAGTTCTTAAACAGGCAACCCGTTGATTTAACGCAGCAGGAAGCATTGTTTTACTTATTAATCCTACTCTTCCAACATTTCCTGTTAAAGACATAAGCAAATCATTTTCTTTTAAAATATACTTCTCGATTGAATTTGTATATTCAATTGGATAGTATTTGGGATCACTATCTTCGATGTATCCTTTTTGAACATTAGTAATTCTTATAATACGAATGCCTTCATTAACATATAGCAAACTCTTGAAGGCAAATCCATTTAATATCTCACAAACTTCCCCCAACTTCACTTTTTTCATACATCCATCTCCCTACTTGAGTAATTCTTCTAACTCTGCCAAGCCAGCTTGAATTTCTTTTTCTAGATCATTAATTTTCTTTAAGATGACTTCTGTTGGTTCATACTCAACTTTTTCATACTCAATTTCTTTGTATTTATTGATCGATAAATCATAATCATTATCCTTTATCTCATCGACTGGAACAAAGAAAGACTGGTCCGTTCTCTTACGTTCTGCTTCATTTTCAAGTTGATGGAAACGTTGAATAATATCTGGAATATCATTGTCACTGATCGGTTGTCGTTTATCATCCAAACTTAAACCATCTGCTTTCATATCGTAAAACCAGACCTTATCCGTTCCACCATTTCCAGTTTTTGTAAAGATGAGAATGGCAGTTGAAACTCCAGCATAAGGTTTGAAAACACCACTTGGCATTGATATTACAGCATCCAATTTATGATTCTCTACAATTTCCTGACGAATTCCTTTATGGGCTTTAGAAGAACCAAAGAGGACACCGTCAGGTACAATAACTGCTGCACGTCCCCCTGGTTTCAATGTACGCAAGAAAAGAGCAAGGAAAAGCAATTCTGTTTTTTTGGTTTTTACAGTCGCAAGAAGATCATTTGAAGTTGAATCGTAATCAAGTGACCCTTTAAATGGAGGATTTGCTAGAACTAAAGTGTACTTATCTGCTTCTTCATTATCTTGAGATAGTGAGTCAAGATAACTAATTTGTGGATTTTCCACTCCATGTAGCATCATATTCATTGCACCAAGTCTCAGCATAGTTGTATCCGTATCATTTCCATGAAACATATTGTTATGAAAATGGTTGATATTATCTGGATTGGTTTCCCATTCATCTTTCTTACGCTTTAAGTAACGGCTAGCAGATACTAAGAAACCCGCAGACCCCATAGCAGGATCTGAGATAATATCCTTGATAGTTGGTTGCATCAACTCAACCATCATATCGATGATGTGACGAGGTGTACGAAATTGTCCATTTTTACCTGCGGTTGACAATTTTGATAGCAGATATTCATAGATGTCGCCAATATCATTAATCCCCTGTGTGTCACTATCAAAGTCTATACCTGAGTCTCTGGTTGGAAATTCATCTAATATAGAAATCACCTTTTGGAGAGTAGCAGGTTTATTTATTTGAAAGATAGCTTCACGCATATAACGTGAAAAAGCTGTATCATCAGTATCACCCTTGAGATTCTTCATAAATGGAAAAATCTCCTGTGTCATTAAACGATAAACTTCCTGAGCATCTCCTATATTTTTAAAAGTCGACCAACGGTATTCAGGTTTGTCTTTTGGAAAAATTCCCTCATAAGAAATCCCTAAAAACTCAGCATCGCTTTCGCGTCCAAGTTCAACACTATCCAAATCCTTCATAAACAGAAGATAAGTCAATTGTTCAATATTTGTTAGAGGATTTGCATTTCCTTCAGTCCACAGCATTTCCCACAGTTGATCGATTTTACTTTTTAATTCGCCTGTAATCATATAGTCTCTTTTCTTTGGTTTTAAAGTTATGAATATCACTATTTTAACAGATTTTCAATTAAGCTTCAATCATGTTTCTCGCTATAAAAATTTCTTTCAAAAATAAAAAAGCAAACACAAAATATGGTTCACTTTTTTAAACTTTTCTACTCTCCATCCTTCCAATTCCGAGCAATCTCTTCGTCTTTCTGGAGTTGGTCTACCAGTTCCTCTACAGAGTCAAATTTGACCATATCGCGGACACGGTCCAGCCAGTAGACAATGACTGTCTCACCGTAAATATCGTCTGAAAAATCGAAAATATTGACTTCAAAACGTGGCTCTTCTCCATAAAAGGTGACATTTTTGCCAACACTCGCCATCCCACGATATCTTTTACGCTGCACTTCGACATCAACTACGTATACCCCATCTGCTGGCATATAGGTTCGATCTCTTAGGACCAGATTGGCTGTTGGATAACCGATAGTACGCCCACGAGCATTTCCATGAACGACCATCCCACGAGATGGGAGCGGAGTGCCGAGCAGATGATTGACTTCCTTTACATCTCCATCAAGAATAGCCTGACGAATCCGTGTGGAACTAATCTTGCCCTTTTCGTCCTCAACTGGAGGAACAATGATGATCTCTCCATCAAAATAGTCCTTCAGGTCATCCGCAGTTTTCTTATCTGAACCAAACGTATAGTCAAATCCTGCTACAATGATAGCTGGTTTTAAAGCCTTGATGTAGGTATCAAAGAACTCTTGACCCGTTAAACTAGCAAATTTGCTACTAAAGTCAAGTAAGAAAAGAGCCTCTACTCCGTGCCACTTCATCTTGTGCTCCCGTTCCTCGTGATTGACGATATGGAGCATGAGCTCAGGTTGGTAAGGTTGTAAGGCAAGTTTTGGCGACTCTGTAAAGGTCATTACGACAACTGGCAGATAATCCTTCATCGAAGCCTTGCTGGCCACTTCAAAAAGTTTCTGATGTCCCTTGTGGATGCCATCAAAATAACCTAGTACAAGGACTGTTTTACCCGGTACTGCAATATCTTTTTCGTTCTTAATAGGTACTGTTGTAATCATGAAACTATTATATCATAGAGAAAGCCTTTTCGCTAAGAGGAAATCCCAAATGTCGTTTTTTACGCCTGAACTGACCTTAAGAAAAAATTTAGCACTTTAGTTTTAAAAAATAGCACCTCCTAAGAAATGCTATTGTTTGGTAACTAGTCTACTGTTTCTTCCAAATCTTTTAATTTAACCGAAACAATCTTAGACACACCTGATTCCTGCATGGTAACTCCATAGATAGAGTCCGCTGCCGCCATCGTCCCCTTACGGTGGGTTACGACGATAAACTGACTATCCTTGTCAAAGCGGTTGAGGTAATCCCCAAAACGTTTGACATTGGCTTCGTCCAGCGCCGCCTCTACCTCGTCCAAGATGACGAAAGGAATGGTCTTGACTCGGATAATTGAGAAGAGCAAAGCCAAAGCTGATAGGGCTTTCTCACCACCACTCATGAGGTTGAGAGATTGGATTTTCTTACCTGGTGGTTGGACAGAAATCTCAACCCCAGCTGTCAGCAGGTCTCCTTCAGTCAAAATCAAGTCTGCCTGACCACCGCCAAACATCTGTCTAAAGGTCACTTTAAAGGATTCACGAATAGCCTCAAAGGTTGATTTAAAGCGTTCCTTAACCTCATCATTCATCTCTGTGATGGTCTCAAGAAGCAGATTTTTCGCTGACAAAATATCATCACGCTGGCTATTGAGGAAATCCAGACGGCTGTGAACTTCTTCGCACTGTTCAATAGCTTCTAAATTGACAGGTCCCAGTGAGCGAATAGCCTTCTCTAAATCCTTAACCTCTTGCTCAGCCAGATTGAGATTTTCCAGTTCATGAGCCTTTCCTAAAGCCTCTGTGTAGCTAATCTGGTACTGGTCTGTTAATTGAGCTTGTAGATAGCGCAAGCGTTCGCTGACTTTTTCCTTCTTAGCTTCAGCGCGTGTTTGTTTACGAATCCACTCCTCGTTCTGCTGACGAGCCTGATCCAAATGACTGGCAATATCATCTAGTTGACCTTCGATATCATCCAACTCAAACTGCTTGCGAATCAGACCTTGTTGAAGATTGGCTTTCTGAGTTTGGGCCTCTTCCACCTGCTGGCTTAGCAAATCCGTATCCACTTTCTCAAGATTATCGACCTTTTCTTGGAGGAGACGCTGAATCTCCTCTTGTTCGATATCCAGACTATCCAGTTCCTTGCCTAAGCGTTCAATATCAGTCACTTCGTACCGCTTTTGTCCTTGCAGTTCGGACTTAAGCAAGCGCGCTTGAGAAATCTGTTCCTGCAAGTTTTGATAGCGTTCTTGAATAGCGTTTTTGTTAGACTTAATTTCTTCAATTTCAGCTTCCAGATTTTGCTTTTCACTGGCAATAGTAGCAAGGCGCTCTTGGCATTTTTCCTTGTCCGCTTGCCAATCTCCTTCAGTAAGGCGATTTAATTCCTCTTCTTGAAGTTTCCAAAGCGTTTCCAATTCTTCGACCTGCTGATTGGTTTGTTGATAGGCGAGGTACAAACCTTGCTCCTGAATACGAGCTTGCTCACCTTGTGATTTGATAGTTTCTAATCTTTCTGTTAATACTGCCATCTCATCTTGCAAGGTCTTCAAGTTTGCCTCTTCTGAACGCAGACTGGCCTCTTCTTCAGCAATTTCTTTTTGTAATTGCTCTAGCTCTGGCTTGATGAAGATACTGTTATTTTGACGATTGGCCCCCCCCGCGTAGGAACCGCCTGCACGCAACTCTGTCCCATCCAGCGTCACCATGCGAACCTGATAGCGAACTTGACGAGCAGCTTCACGCGCATGTTCCACGGTATCAAAGATAGCCGTCGTAGCTAGCAAGTTCTTGAAAATGGCTTCTAGTCTCTTGTCAAACGACACCAACTCATCAGCCATGCCCAGAAATCCTGGACTTGCAGCGATAGCATCTTGATTCTGACTAGAGATTGTACGCGCCTTAATCGTTGTCAAAGGAAGGAAGGTTGCACGACCAGTTCTGTTGCGCTTGAGAAAATCAATAGCCTTGGTTGCCGCTTGCTCATCTTCTACAATGATATGCTGACTGCTGGCTCCAAGTGCAATCTCCAAGGCAGTTTGATAATGCACATCAAAGGTCAAATGCTCACTGACTGCACCAATAATCCCACCAAGACGGTCTTTTTCTTGAAGAACACTCTTAACACCCGCGTAAAAATTACTATGATTTCTTAGGATATTTTCCAAACTTTGGGCTCTAGCTTGCTTGTTTTTGAGACTGTCCAGACGGTCAAAGAGTTGGCTCTGCTTGGCTTGGTAAGAAACTTTCTGCTCCTCTTGTTTCTTGGCACTAGCTTGGTAGTCTGCCAATAATTTCTGAACTTGCTCCTTGGCAGTTTCAAGCTCAGCCTGCTGTTGACTGGCCTTCTCTTTAGCTGTAGTCAGTTGTTCTTTCAGTTTCTCAAGTTGATCAGCTTGTTTTTGAGATAGTTGACGGCTGTTCTCCAGTTCATTCTCTATTCGTGTCAACTGGTTTGAGACATCCGCTTCTTCTTGTAAAAGTGCCACAAAACGTTCACGTAAGAGCTCAATCATCTGGTCAGGATCATCTGAAAATGCCAACAATTCTGCTTCTAAACGATTGAGTTCCTTGTTGTTTTCAGCTAAACTTTCCTCTAACTGTTCCAGATTCCCTTCTTTTTCAGCCTTTTCCTTACTTAGAGCCTTTCTCTTATCTTCCAGAGTCGCCAAACGTGCTTGTGCTTCTTGTTGATTAAGGGCTACCTGCTCAGATTCCAGTTTGGATAGGGCTAGTTTTCGCTCTAAGTCACTGATCAAACTGGTCAAATCCATTAAGCTCCCTTGGTCTTTGGCCATTTCAGTTTGGAGATCTTGCCGTTTCTTTTTAAGAGTCTGATTTTCCTCTTCTAACTCTTCACGCTTTTGGTAATAACTAGTCAAGAGTTCCTGAACCTGCGTTAGCTCTTCTTCTGTCAACTCTAGTTCAGCCTTATTTTCCTTGATTTGGGCAACCAGTACATCCAAATAAATCGCCTTACGCTGACCATCCAAGTCGAGAAACTTCCGAGCATTTTCAGCTTGTTTGGCAAGAGGCTTGATTTGATTGTCCAACTCATAGATAATGTCCTCTAAACGGTCTAGGTTGTCCTGAGTTTGTTGCAGTTTGCTCTCTGTTTCTTTTCTACGAGTTTTGTACTTTAAAACTCCTGCAGCTTCTTCAAAAATGGCTCGGCGTTCTTCAGGCTTGGAATTAAAAATCTCCTCAACCTTCCCTTGGGAAATAATAGAGAAGGAATCCCGTCCCAAACCTGTATCCAAGAACAGGTCATGTATATCACGCAAGCGCACTTTCTTACCATCAATTCGATATTCGCTATCTCCACTACGGTAGATATGGCGTTCTACCTTAATAACTTGCCCCGCATCCTTAATAAAACCATCTTCATTGTCCAAGGTCACGACAACCGAAGCATAATTGAGTGGTTTGCGACTTTCAGTTCCAGCAAAGATGACATCCGGCATCTTGCCACCACGAAGACTCTTGACACTGGACTCTCCCAAGGCCCATCGCAGACTTTCTGTGATATTTGACTTCCCAGAACCATTGGGCCCAACGACAGCTGTCACACCTTGATCAAAGACGACCCTGGTCTTGTCAGCAAAAGACTTGAATCCCTGGATCTCAATTTCCTTTAAATACATGAATCAAGCCCTTTCTCAACGGCATTTTTAGCAGCCTCTTGCTCTGCTAATTTTTTGGAGCGTCCTTGGCCTTTTCCGATACTCTTGCCTTCAACCAGAACTTCTACATCAAAAACCTTATCATGGGCAGGTCCCATCTCAGAAGTCACCTGGTAGCGAATGTCCACATCCCCATTGACCTGGAGCAACTCTTGCAAGTGTGTCTTGTAATCCGTAATCATCTCAAAGTCACCTACTTCAACCTTGGGAATCATGACCTGATAGATAAACTCTTTTACTCTAGCTACATCCTTGTCTAAAAGCAAAGCTCCCAGAAAGGCTTCAAAGGCATCACCAAGAATGGTGTCACGATTGCGACCACCAGACTTCTCTTCCCCTTTACCCAATTTGATAAATTGATCAAACTGGCAATCACGCGCAAAACCAGCCAAACTCTCCTCACGGACAATCATGGCACGGAGTTTAGACAAATCTCCCTCTGGTTTCTTAGGATATTTTTTATACAGATATTCGGAAATCAATAATTGCAGAACAGCGTCTCCTAAAAATTCCAAGCGCTCATTGTGTGAAATTTTTAAGAGGCGGTGCTCATTGGCATAACTCGTATGAGTAAAGGCCGTTTCCAGTAAGTTTTTGTCTGCAAATTCGATTGCAAAACGCTTCTTCAGTACAGTTTGTAATTCTTTCATACTGACCTCTTTCTAATAATTACGATCCTTTCTATTATATCAAAAAAAGCCCTCTGAGTCACTTTAAAATGGGACTAGGAAAGATTTGGGTAGTTTTTGAAAAAAGATTTCCAATTTTGGAGGAAATATAAAGAAAAAGCCTTATTTAAAGGCTTTTTTAGGCTGTTTACATCCACCCTGAGGGAATCGAACCCCCATCTTAAGAACCGGAATCTTACGTGATATCCATTACACTAAGGGTGGAAACTTGTTTTATTATAACAGAAATTTGCTCTAATAACAAGTTTTTTGGGTGGGGTATGCCTCCATTAGTGGGATGCATCACCATTCCAGATAGAGTTTTTCACGATTACATAATCAACGTGCTTGAGGTCAGCAACCTTGCGTCCACCTGCGTAGGAAATGGCACTTTGCAAATCCTGCTCCATCTCAGTAAGGGTGTCTTGCAAATGCCCTTTGGCAGGAAGTAAGATGCGTTTGCCTTCCACGTTTTTATAAGCACCCTTTTGGTATTGGGAAGCTGAACCATAGTATTCTTTAAACTGTTCCCCATCGACTTCGATTGTCTTCCCTGGACTTTCGATGTGTCCTGCAAAAAGGGAACCAATCATAACCATGCTAGCACCGAAACGGATAGACTTAGCAATATCACCATGAGTACGAATCCCACCATCAGCAATGATCGGTTTACGAGCTGCTTTAGCACACCAGCGAAGTGCTGCCAACTGCCAACCACCTGTACCAAAGCCAGTCTTAACCTTGGTGATACAAACCTTACCAGGACCGATTCCAACCTTAGTAGCATCCGCACCGGCATTTTCCAATTCACGCACTGCTTCTGGCGTTCCCACATTCCCAGCAATGACAAAAGTATCTGGCAATTCTTTCTTGATGTGTTGGATCATAGAAATCACGCTATCCGCATGACCATGGGCAATATCAATCGTGATATACTCAGGAGCATCAGCCTTGAGCTGGCTAACAAAGTCATACTCGTAATCCTTAACACCAACAGAAATGGAAGCAATGAGCCCTTGATCGTGCATGCGTTTGATAAAAGGAATGCGCCCCGCCTCATCAAAACGATGCATAATATAGAAGTAGCCACCTTTAGCAAGCTGCTCTGCTACATTCTCATCCAAAATCGTCTGCATATTGGCTGGCACAACAGGTAGTTTGAAAGTGTGATTTCCAAGTGTGACACTTGTATCCGCTTCTGCACGGCTTTTAATGACACATTTATTTGGGATCAATTGAATATCTTCGTAATCAAAAATTGGAAATTCATTTAACATATCGATGTCTCGTTTCTTTTGTAATGACCTACCTATGCCTTCGCATCACTACGTCTTTTCCGACGTTTCCTTGACTTATTATAAACCAAAGTACAGTTTTTGTCAATTTTTTTAAAAAACCTTCTGTAAACGTTCGTTTTTATCACAATCAAAATCTTCTGAAAATCACTAAAAATTATTAGATTCGTAAATTATAGTTGATAACTACCTTAGCCAATCCAAAAGTGCGATGACAGTTCCATACCATCACCGCACTGATTTAGCCCATTTATTATTCTAATCTCCTTTAGATGATTTCATTGTAAAGGTATAATACTTATCTCCGCTATAAGTTATTTTAAAGACCCCATCTTTTTGTTCACTGTATAGACTCGCATTTCCAGCAACCTTACCTTCAAATATAATGGTACCTGTCACATAACTCCATTTAGGAGTGGCAATTACTTCTCCTTTATAGGTGATTGTAGAAGTATGATCTGCCTTTAAAGTTGCCTTCAAGGAATCTGGTGCTATTTCTCCAGATGCGTCTGCATCCATTACATCCGCTACAGACGCGCCTACCCAGTCTCCTAAGAGAGCTTTCTCTTCTTCTGGCAAGAAGTTCTCAGGTTTCGCTGCATCCGTTCCTTCTTTTGCAAGTTTTACATCCATTGAAGTCCCGACAAGCTCTTTCAAGATGCTTTCAAATGTAATCGTATCCTTATCAAGCTTGCCAACCATATCAGTATTTTCAATAGTAAGAGTTAATGTGTTATCATCATTTTTCCATTTACCTTCTGCAGTTGTTCCTTCTACGTTTAGTTTTGCCTTGCCTCCACTCATCAATTCGAGTTTGAAGCCAGCCATATCATCACCAGAGAGCGTTACTCCCATGGCCGTTCCACTAACAGCTACGTATTTACCCACTAAGGCATCGTCCGCTCTTCCACCTGATTTTCCACAAGCTCCAAGCGTGATAAGTAACAGAAGTGCCAATATCAAGCTAAATAATTTTTTCATTTTACTTCCCTTTCTCCTAAAATAGATTTGAAAGTCTATCTCATTCACTCGTCTATTCTAATCAAAACTTGCCTCCTGCACCACCGTGAGTTCTTCCTGATGAAGATGTGTGAGTACTGCTACCTCCAGAAGAAGATTTACTCTCTTTGGGACGAGCCACCTTATCAACCGTTTTATATAGAAACTTTTCTTCTGCTTGAGTGACAGTGAGACTATTTTCTACAATATAATTTGTCGCTGCCACATCTGGCTCCACACTTTTGAGTTGACCAGCCATACTTGAAACAACTACAAAGGCTGTGACAAGACCTACACCTAGAGATAGGGGGACCCATATCCAACTTAGCGGTTCCTTAGGAAGATTCCCTTTGTCATAAGGTTTATCTGTCTTAGCCTGCGTTAAGAACTTATCGCTCAGTTCTGCAAAACTGCTAAATGCTTGCTCATATTCTCCGTTGCTTAGTTTCGGAACAAAGCGATCAGACATATATTCTAAACCTGCATCGGTAAATGCTCGAATCGCATAACCTGTTGTGGTGATATGCCAATCCCGTTCCTTCATACTTAACAATAACAATAAACCACTATAGTCCTCACCCTGACCATAACCATTATAGTCAAAATAATCATCTGCAAAGGCTTCTGGTGTCTTCCCTCCCAGATCCTTGACAGTCACAATAACAAGGTCACATTTCTGCCGCTCACTAATCTCATCAAGTTTACTTAATAAATCTTTTTCTTCTACATCACTCAGTAAATCCGCTTCATCCACGAGACGCTTCAGGGGTCCAAACTTAACAGCAATAGCAGTCAAACTACGGTGGGCACTGTCATACCAACTACTATTGCTATGATAAACTCCTTTGATAAAGGTATCCCAAAAATCTCCCAGAAGCTCTTTTGCTTTTCCCTTGTAGCAGATAGTTCTATAATCTTTAGACTTCCCTATTATCAGAAGAATAGCATCTTCCTTCCCTCTCTTGAAGAAATCCGTTGTATATTGAGTTACATCATCATAAGAGTCAGCAATGAGCAGATAAGATTTGAACTGATGCTCTTTGTAAATAGCTTGTGCTTCTTCTTCTAGTTTGCTTTTCTCATTGGATGATAGGAGGCCGGCCTCATCATAAATTAAAGTTTGACTTGACATGTCAGCTGACACAATCCCAATCAAGGTAAAAGCGAGAAAAACCGCAAGAAGGAATGATAGTAGTTTTTTCATCATATCTTCCTCCTTACATTAGATAAATCAACCAAACAATGCCATAGCAAACAATAAAAGTAAGTGTTGCAATCGTCATAAAATAGCGCCAGTAGACTCGTTTATCCAAGGGAAGATTGCCTACAAATTTTCCTGTTTGACCATTCATAGCAAAAACGTACTTTTCATTATTCCAAGTTGTGTTTAACAACCAGACTGGATAAAGGACATACTTGGTTTTGCTATTTTTAAACTCAACATGACTACTTTCTGGAGTTACCATTGTAAATCCTTTAACTGTTTCCGCAAATCTATCTTCAGTACTCCTTTTAGCCCGTTTATTAGCGTGGGTGATACTTTCTTCTGCCGTCACATCATAACGCTCGGCCAAATAACCTGCTAAATAGGCTGTTTGAAAGTCAACTGCTTTTGAAACATCAAAAGGTTCAATGGATTCCATCAAGGTATTGTCCATACTTTTAGAACCGTCAACAGGTAGATGAGAAAAGGCTAACTGACCAGAACGAAGGACAGAGTAAAATTCAGTTTGGGTGTAATTGTAATCTTTGTCACTCCAAGTCGTTATCCTAGTTGCTTTGTACTTAATATCCGCATCCGCTTCTGTATTAAATAGCCAAAATGGCACGTAAACACCCTTTACTTCATCAATATGGTTCTGATCCTTAAAAATTTTTGGCAATAAACGCTTGCCGAGAAGGTGCTTGTTAAGCGCTTCTCTGGCAGCTTTTTTATCCAGTTTAAACGGAATAACCAACTCTGGTTTCAAATCACCTACCAGACGTTCCTTGAGAACAACTGGATTATCACAATAAGGGCAAGTTGTTGCAGCAGTATTTTCATCAGCAATCAATTGTCCACCACAGGAATTGCAAATAAAGACGTTCAGCTGTTCATCATCCTCTTGCCATTCTTCAGTAGAATAGGTTGTTGAAGTTGACTCAGTAGAAGACTGTACTTCTACCAAACCTTCATCCATGTGCTTGAGACTTTCCATTTCATATTCAGAGTCACAGTAAGGACACTTCATTTTTTGGATTTTCGTATCAAAGGCTAAAGCACCACCGCAACAAGGACATTTGTATTCTAAATTATCAGCCATGTCATCATCTCCTCTCCCGACACTAAGCCAATCTAGAGTTGTCTTGTTCTAAAACGTTGACCCGCATTCAGGACAGAATTTCGGTGCCTGGCCAGAATCTGGAACTTTCCAACCACAGTTACTACAGTGTTTTGCTTGATGAACTATCGGTTTTGGACTGCCACAATTTGAACAGAATTTACCTGTATTTACCGTGCCACATGAACAAGTCCAGCTATTGTCCACTGGTTTCGGACTGCCACACTCTGGGCAGAACTTCCCCATAGCCTCATGTCCATTTGGACAGATCCACTTATTGACATTCGGAGTGCTTGGTGGTGCTTGATTTTCTGTTTGTGCTTGGTTAGCAGCCTGTTCTTGTCCCATAGCAAAGAGATTTTGTGCATTCATGCCACCGCCTGCATTGGCTGCCATGCCAAAGCCCATAAAGCCAGTCATAGCTCCTGCTTCATTGCTTGCGGCTGCCTTCATAGCGTCTGCCTGTGCACCAACTAAGGTTGCGGCCGCCATAGTCGGATCTTTCATAATAGCAGTACGTTGAGCCTGCTTAATCATTTCGGCATCTTCTTCTGGGAGAGTAACAGAGCCGAGTGCAATGCTAATGACTTTAAGACCACGAAGTTGACCCCATTTTTCTGAGAGAGTTTCATTGAGGGCATTTTCTAATTCTGTATTGTGACTGACAATTTGATTCGGTCTCAATTCCATATCAGATAACTTAGCAAATGAAGGTTGCAAGGCGCTGATAAATTCAGTTTTCAACTGTGAGTCAATTTCTTCACGCAAATACTCTCTTTCAACATTTCCACAAACATTTGTATAAAACAAAAGCGGGTCAACGATCTTATAAGAATAAACCCCTGAGCATCGAACAGAAACGTCAAGGTCTAAACCAATCTTAGAATCTACCACACGAAATGGAATTGGGTTCGGTGTACCGAATTTATTATCAATTAATTCTTTTGTATTAAAATAATACACACGCTGATCTTTGCCAGTATCGCCACCATAAGTGAAACGTTTCCCAATTTGTTTGAAAGTATCCTTGATAGAATTTCCAAGATTTCCTGTAAAAATACTTGGTTCGCTGGAGGTATCATAAGTGAACTCACCTGGTTCGGCACAAACTTCTACAACCTTACCTTGCTCAACAATCATCATACACTGACCATCAGCCACTGCAATACCTGAACCATTGGAAATAATATTATCACTGCCCTTAGTATTGGATGATCGACCAGAGACCCGCTTTTGCCCCTTGACAACCATGACAGATTTGTCCATAGACTCACAATAGAAAAATTCTTTCCATTGATCGGCTAATAAACCACCTACAGCTCCTGCACCTGCTCTAATAAGTCCCATAATGCGCCTCTTTTCTTTTTATCAGTGAGCCATTAATAACTCACTTGCCTACCGCCTTTCTATTTAAATAATCCTTTCCACCTCCCATTCATTGTGATTACTGGTATGAGCGATTCTAGGCATATCAACTATTAAAAATATTGTTGACAACTAATCAATTATAACTCAAAAAAGCCCACTTAAACCCCGACTGCAAGTAGCAAAACATGCGAAGGGAGTCTAAATGAGCCACTTACAGTATAATTCTAGCTGTCATCAGCTACAACTCTCAGCAAGCTAACAAGGAGAGTGTAGAAAGCGAAAGAACGACGTTAAATGGATAATTCTAATATTTATATGATGATGGTGAGGTTCTATCAGCTCGTTTTCAGTAGACAAACTACTCGTAAAACCTCTTAAACAGTATCTTGGACTTTTAAGCACTCAAATGCCACTTAGTATTTATATATTATGAGTTACATTAAGCAAATGGTAATCTATGTAAATCAGGATCTCCTAATGATAAATCCCACTAATAAACCACCTTACCTCAAACTCACTTTAAAATGTAACCGTTACCAATTTCTATCTTTATTTTACCTTTTTTTCTAGGATTTTGCATGTTCTATACTGAATTTTTAAAATTTTTAGACGATTGTTTTCATTATGTCTAATTAATTCTCGGAAATCACTATATATAAAAACATGTGAAAGGATAGGCGTTTAGGGTCTACTCAGCTTAATAATACTCACCCTGACGGTAGTCCCATGAGTTAAAGGTATCTGACAGGTGCATCATGATTTTATCAATGTCAAGCCCTTTACGGATAACAACTGGAGCTGGTGAGATTGAACGGTCTCCTCCTTGTTCTGGGATGAGTTTTCCGTCTTTATCGACCAGAGATACCATCACACCTTGCTCGTAGCGAGTTTCGATTGTTTTGTCAGGTTGGATGGATGCCACATAGTCGTCTGCTTCGATGACAAGGTCCACTGCTCCTTCGATACGTTCTCCGATTCCTTCTACCTTACCACGGTTTCCTTTACCAGATGGGTTTGCAGATGAGGCATAAACCATTTTACCTTCTTCCCAAAGTTTGGCAGCCAACTGTTCACCAGCTTTACCAAACTTGATGACAAAACAGCTAGTACCACGAACGTCTGTCATGAGCTCTTCACGGCCATCACCGTATGCTTTAAGTTTTTCAAAAGCTTCTGGTTTCCATGGAAGGATACAACCGAGGAGAATGTCTTCGTCCCAATGTTTTTGGTAGAAGGCTTCAATTTCTGGATTTAGTTGTGCTAAAGCGCGTAGCTCGTCCATGCTACCACAAAGTACAACACCTGGTTTGTTACGGTTACGCTCTTTGGCTTCAAATTTGCGTTCAAGACCTGCCTTATCGCTAGTCATGATAATGTAACCAACTTTTGTAGGGCAAACAATGCACCCGCCCTCACCTTTTAAAATGTCGTAGCCTTCTTGTGAAAGTGTTCCGTTCCATTGAATGTGTTTTGTCATAGTTCTATTTCCTTTTCTATTTTTCCTATTCCTGCCAATAGGCTGGGCGTTGTTTTTCATAGGCAGCAATCAAATCTTCATACTGCAACGTAATACCGATATCATCCAAACCATTTAAAAGCTTGTGTTTCCACTCGCTGTCGATCTCAAAGGAGAATTCTCCAACTGGTGAAATGATTTTTTGCTGTTCCAAGTCCACAGTTACCTGATCAGTCGGTTTAAGTTGGGCTAGTTTCTCTCTAACCTCTCTAGGCTGAACAATGGGCAACATGCCATTATTGAGTTCATTATTGTAATGAATGTCACCGAAAGATCCTGCAATCACGACCTTAAAACCGTAGTCCGCTAGAGCCCAAGCTGCATGTTCCCTCGAAGAACCTGCCCCAAAGTTATCCCCTGAGATGAGAATACTGGCTTTACGATATTCAGGTCGGTTAAAAACAAAGTCTGGATCCTCAATATAGTTATCGTCCAGATAACGCCAAGCATACATGAGGTACTTACCAAAGCCTTTCTTATCAATTAACTTGAGAAACTGCTTGGGGAGTATTTGGTCGGTGTCGATGTTATCATTCATGAGAGGAACGGTCGTTCCCGTATAAACTGTAAATTTCTCCATATCCTCTCCTTACTGGGCCTCAGGCATCTGTCGAACATCTACGAAACGCCCTGCGATAGCTGCTGCCGCTGCCATTGCTGGACTGCAGAGATGGGTTTTAGCGCCAAATCCCTGTCTGTCTTCAAAGTTGCGGTTACTGGTTGAGGCACAGTGGACACCATCAGGGACCTTGTCTGGGTTCATCCCTAGACACATAGAGCAACCTGGGTCTCTCCACTCAAAGCCAGCGTCTAGGAAAACCTTATCCAAGCCCAACTTCTCAGCAGCTCGTTTGACAGGACGAGAACCAGGTACTACGATAGCCGTTAAATTGGGAGCTATTTTCTTCCCTTTGACAAATCGAGCAGCCAGTTGCAAATCACTTAGTCGAGCATTGGTACATGAACCAATAAAGATATAGCCTAGCTCAATATCTGCCGGCTTTTGACCAGGCTCCAAGTTCATGTAATGATAAGCTCGTTCATCATTCATATCCTTAATTTCTGGAAAACTACTGTCAAAGTCAACGCCCATAGCAGGATTTGTTCCCCAAGTCACCATAGGAGCCAAGTCTGAGACATCCATCTGGATAACCTTATCATAAACAGCATCATCATCGCTGACAAGCGTCTTCCAGTCAGCAACCGCCTCCTCAAAGTCCTCTGGAACACATTCCCGTCCCTTGAGATAGTCATAGGTGGTCTGATCTGGATTCATGATTCCCATCTTGGAGCCAAACTCGATGGACATATTGCAGATGGTCATTCTCTCTTCCATGGTCAAAGCATCAATCGCTTGTCCACGATATTCAACCACATAGCCAACACCACAGGCAACGCCGTACTTGGCAATCAAGGCAAGAATGTAATCCTTAGAGTAGACTCCTTTTTGAGGAACACCAGTGAATTCTACTAGCATTTTCTTGGGTTTGACCTGCCAGAGGGTCTGGGTAGCAAAGACATGCTCGACCTCACTAGTCCCAATCCCAAAGGCGATAGCTCCGAAAGCTCCATGAGTAGCTGTGTGGCTGTCTCCACAGACGATGAATTTTCCTGGTTGGGTCCGTCCTGTCTCTGGACCAACCATGTGAACAATACCCTGCTTTTCAGAACCGTGGGCAGCATGTTCAATCCCAAATTCCTCAACATTTTCAGCTAGCTTATCGATTTGGGCCTTAGAAATCACATCTCGAATATCGTATATATTGACCGTTGGTACATTGTGGTCAAAGGTCCCAAATGTCAAGTCTGGTCGTCTCAATCTGCGGCCTGCATCTCGTAATCCTTGAAAAGCTTGGGGACTGGTCACCTCATGAATATAGTGCTGGTCCACATACATGAGTTGGGGTTGCCCTTCTTCTCCTGTGATAACATGGCGGTCCCATAATTTATCAAAAATCGATTTTCCTGCCATCCATTACCTCCAAATAAAATATAAGGCCACTAGTGTGGTCACCATCCCGAGAAACCAAACTGTTTTAAAATACCATTTTCTAGTCTTGTGGTGAAAGATGATTCCTGCCAACCAGGCACCAAAACCACCACAAGTAACGGCTAAAATGAGTAAGATTTTCTCTGGTACGCGCCAAGCACCTCTTCTTGCCTTGGATTTGTCAATGCCATAAATCAAGAAAATCAGCAAATTCCAAATCAAGAGGGCAAGCGTGATTCCTTCATTTATCTTCATAATCTTTCAATGATGGCTTCTGTCATTTCCTTGGTCGAAGCCTGTCCTCCAATATCTCTTGTTAAAACACCAGCCGCTAAACTAGCTTCAACAGCACGCTCGATACGCTCTGCATCCTCATAACGTCCGAAACTATCTCTCAACATCAGGGCAACTGACAAAATCATGGAGATAGGATTGGCAATTCCTTGACCTGCAATATCAGGAGCTGAACCGTGAATGGGCTCATAGAGACTTGGTCCATTTTCAGAATGACTAGCTGATGGCATGACTCCAAGCGTGCCTGATAAAACGCTTGATTCATCAGATAAGATATCTCCGAAAAGATTCTCCGTCACGATAACATCAAACTTGGCAGGATTGGTAATCATAAGCATGGCAGCTGAGTCCACCAACTGGTGTTCCAAGGTCACATCTGGGAAATCCTGCGCGACTTCCTCAGCTACTCTGCGCCAGAGTTTTGATGTTGCTAGAACATTTTGCTTATCGATACTAGTAACGATTTTTCTGCGATTTCTTGCAATTTCAAAGGCCTTGCGAATGATCCGCTCTACTTCCTCATAGCTGTAGTCGTTGATATCACGCGCTTTGCGCTCTTCAAGGATATGATCCCCAAAGTAAATCCCACCTGTCAACTCACGCACCACGACAAAGTCTACACCAGCAATTCGTTCCGGTTTGAGAGGTGACAAATGCTTGAGACTATCAAAAATCTTAACAGGGCGAATATTGGCATAGAGATTGAGTTCCTTACGAAGAGCCAGCAAGCCTTGTTCAGGCCGAACCGATGCTCCATCATACTGAGGACTACCGATAGCCGCTAGGAGAATGGCATCTGCTTCTCTACATGCCTTGAGGGTTTCATCAGGTAAAGGATGCCCCGCAGCATCAATACCTGCACCTCCAAAGGGGCGCCTGTCTATCACATAGTCAAAACCTGTTTTTGAAGCTAGAGCTTCCAGAACCGTTAAACCAGCTTCCATGATTTCTGGACCGATTCCATCCCCTGCTAGTGCTACTATTTTCTTTGTCATAGCCTTCTCCTTTACACACTAGGCATGTCTCGGTAGGAGACGCTGCGCCCCATTTCACCAGCATTCTCTTTTTGAACAAAAGTATTGGCATTGATATAAGCAATAGCCGAAGCTTTCAACACATCGAAATCAAGACCTGCTGCGTTAAAGATGGTTTCTGTATCTCTGTTTTCAACAGTAACCAAAACCCGAGCTTGAGCATCAATTCCATCTGTTACAGCATCAATAGTATAGGATACCAAGCGGACAGATTGGTTAAAGAACTTATCGATAGCGTTAAAGATTGCTTCAACAGAGCCTTGTCCTGTCGCATTGAATTCGACTTTTTCACCATCCATATTGGCTAGACTAACGAGAGCTTCAATGTCATTATCTGCATGAGTTTGAAGTTGTAAATCGTCAAAGTGGAAACCTTCTGGGTTTTCAACCATGGTTCCAGCTACCAGAGCTCGAATATCTGCATCTGTGATTTCTTGTTTCTTGTCCGCTAGTGCCTTGAACTTAGCAAAGAGTGGTTTGATATCCTCTTCTGTAAAATCTAGGGCCAATTCTCTTAGTTTCTCGACAAAGGCATGGCGACCTGACAATTTTCCAAGCGGAAGACTATTACTCTTAACACCAACCAATTCAGGTGTGATGATCTCATAAGTGAGAGGATTTTTAAGAACTCCATCTTGGTGAATGCCAGATTCGTGAGAAAAGGCATTCCCACCAACCACAGCCTTGTTTTTAGGGACTGGAATACCAGAGAAGCGAGAAACCATTTCTGACGTATTAATGGTTTCATTTAGGACAATACTTGTTTCTGCTTGGTAGTAATCTTGGCGAATATTGAGAGCCACTGCTATTTCTTCCAAAGCAGCATTTCCAGCTCGCTCCCCAATACCATTGATAGTTCCTTCGACACGTCCTGCACCATTCTTGACAGCAGAAAGGCTGTTAGCCACTGCCATTCCGAGGTCATCATGACAGTGAGGTGAATAGATAATCTGACGATCCGTCTTGACATTTTCAATCAAGTATTTGAAAATAGCTCCGTACTCTTCTGGCGTCGTGAATCCAACAGTGTCAGGGATATTGATATAAGACGCACCTGCATCTACTGCTGTTTGAACGACTTGTAAGAGGAAATCCAACTCTGTTCTAGTTGCATCTTCAGGAGAGAATTCGACGATTTCAAACCTAGAACGTGCGTAAGAAACATGCTCCTTAATAGCTTCTAAAATCTCTTCCTTGCTCTTATTTAGCTTATACTTGCGGTGAATCGGACTGGTAGCGATAAAAACATGAACCTGTGGATACTTGGCGTCCTTGAGGGCTTCGTAACAAGCATCAATATCAGACTTGACAGAGCGGGCCAAACCAGTCACAGCAGTTTTTTTCAAGACTTTAGCAATTTCCTGAACTGCCAAAAATGAATCTGGACTCGCTGCCGGAAAACCAGCTTCGATGGCTGAAATGCCCCATTTCTCCAGCTGTCTTGCGATGGCAACCTTTTCCTTGATTGAAAAATTAACACCTGGTGTCTGCTCACCATCACGGAGACTGGTGTCTAGAAACTCAACTTTACGCATGAAAATTCCCCCTTCAAAATTTCAGTATAGAAAAAACATCTCGCTCAGAAACCCAAGCGAGATGTTGATTTACTCCCGCTTGGTAAGCCAAACAGGACTAATGCTTCTGCACTAGCCCGAGTACCTCAACAACAAAGCAAATTGATTAAACTTAGCTGTTTTCATGTTTGACTTACTCCTTTGTTTGATATCTTGTTAAGTATTTTAGCATAGGAAAAATCTCTTGTCAAGAAAAAATCCAATATTTTCTGAAAATTTCTTCAGTAAAGAATATTTTGCTAATTGAAAGTATTTGAAAACTCAAGCGAATTTCCTTATTTTTTCATAGTCAATTCCCAACTTCTTTCGATGAGTTCTATCACTTCTTCATCTTGCAAACTATCATCAAGCGCCAGACTAAGCCAGTAGCGTTTGTTCATATGAAAAGCTGGATAAATACCCTTTTGTGAAAGCAAGTCAGCTACTTTGTCGTGTTTGAGATTGACTGCTTCGACTAGCCCTTCTCTCCCCTTATCTAGCTTATCCCATGGAATTCTCATTAAAACTGCATACCACTTTTGATTGCCCTCATGGCGCAATACAGCTGTATCAGGTGATTTTTCCCACAGATACCCCAATTGATTACCATATTTTTCCTGAACCTGATCCATGATACGCTTAGTCTGAGGACAGATAAAATCCTGCACATCAAAGCAAGCCTTCCGAATCTGGTAGAGAATCTCCAAACAAGCCTCACGGACACTACCGACAAAACTTCCCCGCATACTTTCCATATGTACTTGGGGATAGAGGTCACCCGTTTCCTGATCAAAAACCTGAAAGCTCACATTATCAGGAGTGATAGAGACTGCCATGTAAAAGTCACCCTGCAAAATCTGGCAACTATAGGTCCAAACTTCCCCATTTTCTACAAAACCATAGGCATGAGCTTTTTCTTTATTAAACTGGTAAGATTTAAAAATTTCAAACATAAGTGAAAACTGCTACCAAAAGCTAGCAGTTCCTTTCTATTTTTTAAAAGACAACCTTAGTTCCATGCAATTGTGTCACACCCAGCTGGTCGATAAAGGTTTGACGGTTGTCAAGGTCAATCCCCCCACCTGGTAGAATTTCAATTTTATCAGCTGCATGTCCCAAAATTCTGTGATAATGGGCAAAACGTTTGTCTAGCGAGTCTCCAGACACACCCGCACGAGTCAAGATACGAGTGACACCAGCTTGGCTGAGCCAGTCAATGGCTTCCAACTGGTCTTCATCACTCAATTCATCAAAGGCCATGTGAAAGACAATTTCCATTCCTTTAGATGCGGCAATCAGCTTCTCAAGATTAGCCTTATCCAATTTTTTATCAGCAGTTAAAGCACCAAATACAACCCCTTGACTTCCAGCCTGCGCAGTCAAATGAATGTCTTCTAACATAATCGCTATTTCAAGATCATTATAGACAAAGTCGCCACCACGGGGACGAATCATGGTCATAATGGTCGTATCGTAGTTAGCTGCCAGTTCAACAGCTGCCTTGGTCACTCCATAACTAGGTGTTGTTCCACCAACTGCTAGATTGTCACAAAGTTCGATTCGACGAGCTCCAGCCTGCATCGCTTTCTCAAGCAAGGTCACATTTTCAGCACAAAATTCGTAAATCATTTGATTCTCCTTGATGTTTTCTTTGAATTTATTATATCATATTATTTGAATATACTTTCATTTTTATCAAAGGAAATATCAAATTTCAAAAACTAATCCTTATCAGGAATTACTTTAAAGAGATAGTAGGTGATAAAGACAGTCAAGGCTCCCAAACCGATTTTAACAGGCAAAAGAGGGGCAAAATAAATAGAAATTCCCATCAAGATATAGATAGATACAATGATTTTTTTCTTACGTTCACGCGCTATTGACTTGGTTTCCCGAAAGTCAGCTACATAGGTCTGATAAAGCTTTGTATGATAAAGCCAGTCTTCAAAACGCTTAGAAGATTTTGAAAAGCAAGCGATAGACAGCAAAAGAAAGGGAGTTGTTGGTAAGAGCGGCAGGACAACACCTACAAGAGCTAGAGCCAAAGAAATAAAACCAAAACTAAGATAAATAAAGCGCATGTCTTCTCCTAATAAAATAATCTTCTACTAGTTTCCCACAAAATGAGGAAATTTGTCAAGCTTAAACTAAAAAGAGCCTGAAATTCATTTTCAGGACTCTTCATTTTATTTAATCTTCTCCTCTTCGTAGTCACCATTACTACATACAACCTGCTTGCCACCACCACGAACTTTTTTCTCCACAAGGAAGTGTCCGCATTTCGGACAATCACGTCCAATTGGTTTGTCCCAGGAAGTAAATTCGCATTCTGGGTAACGGTTGCAACCATAGAAGATACGATTGCGCTTGGTTTTGCGTTCGATGATTTGTCCTTGATGGCAGCTTGGACACTCGACACCAATCTCTTTGACAATCGCTTGTGTGTGACGGCAGTCTGGGAAATTACTACAAGCATAGAATTTACCAAAACGACCGAGCTTAATCACCATTGGACTGCCACAAACTTCACAGTCAAATCCAGCTGGCTCATCCTTAATCTGGATTTTTTCCATTTCGGATTCAGCCTTGGCCACTTCTTTAGAGAATGGTTTGTAAAAGGCATCAATGACACGTTGCCACTGCTCTTTACCAACTTCGACATCATCCAGTTTTCCTTCCATCTCAGCTGTGAAGGTCACATTGACGATGTCAGGGAAGTATTCAACAATGAGTTTATTGACAATTTCTCCCAGTTCTGTCGGTTCAAAGCGCTTGGCTGCCAGACGAACGTAGTAGCGTTTTTGGATGGTTTCAATTGTCGGAGCGTAGGTTGACGGACGTCCAACTCCATTTTCTTCCAAGGTCTTGATAAGGGTCGCTTCCGAATAGCGAGCTGGCGGTTGAGTGAAATGTTGTTCTGGCTTGCTATTGACCTGCTTGACCACATCTCCTACTGCCATATCTGGCAACATCTTGTTCTTGTCAGAGTCATTGTAGATAGCAAGATACCCATCAAACTTCACTTGACTTCCATTTGCAGCAAACTGAACCCCATTTTGAGAGAGTTTGACAGCCATGGTATCAAAGATAGCGCCTGTCATCTGGCTAGCCACAAAACGGTTCCAGATAAGGGTATAAAGTTTGAGCTGGTCTTTGTCCAAGTACTTAGCGATGCTTTCTGGTGTGTTAAAGACACTAGATGGACGAATGGCTTCGTGGGCATCTTGAGCACCTGAGGCATTCTTGACCTTGCTACCATGCTTGGAATACTTGCTACCAAAACGGTCGTTAATATAGCTTGCCGCTTCGTTCTGAGCCACAGGACTGATACGAGTCGAGTCTGTACGCATATAGGTAATCAAACCTTGCACACCCGATCCGATATTGATCCCTTCATAAAGCTGCTGGGCCACCATCATAGTCTTTCGAGTACGGAAATTGATTTTGTTAGCAGCATCCATCTGCATGGTTGAAGTCGTATAAGGTAGGGGCGCATTGCGTTTGCGTTCTTTCTTATCTACCTGGTCTACTGTGAAATCTTTGCTCGTTAGATGGGACAAGACTTCTTTGACTTCTTCATTGGTGGTCAATTTCATCTTTTTGCCATTCATACCATAGAATGAAGCCTGAAATTGCTTGGTTCCCTTCTTAAAGACACCATCAATTGTCCAGTATTCTTCAGGTTGAAAGGCATTGATTTCATTTTCACGGTCAATGATAAGCTTGAGGGCAACCGACTGCACGCGTCCTGCTGATAAGCCCTTCTTGACCTTTTTCCACAAAATTGGTGAAATCGAATACCCTACCAAGCGGTCCAAGACACGACGAGCTTGTTGGGCGTCGACCAAGTCCATGTCAATCTTGCGAGGCTCTTTAAAGGCATTTTTTACTGCGTCTTTGGTGATTTCATTAAAGACTACACGATTGGCATCATTCTCATCCAAGTTGAGAATGTGGGCCAAATGCCAAGAAATCGCTTCTCCCTCACGGTCCGGGTCACTCGCCAGAAAGACTTTATTAGCTTTTTTGGCTTCTTTTTTCAAGTCATTAATGAGAGGGCCTTTTCCACGGATATTGATATACTGCGGTTCATAGTTATTTTCAATGTCAACTGACATACTAGATTTTTTCAAATCACGAATATGTCCGACACTAGCTAGAACCTTATAATTTCTTCCTAGATATTTCTCAATTGTTTTCGCCTTGGCAGGCGACTCTACGATGACTAGATTTTTTTTAACTGTTGATTTTTTCTTCTTTGTTGCCGTAGCCACACTATCACACCTTTTCAAAGTAATAAACTTTATAAAGTGTAAACCATTTTTCTATAGCTGTCAAGACTTAACTTCTATATATAGAAGAAAAGTTTATCTGTGTGAACAAATTTCTCCTTAAAATTCAAACTCAGCCAGCACATCTTGACCGCTGGAAATCAGTTTTGCCCCCTCTTGGATCAAGTGGTGGCAACCATCTGAATGGCCATCAAGAATGTTCCCTGGAATAGCAAAGACATCGCGACCTTCCTCCATAGCTCGCTCACAGGTGATGAGACTCCCTGAACGCATTCTTGCCTCTGCTACAATAACTCCACGGCAAAGTCCTGCAATGATACGATTTCGAGCTGGAAAATGAAATTTCAGAGGTTGCTCGCCAGGTCCATATTCACTGAGAACCAGATGGTCATTGCCAATATACTCCTGCAAGCGTTTATTGGCTTTAGGATAAAACACATCCAATCCTGTTCCAATCACAGCAATCGTTTTTCCACCATTCTGGAGTGCAGCCATGTGGGCAGCCGTATCAATCCCTTTAGCCAAACCACTGACCACGATTAACTCGTTTTCCAAACCTTGAATGACTCTCTGAACCGACTTTGCTCCCTGACTAGAACATGAACGGCTCCCTACAACAGCAACCTTTGGAAACTTCAGCAAGTCTAGATTTCCCTTATAAAACAAGAGCGCTGGAGCATCATAAATCTCACTCAGATCCCAAGGATAACAGTCATCAAGAATCGAGAAGGATGGAAATTTTTGGAACTCTTTCTCCAACTGTGCATCATCTATCTGGAAATAGCGTTCCATAAAGACAGCGGGATTTCTGCAACCAGAGATTTCTGCAATATCTCCTAATAAAAGTTCTTGATCTACAGTCTCGTCATATTCAAGGACAGTTAAAATTTGTTGATTGGTCAGCCCTGCTTTTCTCAATTTGTAAATCTCATAGTTTGTTATCTTCATATACAACTCCATTTCTTTTTCTACTCATCTATCTATTCGTAAAAATAGCAAAAAGAAGACCAGTTGATCTTCTTTTTTCATTTATTCAGCTTTCGTATTTGACCAGCTAGAGTCTATCAAAAGTCAAAAAACTCTTGAAAAATCTTCAAGAGTTTTATTTTATATTTCTATTCTTCATCCATGCTTAAGACGCTGAGGAAGGCTTCTTGTGGGACTTCTACTGATCCGATAGCTTTCATGCGTTTCTTACCAGCTTTTTGTTTTTCAAGCAGTTTGCGTTTACGAGAAACGTCACCACCGTAACATTTGGCAAGTACGTTCTTACGAAGGGCCTTGATATCAGTACGGGCCACGATCTTGTGCCCAATAGCTGCTTGAATCGGCACCTCAAATTGTTGACGAGGGATGATTTTCTTGAGCTTATCCACGATGAGTTTCCCACGTTCGTAGGCAAAATCCTTGTGAACGATAAAGCTGAGGGCGTCCACCTTGTCCCCATTGAGAAGGATATCCATTTTGACCAGCTTAGATGGGCGGTACTCTGACAATTCGTAGTCAAAGCTTGCATAACCACGCGTTGAAGACTTAAGCTTATCAAAGAAGTCAAAGACGATTTCAGCAAGCGGAATTTGATAGATAACATTGACACGATTGTCATCAATATAGTCCATGGTCACAAAATCCCCACGCTTGCGCTGAGCCAGTTCCATCACTGCTCCAACAAACTCCTGTGGTACCATAATCTGAGCCTTGACATAAGGTTCTTCAATGGTCGCAATCTTGGTTGGGTCTGGGAACTCAGATGGGTTAGACACATCCATAGACTCACCGTCGGTCAAATTAACCTTATAAATAACAGACGGAGCTGTCATGATGAGGTCGATATTGAACTCACGTTCTAAACGCTCTTGGATAACATCCATATGGAGAAGCCCAAGGAAACCACAACGGAAACCAAATCCAAGAGCCTGAGATGTTTCTGGTTCAAACTGCAAGCTAGCATCGTTGAGCTGCAGTTTTTCAAGAGCTTCACGAAGGTCATTGTACTTGTTTGACTCAATTGGGTAAAGACCTGCAAAGACCATAGGGTTCATCTGCTTGTAGCCATCTAGCGGTTTTGCGGCAGGATTGCTTGCTAGGGTCACTGTATCTCCGACACGAGTATCTTGAACCGTCTTGATAGAAGCTGCAATATAACCAACGTCACCTGTCGCTAGGAAATCGCGCCCTACTGCTTTTGGAGTGAAAATTCCAACCTCAGTAACGTCAAATGTCTTGCCATTGCTCATGAGCTGAATCTTATCACCTGGTTTAACAACTCCATCCATGACACGAACTTGTAGGATAACCCCACGGTAAGCATCGTAAACAGAGTCGAAAATCAAGGCCTTGAGTGGCGCCGTCACATCACCAGTTGGGGCTGGCACTTTTTCCACGATTTGCTCAAGAATCTCTTCGATACCAATACCAGCTTTGGCAGAAGCTAAGACTGCTTCACTGGCATCCAGTCCAATGACATCCTCAATCTCTGTACGAACTCGCTCAGGATCGGCTGCTGGTAGGTCAATCTTATTAATAACTGGAAGAATTTCCAAATCATTGTCCAAGGCTAGATAAACGTTGGCAAGAGTTTGAGCCTCAATTCCTTGTGCGGCATCGACTACCAAAATCGCCCCTTCACAGGCTGCTAGAGAACGCGACACTTCATAGGTAAAGTCCACGTGCCCAGGTGTGTCGATCAAGTGGAAAATATAGGTCTCACCATCTTTAGCAGTGTAATTCAGCTCAATAGCATTGAGTTTGATGGTAATTCCGCGCTCTCGTTCTAGGTCCATACTATCCAGAAGCTGGGCTTGCATTTCACGACTAGAAACGGTCTCAGTCGCCTCCAAAATACGGTCTGCCAAGGTTGACTTCCCGTGGTCAATATGGGCGATAATAGAAAAGTTCCGGATTTTCTCCTGCCGTTTTTTCAATTCTTCTAAATTCATGATTCTCTTCCTTTCAGGGTATCTATTTATTATAAATTGTTTTTAACATTTTGACAAGACCATACCCTGCTAGGAGTACTAATCTTCGGCGATAAAGCCGTCATTTTCGATAAAGTAGTGTTCGGCCATTCCTTGGTCTGTAAAGACGATTCCATGAAGGACACCACCATAGACAGCTCCTCCATCCATACCAATCTTGCCATCTTCTGTTATCCATAGTTCAGCAGTACCTCGGTCTTGCTTCAACAAACCATAAACAGGTGTATGCCCAAAGACAATCGTTTTTCCAGTATGGTTGGCCGCTTCGTGGAATGGTTTTCTGAGCCAGACTTTCTTGTAATCAGTCGTTTCATGCCAATCATCCAAGGTCAAATCAATACCAGCATGCACAAAAATATACTTGTCTGTCTCTATCACAAAAGGCATCTGACGAATGAATTCGACCAAATCCGCTGCTTCCGTCTCAACACGTTTAGCGTCTTCAACTGCATCCACAGGTGCATCCAAAGGACGCCCTAGGATTGAGTTAATGGTTGTATCACCACCGTTTCGACGATAGTGGTCATAGCTTTCTTCAGGATTGTCCAACCAAGTCAAAAACATATACTCGTGGTTTCCTGATAGACAGATAGCCCCTTGATTGTCCACCAAGTCCTTAACCATTTCTAGAACACGGCGGCTATCTTCACCTCGGTCAATCAAGTCACCTAGAAAAAGCAACTGAGTGTGACCATCCCATGTTTTGAGAAGGTCTTCCAGCATACCTGCTTTTCCATGGACATCTCCAATTACATAATAGTCTGTCATTTATTTCTCCTTCGTTTGCAATAATTCTCTGGCTTGGGTAAGGGCTGCTTCTGTTACATTCTCTCCTGCCAACATCTTAGCCACTTCCTCTACTCGCTCTTCTAAAGTCAAGAGACGAACTATCGAAACAGTTGAATGTTCGTCGCTAATCTTCTCAATGAAGAATTGATAATCCGCGATGGCAATCACTTGTGGAAGATGAGAAATAGCTAAAACCTGACCATGCTGGCCAATCTTATGAATCTTCTGAGCAATAGCTTGGGCTACACGACCTGAGACTCCCGTATCCACCTCATCAAAGACAATACTGGTCTTACCTTCCTTACGAGAAAAGGCAGATTTGATAGCAAGCATGAGACGAGACAATTCCCCACCAGATGCAACCTTAACCAAGGGTTTAAAGTCTTCACCAGGGTTGGTTGAAATGTAAAACTCAACTGTTTCATTCCCCTCACGACTAAATTTCCCCTTGTTAAAGCGAACCTGGAACTGTGCCTTCTCCATATAGAGGTCTTGCAGTTCTTGTTTAATCTCTGCCTCAAGCTGCTGGGCCAAGTCATGGCGAGCAGATGCAAGCTGACCTGCCAAGTCGACAAGCTTGACTTCCAATTTTTTGAGCTCTGCTTCCATGTCTTCGGAAGAAAGGTTATTCCCTGTCAAGAGATTGTACTCATCCGTAATCTTGGCAAAATAAAGCAGGACATCGTCCACAGTCCCACCGTATTTACGGGTAATAGTATTCAGAAGGTCTAAGCGATTCTCAACCTGCATGAGGCGATTACCATCAAAATCCAAGTCCTCAATAATATCTTCTAAACGCTTTGTAATATCTTCTAAAACATAGTAGGTCTCAGACAGAGAACTTGAAATTTCACGGTAGTCAGGGTCATACTCTTCGACACTTTCCATGTCATTCATGGCTGAGCGGACATTAGCAAGACTGGAGAATTCCTCATTGTCCAACATACTGTAAGCATTGGTTAGCGTATCCGCAATATTCTTATGATTGAGGAGTTTATCTCTTTCTTGGTTGAGAGCCAAGTCTTCACCAGCCTGCAAGTTTGCTGCTTCAATCTCTGCCATTTGAAATTCCAACATCTCAATGCGAGACTTGTGTTCCTGCTGGTTTTTCTTGACTTCAAGAACCTGCTTGCGCATTTTGCGATAGGCGTCAAAGCTTGTCTGATAGGTCTCCTTCAAGTCCAAGAAAGCTGCATCACCAAACTCATCCAACATCTGGATGTGCAGTTGAGGACGCATTAACTCCTCTTGGTCATGTTGGCCATGGATATCCACAAGGTGTTGCCCAATGGCGCGCAAGACAGAAAGATTGACCATCTGGCCATTCACGCGACTAACACTACGTCCGTTTTGGAGAATCTCACGGCGGATGATAATTTCATCCCCCAACTCCAAGCCTTGCTCTTCAAAGAGTTCTTGTAAAGAACGACTATTCTCAACAGAGAAAAGCCCTTCAATTTCAGCCTTGGGAGCACCATGACGAATAACATCTGTAGTCGCTCTAGCTCCTAACATCATGTTCATGGCATCGATGATGATCGATTTCCCAGCACCTGTTTCACCAGTTAAGACTGTCATGCCTTTTTCAAAATTGAGTGAAATCGCCTCTATAATGGCAAAGTTTTTTATCGAAATTTCAAGTAACATATAAACCTACCAATTTTTTACTTGTTCAAATATTTCCTTGGCGTCTTCTTCATTTCTCAAGATAATCAAAATTGAGTTGTCGTCTGCCAGACAGTTGAAAATTCTCTCTGAGAAAGTATTCATCAGCTGACTCTTGACAAAGGCAGTATTCCCAGGAATGACATCCAGATTGATCATATTTCCCATGCGCTCAGAACCTACTATGTTATTCTCAGCCAACTGCAAACTTCTTACAATTGTTTTTGGCAATTCATAGATGTATTTATTGTTCTTCAAGGGAATTTTTACGATACCCAGTTCCTTAATATCTCGTGACACCGTCGCTTGAGTGGCAGAGATACCTGCTTCTTTTAAATGCTCAACGATTTCTTCCTGAGTCCCTATTTGATAATCCGTAACAAATCTTCTAATTTTTTCAAGTCTTTCTTTTTTATTCATCTTTAAATTCTCTATGTGCTCTCTCTACAACTTTTTCTATTTCAGGGGCAACTTGGTTACTTGCTCCCTCTTCCTTTTTCAAATATGCCAGAAATTCGATGTTTCCATGTCCACCTTGGATTGGTGAATAGTCTAATCCAAGCACTGAAAAACCTTGATCAACTGCCATAGCAGTGACAGATTCAAGGACATTCTGATGGACCTTGGCATCGCGAATGATTCCATTCTTCCCAATCTGCTCACGACCTGCTTCAAACTGGGGTTTGACAAGTGCTACCACCTGACCTTGTTCAGCCAACACACGATGCAAGGCTGGTAAGATCAGACTAAGGGAAATGAAACTCACATCAATACTGGCAAAACTTGGTTCCTGCTCAAAGTCAGTCTTTTCAGCATAGCGGAAATTAAACTGCTCCATGCTGACAACTCGTGGGTCTTGGCGTAATTTCCAAGCCAACTGATTGGTACCAACATCGACTGCAAAGACTAACTCAGCACCATTTTGTAGCATGACATCGGTAAATCCTCCAGTGGAGGCCCCAATATCAATCGTTGTTGCGCCATCCACTGATAAATCAAAGACCTCCAGGGCCTTTTCTAGTTTCAAGCCACCCCGACTAACATACTTGAGTTTTTCACCCTTGAGTTTTAACTCAGTGTCATCTGGGATTTTCTCTCCTGGTTTGTCAAAACGCTCCCCATTAAGGACTGCTACGACTAGACCTGCCATGACACCGCGCTTGGCTTGTTCACGTGTTTCAAACAAACCCTGTTTATAAGCTAGTACATCCACTCTTTCCTTAGCCATTGATTCTCAAACTTTCTACTACTTTCACAATCGGCTCTGTTTCAAAGCTGACTTGCTGGGCGATTTCTTCCAATTTTTCATTAGCTTGATCCAGAGTTTGGTTACAAAAGGCCTTGGCCTCTTCCAAGCCCAACAAGGCTGGGTAGGTTGACTTTTCTGCCTGCAAATCCTTTTGTGGTGTTTTGCCGATTTCCTCAAAACTAGCTGTCACATCCAGCACATCATCTCGAACTTGAAAGGCAAGCCCAATCAATTCACCAACAGTTTTCAGTTTTGCCTGCATTTCAGGCGCCAATTCAGCTATGATAGCAGCTGCTTGGAAAGGATAGGCTAGTAATTTCCCAGTCTTATTAGCATGAATGGTCTGAAGTTCTTTCAAAGACAAATGTTGGTGTTCGCCTTCCATGTCCAAAACCTGCCCTGCAACCATTCCCAGACTTCCTGAAGCAAGGGATAAGTTGGCAATCAAGTCCACCTTGATCTGGCTTGGCAAATCTGCTTGCGCTATCAAGGCATAGGGATCTAGGAACAAAGCATCTCCTGCTAAAATGGCCATCGCTTCACCGAATTTCTTATGATTGGTTAAACGCCCCCTACGGTAATCGTCGTCATCCATAGCAGGAAGATCATCATGAATCAAGCTCCCTGTATGAATCATCTCCAAGGCCGCGGCCACTTGAGCGTGTGCTGGTTTAATAGCGACCTGCAAGGCTTCCAGAACTTCTAGCAAGAGAAAAGGCCGAATTCTCTTGCCACCAGCATGAATGGAATAGAGAACAGACTCTCGCAAACTAGAGGCAAACTGCTGGTCTCCATAAAAATTTTCTAAAGCCGACTCAACAAGAGCTAATTTTTCTTGCTTCTTCATTCAAAATCACTTTCTGTTCCGTCTTCTTGCATGACCTTGACCAAGGTCTTTTCAGCCTTGTCCAACGTCGCTTGGAGCTCTTTTGACAAGACCATCCCCTTTTGAAAGGCAGCAATCGCATCTTCCAAAGCAATTTCACCATTTTCTAAACTTTGGACAATGGTCTCCAGTTCAGCTAGATTTTCCTCAAATTTCTTTTGTTTTGACATCTTTAACCTCTAATTCTACTTGACCATCTCGCATCAAAAGCGTTACTTGGTCTTTTTTCTTCAACATCTCAACCGAATCTACAACGGACTCTTCTTTTTTGACAATAGCATAACCACGCGCCACGATTCGACTGGTATCCAACATCAACAAGGCTTCTGAAAGTCTCTTGACTTCAGCAACCTTGGCATCATAAACCAACGCCATTTGGCTACGTAGAAGCTTGTCTAACTGACCTAGACGATCTTGATAACGCTGGATTTTGGTAACAGGCGATAATTGGACTAGTTGATGCGTCCTTGCTTGGACTAGTTGGTTGCTGTCAGAAATCCGTGTTCGCAAACTTTGTTTTAAGCGCAGTTGCAGCTGGTCCAAGCGTTGCAAATAGCCGTCATACAAGCGCTCTGGTTGTCTAAAGATAACAGACTGACTGCATTTTTTCAGAGCTTCTTTTTTTCTTGACAGGACATTTTGTACAGCTGTCGCCATTCGTTTTTCCTGATTTTGCAAATGGCTCAAGAGATCCAACTTGGTTATAGGCGTTGCTAATTCAGCTGCAGCTGTTGGCGTCGCAGCCCGTCTATCTGCCACAAAATCCGCCAAGGTCACATCCGTCTCATGACCAACACTGGAGATAACTGGCAAACGGGATTCAAAAATAGCCCGTACCACGATCTCTTCGTTAAAGGCCCAGAGATCCTCGATGGAACCCCCACCACGACCAATAATGAGCAAGTCCAAATCGGCACGTTGATTAGCACGCGCAATATTTCGAGCAATTTCCTCCGCTGCTCCATCACCTTGTACTTTTGTCGGATAGAGGAGGATGTCAACACCAGGGAAACGTCTGCTGACGGTCGTGATAATATCTCGAATAACGGCTCCACTACGACTGGTTACTACGCCGATACGCTTAGCAAACTGGGGAAGAGGTTGCTTGAATCTCTCTTGAAACAGGCCTTCTTCCGTCAGTTTTTTCTTGAGTTGTTCAAACTGAATCGCAAGCGTCCCGACCCCATCAGGCTCAGCTTTTTCAATGATGATAGAGTAACTCCCGCTGGGTTCATAAACCTGTACACGCCCAATCACATTGATCTTCATTCCCTCTTCGAGGTCAAAACCTAATTTCTGATAGATCCCAGACCATATGGTCGCTTGAATAACTGCATGGTCATCTTTTAAGGAGAAATATTGGTGAGTAGGTCGTTTACGAAAGTTGGAAACTTGACCAGTTAAATAGACCCGTTCCAAGTAAGGGTCTTTATCGAATTTCATTTTCAGATACTTGGTCAAAGTTGTTACCGATAAATACTTTTCCATCTCCACCTACTATTCATTTTCTTGCTTTTCCATGGGTATTATTATACCAAAAATATGATTAAAAATCTCCTTTTTCCTACCGAAACTAAAGGAAAAATAGAAAAAAGAGGCCAAGCCTCCTCATCTCATTATTTGCTGTTACGAGCTTCTTCCAAAATCTTAGAAATCTTGGTTGTCAAAAGGTCAATAGCGACTGTATTGCTGGCACCTTCAGGAATAATGATATCCGCATAACGCTTGGTCGGCTCGATGAACTGGTGATACATAGGTTTGACCACACCAAGATACTGGTCAATCACGCTATCCAGACTGCGGCCACGTTCTTCCATATCGCGCTTGATCCGACGAATAATGCGCACATCATCATCTGTATCCACAAAAATCTTGATATCCATCAAATCGCGCAGACGCTTGTCCTCCAAGACCAAAATCCCCTCAACGATAAAGACATCTTGAGGTTCTTGACGATAGGTTTTGTTGCTCCGTGTATGTTCAGTATAGTCATAAGTCGGAATGTCCACTGGACGCCCTGCCAACAATTCCTTAATTTGCTCGATCATCAAATCCGTATCAAAGGCAAATGGATGGTCGTAGTTGGTTTTGACACGCTCTTCAAAGGTCAAATGAGATTGGTCCTTGTAGTATGAATCATGCTCAATCATGGCAATCTTTTCATCAAGAAAATGAGATAAAATAGCCTTTGAAACACTGGTCTTACCACCACCAGAACCACCTGTCACTCCGATAATGATTGGTCTATTTTGCATGCTATCCTCCGTTTTTTTATCCGTCGTCTATTCTATCACATTTTTTGTAAAATTTATAGTCTGATTTCGGATAGATTATGGGTAACAATCTAATACTTACAATCCAGTTTGACTAACCAAAAACCTTCCTTGGCTTGTAGAGATTATCTCTTTTTTCTAAAATAGCTAGCAATTTATCTCCTTCAAAGGCAGCCAATTCTTTGTCCGTTTGGTCTAACTCAATAAAACGACCAAAGCGCACTTCTGTAGCCTCTTCTGGAGTTAGGATAACTTTAACAAGGTCCCCTGTTCCAATCTCTAACGGATAAAGAAAGTCCAGCTGACCAGCCCCCACTTTTTCAGCAATTTCGTCCAAGGTAAGAGCATCCTCCAGTTGTAAACCTGCTGCACTCGTCCGAGTCAAATGGGACATATGGGCCTCATAACCCAGCTTCTCTCCCAAGTCAACAGACAAGGTACGGATATAAGTCCCCTTACTACATTTCACACGAAAAGTGAAACGTGCGAGGTAATCCTCATAAGAAATCGGACTTGTCCGTTCAAATTGATAAATAGTCACCTGACGTTCTGGACGCTCCACTTCCTGACCTGCACGCGCATACTCATAGAGCTTACGACCATTGACCTTGACAGCCGAATACATAGGTGGAATCTGAGTAATAGGCCCAGTCAGACTCGCAATGGCTTCATCGACAATGGTTTCATCCAAGGGAGACAAAACGGGTGTCTCTGCGACCACTTCCCCACTAGCATCCTCGGTCGTTGTGGAATAACCAAGAGTGATTTCCCCCTCATAGACCTTGCCCTCATCCTGCATAAACTCGACCATGCGGGTCGCCTTGCCAACCGCAATGGGCAAAACACCCACCACATTCGGATCCAAGGTCCCACCATGACCAATCTTCTTAGTTCCCAAAATCTTACGCAGTTTAAAAACCGCATCATGCGAGGTCATCCCCGCTTCTTTTTTTAAGTTGATAATACCGTTCATGTGTTGCTTTCTAATTCAATTAAAATATGTCCTCTTCAAGAATTGTTACATAGTTCTCTTTTGTAGCCAAAGAAAGGTTACTTAAACGTTTTGCTTGATTCATAATTATTTTATCAAATACATTTCTTACAAATCGACCATTTGCATTTTTATTTTTGGAAATATCACTTTGTTGTTCAAGATACTTTTTTAATTTCTCTGTAGCTGACTCTTGTAAAATGTAATCTTCTTTCTTGCAGTATGATAGAAAAATACCAAACATTTGGTCCACAGTATAATCTTCAAACGTAATAAAATAATTAAATCTTGATTTTAACCCAGGATTAGATTCAAAAAACTTTTTCATTAAATCATCATATCCTGCTACAATAACAACTAAATCATCACGATAGTCTTCTAATGCTTTGGTTAACTCAGTTAAACACTCTCGACCATAACTATCACTTTTATCGTTTTCAGTAATACTGTAAGCTTCATCAATAAATAAAACGCCACCCTTAGCTTTTTGGATCAGTCTTTTAACTTTTAAAGCTGTTTGACCTTGGTATTCAGCTATTAAATCAGTTCTAGTTGCTTCAATAAAATGACCTTTGCTTAGTATTCCTAGAGAACGGTACATATTACCAACAATTCTAGCAACTGTTGTTTTACCTGTACCCGGATTCCCTAGGAAAGCCATATGCATTGTTCTATTAGTTTTTTTTAACCCAATCTTTTCTCGGTTTTTCTGAACTTTGTTAAAGATTACTAGGTCTTCTATTTCTTTCTTTACATTTTCTAATCCTATCAAGGAGTTTAATTCATCGGACAGCTCCTCAAATGATTTGGTATTTATTTCTTTTAAAAAAGCGTACTCACTATCTATAAATCTAGAACCAAGATATTTATACAATAATTCTAAAATACTAGTTTGTCTATCTTTAATCTTAGGAAATCTATCATTATTTGACGAATTACCTAAACGTTTTATAAACTCTAATGCCGAATACTTTTTATCATCAACAATTTCTTGAAGAACAGTCTCAAATTCAAAAGAATTATTTGTTAAATCATCAATTTTCTTCACTTCCGATTTTAACAGTTTTAAATATGTTTCACTTATCATCTACATTCCTTTAAATAACAGAAATAATACTATTAGAACGAATAAGATTCCTAAGGTATAGAATCCTTTTCTAAGGAAACTAATCTCTTTTTGTTTTTCCTCTAATTTAATTTGAAATTTCTCGACAGTTAAAGTAAGATTTTTTCCTTCCTCTATCAATCGAACATTCATCTTATCTACAGCGTTTTTAAGATCATTTTGCGTTTCTTCAACTTGTAAATGCAAATCGTTAAAACTATTTTCTATTTTTACTAATGTTTTTAGCTTCGCTTTTAAACTATCAATTTCAATTTGAATTTCACTTTGCTTATCTTCAAGTTGTTCTAACTCTTCTAGCTTTTTATGATGTTTCTTCAATATATCAATTAAATCTTTATTCTGTTTAAAAACGTCATCTAAAAGTTTTTTATTACCTGTTTGATATTCTTCTATCTCGTGCAACCCCTGTATAGCTTTACTATTTGCCTCTTTGGCTGCAATCAAAGACTTTGAAATGCTTTGAATATACTCATCATCCAATATTTGAAATGTTTCGTAAATGGTATTAAATTCCTGAATAATTTTTTAATATGCTTATTTTGTTCTATCATTCTATTTTGAACAGCATCAGTGAGAGCGTTTAAATCCTTACCTTTAACATCATATTCCATGCCAATAAATCCTAGCATAGGATCGTCTTGTGGGACTGTTGGTAAATCTGATTGTTCTGGAATTTCTTCACTAAAAGCTTTCAACGCTTCTTTTTTCTCATTAAATCTTTCAGACTTTGCTAAAACCTGAATCTCTAATTCTTCTGACATAACATTCTCCTATAATAAATCGTTTAATGCACTTTGCATTTCTTCAAGTTCACTTTGCTTTTCATCAAGGTACATTTCATTAGCTAATAATCGTTGTTTGAAATCAATCTTTGAATTAGAAAACTCCTCTTGAACATTACCAAGTAGTTCTCTTAGTTTTTGATGATTCTTAGCCATCTTACTGAAGATATCATTTCTCTTAACAGCAACATTCTGCTCAGCAACAAAAATTTGGACTTCCTGAATTCTTAACAATTCGTTCTTCTTATTAGCTTGTTGCTTTTGATTTTCCTCAATTAATTTTTTTGAAATAAATTGATCAAGTCCGTTAATGATTATCGCTCCCAAGATTCCAGTTAGTAAACTTGCAAAGAACATCCCTAAAATATTAGCAATTGTTCCTAGAAGTTTTATTTTGAAATTCATTCCTGGTATCTTATTTAAGAACAGTTCAAAATATTCTCCTAAAAACAGCGCTCCTACAGCAACTAAACCAGAAGTAATAATTTTTGAAATGTGAGCTATCTTAATTGCTGTAGAATGTGTTTGATTTTCAGGGTTAGATAAATAAGAAATGCTTTCTCTGATAGAACCAAATAATTGTTTAATCAAGTTTGGTAACTTTTTCAGCTTTTGAGCGAAAGCTCCAATAATTTCTCCCACGATACTCCCAACAAAACTATCAATACCTACTTTGATAAAATCTCTAATTTTACCAAAGAAGGAATGAAGTGCATTTTTCATTTCATCTAAGAATGTATCAAACGAACGTTTTTTAGATTTGAAAAAACGGATTAAAGCATTCATTATTTCTTTTAACATTCCAAATAGAGCAGCAACAAACATAGCTTTAACCGCGTCTTTACCAGCTTTATTGGCCATTCTGACAGAAGCATTCTTTGCAATATCCTTATTGATAGCTTTCTTCGCTATTTTCTCAGCTTTGAGCATTTTCTTCGAATCAGCTGCTAATTTATCATTTAATCTTTTTTCATTTTTAGATTTAAGATTTTTCTTTTCTGCATCTGAGATATTCTTCTTATCAATCTTCTCATTAGCTCTTTTGACTTGATCCTTGAGATTTTTTTCCCTAGCTTCTCTATTCTTTATATATTCACTATTGGATTTTGCTCCTTTACTTTTATTGAGTGATTCGTTTGTTGCAGCAAAATTTTCTGATTTGTTTGCTAAATCCGCAGTTTCTATATCAGCAATCTTTCTCCAAGGATTTTCAAAAATTTGTTTACGTGCTACAACGTGATCTAAATTAGCTTTTTCATTTACTTTTAATGTTTTTCCGGTGTATTCATCCTTCAAGTTTCCTGATTTTTGCTTTTCTTTCATAGCATTATTTGTATCAGTATACCTTTTATCATCCATTATTGTAGCACCCTCTTTTTTTGTATAACCATTAGGATGCTTATCATTATACTGCTTAAGAAGCGCATCACTTGTCATATCCAAACCAATTTGATTCGCAAATTGATTCCATATTTCATCTAAAATAGCATCCCCTAATTTATCTGGGGAACTAATTTCTTTACATTCCAATTCTAATTTTTCAAGATTAGAAAACTCAGTTGTAAATTGTTGTTCCAGTAGTTCTTCTAACTCATCGTAGTTTAAATTTTCAGACTCATATACTTCTTCTGCATTCAACACTAATAATTCATTTTCCACTGCTTTCTTACTCCCCCTTCAACGCTTCAAACTTCGCTTTCATGGTTGGATTTTTTCGGGTCAATTTTTTAACCGAAACATCTTCCAATTTGTTATTAGCGAGGCGGAGTTGGTTTTCGGATGTTGTCAGGAACTTCTTGACTTCTTCCATACGCCTAATTGCTTTATCAATTTCATCGATAGCTTTGCCAAAGTTGGTCGAAGCTGAGTTGTAGTTTTTGGCAAAAGCTACTTTGAAGGCATCTAAGTCTTCCTCAAAATGGGTAATATCGATATTCTGCTCACGAACAAGCGCTAACTCCTGCTTGTATTTAAGGGAATTAAGCGCCGCATTACGCAAGAGTCCAATCAACTGGATAAAGAATTGAGGACGAACCACATACATCTTTTCATACTCGTGACTGACGTCAACAATCCCTGTGTTAAAGTAATCGTTATCGGCCTCTAACATGGTCACCAAAACAGCATACTCACAGTTCTTCTCCCGACGGTCCTTGTCTAATTCTTTGTAAAAATCGGAATTCTTGTGCTTCTTCTCTGTTCCGTCCGCTTCATTCTTCATCTCAAACATGATGGAAATGAATTCTAGACAATTTTCATCAAAATCACGGAAGATAAAGTCGCCTTTAGACCCACGCGCAGAGACCTTGTTATCCTTCTCAAAGTAAGCATTTGGAAAGGCAAAACTTCGGACCTTGTTAAACTCACTCTCTGCATACTGTTCCAAACTTTCACCGATAGCTTTTGTAGATTGTTGAGCCTTGAAATTCTTGTAAAATTCTACCTGCTCACTGGCCGCCTTGAGCTGGGCTTCGTAATTTTGCTTGAGGGAAGCTAGAGATAACTCATTTTCCTTTTCTTGCAAGAGGAGCTGATTTTTAACCTGGTCCCGTTCTTTTTCAAGGTCAGAAAGGGTCTTTTGCAGTTGATTTTCATGCTCTAAACGCAAGGTAGCCAATTGATTTTCCAAGACCTGTACTTCCTTGTCCTTTGCTAATAAGGCCTGGTGGCTTGTCTGTTCAACCTCTTTCTTGGCAAGTTCTTTCTCCGTATCAAAGTTTTGGATTTGACTCTGCAATTGCGCAATTTCTTGATCCTTTTGAGCCAGTTTAGTCTGTTGTTCATTCATAGCCTTCTGCTCAGCCAAGGCCAGTTCCTGCTTCATGCGATCGTGCAATTCCTTATCAAACTCAGCCGTTCTCACTTGGGATAAAAGTTCGGCATACTGGCTCTCATTTACTGTAAAGACTTTCCCACAGTTGGGACATTTGATTTCGTTCATAACTTTCCTCTTTCTAGACTTCTGTGACCATTATATCATGCCTGAGGGAAAATCAAAAACAGCGAGTCGAAACCCACTGTTTATATCTGTTACTTTAAATTTTTTCCAAGGCCAAACGCAAATCTTCAATCAAATCCTCTACATTTTCAAGACCGATAGACAAGCGGATTTGGTTTGGTGTGACACCTGCTGCTTCTAGATCTTTTTCTGACAACTGACCGTGAGTGGTTGTCGCTGGATGGACAACAAGCGATTTGGCATCTGCTACGTTTGCAAGGTCAGAGAAGATTTCAAGATTATCAATCACCTTGCGGGCTTCTGTTTCTCCACCTTTGACATGGAAGGTAAAGATTGAACCTACACCTTTAGGAAGGTATTTCTCAGCCAAGGCATGATATGGACTGTCTGTTAGTTTAGGATAGTTGACTTTCTCAACCTTAGGATGGTTAACAAGAAAATCAACGATTTTCTCTGTGTTTTGAATATGGCGTTCTACACGAAGCGAAAGCGTTTCGAGTCCTTGGAGTAATAGGAAAGCATTAAATGGAGACAAGGCTGCACCTGTATCACGAAGCAATTGAACACGAACAGCGATGATAAAGGCTGCTGCACCAACATCACGAGTATAGCTCAAGTTGTGGTAGCTAGGATCTTCCTCTACAAATTGAGGAAATTTCCCTGAAGCTTCCCAATCAAAACGACCACTATCCACTATAACACCGCCAATAGTCGTACCATGACCACCGATGAACTTAGTTGCTGAGTGAACAGCAATATCTACACCGTGAGAGAAGACATTGATCAGGTAAGGAGTTGCAAAAGTATTGTCAGAAACAAGTGGAATTTGATGTTTATGAGCAATCTCTGCCAATTTTTCCAGGTCAGGAATGTTAATCAAGGGGTTGCCCAAGGTTTCAATCAAGACAAGCTTAGTATTGTCACCGATAGCTGCTTCTACTTCCTCCAAATTATCTACATCTACAAATGTTGTTGTGATCCCATAACGAGGAAGGGTTTCTTTCAAGAGGTTGAAGGTCCCACCGTAAATAGTTGACGCAGCCACAACATGGTCACCAGCGTGAGCAAGCGCCAAAATAGTGTAGGTTACAGCAGCCATACCTGATGCTGTCGCTAGTGCTCCAACACCACCTTCAAGAGCAGCGATTCTTTCCTCAAAGGCTGCTGTTGTAGGATTGGTGATACGAGTATAGATATTGCCTGGTTTTCTCAAGGCAAACAGATCCGCCCCTTCCTGCGTGTCATCAAATACAAAGGATGTTGTCTGATAAATCGGCACTGCACGAGACTTGGTAGCTGGATCAACCACCTGCCCAGCATGTAATTGTAGAGTTTCAAATTTAAATTCACGAGTCATTTCACGACCTCCAAATAGCTTCATTACGGATATTGTATCATCTTGGGCCAGTCTTTACCAATACCGTTTTTCTATATTTTGATATAAGGAACAACTATGACTAGTATTACACCTCAAACAAAAAAGCACGATTGACTCGTGCTCATTTCTTTAATCGACATAAGTATCTTCGTTTTTATTGAGGAAGGCGTATGGTAAGCCCATCAAGAGGCCTCCTCCAATGAAGTTCCCAATAAAGGTCACACCCCAGTGACGAAGGATATTAGGAATGTCAAAGTTAGCAATAGAATCTGCAGCAACACTGAACTTAACAATCGCAAATGACGCAAAGTTCGCAGCAATGTGTTCGTTTGTTAAGAATACAAACATGTAAATTGCTGATAAAACAAGCCAAAGTTTGGCTCCACCGTCTTTCACCAAAACGAATGAAAGAATGGCAATATTTACAAAAATATTTGCTAAAATACCTTCAAGCAAGACTAGCTCATTGGAACGGCTTAACTTCATCTCTACAACCCCTGAGATGAAACTATCATGAGTCAGATTTGCATAGGCTGCTGAGTGAGCAAAGCCCCAACCTGCTATCAAAGCTCCTATGATGTTGAACAAGGTACAGTAAAGTAAAATCTCAGCTGTTTTTTTCCAAGAGATTTTTTTCAAGAAACTACCCGCAGTCAAAAACATCATGTTGGAAGTTACCAACTCAGCATTTAAGAAAACAATGTAAGCCAATCCCCAAGCAAAAACGAATGGGAAGAGGAAACGTCCACTACCGGGTGCAATTTTATTAATCAAATCAGCACCAACTGCACCCGCAGCTGTACTAAATGTTAGAAAGGCACCTGCAAACATGGAACGAATCGCATATTTGAATTTACTTTGACTATAAAGACTTTCTTTCTTCTTACAAGCAAATTCAATCTTTGAGATAAATTCTGAAGAGACCATAAAAAACTCCTAAAACTTTTATTTGTGAATATTATAACATAAAGCACGCATTTTGAAAAGCCTTTCTTGTATACGTTTTCTACAAAGAAAATCAAGGCATTGGGGGAATTCCATAAATCTCTCCTTTACCCATTAACAGAAAAACATTTCAATGTTTCAAATTGATCATCCAAAAATTCAAACTCAAATAGGTGCCAGTCATCGAAGGTTTGCTCACAATAACTAACTATTCCTTGATTGTAGTCAATGATAGGTTTCCCCAGCTTGTTCTTCACATCTTCCTCGCTGACTTCTCCATACATTTCCTTAAGATCAGCTAGCATGAAGTTGATAATTCTATTGAGATTTTCCTGATAATTTTTTGATAACAGTTCAACTTTATCTATAAAGTCACAATCAGGCTCTTCGTCCCAAACAAAGGTCACTCCCTCATGCTCATAAGTGTATTGCTGTAAACTCTCATCAAAATTCATTGTTCACTCTCCAAATCATTATCATTTACTAAAAATTTATTAACATTAATCAAAATGTTCAAATGCTTTCATAAAAACGTCTTCCACACACGCGTATGATAAAATAACAACACTTGCAATGATTAGAAGATATCATCATAATGTTCACTCGCTTGTTGCACAAACTCGAAAATATTCAAAGATATGGGTTTCATTTCCAGTGAACCTAATGCCCCCAAATCATTCATATAAATAGTGTCGTCAGAATCTTTCTTTATAAAAAAAGCGACATCCCCATCTTGTCCAATCAGGAAAAAATCAGGTTCCCACTCTTCTATTTGGTAGGTGGAGTTTCTTTCTAGCAAATCTAACCTCGAATATAAGGTAATACCTGTATTCTCTATGACAAAGTCTCCTGCTTTGTCGATTTTGCTCAAGAATTCTGCGTATAGGTTTGGAAGTACCAAGTCAATCTGATTATTCATTATCAACTCCTCATCTATTTTTCCTACTGCGAAAGCTCTATACCTCATCTTCACCTAGTTCTCTAAAATGTGGAATATGGTATCCAAAATAACACTTCCCCGATTTTCCTATGAAGATTCCATGTCCAGCCATATTGGTAATTTCTCCCAAGAATATCATACGATAGATCTTTCAACCTACTGACCAGCTTCCTCTCACATTGAAAAAATACCATTAAAGCTGAATGATCATCTTACATTATCAAATTTTATAGTTTTCGATTTCTTCTCTACTCATACCTACAAGTTCTGTCGTCCACAATCCTACAATGTCTGACAAGACTGGATCGCAGGTATACTCTTCTTCCCCATCGATATACTTACAGGAAAATACAGGCTCCCTTGTCGCTGCTCGGTAAAATGTCATGGCTACTTCTTCTAGTTTTTCAGAGTTGAAATCAAGTGATAGTTTTTGATCCATATTTCCTCGTATCTGATCCCAATCTTCCTGCTTAATCTGATAGCTTTCTCGTATTTTAGACACATAACCTTTACAAAATGCTTTCAATAAGTCTGTGTTCTGATAAAGATACCGACAATTAAAATCCGAAATACAACCTGCATGAAGTAGGAATGTCAGTAAGTCATCCAGACTTTCTGCTACTCTCCCCACTTGACCCTCACTTCCGATAAAGCCTATGCTATTATCTTCGAGAAAAACATATTCGCCCCCACTACCGTCTTGAGCAAATGCCCTACAGGCAAGAGAGTATTCCTCATTGTTCCCTGAAAACTGGACTTCACTTACATTGTCATAAAAATAAATATCACACTCGATCATCAGTAAGGCCCTTAACTGTTCATTTTGTCTGACTTCTTGTAGTTTATCCATGATCATTCCTTTCTTAAACTAAACACTTATCCATCTATTACAATTCTAATATGGTAGTTTTTAGTTTCATTCTTTAGATTCTTCACAAGGAGATCATTCTGTTTTGATTTGCCACAGAAAAACGATAGGGGCTTTCTGTCTTTCTGTTCAATACACACATGATACCTTGCCCCATTCAATTTGATACTTTGAACACATTTGACATCAATCCTTCTGATGTCATTCAGAGGGATGATTCGCTTTGAAAACACATAGGCATTATGGATATAAAACCTGCCTTTGGCGATATGAAATGGGGAGAAAAAGTTTCCACCACTACGACGGACAATTATAAAACGACGCCAAAGGATTAGTAAAAGAATAGCTGCCAATAAATAAATGGAAAAACTAAAGACAGGATTTTTCCACAACGTTTTCATTCCAATCCAAAGATATTCGAACATGCATTATTCTCCTTTGACCGACGGTTCTATCTGACAAAAACCAGTGAAAAATACAATTCACTGGTTTTTGAGGTTAATAACGTTGTTTATATGGCTGATTAAAGGCGCTTAGGATATCATCAGATGTTTCAGAATAAGCTTTAACTTCTTTAAAATCACCTTTAACAATAATCCGCTCTGTCGCATTATAGTCCACACAAGTTACCAGCGTAATCTCCTTAACTCCTTCACGATCCTCGATTTCATCTACCCGATCGGGGGTTACGTGCTTCACTTCACGAATCTCATAGGTGTATACTTTATCTTTATCAGTCAGATAGATTTTCATCCCCGCTTTGGCATTGACCAAAGGTGAGAAGAGCATTTGACTTGCATTTTCAGCAGTAAAGATATGGTGACTAGCTAGAGAATAGTTGCCTTCCCCCATTTTCTGATTTGCTTTCATGGTTCCTGCTCCGTAGAACAAGTTTACATTATCCAAACCTTTAAAAATAGGCAGGTTAATCTCTACTTCAGGAATGGCAATCCCTCCGATAACTGGAAGTTGCTGAGCATCCCACTGGGCAGCTAACACCGCTTCCGATGAAATGGATTTGACAGAATCAAAATCGAAATTTCCCTCTGTCTCTTTATTTTCCTCAATCCTTTCCTTAGTCACCTGACTGACTTGATATTTATTGGTATTCCAAACCATAAAGATATCACGAATTTGAGCATTAAAAATCAAGACCAAGGACAAGAGGATGAGAAAGACTGCTAAGATATTGGTCAGCAGATTCCTGCGTTTCTTTTTTTTCTTTTTACTATCTTTTTCAGACATTATACTTCACTCTCTGTTTCAATTTCAGTCCTAACTTCTTCTTTTTCTGCTGCAGCAACCGTTGTAAAGGTCACAATCTTGGCATCTTGGTCTAGACGCATCACCTTAACTCCCATCGTTGAGCGTCCTGTTTGTGAAATATTGGCAACATTTGTTCGAATCATGACACCTGTATCCGTGATAATCATCAGGTCTTCATCCCCTTTAACAGTGAGGAGACCTGCAAGAGGACCATTCTTCTCAGCAACATTGGCTGTCTTCATCCCTTTACCACCACGACATTTAGTAGGATATTCAGTAGCAAGTGTACGTTTACCGTATCCTTTTTCAGTGATGATAAGGACCTCATCCTGGTCAGTAATAACACTTGCGCCAACTACTGTATCACCTTCACGAAGATTGACCCCTCGAACACCAGTCGCGATACGGCTCATGCCACGAACGGCTGACTGATTAAAGCGAACAGCATAACCAAACTTAGTACCAATGATAATATCTGTGTCTTCTTCTGTCAATAGAACATTAATCAATTCGTCCTCATCCTTAAGATTCAAAGCCTTGAGTCCATTTTGACGAATATTGGCAAATTCTTTGACGCTGGTTCTCTTCACGATTCCGTGACGAGTTGTAAAGAAGAGATAGGCATCATCACTACGTTCAGACTCAACGTTGATAATGGTCTGAATGCTCTCACCCTCGTCCAACTTCAAAAGATTGACAACCGGCAATCCTTTGGCTGTACGACCATATTCAGGGATTTCATAACCTTTTAGTCGGTATACTCGTCCTTTATTGGTAAAGAAGAGCAAATGATCATGGGTGCTGGTTGACACCAACTCACGCACAAAGTCATCATCCTTAACTCCCGTACCTTGGACTCCACGACCACCACGTTTTTGAGCAGTGAACTCACCTTGGTCCAGACGTTTGATGTAGCCCTTATTAGAAAGGGTAATCAAAACATCTGTCTCTTCAATCAAGTCCTCATCTTCAAGGGTTAAGACCTCTCCGACCATCAACTCGGTACGACGTTTGTCACCAAACTTGCGTTTGACTTCGTCCAATTCCTCTTTGATGATTTGAGCCACGCGCTCAGGCTTGACAAGAATATCTGCCAAATCTGCAATCAAGGCAATCAATTCATCATACTCTGACTGAATCTTATCTCGTTCCAATCCTGTCAAACGACGAAGACGCATATCAAGGATAGCCTGACTTTGACGTTCAGAAAGCCTGAACTTGCTCATCAACTCAGCTTGCGCTTCCGCATCCGTTTCACTAGCACGGATGATACGAATCACTTCATCAATATGGTCAAGTGCGATTAAAAGACCTTCTAAGATGTGCGCACGCGCTTCTGCTTTTTCCTTGTCAAAACGGGTACGGCGAACAACCACTTCTTTTTGGTGCTCGATATAAGCATCCAAGATTTGACGAAGGGACAAGATCTTCGGTACGCCATTCTGAATCGCCAACATATTGAAACCAAAATTGGTTTGCATCTGGGTCATCTTGAAGAGGTTGTTAAGGATAACATTCGCAGACGCATCGCGTTTGACCTCTATCACAAAGCGAACCCCTTCACGGTTGGACTCATCACGTACTGCTGTAATGCCCTCAAGACGTTTTTCCTGAACCAAACGAACAATATGTTCATGCACCTTAGTTTTATTGACCATGTAAGGAAATTCCGTTACAACAATCCGTTCGCGACCCGTCTTAGTGGTTTCAATCTCTGTACGAGAACGAAGAACAATCGATCCTTTACCAGTCTCATATGCCTTATGAATACCTGATTTCCCCATGACAAGAGCACCAGTTGGAAAATCTGGACCGGGCAAGACTTCCATCAAGTCCTTAGTCGTCACTTCAGGATTATCCATAACCAACTTCACTGCATCAATGGTTTCACCCAAGTTGTGAGGTGGAATGTTGGTAGCCATCCCTACGGCAATCCCAGTTGCCCCATTGACCAAAAGGTTTGGAAAACGAGCTGGCAAGACCAAGGGCTCACGTTCGTTAGCATCGTAGTTGTCTACGAAATCAACTGTGTTTTTATTGATATCACGAAGCATTTCAAGAGCAATCTTGCTCATACGTGCCTCAGTGTAACGCTGTGCGGCAGCACCGTCTCCATCCATGGAACCAAAGTTTCCATGCCCATCGACAAGCATGTAACGGTAGCTCCACCACTGAGCCATACGAACCATGGCTTCATAAATAGATGAATCCCCGTGTGGGTGGTATTTACCCATAACATCCCCTGTAATACGGGCTGATTTTTTATGAGGTTTGTCTGGTGTAACACCTAATTCATTCATTCCGTAAAGAATACGACGGTGAACAGGTTTTAAGCCATCTCGAACATCAGGAAGGGCCCGCGCTACGATAACACTCATGGCGTAATCGATAAAGCTGGTCTTCATCTCCTTTGTCAGATTGACATTCACTAAATTTTTATCCTGCATTAATAAATGCCTCATTTCACTATTAGTAATTAGATATATTATACCATAAAATGTCCTTTATTTCAGGCTTCTGAAACTACTAAAACGTTTACATCGATAACCGAATAGAATATTCGTGACAAAGCTTTTTAAAAGTGATAGAATGAAAGTGTCTGGGGATTCCCCTAAAAAAAATGAAGGAGATGTTTAGATAATGACTTCAACTAAACAACACAAAAAAGTGATCCTTGTTGGTGACGGTGCCGTGGGTTCATCTTACGCTTTCGCACTTGTTAACCAAGGAATTGCACAAGAGCTTGGAATTATCGAAATTCCACAATTACACGAAAAAGCTGTTGGTGATGCGCTTGACCTTAGCCACGCCCTTGCCTTCACTTCACCTAAAAAAATCTACGCTGCTCAATACTCTGACTGTGCAGACGCTGACCTTGTTGTTATCACTGCAGGTGCTCCTCAAAAACCAGGTGAAACTCGCCTTGACCTTGTAGGTAAAAACTTGGCTATCAACAAATCAATCGTAACACAAGTTGTTGAATCAGGTTTTGATGGTATCTTCCTTGTTGCGGCTAACCCAGTTGACGTTTTGACTTACTCAACTTGGAAATTCTCTGGATTTCCTAAAGAACGCGTTATCGGTTCAGGTACTTCACTTGACTCAGCACGTTTCCGTCAAGCACTTGCTGAAAAATTGGATGTTGATGCTCGTTCAGTTCACGCCTACATCATGGGTGAACACGGAGATTCTGAATTTGCCGTTTGGTCACACGCCAACATCGCTGGTGTAAACCTTGAAGAATTCCTTAAAGACACTCAAAACGTTCAAGAAGCTGAATTGATTGAATTGTTCGAAGGTGTTCGTGATGCTGCCTACACAATCATCAACAAAAAAGGAGCTACATACTATGGTATCGCCGTAGCGCTTGCTCGTATCACAAAAGCAATCCTTGATGACGAAAATGCAGTACTTCCACTTTCTGTATTCCAAGAAGGTCAATACGGAGTTGAAAACGTCTTTATCGGTCAACCAGCTGTCGTTGGTGCACACGGTATCGTTCGTCCAGTAAACATCCCATTGAACGATGCGGAAACTCAAAAAATGCAAGCATCTGCTAAAGAATTGCAAGCAATCATTGATGAAGCATGGAAAAATCCTGAGTTCCAAGCAGCTTCTAAAAACTAATCATAACCACCCGTCTAACGGGTGGTTTGCACCAGGGCTATAAGCCCAAATTACCAGCCAGCGTCTAAAGGCGCTGGCTTTCACGTTGTTCAAGCCTCATTGCTCTTGACTCGTCACTTACCTCTTAAAGAGGCTTTAGTATTACTTACCACTATCCCTAAAGAGATCCTCATATTCTTTTACACTTAATTTATCTAGTGCTATATCATGCTTTTCCTGTTCTTGAATATATTTCTTAATTGTGGCTTCATTAAGCCCTACTGTACTTACATAATAACCTTCTGCCCAGAAATGCCGATTCCCAAACTTGTACTTGAGGTTGGCGTGTTTGTCAAACATCATGAGTGCACTTTTACCTTTTAAATACCCCATGAAACTTGAAACACTTATCCTCGGTGGAATACTGACTAACATATGTACATGGTCTGGCATTAAGTGACCTTCGATAATCTCAACACCTTTATAACTACATAATCGATGGAATATTTCTCCCAAACTGCTTCGATATTGATTATAAATTACTTTTCGTCTATACTTAGGGGTGAACACAATGTGATATTTACACATCCACTTTGTGTGTGATAAACTATGTGCCTTTTGTGCCATATTTTTCTCCTTTCGCTTTACAATTGGCTTGAACACCTTTATTGTATCGCGTTTGGAGTTTTTTTGGGTATAAACTTCGACGCGCACCCGCATAGCGGGTGGTTTATTTGTCTCGCACCTTGCGGTGCGAGACGGACTAATAGTCACATAACAATTAAAATAAGGTTCTCATTTCATGGGAACCTTTTTCTTTTTGCCCCAAAAATACCCCAAAGCAACAAAAAAAGCCTGTCGCACAAGCTAGAAAGCTTGATACAATAGGCTTTTTGAAAATTCATTATTTAACAGCGTCTTTAAGAGCTTTACCAGCTTTGAATGCTGGAACTTTAGAAGCTGCGATTTTGATTTCTTTACCAGTTTGTGGGTTGCGACCTTTACGTGCTGCACGCTCACGAACTTCAAAGTTACCGAAACCAATCAATTGAACTTTTTCACCAGCTGCAAGGTATTCAGTTACTGCTGCAAATACAGCGTCAACTGCTGCTGCTGAATCTTTCTTAGTCAATTCTGTAGCTTCCGCTACTTTAGCGATCAAATCTTGTTTGTTTGCCATGTTAATAATTCCTCCAAATAATTTCTAATTAACAAATATAATCATATCCTAAAATTGCCCACAGGTCAAGTCAAAAACGCTATTTCTAACGATTTTTCTCTATTTTTTTAGGAATGATATCGAACCAAGACAGCCCACGCATTTTCACCTGTATGGGTTTGAATGATGGAGCCTGTTTCCAGTACTGAGATTGGTTTTTCAACATAAGTTTGTAAAACATTCTTCATCTCATTGGCCCATTCATTGGTACCAGCGTAGGAAATTCCAATTTCCGCAACGGATTTATGAGAAAGGGTCTCGGCCAACTCGTCAAGCCATTTTTTAAATGTCTTAGCACCGCGCCCCTTTACAATAGGTTGCAGTTCATGATCCTTCATCTGCATAACAACTCGGATATTCAAAAGAGAGCTTAGCAAACCTGTCACACGTCCGATACGTCCACCCTTAACTAGGTTTTCTAATGTCGAAACACCGATATAAAGTTCGGTATGATTTTTCACATCTTCCACACGTGCCAAGATAGTTTCTAAATCTTTGCCTTCTTGGGCAAGTTTAGCAGCTTCAACAACTTGAAACTTCATAGCTTGGTCAGTAAAAGAACTATCAATAACGGTCACATCAGCAGTTGAGAGACTTGCTCCTTGGCGAGCAGCTTCAACAGTTCCAGACAAGGCATGGGACATGTGAATAGCGAGTATCTGACTGCCGTCTTTACCTAGTTCTTCAAAAACTTCAGCAAATACTCCCACTGGAGGCTGACTGGTTTTGGGCAGGTTTTTACTTTGCTGCATAAGATGAAGGAATTCCCCTTCTTTCAAATCTGCATCAGAATAAAGGATACCATCAATCATCACAGATAAAGGAACAACGGTGATATTTAATTCTTTAACCACTTCTGGTTCAATAGTAACAGAGGAATCCGTTACAATTTTTACTTGTGTCATATCTTCAATCTTTCTATTCTTCTCAATAAGATAGGGATTTATCACTTTTATTATATCAAAAAATTGTTAAAAAATCATGATGAATCCAATGAAAAAGCTTGGAATTTTGGTATAATCTATCTATAGAAAAGCGAGGAAGAGTCATGATCCGAAAAGTCCAGCCTATTATCACTATCATACTTGGGGCAGCTATTTATGCCTTTGGTCTTACCTACTTTGTAGTTCCTCATCATTTGTTTGAAGGCGGAGCAACTGGTATCACATTGATTACCTTCTATCTCTTTAAAATTCCTGTCTCAGTGATGAATCTCTTGATTAACATCCCTCTCTTTATCCTCGCTTGGAAGATATTTGGTCCGAAAACTCTCTACTCCAGCCTTTTGGGAACCATTTCCCTCTCGATCTGGCTTGCTGTCTTTGAACGAATTCCTTTACAATTTGACTTGCAAGGTGATCTCATTATTGTCTCTTTAGTTTCTGGTGTTTTACTGGGAGTTGGTTTAGGAATTATCTTTAATGCTGGTGGTACAACAGGTGGATCAGATATTGTTGCTCGCATCCTCAACAAATACACCAATATTTCAATTGGAAAATTGCTTTTTGGGATTGACTTTTTTATCCTGATGTTAATTTTGATCATCTTCCAGGACCTTCGTCTGGTTACCTATACCCTCTTATTTGACTTTATCATCGCTCGTGTTATCGACCTGATCGGTGAAGGAGGTTATGCTGGTAAAGGATTTATGATTATAACTCAATTTCCAGATCGGTTAGCCGAAAAAATTAACGATGAACTCGGACGCGGCGTAACCTTTATATCTGGTCAAGGTTACTACAGCAAAAAGGATTTAAAAATTATCTACTGTATCGTCGGTCGAAATGAAATCGTTAAAATGAAGGATGTGATTCACCAAGTCGATCCTCAAGCCTTTATCACCATCACAGAGGCTCATGAAATTCTGGGGGAAGGATTTACTTATGTAAAAGATTAAAAAAGCTGGGAATTCCCAGCTTTTATTCTTCTTCAGAAAGTGTAGAGTGACGATAGCCATAAGTAAAGTAAATCACTAGTCCAACCAACAAAGCAAGTCCAAAGGCAATCCATGTTTCCTTGGTATACTGAAGCATAAAGGAAAGACAGATAAGAATGGAAAGGATTGGCAAAAGCGGCACTAAAGGAGTTTTGAATTCTCCTTCTTTTGGCATGCCCTTATCCTTTCTGAGCTTGATAATACCGTAGGCTAGCAAAATGAGATAAGCTAGCGTACAGATATTTAAAAAGGCAGCGATACTGGCTAGCGGAAAGACTCCTGCTGCAATGGCTGAAGCAACTCCTGTTAAGATGGTCGCATTTTTAGGAACGCGACTGGTCTTGCTTAATTGTTTGAAGCTTTGAGGTAAAAGTCCATCACGTGCTAAGCTATAAATCATCCGAGACAGAGCGTAGGTCATGGAAATACATACGGTTATCAGGGTTAGAATGGCCACCAATGAAACGTAGTTGGCTGCCCAGCCAATTCCGATACTACGCAATGAAAAGGCCACTGCATCGTCCACATTGAGTTGGCTATAGTGAACAATCCCAGTCAATACTATTGTTACCAAGGCATAGAGAATGGTGACAATTGTCAGAGAAAGCACAATTCCGCGAGGAATATTTTTTTGCGGACTTTGAATTTCATCAACTGCCATGGAAATCGACTCAAAACCGAGAAAACCGAAGAACATCAAAGAGGCTCCTGCCATAACCCCGGTACTTCCTCCATAAAGCTGACCAAAACCAAAAGGAGCAAGATTCGACCAATTTTCTGGCTTGATGTACCAAATACCAACTAGGATAAATAAGGCAAGAGCAGAGAATTTCAAAACTACTAAAAGCGAATTAAAGCGTAAGGCTGCCTTGGAATTTAATAAAACCAATCCTGTTACCAAAGCAAGCACCAAAATAGGTAAAAGGTCGATATAGGTACCTTGTTCAGGGTTAAAGGTGCCATTCAAGGCTTGGGGCATGGAAATACCATAATTACTGAGTAAGCCCTTAAAGTAAGCTGCCCAACCAGACGCCACACCTGAAACAGCTGTCATAAATTCCATGATGGTCAACCAACCAGCAATCCATGCTGGTAATTCTCCTAAAATCGCATAGAGATAACTATAAGCGCCACCAGTTGCAGGCACACGCGAGGCAAATTCTGCAAAAAAGAGAGCTGATAGAGAAACACACAGGGCAGAAATCACGATGGAAACCACTAGTGATGGACCAGCTAGTGTAGCTGCCGCTGTTCCTGTAATGGTGAAAATCCCCGTCCCTACCATGGCACCGATCCCTAATAGAATCAAATCCCATAATTTCAAATGGCGATGCATTTCCGTTCGTCCCAGACTAACATCCTTGGTTCTAAAAATATTCATACTTCATCTCCACTAAATATAGTTGTTTTATTTTACCATATAAAAGCATTTTTGTGAATATTTATTAGGTTCTTTTTTGAAAAAAATTCTGAACAGGAAGACTTCCTGTTCAGATTTTGCATATTCTTACCCAACAGACCCTTCCATTTCATAGCTAATCAAGCGGTTCAGCTCAACTGCGTATTCCATTGGTAGTTCTTTGGTGAAGGGCTCTACAAATCCCATAACGATCATCTCAGTAGCCTCAGATTCTGACAAACCACGACTCATGAGGTAGTAGAGTTGTTCCTCTGAAATCTTAGATACCTTGGCTTCGTGTTCCAAAGCAACTTGCGAGTTGTGAATTTCATTAAATGGAATAGTATCTGACGCTGATAAGTCATCCATGATAATCGTATCACACTCGATGTGAGAAACAGATTTCTTAGAGTTCTTGTTAAAGGTCACTTGTCCACGGTAGTCAACCTTTCCTCCACCTTTAGCGATGGATTTAGAAACGATAGACGAGCTTGTATGTGGAGCGTTGTGGATCATCTTAGCACCAGTATCCTGGTGTTGACCAACATTGGCAAAAGCAATCGAAAGCATGGTACCACGCGCCCCTTCTCCATCTAGGTAAACAGATGGGTATTTCATGGTTGTTTTGGCACCCAAGTTACCATCAATCCACTCAACAGTCGCATCTTTCAAAGCTTTAGCACGTTTTGTTACCAAGTTATAGACATTATCAGACCAGTTTTGGATGGTTGTATAACGCATATAAGCTCCGTCCAAGGCAAAGATTTCTACAATGGCCGCATGTAAGCTATTGCTTGAATAAGTTGGCGCTGTACATCCTTCTACGTAGTGGACACTTGCTCCCTCGTCAACGATAATCAAGGTACGTTCGAACTGACCTGTATTTTCGTTGTTGATACGGAAATAAGTTTGAAGCGGAATGTCTACCTTGACTCCTTTTGGTACATAGATAAAGGTTCCACCAGACCATACTGCTGAGTTAAGGGCTGCCAACTTGTTATCAGTCGGCGGTACCAACTTAGCAAAGTATTGTTTAAACAAGTCTGGGTATTCCTTGAGGGCAGAATCCGTATCTGTAAAGATAATACCTAACTTCTCAAATTCTTCTTTCATGTTATGATAAACCACTTCCGACTCGTACTGGGCAGAGGCTCCTGCTAGATAAGCACGTTCAGCTTCTGGAATCCCGATACGTTCAAAGGTTTCTTTAATCTTTTCAGGTACATCATCCCAAGAACGGGCTGGTTTGTCAGATGGTTTTTGGTAGTAGATCAAATCATCAAAGTCAATCTCTGACAAGTCTGCTCCCCATGTTTGCATAGGCATTTTCTTGAAGGTTTCATAAGATTTCAAACGGAATTCTAGCATCCACTCAGGTTCACCCTTGGCAGCTGATAGTTCACGAATAACACCTTCGTTGAGTCCTTTTCCTGTCGATAGGACAGGCTCTACATCATCATGGAAACCAAATTTATATTCACCAAGATCAATTGGTTTTGGTTCTACTCTTTCTTCAGCCATAATATCCTTTCTTTCATTATATATTTCTATGTTTCTTATTTATCTTCTTGATTTTCAATTGTCTTCTTAAGAGCGTTCCAAGCTAGGGTTACACACTTGATTCGTTGAGGGAATTTGGCAACACCTGACAAGAAGGCTGCATCGCCTAGTTGATCTTGGCGGTCATCTTTTTGTCCTTGAACCATTTCAGAAAAAATGGTCGCAAGTTCTAAAATTTCTTGCTTGGTCTTCCCTAAAACGGCATCTGTCATCATACTAGCAGAGGCAGTTGAAATCGTGCATCCTGAATTTAGAAAAGCAATATCTTCCAAACGATTTTCTGCATCAAACTTGACAGATAGGTTGATGACATCCCCACAGGTTGGATTATTGAGACTAATCTGCTCAGCATCTTCCAGCTTCCCTTGGTGATGTGGATTTTTCGAATGGTCCGTTACCACTGCCATATAAAGGCTATCTAGTTTAGAAAGTGCCATTGAAAAACTCCTTTGTCTTTTGTAGGGCATCGATCAACTTGTCGCAATCTGCCTTGGTATTGTAGATATAAAAACTTGCACGAGCTGTTGCAGGGACTTCCAAATACTGAAGCAAGGGTTGCGCACAGTGGTGACCTGCACGAACTGCTACTCCTTCATAATCCAGAGCCGTCGCAAGATCGTGAGGATGAAGATCTCCTAAGTTAAAGGCAATAACACCTGAACGTTGAGCCAAGTCCTGAGAACCATAAATAGTCAATCCTTCAATGGCCTGCAGTTTTGGAAATACGTATGAGATTAATTCCTGTTCATGGGCTTCAATCGCATCCATACCAAGATTTTCAAGATAATCCACTGCTGCAGCAAGTCCGATAGCACCTGCCATATTTGGCGTTCCAGCCTCAAATTTCCAAGGCAATTCCTTCCAACTAGCAGATTGCTCATAGACGAAATCAATCATCTCGCCGCCAAATTCTACGGGTGACATTTGTTCCAGATACTTTTCTTTACCATAAAGAACACCGATACCAGTCGGACCAGTCATCTTGTGACCTGAAAAGGCAAAGAAGTCCACATCCAAATCCTGGACATCAATCTTCATATGTGGTGTAGATTGAGCACCATCCACCACCATGATAGCTCCAACTTGGTGGGCTAATTGGGTGATTTCTTTGATCGGATTGACCACACCAAGAACATTTGAAGCATGAGCTAGGGAGACAAACTTAACTTTATCAGTCAATTTAGCTCGCAAGTCATCCATATCCAGAGCTCCGTCCTTGAGATAGACATAGACAAGTTCTGCTCCAGCCTTGCGACAGGCCTCCTGCCAAGGAATGATATTGGAATGGTGTTCCATTACTGAAATCAAGACTTGGTCTCCCTCAGTCAGAATTTCCTCAGCAAAGCGTGCCACCCAGTTAAGGCTGGTTGTCGTTCCTCTGGTAAAGAGAACTTCCTTTGTAGAGCCTGCATTGATAAACTTACGAATGGTTTCACGAGCAGCTTCATAAGAAGCTGTCGCACGCTCTGCCAAGGTATGAACACCACGGTGAACATTGGCATTGTCCTGCTCATAGTAGCGGTTGATTGTTTCCAGAACTGCTAGTGGTTTTTGTGTCGTCGCAGCATTGTCCAGATAGACCAGAGGTTCATCGTTGACAATCTGGTCTAAAATTGGAAAATCCTTACGAATCGCTTCTACATCTAACATAGGCTTCCCCTTAGCGTTTTGACAATTTTTCTTCTATAGTTGCAATCATTTCGTCACGAACTTCTTTGACTGGAATCTCAACAATAACGGAACCAAGGAAACCACGAACAACCAAACGCTCAGCTGTCGCCTTATCCAAACCACGGCTCATGAGGTAGTACATATCTTCTGGATCCACCTGCCCGATAGAAGCCGCGTGACCTGCAGTTACGTCATTTTCATCAATCAAAAGAATTGGGTTGGCATCTGAACGTGCTTGGTCTGAAAGCATGAGAACACGGCTCTCTTGTTGCGCATCTGCTCCCTTAGCACCCTTGATAATGTGGCCAATACCGTTGAAAGTCAAAGTTGCTTTTTCAAGAATAACCCCATGTTGGAGGATATTTCCGATTGAGTTACATCCGTAGTTAGTCACTCGAGTATCAATCCCTTGAATCTGACGGCCACTTGATAAGGCGACAACCTTAAGATCAGCATGGCTACCATTTCCAATCAAGTCACTATCAAAGTCCGCAACGACATTTCCTTCGTTCATGACACCGATTGCCCAGTCAATGCTTGCATCGTTGCCAAGTTTACCACGACGGCTAATGTAGGCAGTGACATTTTCACCTAAACGGTCAATAGCAGCAAATTTCACTTGCGCACCAGAACGAGCAATCACTTCTACAGTAATATTAGCAGTTGCCTTAGCACTACCTTCACCTCGTGACTCTAAACGTTCAAGATAACTAATCTTGCTGTTTTTACCAGCGATGATGAGGATATGCTTGTTAAATGGCACATCGCTATCGCTATCTTGGTAGAAAATTCCTTCGATAGGCTCTGTGATTTCTACGTTATCTGGAATATAGAGAACAGCACCACTGTTAAAGTAAGCTGTATGGTAGGCTGCCAACTTGTCGTCATCATACTTAACTGATGACATGAAGAATTCCTCGATAAGCTCTGGAATTTCTTCTAAAGCTGAGTGAAAGTCTGTAAAGACTACTCCTTGTTCAGCTAACTCAACTGGAGTTTGCTCAAAAACAGTTTGGGTTCCTACTTGCACCAATTTCAAGTGATTGTCTAGAGCTGTAAAATCTGGAACATTTGCTGATGGTTCGCTTTCTGTAATCGTACCATCTCCCAGATTCCAACGGTGGAATTTGACACGCTCAATAACTGGTAATTCCAAACTCTCAATCTTATCAAAAGCCTTTTGACGGAGGTCTGACAACCAGCTTGGTTCAGCGTGCATTTCTGAAAAAAGTTTAATAGTTTCTTTAGTCATTTACTTCTCCTAAAAGATACGAGGAAATTACAATTCTTCCTTGTAGTCGTAGCCAAGTTCTTCAGCTAGTTTTGCGTATCCTTCACGTTCCAAACGGGCTGCCAATTCTGGACCTCCAGAAAGGACAACACGACCTTCCATCATCACGTGTACCACGTCTGGTGTGATGTAGTTCAAAAGACGTTGGTAGTGAGTGATGATCATAGCACCAAAGCCTTCACCACGCATAGCATTGACACCTTTCGATACAACTTTAAGGGCGTCAATATCAAGACCTGAGTCAATCTCATCCAAAAGGGCAAATGTTGGTTCCAACATCAAGAGTTGAAGAATTTCATTACGTTTTTTCTCACCACCAGAGAAACCTTCGTTGAGGTAGCGCTCAGCCATTTCTTCTTTCATGTTGAGCAATTCCATTTTCTCGTCTAGTTTAGTGATAAACTCACGAACTGAAATCTTCTCGTCATCTTCTTTACCAGCATTCATAGCTGCACGAAGAAACTCAGCATTGGTAATTCCTGGAATTTCTGATGGGTACTGCATGGCAAGGAAAAGTCCCATACGCGCGCGTTCGTCCACTTCCAATTCAAGGATGTTTACGCCATCAAACAAGACTTCACCTTTGGTAACTTCGTAGTTAGGATTCCCCATGATAGCGGCAGAAAGAGTTGATTTACCAGTACCATTTGGTCCCATGATAGCTGCGATTTCTCCTGTTTTCAGAGTCAGATTGACTCCTTTCAAAATTTCTTTTCCTTCAATCTCAACGTGAAGATCTTTGATCTCTAATACTGACATGATAATTCCTTTCTTTTTCAAACATTTTGCTCAATACTTTAGGAAATTGCTTACAATCCCTAAAAAATAGGACAAAAGGTCAATAAATATACTCTACTAGTATAACAAAAAAAAGCCTAAAAGGCTTTGATTTTGTCTAGAAGCTGGGGGGCTAATCCTTGCGGTTTAAGTGTTGATCAATAGCATCTACGATTTTTCCCATCACGTAACTTAATCTAAAATTTCGAAAGAGTAGAATGGCCCAAAAGGCTGCCATAACGTAGCGACCAGTCATCAAAGATTCATTGAAAAAATAAGTCTCAGCAGCCGTGAATAATGCTATTATGATAAATTGTTGTCTATTCATAGGATTATTGTACCATGAAATCCACTTTTAGTCTTCTTCGACCATGACTTTATCAGCCAGAAATTCGAATCCTTCTGGAATCAGGCTCTCTTCTTCAACCTCTTGCTCGACTTGAGAAGACTTGTTTTTAGCTGAAAATGCTGCTCGAACCCCTTTCCATTCCTCTAGGGAAATAGCCAGAATTTCAGGTGAAAATCCAGCAGCTTGGCTAAGAATATTGCCAAACATGGTATTGAGATTGTCCCTTTTCATGGTTTGCCCAGCATTGAAATTAGACTCAAAGGCTAAAATAGCATGGTGTTCATTGGCCGCAACTGGTTGAGAACCTACGAGAAGAGCTTTATCAGGTCCAGCTAAGCTTTCGATCACTTCTCCCCATGCATTCTGGAGGCGAATCAAGTTTTGTCGCGCTAAATCAGGATTTTCGACAGCTTCTTGCAGGATAGACTGAACTTTATTACGATCTACTCGATAGACAGTCTTAGAAGTGGCTGGACGACTAGGAACTGGCGCAACTTGTTTAGGAGCTGTGCCCACATTGGCAAGTTCTTGTTTGAGACGGGCGACTTCCTGTCTCAGTGCAGAAATTTCACTTTCAACAGCTCCTGAAAGCGCTGGCTCAGGCTTAATCTCAGCTAAACGAATGGTCATCATCTCAGCATAAATCTTGGGTTGCAAGCTAGCCTTCATATCTGCTAAACTCACTGTCGCTAGATGAATCATTTCAAAGAGACTTTCCTGGGAAAGAGCTAGATTGTCCATAAAAACTGAACTATGATGAGTATTTTCGCCACCTGTCTGAACAACCAGTAGATCACGCAAATACTGCAAGAGATCCGTCACAAAACGAGTCATGCTCTTGCCATTTTCAAACAAAAGATTCAAAGAATCAAGCGCTTTTGGAACATCCTGCTGGGACAAGGCAGCTACATAATCATCAAGTGCTGATAAACTAATAGTACCTGTAATCTCCTCAGAGATGGCAGTCGTGAGCTCATTCCCTTGCGTCAAACTCAAGGCTTGATCCAAAATAGACAAGGCATCCCTCATCCCACCTTCAGCCCGTCTAGCGATAATTTCCACAGCCTCTGGTTCAGAACTGATATTTTCTTTTTCTAAAATATGATGAATATGTTCCTTGATATCTTGCGTTCTAATCGATTTAAACTCAAAACGTTGGACACGCGATAAAATGGTTGCTGGAATCTTGTGCAATTCGGTGGTCGCCAAGATAAAGACAACATTCTGAGTTGGTTCTTCCAAAGTCTTCAAAAGCGCATTAAAGGCTCCTGTAGACAGCATATGAACCTCGTCGATAATGTAGACCTTATAACGTGCCAAACTAGGTGCATAGGTGGATTTATCACGAATTTCACGGATTTCATCAACTCCATTATTTGAAGCCGCATCCATTTCAATAACATCTTCTAGGCTACCTTCTGTCACTGCCTGACAGATATAGCAGTGATTACATGGTTCTCCATCCACTTGGTTTGGACAGTTCATGGCCTTGGCAAAAATCTTGGCTACGCTGGTTTTCCCAGTCCCACGAGGGCCTGAAAAAAGATAAGCGTGACTAATCTTTTCCTGCTCAACCGCTTGTTTTAGGGTTTTAGCCACAACCTCTTGACCTACCAGTTGTGAAAAAGTCTGGCTTCTATATTTTCGATAAAGTGCTTGATACATTAGGCTTTCTCCTCAAACATCGTAAAGTCCCATTCTGTCTTCTCAAGCAAAATAGCGACAAATTGTTCCAAGTAATCGCGGTCAACGGCATTGTAATCATCAATAAGTGAAGAATCCAGGTCTAAGACACCCAGCAATTGACCATTCTTGAGCATGGGAACCACGATTTCACTCTTGGCCATACTATCACAAGAAATGTAGTTTGGATAGGTGCTCACGTCCCCTACTAAAACAGTCTCTTGAAACTCAGCAGCTTCTCCACACACGCCTTTTCCAAGCGGAATGCGAATGCAAGAAACACCACCCTGAAAAGGCCCTAAAACCAACTCGCTTCCATCAAACAGATAAAATCCTGCAAATACAGTATTCGGAAAGCGAGATTTTAGGAGGGCACTAACATTAGAAAGATTGGCAAGAACGTTGCTCTCACCTTCAAGTAAAGAAGAGAGTTCCTCGTTTAACAATTGATATTGTGATTGTTTTTCTGAATCTAACATAGAACTATTATATCAAAAATGGGAAAGAGACAAAAGAAAAATCCCTTGTTTTAAACAAAGGATTTTGTGATTATCAATTGATTAAAGTTCGATATCACCGAACAAGTCAGCCATTGAGAATCCTGTTTGTGTTTCTGGAAGTTCGAAATCACGTTTTTCTTGACGTTTTGGACGACGTGGACGAGCAGCACGTTTTTCTTCTTTTTGTCCTTCTTCTTGAGCTGGACGCTCTTCAAGAGCTTTGATAGAAAGTGATACACGTTCTGCGTCAGCGTTAACATCAAGGACTTTAACAGTAACTTCTTGACCAACAGTAAGAGCTTCTTTTGGATTTTCGATACGTTTGTGTGAAATTTGTGATACGTGAACAAGTCCATCGATACCTGGCAATACTTCAACAAATGCACCGAAGTCAGTCAAACGTTTAACTGTTCCTTCTACTACATCACCTTTAGCCAATTTTTGCTCAACGCCATCCCATGGTCCAGGTGTTGTTGCTTTAAGTGAAAGTGATACGCGTCCTTCTTCTTCGTTAAGATCAAGGATCTTCACTTCAATTTCTTCACCAACAGTTACAACTGATTTAGGTGATACGTTACGTTCGTGTGACAATTCAGTCAAGTGAACCAATCCATCAACACCACCAAGGTCGATGAAAGCACCAAAGCTAGTGATACGAGCAACTTTACCAGTTACGACATCACCAACAGCCAATTTACCGAATACTTCAGCACGAGCCGCTGCAGTAGCTGCTTCAACAACTTCACGACGTGAAAGGATGAAGCGGTTTTCTTTAGGATCAACTTCTTTGATTTTAGCATCAAATTCTTGACCTACGAAACGCTCAGTGTTACGTACGAAACGAGTATCCAACATTGAAGCTGGGATAAATCCACGAACACCTTCAAATTCTACTGAAAGTCCACCTTTAACGGCACGAGTTCCTTTAACAGTAACAACTTCTTCTTCGCGTCCTACAAGTTTGTCCCATGCTTTGCGAGCTTCAAGGCGTTTTTTAGATACAAGGTATGTAACTGTATCAGTATCTTTACCAACTACTTGACGAAGTACAAGAACATCCAATACTTCTCCTACTTTCACAAAGTCATTGATATCTGCATCGCGATCGTTTGTCAATTCGCGGAGAGTCAAGACACCTTCAACACCAGTCCCAGAGATTGCAACGTTAGCTTGAGTCGCATCAACTGTCAATACTTCAGCACTAACAACATCACCAGGCTCAACTTGGCTAACGCTATTTAGCAAATCTTCAAATTCGTTCATCTAAAAAATCCTCCAACAATCAAGTTTTTTCAAAAACTTGACATACTTATAATTTTTTCCTAAGCACCCGCAAAGACATGTTCATATCGTTCACGTCTTTCAATTATAAAAATAAAATACCCTAAGATATTTTTCTTTTTATCTTGAATTTATTACCTAAGAACTGGGGTAGCTGGATTCGAACCAACGCATGAGGGAGTCAAAGTCCCTTGCCTTACCGCTTGGCTATACCCCATTGATGAATGGAGAGAGAGGGATTCGAACCCCCGAACCCGAAGGAGCGGATTTACAGTCCGCCGCGTTTAGCCTCTTCGCTATCTCTCCAATGTTTAACGAGAACTATTATATCATGAAATTTTCAATAAAACAAGTATTATTTTGTCAAATTATAGTTTTCAATCAAAATTTCCACAGCTTTTTCAAGTTTTTTATAAAAACTATCGACATTTCCATTCTTTATGATGGCAAATTGGCTATCTAATTCGGCAATTTCCCCAATAACCTTTTTCCCGATCGTCAAAACGTATCCTTCATAGCTGTCTTTTCCAACAGTCACTTTTGCATCCGTTAATTGAATTTCAATTTTCTTATCTTTTTTACTCATACTCTACCTCTTTTCACTTTTTCTATTGTACAAGAAAATGCTCAAACTAGCAAGAAAAAACTCCATTTCAGCCATTACAACTGCTACGGAGTTCTTCTTTACTTCATGACTTTTAGTCTACTTTGACACTCCATCCTTCAGGCGCTTCTACATCACCAAATTGGATACCGGTCAATTCATCATAAAGTTTACGTGTCACAGGACCTACTTCTGTTTCGCTATAGAAAACATGGAAATCATCGCCATGTTGGATGCCTCCAATTGGAGAAATGACCGCTGCTGTACCACAAGCTCCTGCCTCTACAAAACGCTCCAAATTATCAATCGGAACATCACCTTCGATCGGTGTCAAGCCCAAGCGGTGTTCAGCCAAGTACAGCAATGAGTACTTGGTAATAGATGGTAAGATAGATGGGCTTAATGGCGTTACAAATTCGTTGTTCGCTGTAATTCCAAAGAAGTTGGCTGATCCGACTTCTTCAATCTTTGTATGTGTAGATGGGTCTAGGTAGATAACGTCAGAAAAGTTGTGAGACTTGGCCATTTTACCTGGAAGGAGACTAGCAGCATAGTTCCCACCTACCTTGGCCGCACCTGTACCATTTGGAGCTGCACGGTCGTATTCATCCTGAATCAAGAAATTTGTTGGAACCAATCCACCCTTAAAGTAATTTCCAACTGGCATAGCAAAAATGGTGAAAATATACTCTTCTGCTGGTTTAACCCCGATAATATCCCCAACACCAATCAAAAGTGGACGAAGATAAAGGGTGCCACCTGTTCCATACGGTGGGACGTATTCTTCATTTGCACGCACAACTGCTTTACAAGCTTCTACAAACATTTCTATCGGAACTTGTGGCATCAAGAGACGGTCGCAGGTACGTTGCAGACGCTTGGCATTTTCGTCAGGACGGAACAGTTGAATACTGCCATCTTTAGTACGGTAGGCTTTTAATCCCTCAAATGCTTGCTGTCCATAATGGAGACTTGGAGAAGACTCTGAAATATGCAAGGTTGCATCCTCTGTCAATTCTCCTTGATCCCATTGACCATTTTTGTAGTGAGCGATATAACGGTAAGGTAATTTCATATAAGAAAATCCAAGGTTTTCCCAATCAATTGCAACTGTCATGTGTTTCTCCTTTATACTATTCAAACTATGTGTTCTATTCTACACTTTTCTAGTAAAATTTCAAGTATTATTTGTAATTTTCTGAAAATTTTTTCAACACAAAGAAATCAGCCCCTTGGACTGATTCTTTTTAAGGATTTGCTTTATCATCTTTAAAGACTTCTTTGAGGTAAGCATCGAAAACTTCTTCATCTGAAATGGTGTCTGAGATAAAGCTTCCGTTGCTAGTACGTTCTGACAAGTTCAAATCTTGCAATCGGCTTTCATAGATTGTTCCCTTGTTAGATTGGACAAGCAAAATTTGGTCGTTTTCTTCCACTTCTGTACTAAAGAGATCACCGATGAAGCCTTGCTCTACAACTGCTCCAGCCAAGAAGACACGGTGCGGTTTGTTTTTCAACTCACGCAAAACTTGTAGGCCTCGTTTGGCACGGCTGGTCGCTGGAATTTCCTCAATGGAAACGCGTTTCAAGCTTCCGCGTTGGGTTAGGAGGTAGAATGATGAGGTGTTACAGATAAAGGCTGCCTGAAGCGCATCATTTGCTTTTAGGTTCATAGCCTTGACACCTGCAGCCTTGGCTCCGACAACCGGAACCTCTTCGATATTGAAACGAAGGGCGTAACCGTTTTGACTAATCAAGAGTACATCATCTAGTTTAATCGGAGCCACTGCTACAATTTGGTCTGTCTCGTCTTTGAGTTTAGCGTACTTGACAGATTTAGACTTATAAGTTCTCCATGGAGAGAACTCTTTGCGTTCTACACGCTTGATTTGACCAAGGCGAGTCGCTGCAAAATAGGTAGTTGCATCATCAAACTGATCCACGACTTCTGCATAGAGAATTTCTTCGTTAGTTTCAAAGTTTGTAATGGTCTGACTCAGATGCTCTCCGATATCCTTCCAACGAATATCTGCCAATTCATGAATTGGACGATAGATAACATTTCCAAGACTTGTGAACATCAAGAGGTGCTGGGTTGTCTTGGCAGTTTGTACAAAGATCAAACGATCATCATCACGTTTGCCAATTTCTTCCAGAGTGGATGCTGCAAAGGAACGTGGACTGGTACGCTTGATATAACCTGCCTTAGTCACGCTGACATAGGTATCTTCCTCGGCAATCAAACTAGCTGTATCAATCTCGATTACTTTTGCTGTATCTTCCAAAGTACTCAAACGTGGTGTCGCAAATTTCTTTTTGACCTCACGGAGTTCTTTCTTCATGAGATTGTACATAGTTCGTTCATCACCAATGATAGCCGCCAGCATGGCAATCTTTTCACGCAATTCTGCTTCTTCTTCCTGCAAGACAACGACGTCTGTATTGGTCAAACGGTAAAGTTGTAAGGTCACGATGGCTTCAGCCTGCTCTTCTGTAAAATCATAGCTAACCTTAAGATTTTCCTTAGCGTCAGCCTTGTTCTCAGAAGCACGGATAAGGGCAATGACTTCATCCAAAATCGAAATCACGCGAATCAAACCTTCGACGATATGGAGACGTTTCTCAGCCTTTTCCTTGTCAAAGCGGGAACGTGCCAAAATCACTTCACGACGGTGGGCAATATAGCTAGACAAGATTGGGACAATCCCCACCTGACGAGGTGTGAAATTGTCAATCGCCACCATGTTAAAGTTGTAGTTGATTTGTAAGTCGGTGTATTTGAAGAGATAGTTAAGAATGAGCTCGGTATTAGCGTCTTTCTTGAGTTCGATAGCGATACGAAGACCGTCACGGTCAGACTCATCACGAACCTCAGCAATACCTGCCACCTTGTTATTGACACGAACATCATCGATTTTCTTGACCAGATTGGCTTTATTGATTTCATAAGGAATCTCGGTAATAACGATTTGTTCCTTACCACCTTTTAGCTTTTCAATCTCCGTCTTAGATCGAACAACCACGCGCCCTTTCCCAGTTTCATAGGCCTTCTTGATTTCGTCACGCCCTTGGATGATAGCTCCTGTAGGGAAGTCTGGTCCAGGCAAGAATTCCATGAGTTTGTCCACCTTGGCTGTTGGGTGATCAATCATGTAAACCGTCGCATCAATGACCTCAGCCAAATTATGCGGTGGAATATCTGTGGCATAACCAGCCGAAATCCCAGTAGATCCATTGACCAAGAGGTTTGGAAATGCTGCTGGCAAAACCGTCGGTTCTTTCTCGGTATCGTCAAAGTTCCAAGCAAAGGGAACTGTCTTTTTCTCTATATCTTGAAGAAGATAACCAGCAATCTCAGACAAGCGCGCCTCAGTATAACGCATAGCTGCAGGCGGATCTCCGTCCATAGAACCGTTATTACCGTGCATTTCAACTAGAATCTCACGATTTTTCCAGTCCTGTGACATACGAACCATGGCATCATAGATAGAAGAATCCCCGTGTGGGTGGAAATTCCCCATGATATTCCCGACAGACTTAGCTGACTTACGGTAGCTCTTTTCAAAAGTATTGCCATCCTTATTCATCGAATAAAGAATACGACGCTGAACCGGCTTCAATCCATCACGAATGTCTGGCAAAGCCCGATCTTGAATGATGTACTTGGAGTAGCGACCAAAGCGCTCTCCCATGATGTCCTCCAAGGACATGTTTTGAATGTTACTCATATAGGATACAAAGCCCGTAAAATGCAAAGTGAAAATAGGAAATTCTTAAAGCGAGCGACGCTCTCAAGAGAATTTATCTTTTTCACACAGCATTTAGGACGTGTTCAACTCCTTTCAAAGAATGTAGAGTGGTTTTTACATTAAAATTGGTATTAAGAAAAATATTTTTAGATACTATTTAAGTCATTCACAAACACTTATTTAGATTAAGCAAAAGCATCTATTCCCTATGGATTGTTCTTTCTTCTTTGAAGTGTGTACAAATATAGACAAGGTAAATAAGAAATTATAGCAGTTAATATCAGCAAGATATCAAATACAAACTTTTGCCCTCGAAATAGCTCCTCCCAATGCATTGTATTAAGATAATGAAAAATTAAACCGAATAAATAACAGAAACTTACAGGGAAGACTCTCCACTTGATTGATTTGTATAAATAATATAAGCGTATTGAGTGATAGAGCGTGGAAGAAATAAGCATAGGTAAACAAAAAGAAATTAGAAAGAAAGAAAATCTTAAAGCATCATCAAAAAGCTCTGTGCGATCTATTGAAATAAGCCAAATATTACACATCGTTATAATAATCGGGAAAAATAATCCATACACCCTTTTATGTAACTTATTTCTTTTGATAGCTAGAAATATAGAGGACACCAATACTAAAATTTGTACTCCTGGGAATCCCATAAAAAATGTAGCAAATACATAATCTAACATACTAGTTCAACCTCTCCTCAGCATACTTAATCATCTTCTCAGCTACTTCTTTATCGTAGTCAAATCCCATCTTTTGGGCAAGGAATTGAGCTTCTTGGTGGAAAAGTTGCATCGTAGCAAATAAAGACTGAGTGATTTTGTCACTACTAGAGAAATCAAGCAGATTTGAGAATTCTTTCTCTTTCTCAGCAGACGAATAGTTAAAGAGATATTTATAGTTCTTGCCAATATCAATCGTCCCCTTATCTGCTGCAACTCGCCAAGCCAAGACCTTCAAGAGTTCTTGTTGACAAATTCCGTAGAGATGATCCGTGGCATAGATGGCTTGCTTGCGACAAATCCCTTTAACCACGTAGGCTGACACCCACCAAAATTCATTACAAGCTTTTTCGAAATCTATCTGACTAGCTGGACTTGTCCAGTAACGCTCTGGACTTGTAGTATAGGACTCAAACAAGCCCTTCTCGTCTACTAAAACTGTATAACCAGCTTCGCTATCTACCCATTCTTGGATGTGGTCTTTTGGGCAAAGGGTTAGATCAATCCTATTGCCATCTTCAAATAGCATCAGATAAAGTCGACGGTTTCCTAAGATATTATGCTGCTCAATCAGACGATTGCCAAACTGATCCAGCCAAGACAAGTCTGAAATTAGGTTTTCAAGATTATCAACAAGATAAACAACATCATAGTCTTGAAATTCATCTTTCGGAGCATGATCATTTGTTCTAGAACCCGATAAAGCAACAGCATCGACTTTTAAACTTTCAGCTATTTGTAAAATCAGATTCATCATTTCTGTTTCAGTTCTCATGGGAATACCTGCCTTTTTAGTGAAAACTCTTGATTCTGTAAAGGATATGTCTATAAAGAGGACTGACTGCTGGAACTTTTTCATTATCAAATTCTTTGACAAATTCCATGCCTAGCTTTTGCATGACTTTTTGCGAAGGGAGATTGTGCAAGGATGTAAAAGAGTAAACTTCTGACAAGCCAGCTTGCTGGAAAGCGAAGTCTAGACAGGCTTGGGCAGCCTCCGTCTCATAACCACGATTCCAAAACTCTTTTCGCAAACGCCAGCCGATTTCTACAGCTTCTTTTCCAGCAAAAATCCGTAAATCCGAATGGTGCAGACCTACCAAGCCGATAAACTCCTGATTGTCTAAGTCACTCAGGGACAAACTTTTTACTTCATATACTTTTTTCATTTTTCTTTTTGAATATTTTTGTGCCAGTCTCTCCCATGAGACAGACAAACTGACTTTTTTTCTGTCAGTCACTTTTTTAGGAAGATATTTTGGGGGAAGTGAGGTACGCAAGGGTATTTGTTAGTCAGTTTCTTCCCAAAGTAAAGAATACTCGCTAATTAGTGATAGTTTTTCTAATAATAAAAGTTGTTTTTCTCGTGATAGACCACAGAAATATTCCATGAAATCTTGCTCAATAATTTCAACTTTATCAATAGGGATTAAGTTATAAAACCACTCATCATTCTGTAAAATATTTTTAAAAAATAGAGTAGAAACTAACGACATCTCCGAAGTCCAAGGATAATCATAATCACTAATACGCTCCTCATTATATTTTAGCCATGATTTAATCCCATAAGAAATAACAAATTGAACTTGGTTGTCTCTGTAATGTGTCATACCATACTTCTGTTTATGTGTTACAGCTTTTTTTACTCCCTGATATAATATACAGTAGACTTTTGACGGCGAATATTCAAATAAAAGATTTTTAATTTCTGTTTTTATAAGTTGCTTAGCCTTATTTTCATCTTTCTCGCTATACCCTGAAGAATATTCAAAATGAAATTCCTCCCTAAATTGATAGTCAAATAGTTTAAACAATTCTTTTTCAGCCAACTCTAACCACAGTTGATTTATTTCAGTCTCAGTAAATTTAAGATTTGTTAAAAACTTAAAATTTGAAAACCAGTGTTCATCTTTCTCTGAATAAACATTTTTTAAATTTTGAAAAGAGAAACGTACTCTTGTCTTATAAAACACATTTGGAAATTTTTCATTTGCAAATTGGGGGTCTTGTTTAATTTCTTTATTACTACAAAATGCAGTTGTAGAGCTTCTTGGGGATATTTCTAAAATATTCTTTTCTTTCAGAAAGTATATTTCATCAATGGGATAATTACCATCAAAAAACATTTGTGGTAATTTTTGATTTTTGATTTTTGATTTCCGAGAAAGAAGGAATATCAAATTCATCTTCACTAATATTAAATCCCTGTAAAATAGTTGATAAATATAGCTGCTCTCGTAGCCCAAACCCGGATATATATCGAATTTCTTCAAGAAAATAAGTGTCCTGTATTTTTCGACGCTTTTCTTTTGAACAATAATCACAAGAGCAGTCATCATCATTATTTTTATGCCCACAACTGAAGCATCTATTGTCTTGAACGAAATAGTTATCTAACTGGTCATTATTAACTAGCTTGTCATAATCCCTTTTTGTCGGTAGTTGGATGTATTTTTCTTCACCACATATCTCACAAATAAACGAAGTAGAAACTTTTGGAAATTCTTTTCTTAAATTAGATGCTATAGTATGAATAGAATATTTTTTAATAATTTCGTTAAGTTTTAAATTGTTTTGATAGTAATCAATAAGAATATTTTTTACTACCTCATCAGTAAATCCCGATAACACATCACCTTTTGTGCTATAGTCAATATTCCTCAAAAATTTAATCATAAATTTCTCCTCATTTACGGCTATCACTCTTAATCTTACTAAATCATTAAAACACTGTCGCTTCTTCCAGCGTAAACTTGACATTATCCTCAATCCACTTACGGCGTGGTTCGACCTTATCTCCCATGAGGACATTAACACGGCGTTCAGCGCGTGCTAGGTCTTCGATCGTAACGCGGATGAGAGTACGTGTCTCAGGATTCATGGTTGTTTCCCAGAGTTGGTCCGCATTCATCTCACCAAGACCTTTGTAGCGTTGGAGGGTTGCGCCTTTACCGAACTGCTTACGAAGTTCTTCTAGTTCTCCGTCCGTCCAAGCATAAGCTACCTCTTCTTTCTTGCCTTTGCCTTTGGACATCTTGTAAAGAGGCGGAAGGGCGATATAGACATGGCCTGCCTCAACTAGCGGACGCATGTAGCGGTAGAAGAATGTTAAAAGAAGAGTTTGGATATGGGCACCATCGGTGTCCGCATCGGTCATGATAATGATCTTGTCATAGTTAGCATCTTCAATAGAAAAGTCTGCTCCCACACCCGCACCGATGGTATAAATCATGGTATTGATTTCTTCATTTTTGAGAATATCTGCCATCTTGGCCTTGGCTGTATTGATAACCTTACCTCGAAGGGGCAAAATAGCCTGGAACTTACGGTCACGACCTTGCTTAGCAGAACCGCCGGCAGAATCCCCCTCGACCAGATAGAGTTCATTCTTTGCAGGGTTTTTAGACTGAGCTGGAGTCAATTTCCCAGACAACAAGCCCTTGTCTTTCTTATTTTTCTTACCATTTCGGCTCTCGTCACGCGCCTTTCGTGCTGCTTCACGAGCATCACGCGCCTTGATAGCCTTGCGAATGAGATTGGAAGCCAGTTCACCATTTTCCATTAGGAAGAAGGTCAACTTATCAGCCACAATTCCATCCACAACCGGACGAGCCAGAGGGCTTCCAAGTTTGTCCTTGGTCTGACCCTCAAACTGGAGGTGTTCTTCCGGAACTAGGATAGAAAGAACAGCTGCTAGTCCTTCACGGTAATCTGACCCTTCTAGGTTTTTATCTTTTTCCTTGAGGAGTCCCGTCTTACGCGCGTAGTCATTCATAACCTTAGTAATGGCTGACTTGAGTCCTGTCTCATGCGTTCCACCATCTTTCGTACGAACGTTATTGACAAAGGATAGAATATTATCTGAAAATCCATCATTGTACTGGAGGGCAACTTCCACTTGGAAACCATTGTCTTCCCCCTCAAAGTACAGAACTGGTGTCAAGGTTTCCTTGTCTTCGTTCAGATAGGAAACAAAGTCCTGAACTCCATTTTCATAGTGGAACTCGATTGCTTCATCTGTACGCTTATCCGTCAAAGACAAGGTAACATTTTTCAAGAGAAAGGCAGACTCATTGAGACGTTCTGAAATGGTATTGTACTTGAAATCAGTCGTAGAAAAGATCGTCGCGTCAGGCATGAAGGTAACTTTGGTACCTGTCTTAGACTTGGGTGCTGTACCAATTTTTTTCAAGGTTGTGACGGGTTTCCCACCATTTTCAAAACGTTGCTTGTAGACTGTACCGTCACGAGTAATTTCAACTTCTAGCCAACTAGAAAGGGCATTAACGACTGAAGATCCCACCCCGTGGAGACCACCAGATGTCTTATAACCCCCTTGACCGAATTTCCCTCCAGCGTGGAGAATGGTAAAGATAACTTCAACAGTTGGAATTCCCATGGCGTGCATCCCAGTCGGCATTCCACGACCATGGTCCTCTACTGTCAAACTTCCGTCTTTATTGATAGTCACATCAATGCGGTCACCAAATCCAGACAAGGCCTCATCGACTGCATTGTCCACAATTTCCCAGACTAGGTGATGGAGACCAGCACCGTCAGTCGATCCAATATACATCCCCGGACGTTTACGGACCGCATCCAACCCTTCTAGCACCTGAATGGCATCATCATTGTAGTTATTAATATTGATTTCCTTTTTTGACACAAGGAACCTCCTATTTGTTCATCTTTTCTATTTTACAGGTTTTCTAGGGATTTTGCAAAGTTTTTCCCGTTCAGCTGTCACAATTTCACAAGAGATTCTCAACCTTTCTACACCATTTCATGGTATAATAGAACCATGATGACATTTGTATTATTAATTTTAGCTTATCTACTAGGTTCGATTCCGTCTGGTCTATGGATTGGACAAGTTTTTTTTCAAACAAATCTGCGCGAACACGGTTCTGGAAATACTGGTACGACCAATACTTTCCGTATTTTGGGTAAGAAAGCAGGTATGGCAACCTTTGTGATTGACTTCTTTAAAGGGACCTTGGCCACTCTCCTTCCAATTCTTTTCCACCTTCAAGGTGTATCACCTCTCGTCTTTGGTCTTTTGGCCGTGATTGGACATACCTTTCCTATCTTTGCAGGCTTTAAAGGTGGTAAGGCTGTCGCAACCAGTGCTGGAGTGATTTTCGGATTTGCGCCTGTTTTCTGTCTTTATCTAGCAATCGTATTCTTTGGAAGCCTCTATCTAGGTAGTATGATTTCACTATCAAGCGTTACTGCTTCTATCGCAGCCGTTATCGGAGTTCTCCTATTTCCACTATTTGGATTTATCCTGAGCAGCTATAACCCTCTCTTCATTTTGATTATCCTAGCACTCGCTAGCTTGATTATCATTCGTCACAAGGATAATATCACACGTATCAAAAATAAAACTGAAAATCTTGTCCCTTGGGGATTGAACCTAACTCATCAAAATCCTAACAAATAAAACGCCAGTTTGAACTGACGTTTTTTATATGCTTATTTTGATTTGATGTAGTTGATACCGTCTGCCTTAGGTGCAACTGCTTTTCCAAAGAAGGCTGCCAAGACAAAGATGGTCAAAACATAAGGCGCAATTTGTAGGTAGACCGCAGGTACTCCTTGTAAGAAAGGAAGCTGGGAACCGATAACTGCCAAACTTTGAGAGAGTCCGAAGAAGAGACTTGAAAGCATAGCACCGATTGGGTTCCATTTACCAAAGATCATTGCCGCAAGGGCGATAAATCCAGGACCGACAATAGTTGTCACTGAGAAGTTAACTGAGATTGATTGAGCATAAATCGCTCCCCCAATTCCACCTAAGAATCCTGAAATAATAACTCCAAGATATCGCATCTTGTAGACATTGATCCCCAAGGTATCCGCTGCCTGAGGGTGTTCACCAACAGAGCGAAGGCGAAGACCAAAGCGTGTCTTAAAGAGAATAAACCAAGCAAAGAATGAGAAAGCAATCGCGATATAACCTAGTAGACTGGTAGACTTGAAGAAGATATCTCCAATCACTGGGATATCAGCCAAAACTGGGAAATCAAAACGTCCAAAAGTCTGGCTTAAGTTATCCGTTTGCCCTTTGTTATAAAGAACTTTAACCAAGAAAACTGCTAGGGCAGGAGCCATCAAGTTCAATACTGTACCACTGACAACATGGTCCGCACGGAAATGAACCGTCGCTGCTGCGTGGATGAGGGAGAAAATGGCTCCCACGAAACCAGCAACCAACAAGGAAATCCAAGGAGTCGCTGCTCCAAGTTGTTCTGCAAACTCAAGGTTAAAGACAACCCCAGAAAAGGCTCCCATAACCATAATTCCTTCAAGACCGACGTTAACGACACCACCACGTTCAGAGAAAACTCCTCCGATACTCGTGAAAATAAGTGGTGCTGAGTAAATCAGCATAGAAGAGACCAAGAGGGTGAGTAATGTTGTAATAGACATCCTTACTTACCTCCTTTAACTTGTTTTTTCGGTTTGACAAAGCGTTCAATAATATAGTGAACACTGACAAAGAAGATAATAGACGCTGTTACAATGCTGACAAGCTCAGACGGAACTTGCGCTGCGTTCATACCCGGTGCTCCTACTTGCAAAACTCCAAATAAGAAGGCTGCAAAGAGAATTCCAATTGGTGAATTTCCAGCAAGCAAACTAACTGCCATCCCGTTAAATCCGATAGCTAATGATGATCCCTGAACGTAAACGTTTTGGAAGGTTCCAAGACCTTCGACCGCTCCACCGAGACCAGCCAAAGCACCAGAGATAATCATTGATAGGATGATTGTACGTTTTGCTGAAATACCAGCGTACTCTGAAGCATGGGGATTGAGACCAACTGCTCGAATTTCAAAACCGAGAGTCGTTTTCTTAAGCAAGAACCAAATCACCCCAACAGCAATGATAGCAAAGAAGATACCGATATTCATACGAGAATTACCAGTCAACTCAGATAACCATGGTGTCTGGTAACTAGCATTGGCACTCACACGAATTGTTGAGTCTGTACTTTGCATAAAGTCTTTCGGGAAAGAATGAATAAAGGCGTTCCCTACATACAAAACAATGTAGTTCATCATAATGGTTACGATAACCTCTGACGTACCGAGATAAGCTCTGAGAATACCTGGAATCGCACCAACAATTCCACCTGCGATCAGAGCAATCACTACAGTCGCTAGAATCAACATTGGGCGTGGCATGTCCGGATGCGACAAAGCAAACCAACCGCTGAGAATCCATCCCGCAAGCGCTTGACCAGGAAGTCCAACGTTAAAGAAACCTGCCCGACTAGCAACAGCAAAACCAAGACCAATCAAGACTAGAGGCCCCATGGCACGAAAAATTTCCCCAATCCCACGAAGGCTACCAAAAGCTGTATAAAACAACTCCTCATACCCCCAGATAGCATCGTAGCCGAAAATCCACATGACAATGGCTCCGAGCAAGATTCCTAAGAATACGGAAATCAAGGGAACCGAAATTTGTTGTAATTTTTTAGACATCACTCTTCTCCTTTCCCAAGTTTCCACCAGCCATCAAGACACCAAGTTCTTGTTTGTTAGTCGTTTCTGGCGATACAATACCTTGAATCTTACCATCATGGATAACAGCAATACGGTCTGAGACATTTAAAATCTCATCCAATTCAAAACTGACAACGAGAACAGCCTTGCCATTATCACGTTCCTCAATCAAGCGTTTGTGAATGTACTCAATGGCACCAACGTCCAAACCACGAGTTGGCTGGCTGACGATAAGGAGTTCAGGATCACGATCAATCTCACGAGCAATAATCGCTTTTTGTTGATTTCCTCCTGAAAGAGCTGCTGCTGGAACAAATTCGCTTGCCGCACGGACGTCAAATTCCTCCATTAATTTCTTAGCATGTGAAGTGATATTGGCATAGTTCAAGATACCATTCTTGCTGAGTGGTTCTTTGTAGTAGGTTTGAAGAGCGATATTTTCTGAAATCATCATCTCCAAAATCAAGCCATCACGGTGACGATCCTCAGGAACATGCCCCACGCTTAGTTCTGTAATTTGTCGAGGATGCATCCCCACGATTGATTTGCCTTTTAATTCAATACTACCAGACTCAACCTTACGAAGACCTGTAATGGCTTGAATGAGTTCAGATTGACCATTGCCATCAATACCTGCAATACCAACAATCTCACCAGCACGAACATCCAAAGAAAGATTCTTCACAGCTGGAACACCACGGTTTTCATTAACAACCAAGTCCTTGATAGACAAGACCACTTCTTTTGGTTGTGGTGCCTGTTTCTCCGTTTTGAAGGAGACAGAGCGCCCTACCATCATTTCTGCCAAATCGGCATTGGTAGCTCCAGCAATCTCAACCGTCTGGATTGATTTCCCACGACGGATAACTGTCACTCGATTAGATACCGCACGAATTTCATCCAGTTTATGGGTAATCAAAATAATGGATTTTCCTTCTTTGACAAGGTTTTTCATGATAGCCATCAACTCGTCAATCTCTGAAGGAGTCAATACAGCTGTAGGTTCGTCAAAGATAAGGATATCAGCACCACGGTAAAGTGTTTTCAAAATTTCTACACGTTGTTGGGCACCAACGGAAATGTCCGCCACCTTAGCAGCAGGATCCACTGCCAAACCATAACGTTCAGAAAGAGCCTTGATTTCTTTAGTAGCTTCAGCTATATCTAGCACACCATTTTTAGTGATTTCACTCCCCAAAATGATATTTTCAGCTACTGTAAAAGCTTCAACCAACATAAAATGTTGGTGAACCATCCCAATTCCTAGACTAGCAGCTTTAGAAGGGGAATCTAGTTTGACAACTTGACCATTCACCGCAATTTCACCACTAGTTGGCTCAAGAAGTCCTGCCAGCATATTCATCAGAGTGGATTTACCCGCTCCATTTTCTCCTAAAAGTGCATGGATTTCACCTTTTCGCAGTTGCAAGTTGATCTTGTCGTTTGCTACAAATTCACCAAACACCTTGGTAATATCCCGCATCTCAATGACATTTTCGTGTGCCATATGCTCTTCCTTTCAGAGGTTTATTTTATTTCAATAAAACCTGCTAATCACATTAACAAGCTCTATTGAGACAAAAATTGCCTCAATTCTTAAAGAAGCGACCGATGGCCGCTTCCTAAGAAATGACTTTTATTCATTATTTTTCAGGAACTTTTACACTTCCGTCAAGGATTTTAGCTTTTGCATCTTCGACAGCCTTTTTACCTTCTTCTGAAAGGTTTGTTACTGCCAAGTCAACCCCTTTATCTTTCAATGAGTAGACGATAACTTGTCCACCAGGGAATTCACCTTTTTCTGTTTTGTTGGCAATATCTTTTACAGTTGTACCAACTTGTTTCAATGTAGATACAAGAACGAAGTTTGATTCTTTACCATCTTTAGAAGTGTATTTACCTTCTGCTGCTTGGTCACGGTCTACACCAATAACCCAAACTTTTTCGTTTTCATTTTTGCTTTCGTTCAAAGATTTTGCTTCAGCAAAGACACCAGCACCTGTACCACCAGCTGCTTGGTAGACAACGTCTGCACCTGCAGCGTATTGAGCTGCTGCAATTGTTTTACCTTTGGCAGCATCACCAAATGAACCAGCGTAGTCAACTTGTACTTTGATAGATGGGTCTACTGAGGCAACACCAGCCTTAAATCCAGCAGCGAAACGTGAAATAACTTCAGATTCGATACCACCTACAAAACCAACTTGTTTTGTTTTAGTTGTTTTAGCTGCTGCAACACCAGCAAGGTAAGCTGCTTCGTTATCAGCAAATGTTACGCTCGCAACATTCTTTTGATCTTTGATCACATCATCAATCAAGACATAGTTTAAGTCAGAGTGGTCTTTTGCTGCCTCTTCAACTGCATTGTGAAGTGCAAAACCAACACCGAAGATCAGGTTGTAACTTCCAGCCGCTTGTTGCAAGTTGTTAGCATAGTCTGCTTCACTTGTTGATTGGAAATAAGTAAAGCCTTTATCTTTAGAAAGATTGTGTTCTTTACCCCAGTCTTGCAAACCTTCCCAAGCTGATTGGTTAAATGATTTATCATCAACACCACCAGTATCTGTTACGATCGCTGCTTTCGTCTTCATTTCAGATGAAGATGAAGCTGCGTTACGAGAAGAGCGGTTACCACATGCAGCAAGTCCAACTGCTGCCACTGCAACTAGACCAAGGCCTAGCCATTGTTTCTTGTTCATTACTGAACCTCCTAAATAAGATGTGCAACGATGTTGCAAGTATAGATCGTTTGGTCACGTAGACCACAGCCACTCGAAGAGTAGCTCAGACTAATTTAAGTCTGTAAATGAGTATGGAAGTAACTCCCCGACCGTCATCTCGACCGTCGATTTATCTTTAGCGACAAGTGTCACCTTTAGATCTTGTTCAAAAAACTCAACCATGACCTGGCGACAAGCACCACATGGCGAGATGGGTTTTTCAGTTTGTCCGTAGACAATCAACTCTGAAAATTCCCGTTGCCCCTCCGAAACTGCTTTAAAAATAGCAGTACGTTCTCCACAATTAGTCAAGGGATAACTAGCATTCTCGATATTAACACCCGTATAAATGCTACCGTCCTTGGCAACTAAAACAGCTCCGATGGGAAAGTGAGAATAGGGGACATAGGCATACTTGCTGGTTTCAATTGCTAGTTCAATCAACTCAGTAGTCGCCATATGCTAGTTCTCCTTTTAAAATGGTCACACCAGCTGATGTTCCGATACGAGTAGCGCCTGCTTCCACAAAAGCAACAGCATCCGCATATGAACGAGCTCCACCAGCTGCCTTAACTCCCATATCTGGCCCGACTGTTTTACGCATCAACTGAACATCCTCAATAGTGGCACCACCAGTTGAAAATCCAGTGGATGTTTTAACAAAGTCAGCTCCTGCTTTTTGGGATAATTGGCAGGCCACAACCTTTTCATCGTCTGTCAACAAGCAGGCTTCAATAATAACCTTAACCAACTTGTCACCACTTGCTTCTACAACAGCACGGATGTCCGACTCAACTAAATCAAGATTGCCTGATTTGAGGGCGCCGACATTGATAACCATATCAATCTCATCTGCACCGTTTTGGACAGCTTCTTTTGTTTCAAAAGCTTTCACAGCTGAAGTTGTTGCTCCAAGAGGGAAACCAACTACTGTACAAACCTTTACATCTGAGCCTTCAAGCCCTGTTTTGGCATGTTTAACCCATGTGGGATTGACACAAACGCTGGCAAAGTCATACTCACGCGCTTCAGATAGCAAACAATCAATTTGTTCTTGACTCGCATCTTGCTTCAAAAGCGTATGATCGATATATTTATTTAACTTCATATTCGGATTCTCCCTAGTTTTATGAGATAATTTCTATAATTTCTCGTAAACTTTGCACTCCATCATTTATTTTAACATATTTTTGAAATTCTGTAACTAGTTCAGAAGAAATTTTTCCATTTGTATAAACTTTTGCAACAATTTCCCCTTTTTGAACGGAGTCTCCAACTTTCTTTTCGAAAACAATCCCTGTTTCATAGTCCAGGTCATCAGACTTGACTGCACGACCGGCACCTAGTCTCATGGCATAGAGCCCAAATTCCATTGCAGGAAGAGCTGAAATAACACCCGTATCTTGAGCTGGAATTTCCACCACATGGTCAACTTTGACGGGGCGATAGAGATCATCTAAATCACCGCCTTGTGCTGCCACCATTTCTTCAAACTTAGCCAGTGCTTGGCCATTCTCAAGATGTTGACGGATTTCCTCGACCGTTTTCTCAACATCAGCCAAGCCAAGCATAATCTGAGCTAGCTCGCAGATAAAATAACTAATATCTTCTCGGCCTTTACCTTGAAGAATCTCGATTGCCTCAAGAATTTCGAGACGATTGCCAATGGCTCTTCCCAAGGGTTGGCTCATATCCGTAATGACTGCTACCGTCTTTCGACCAACTGCCTTACCAAGATCCACCATGGTTTGAGCCAATTCACGCGCCTCATCAACCGTCTTCATGAAGGCACCCTCACCGACCGTTACGTCTAGTAAAATGGCATCCGCTCCTGCAGCAATTTTCTTGCTCATAACAGAACTAGCAATCAAAGGAATCGTGTCGACAGTTGCAGTCACATCACGGAGGGCATAGAGAAGCTTGTCTGCTTTAACCAGCTGATCGGACTGCCCAATGACAGATACACCAATGTCCTGCACCTGGCGAATGAAATCTTCTTGACTACGCTCGACTTGATAGCCCTTAATGGACTCCAATTTATCAATTGTCCCACCAGTATGGCCTAGACCACGACCACTCATTTTAGCAACGGGCACACCGAAACTCGCAACAAGGGGAGCCAAAATCAAGGTCACCTTATCACCTACACCACCAGTCGAATGCTTATCAACTTTAACCCCACCAATAGCTGACAAGTCAAACTCCTGACCTGTCTTGACCATATTCATCGTCAGGTCAGAAATCTCTCGTGTCGTCATTCCTTTAAAATAAACAGCCATAGCAAAAGCTGACATCTGGTAGTCTGGAACAGTTCCTGCCACATAGCCTTCTACCAGCCATTTGATTTCAGTTGCAGTCAGTTCTTGACCATCTCGTTTCTTTTGAATTAAATCAACTGCTCTCATTCTTTCACACTTCTAAGGATATAGTATCCCTTATCTTTCTTTACGATTTCACAATTTCCAAAAACGTCTTCCATCTTACTTTTAGCACTCGGAGCACCTTGCTTTTTCTGAATGACAATGGTTAAATCACCTCCATCTTTCAAGAAATCTCTGCTCTTTTCGATAATCTCATGAACAACTTGTTTACCCGCTCGAATAGGCGGATTAGAAATAACATGGTCAAATTTCCCTTCAACTTGTTCATAGATATTGGATTGGAAAATCGTTGCTTCTACTTTATTTCGTTCAGCATTTTGTCGAGCCAAGTCTAGAGCACGATTATTGATATCAACCATGGTTGCCTGAACTCCATAAGCCTTGACCAAAGAAAGCCCTAAGGGCCCATAACCACAACCCACATCAAGGACCGTTTCTCCTTCATTAACCTCTAAACACTTCAATAAAAACTGACTCCCAAAGTCAACCATTTTCTTGCTAAAAACACCCGCATCCGTCAAAAAGGTCATGTTTTCTCCCAACAACTCCACTCTCAACTCATGAATGTCGTGAGCAGCATCAGGATTTTCTGCATAATACATTTTACTCATAAAACTATTTTACCATATTTTAGTGAAATGTTAAATCGTTTACAAAGCTGAAGTTCAACAAACAAACTAAATCTGTTATGATAATAATTAAATGATCTTTGTATTTTTCACTCTATTTTTCCCTGTTAGAGGCAACTTATAGCAACTTTCAAGAATCAGAATGATAAATATCGAATTTCATTCTCTCTTTGACTACGAAATATGATATACTAAGATATCGAACGAGGAAAAATTATGACCAACGAATTTTTACATTTTGAGAAAATCAGCCGCCAAACCTGGCAGTCCTTGCATCGCAAGACAACCCCTCCCTTGACGGAAGAAGAACTAGACTCCATCAAGAGTTTTAATGACCAAATCAGCCTACAAGATGTGACCGACATCTATCTGCCACTGGTTCACCTTATCCATATCTATAAAAAAGCCAAAGAAGATTTGTCTTTCTCAAAAGAAATCTTTCTTCAAAGAGATAGCAAGCCCCAACCTTTTATCATTGGGGTTTCTGGTAGTGTTGCTGTGGGGAAATCGACCACTAGTCGCTTACTTCAGATTCTTCTATCACGTACTCTCCCGGATGCTACTGTAGAACTAGTGACAACGGATGGCTTTCTCTATCCCAATCAAACTTTAATTGAGCAAGATATCTTAAATCGCAAAGGTTTTCCAGAGAGTTATGACATGGAAGCCTTGCTGAATTTTCTTGACCGCCTAAAAAATGGACAGGATGTCGATATTCCAGTCTATTCTCATGAAGTGTATGACATCGTCCCTGGGGAGAAACAACGCGTTAAGGCTGCGGATTTTGTCATCGTTGAAGGAATCAATGTCTTCCAAAATCCTCAAAATGAGCGCCTTTACATCACTGATTTCTTTGATTTCTCCATCTATGTGGATGCTGCTGTCGAGGATATTGAAAGTTGGTATCTGGATCGTTTCTTAAAACTCCTCAGCTTTGCCCAGAATGATCCTGAAAGCTACTACCACCGTTTTACTCAAATGCCAATAAGAGAGGTCGAAGCCTTCGCTCATCAGATCTGGACTAGCATTAATCTAATAAATCTGCAAAACTATATCGAACCGACAAGGAATCGTGCCGAGATCATTCTCCACAAGGCTAAAAACCATGAAATCGATGAAATTTACCTAAAAAAATAATTTCCCCTTGTCAAAACCTAAGTTTTCAGATATAATGGTATAGTTAGTAAATATGGAGGTAAGAACATTGGCAAACATTAAATCAGCTATCAAACGCGCTGAATTGAACGTTAAACAAAACGAAAAAAACTCAGCTCAAAAATCAGCTATGCGTACTGCTATCAAAGCTTTCGAAGCAAACCCTTCTGAAGAACTTTTCCGTGCTGCTAGCTCAGCTATCGACAAAGCAGAAACTAAAGGTTTGATTCATAAAAACAAAGCAAGCCGCGATAAAGCTCGTCTTTCAGCTAAACTTGCTAAATAAGAAACAGTCCATAGAGGCTGTTTTTTTGTCCTCTAATCAGAAAAGGTAGAAAATGAAAATCGCAATCATCGGATATTCTGGAGCTGGTAAGTCAACCCTAGCTGAAAAATTATCAAACTACTACTCCATCCCAAAACTGCATATGGATACACTCCAATTTCAACCTGGTTGGCAAGACAGTGACCGCGAATGGATGTTGACCGAGATGAAAAACTTTCTCACAAAGCATGAAGCTTGGGTCATCGACGGTAACTACTCTTGGTGCTATTACGAGGAAAGAATGCAGGAAGCTGACCAAATCATCTTTCTCAACTTTTCCCCATTGTCTTGTCTCTTTCGAGCCTTCAAACGTTATCTCACATATCGCGGCAAGGTCAGAGAAAGTATGGCTGCAGGCTGTCCTGAACGATTTGACTGGGACTTTATCAGATGGATTCTCTGGGATGGACGGAGCAAATCCGCTAAGGAACGTTATCAGCAGATTCAAGAAAGCTATCCAGAGAAAGTAATTGTTCTCAGGTCGCAAAAGGAGATGGACTACTTCTTAGAAAATCTCGCGCATAACAAGAAAAACCAACGTGCCTAACGTTGGTTTTTTGCTTTACCCAATCACACTTCCGTTTGGTACAGCTGGATCAACTGTGAGAAGGGTTAGTTTGCCATCATGTTCAGCTGAGAGGATCATTCCTTGACTGACATATTTTTTCATCATCTTGCGTGGTTTGAGGTTGGCAACGATTTGGACTTTCTTGCCGACCAATTCTTGTTCGTTTGGGTAGTATTTTGCAATTCCTGAGAGGATTTGACGGTCTTCTCCATCACCAGCATCTAGTCGGAATTGGAGCAACTTGTCAGAACCTTCCACTTTAGACACTTCTTTGACTTCTGCGACACGGATCTCGACCTTATCAAAGTCTTCAAACTTGATTTCATCCTTGTTGAGTTTGAGTTCAACTTCATCTGGATTCCATTCTTTTTCGACTGCTGGTTTGTTGCTTTCCATTTGTTCCTTGATATAGGCAATCTCTTCTTCCATGTCCAGACGTGGGAAGATTGGTGTTCCTTTGGCAACAACAGTCACACCTGCAGGGAAATCTGTCAAGCTCAAGTTTTCTAGGCTAGAAACTTCTGCTAGACCAAGTTGTGCCAATACAGCGCGACTAGTTTCCATCATAAATGGTTCAATCAAGTGAGCTACGACACGAAGGCTGGCTGCCAAATGGCTCATGACACTTGCCAACTGGTCACGAAGGGCTTCATCCTTAGCCAAGACCCATGGAGCTGTCTCATCGATGTATTTGTTGGTACGTGAGATAAGAGTCCATACTGCTTCAAGGGCACGTGGGTAGTCAACTGCTTCCATGTGTGTATGGTAGTCAGAGATAGATTGCTCTGCTACTTGAGCAAGAGCATTGTCAAACTCTGTCACACCTTCTACATAGGCAGGAATTTGTCCATCAAAATACTTGTTAATCATAGAAACCGTACGGTTTAGGAGATTTCCAAGGTCATTGGCCAATTCATAATTGATACGGCCTACATAGTCCTCAGGAGTGAAAGTTCCGTCTGAACCAACTGGAAGGCTACGCATGAGGTAGTAACGAAGTGGGTCCAGTCCATAACGCTCCACTAGCATTTCAGGATAAACGACATTCCCCTTAGACTTAGACATCTTGCCGTCTTTCATGACAAACCAACCATGGGCAATCAAACGATCTGGCAATTTGATATCCAACATCATAAGAAGGATTGGCCAGTAGATAGAGTGGAAACGAAGAATGTCTTTTCCGACCATGTGGAAGACCGTTCCATTCCAGAACTTATCAAAGTTACCATGTTCATCTTGACCATAGCCAAGAGCAGTCGCATAGTTGAGGAGGGCATCAATCCAAACGTAGACAACGTGTTTTGGATTGGATGGGACCGGAACTCCCCATGTAAAGGTTGTACGAGAAACCGCTAAGTCTTCCAAACCTGGCTCGATAAAGTTACGCAACATTTCATTGAGGCGACCATCAGGAGTGATAAAGTCTGGATGCGATTTGAAAAATTCTACCAAACGATCTTGGTATTTGCTGAGGCGAAGGAAATAAGATTCTTCTGAAACCCACTCCACTTCATGTCCTGATGGAGCGATACCGCCTGTTACATTTCCAGCTTCGTCACGGAAAACTTCTGCAAGCTGGCTTTCTGTAAAGAATTCCTCATCTGAAACTGAATACCAACCAGAGTATTCGCCCAAGTAAATATCATCTTGAGCAAGTAAGCGTTCAAAGACCTGAGCCACTACTTTTTCATGGTAATCATCAGTTGTACGGATGAATTTATCATATGAGATATCGAGTAATTTCCAGAGTTCTTTGACTCCAACCGCCATCCCATCAACATAGGCTTGAGGTGTGATGCCAGCTTCTTCAGCCTTTTGCTGGATCTTCTGACCATGCTCGTCAAGACCTGTCAGATAAAAGACATCGTAACCCATGAGGCGTTTGTAACGCGCTAGAACATCACAGGCGATGGTTGTGTAAGCAGAACCGATATGAAGTTTACCAGATGGATAGTAAATCGGTGTTGTAATATAAAAATTCTTTTCAGACATAATTTTTCCTTTCCAGGCAAATGAAACCTGTTTTTCTAACACTTCATTATATCATATTTTTAGTGATTTTCGATAGGAAAATCCATACAAAAACAAGATAGACAAATGTCCATCTTGTTTATCTTATTCATAGCGAAGGGCTTCAATTGGATCAAGCTTAGACGCTTTATTGGCTGGCAAGACTCCGAAAATCATACCAACGCTGGCCGAAACAGCCAAGCTAAAGAGAGCGATCGGTAGCGAGACACCAATTTCTATTCCTTCCATCATATTTTTTAACAAAGCGCCTGCTAGCGTGGTCAAGCCCGCTGCACTTACTAGGCCGATGACTCCACCTAGCAAGGTCAAGATCATGGACTCAATCAAAAACTGTACCAAGATATTAGCCCGTGTAGCTCCCAATGCTTTACGAAGACCAATCTCACGAGTACGCTCCGTTACAGAAACCAGCATGATATTCATAACCCCAGTCCCTCCCACAAAGAGAGAGATTCCTGCGATAGCACTAATAATAGCGGTCATAAAACCAAAGATTTGCTGAACCTCTGCAAAAGCGGCGGTTTCGTCTACAACCTGATATTCTCCCTGCTGTACTCCTGCAATTTCTGTCATCTTGCGTGCGAGTTCTGGCCCCAAAGTCGGAGTTAGACTCGTGTCATTCACACGAAAGACAATATTAGAAATTTCCTCTACATTAAAATTAGCTGCTACAGAAGCATTGGTTGTAATTGGTAAGCCACCTACACCAAACATCTTAGCACTTTTAACAGCAGGACTAGAGTAAACACCAATCACGCGATAGCTATATCCATTGGCTGAAATGATTTGATTGAGTGCTGCCTGAGGCGAGTCAAAAAGACTTTTAGCGAGTTCTTCATCTAGCAAAATCACACTTGCAAAATCTCGGTAGTCTTGTTCTCTCAGATCCCTACCTGCAATAATTTTATTTTCTACAGCAGACATATAAGTCATATTTCCACCTGTCAGACTTGCTCTCTCTACCTTTTTATCCTTATAGGTCAAAGTAACATTTGTACTATTAGTCACATAATAGCCATCCACGCCTTTTAGTTTGGCAGCTTCCTTAACCCACGATTCCTGTGTTTTAGGTGGTTCTACGTGAACATCTTCTTCTTTACCAGATAGTGTCAGTGCAGATTGCTTTTGTGTAAAGGAACCATCCTTACTTTTAATTGGTGAGAAAAATACCTGAATATTTTTCTGAGATTTTGTCATATTTTTATTGACCTGACGAGACATAGAGTCCCCTAAAGCCATGATGACAACTACTGAAGAGACCCCGATGATAATGCCAATCATGGTCAAAAAAGAGCGCATCTTGTGTGCCATAATAGATGAAAAGGCAAATTTCAGATTTTGCATCTTAGTTCTCCTTTCCTTCCAAACGAGCGCTATCAGATGAAATAACCCCATCACGGATTACAATCTGGCGTTTTGCATAGGCTGCAATTTCGGGCTCGTGCGTTACCATAATAATAGTCTTGCCTTCTTCATTTAACTCAACCAAGAGTTCCATGATTTGGCTTCCTGTTTTCGTATCCAAGGCGCCTGTCGGTTCATCAGCTAGGATGATTGAGGGATCGTTAACAAGAGCACGCGCAATGGCCACCCGTTGTTTTTGACCGCCAGACAACTCCGAAGGAAGGTGATGAATACGATCAGTCAACTCTACTTTACTCAGATATTCCTCTGCCAATTTGCGACGTTGGGCAGCTGGAACTCCTGCATAAATCAAGGGTAACTCGACATTTTGAACAGCATCCATCTTTGACAGAAGAAAGAACTGTTGAAAGACAAAGCCAATTTGTTGGTTACGTACCTGTGCCAACTGCTTTTCACCTAGACGGGCCACTTCTTGACCTTCTAGATAGTATTCGCCGCTAGTTGGGGTGTCCAGCATTCCGATGGTATTCATCAGAGTAGATTTACCCGAACCAGATGGTCCCATAATGGCAACAAATTCCCCTTCGCCAATCTCCAAATTAATATTTTTCAAGACCTGCAGTTCCTGTTCACCATTTCGATAGCTCCGGCAGATGTTTTTTAGACTAATTAGTTGTTTCATCAGCCTTCACCTCTTTTCCTTCTTCCAAGGAAGTCGTTGGATTACTGATGACTTTGGTTCCGTCTGTCAAACCAGATGTGATCTCTTGGTTTTCTGCGTCAGCATTTCCTAGGCTAACTTCGATTTTCTTAGCCTTATTCTCTTCGTCAACAACCCAAACGTAGTTTTTTCCGTCTTCAGTAATGACACTGGTTAAGGGTACGAGGATTGATTTCTTGTCACTTTTAACCTCAACACTAACGGTAAAACCTGGTCTCAAATCACCAATCTCACTCGTTACTTCAATCGTATAGGGATATTTAGAACCAGTATTCCCCCCAGTTATAGCATTCGTTCCTTCTCCACTATTTTTAGGGTAAGCTGAAATAAAGCTGATCTTCCCTGTCCAAGTTTTATCTTGGTAAACTTTAGAAGAGAAGGTCACTTCTTGGCCAACAGAAAGGTTGGCAAGATTGTACTCGGAAAGTTCTCCCTTGACTTGTAGATTGTCGTTACTTACTACATGAACCATCACTTGATTTGCAGCAGTTGTGGACTTTGATACATTGCGATTAACTTCTACAACTGTACCTTCTAGCGTACTCAAAACCTTTGTTGCGTCCAATTGGGCCTGCGCCTTTTTAAGTTGTGCCTCTGCATCAGCACGACTATCACGAGCATCACTAATCTGAGAATCAATGGAAGAGACAGAAGAACCCTGTGCTCCATCATCATATTCTTCCGAATCAGCTAGAGTGTTGTTTCGTGATTCCTTCAAGTCATTGATACGACGATCAGCCTTGGCTATGGCACGGTTAGCTGCATCATAAGCAGACTGCGCTTCTGTGCTGTTGTATTTTACGAGCGCTTGTCCTTTGTCAACCTTATCTCCAACAGAAACCAAGATTTCATCCACCTCACCCTTACTTGCATCCAAATAAACATATTGTTCATTTTTTGCGGTGACGGTACCAGATAAAAGAACAGAGGAGGCAACTGTTCCTTCCTTTGCGACTACGAGATGCGATGTGTCATCCTTACCGGCAGCCTGAGAGGGCTGTCTAAATAGCAAAATACCCACTGCACTGGTTATAATAATACTTGCAGCACCAATAGCTGTGTATAGTTGCCATTTTTTAGTTTTCTTATTCCCCTTCATCACAAAACTCCTATTTTATTTTCAATACAAAGACTATTATAGCAAATTTACCTACTCTAAACAATGATTGTTCAGAGAGAAAAGAGAACAATTCAGGAAACATGCCTTGTTTCCATTTGATTTATGCAGAATTGTACTAGTAACATCATACACCTTATTTCTATATTTAGCAAGTGATTTCTGCTATTTCTTTAGAGCGTAGCAGATTTTTGCATTCAAAAAATAAAAACGATAGAATATGACTATCAAATCTATAAGGAGTTTTCTATGAGAGAATATGATATCATAGCCATCGGTGGAGGGAGTGGCGGTATCGCCACTATGAACCGAGCTGGTGAACACGGTGCTAAAGCAGCTGTTATCGAAGAGAAAAAATTAGGTGGAACTTGTGTCAACGTTGGCTGTGTTCCTAAGAAAATCATGTGGTATGGAGCGCAGATTGCTGAAAGCTTCCACCACTACGGTCCTGACTACGGTTTTACGAGTTCAGATGTTCAATTTGATTTCGCAAAGCTTCGTCAAAATCGTGAAGCCTACATCGATCGTGCCCGCTCGACTTATGATGGAAGTTTCAAGCGCAACGGGGTTGATTTGATTGAAGGTCGTGCTCATTTTGTTGATTCCCACACAGTCATCGTTAATGGTGAATTGATTCGTGCCAAGCATATCGTGATTGCGACTGGCGCTCGTCCAAGCATCCCAACTATTCCAGGAGCTGAACTCGGTGGCAGCTCAGACGATGTCTTTGCTTGGGAGCAACTTCCTGAATCCGTTGCGATTCTTGGAGCTGGTTATATCGCTGTTGAATTAGCAGGTGTTCTCCACGCACTAGGAGTAAAAACGGATTTGTTTGTCCGTCGTGATCGTCCCTTGCGTGGTTTTGACAGCTATATCGTTGAAGGACTTGTCAATGAAATGGAAAAAACAGGCCTACCTTTGCACACGCATAAGGTACCCGTCAAGCTCGAAGAAACGGAGGAAGGTATTACCATTCATTTTGAAGACGGTTCTAGTCATACTGCCAGCCAAGTTATCTGGGCTACCGGTCGCCGGCCAAATGTAGACGGTCTGGAGTTAGAAAAGGCTGGCGTCACACTCAACCAACGTGGATTTATCCAAGTAGATGAATACCAAAATACAGTTGTAGATGGCATCTATGCTCTTGGAGATGTTACTGGTGAGAAAGAACTGACCCCAGTAGCCATCAAGGCAGGACGTACCCTATCTGAGCGCCTCTTCAACGGCAAAACAAATGCCAAGATGGACTACACGACTATCCCTACTGTTGTCTTCTCCCACCCAGCAATCGGAACGGTTGGTTTAAGCGAGGATCAAGCTATCAAAGAATACGGCCAAGATAACATCAAAGTCTACAAGTCAAGCTTTGCATCTATGTACTCTGCCGTTACAAGCCATCGTCAAGAATCTCGCTTCAAACTCATCACCGCCGGTGCTGACGAAAAAGTTGTTGGCCTACATGGACTTGGTTACGGAGTGGATGAGATGATTCAAGGATTTGCTGTTGCCATCAAGATGGGAGCAACAAAGGCAGACTTTGATGCTACAGTAGCTATCCACCCAACTGCTTCTGAAGAATTTGTGACCATGCGCTAATTATCGAAAGAGACCTCAAGAGGTCTCTTTTTACATGCAAAATCGGCTGTTACAAAATTGTTACCTCGTTACAAAAAATAGGTTGACTTTTTCTCCTGAATTAGTATAATAGTTACTATAATTTTAAAAAGAGGTTAACAGTTTTGAAAAAAGCTCATATCTATGCTATCCCTGCTATCGGTGCTGCTCTCATCGCCGTATTGGCTCAAATTAGTCTCCCTATCGGTCCTGTCCCCTTCACTCTACAAAACTTTGCGATCGGTCTGATTGCAACTGTTTTTAGACCAAGGGAAGCCGTCCTATCTGTTGCTCTCTATCTCCTGCTGGGTGCCATTGGTCTACCTGTCTTTGCAGGGGGAGGAGCTGGATTTCACGTTTTAGTTGGTCCAAGCGCAGGCTATCTCTGGTTCGACCTTGTCTATGCAGGACTTACATCTTATCTCATCCATCAAAATAGTGGCCATATCCGCATTTTCCTAGCCAACCTCTTGGGTGATTCCCTCGTCTTTGTCGGAGGTATTCTCAGCCTCCACTTCCTTGCTGGTATGCCATTCGATAAGGCACTAGCAGTTGGTGTCCTTCCTTTTATCCTCCCTGATCTTGGTAAGATCATTGCGATTAGTTTCATTGGTCGCCTACTATTACAACGACTTAGGGGACAAGCATACTTCTCAATTTAACCCAAAAAGGATACTGAGTCAAAAACTCAATATCCTTTTATTAGTTTCCTTTAAAGGCATCTACCATTACCTGAAATTCCTCGTTTGTAAGGGTGATTCCTTTGCCCATCTTGGTATGATCAGGGCTCCAAGTTCGAATATCAAACTTTGCTGGTGCGCCATTAAAGCTGACTCGATTTAGTTCTTTTGTCCATCCTTTTTCATTTTCAGACAAGGTCAGTAAGTGTTCTTCGATTTCAAATGTAAATTCTGCCATTTTTAACTCCTTTATGTGATATGCTTTCTCTAGTCTATTCGTAAAAATCTTGTAGTTTTTAGGAAAATTTTATATAATGTGGATATATAAGAAGGGAGACGCCTATGACGTACACATTCAAGCAAGTCTTAGATAAGATACAAGACTTTCTCAGTGGACATAATGAACAAGATTATTCTGAAAACGACTCCCTTATTAGCACAATTGAACAGGCCGTCCAGAAAAAAACGGCTGTTCATGTCATACTTGCTGAGACAAGTTTTACAGGTGATATTGTCAAATACGATACCAGCCGTCAACAGATTGTTGTCAAAAATTTTACAAAAAATGTAACTCGTATCATCCGAATCGCTGACATCAAAAGGCTACGCTTTGTCCCATCTACTGTCCAGAGAGCTCAGAAAAATAGATTTAAGAAAGAGTGAGATGCTTTTCATCCCACTCTTTTTCTTAACGAATTTGTTCAAAATGCAGATGGACTGCGATGTGGTCACCGTAACCACTTCTCTCCAAATCACGTTGTAAGCGGTAAGAAATATAATGTTCGGCTATTGTGATATATCCTGCCCCCAACAAACGATTTTCAACCATTGACTGAATCATGCTGATAGTTGCACGTTCCACTTTTGCTTCTTCCAAGTCCAAGACTACTTTTTTAGTGACTTGAGCTAGGTTTTGACGTAGGTCATCTGTTAAAACATAAACCGTCTGAGCTGCTTTTAGGACAGCTTGGTAGATTTTATCTGGATCAAAGTCTGCAACTTCTCCGTTACGTTTGATTACTTGCATAAGGTTCTCCTTTATTCTTTGTTTTCTCTGATTTCTGCCAGCATTTTTCCTTCTTCTGCTGTCAGTTGGTAGTTTTCTAGCAAATCTGGTCTGCGCTCGTAGGTTTTCTTTAAACTCTCATAAAGTCGCCACTGACGAATCTTCTCATGGTGCCCACTCATAAGCACATCTGGAACCACCATGCCTCGATAGTCATAAGGACGTGTGTATTGGGGATATTCGAGGAGTCCTGAAGAAAAACTATCGTCTTGATGACTAGACTCCTTACCAATCACTTCAGGAATCAGGCGAACCGTAGCATCAATCATGGTCATGGCAGCCAATTCACCACCAGTCAGGACATAATCTCCTAGGGAAATTTCATCAGTTACCAAGGTCTTGATGCGCTCGTCATACCCTTCGTAGTGACCGCAGATAAAAATCAGTTCCTCTTCTTTAGCCAAATCTTCAGCATAGGCTTGATCGAACTGTTTCCCAGCAGGATCGAGAAGAATGACGCGGGGATTTTTCTTTTCAATGGCGTCAAAGGCATCGAAAATAGGTTGGGCGCGGAGCAACATTCCCTGACCGCCTCCGTAGGGCTCATCGTCAACATGACGGGCCTTTTCAGCATATTCTCGAAAATTATGATACTGGATATCCAAGAGCCCTTTTTCTCGAGCTTTTCCAACAATCGAGTGCTCAAGCGGAGAAAACATCTCAGGAAAGAGGGTTAAAATATCAATCTTCATCATCTAGTCCTTCTAAGATTTCCACTTGGACCCGCTTGTTTGGAATATCAACATTGAGAACTACTGGCGGAATGTAAGGCAAGAGTAGGTCGCGTTTTCCTTTTCTCTTGACCACCCAGACATCATTGGCACCTGGTTGTAGAATCTCCTTGATAGTTCCAATCAAGTTGTCTCCCTCGTAAACTTCCAAACCAATAATCTCGTGATAGTAGAATTCTCCATCGTCTAAGTCGTTCAAATCTTCCTCAGCGACCTTGAGACTATAACCCTTGTACTTTTCAATCGCATTGATATGGTACATGTCTTTGAATTTGATAATGTCAAAATTCTTATGCTTACGGTGGTTAGCGATGATCACTGTTTGAACAAACTGATCTTTTTCATCGAATAAAGCCAGCTCTGCCCCTTTTTTAAAGCGTTCCTCAGCAAAATCCGTCACAGACAAGACTCGCATCTCACCTTGTAAACCCTGCGTATTGACGATTTTCCCAACATTAAAGTAGTTCATCTTGTCTCCTGTATCTATTTCTATCCTTTATTTTATCACGTTCCAGGGATTTTCACAAGTTGGATAGCTCCTATCTTACAAGTCTACTACCTCTTCAAAAAAATCACCAACTATCTGATTAAACTCTTGAGGATGGTCATTCATCGGTTGGTGTTTGCTATCTGAAATCGTTACTTGACGCGCATTGGGGTTTAAAGCAATGATACCATCATAGATTTTTTTTAGGTGTTTTGGAAAATCGTTTTCGCCTCTTACTAATAGCATGGGTGGATTTCCATGATAACCTTCTATCTCATGGGCAGCCAAAAAACCTGTGATACCAAGGTTCAAAAAAACATCTCGTCCAGTTTCTATAATGGCCTTCTTGACCAATTCTCTTGTGATAGGATTATCTGTACACATCTTTGAGTTCTTATCTGCAATCACCTTCCAAGGAATCGTTTTGTACATAAGAGAACTATATTTGATTCGACCCCTTTCTTTCTCTGATAGGTAACGATGCTGTCCCCAACTATCTACCATGACCAAGGCTAGAACTCGTTCTGGATGACGATAGGTGTACTCTTGAAGTGGATTTCCTCCCCAAGAATGACCAACCAATATCACCTTATCTAGCTGGAAATAGGACAAAATAGCATCTACATCTTGAACAGCACCTTCTAAGTCGGGTAGGCCAACTTTCATAGGTGATTCCCCCTGCCCTCTAACATTCACAAAGTAGAGGTCAAATCCTTCAAAGGCATCATACTGATGAGCCCACATCTGACTACGACCACAAGCTCCATGATAAAAAATAATATGTCCTTTACTTGAGCATCCAGGGCGATGATAAACAACCAAATCACAATCTAATACTGGTATAATGTGACGTACCAAAGTCTCGGTTTTTCTGTTATAAAAAGCAATAGCTTCAGCTATATCATTTTGCTTCATTTCTACACTCTCTCCTCTTTATCCTAATATCATTCTTTTTATCTATTTTATCATGCTATATTAAAATCATGGTTTTCTAAACTTGATTTCATTAAAAATTTTGAATTTTCTGCATTATTTGGATAAAGAAAAAGACTGCTAAGCAATCTTTACTTTTTTCTAATCAGATTCATGCCTAAAATTCCAGCAATAATCAAAGTTGCTCCAATCACATGGTAACTATAAATTGGTTCGTGGAGGATAAGAGCCCCAGCTAGAATGGTCAAAACTGTTCCAAGATTACCAAAGACACTGACGGTTGATGCCCCGAGGCGAACAATAGCATAGATAGAGAGACTACCAGTCACGATAGAGGCTAGTATTCCCAAATAGAGGATGGAAAGCAGATAGGACACCTGTTCAAGTGGCGCAAAGTAAGCTAATATGTTGCCATCTAGATAGTGCGAGGTCAGACTTAGCATATTAAAGGTGACGAAGCCAACAAATATCACAACAGCTGTCATATCCATAGCCCGATAGCGTCCTCCTTTGGACTTGCTGAGGATATTGTTTATTGCATTGGCGAGAACAGATCCCAACATCAAGACAAAGCCCAAGCTAGCAGTTTCAGTACTAAAGTTCGCTCCTTTACTAAGGAAGATGAAAACTACTCCTGCTACGGATAAAAATAAAAAGAACTTTTGTAGCAAACTAGTCTTTTCCTTGAGAAAGACCGATGCCAAAAGGAGAGTAAAAATCGGTACAAGCGCTTGTAAAATTCCCGCTTCAGAAGACGATATATACTGTAAAGCAAAGGATTGAAAAATAAAAAAGAGAAGTGGATAGAAAAGACTCATAGGTAGAATAGAAAAAATATCTTTTTTACTTAAACTCACTTTGATAAGTTTGGTTTGATGAAGGGCGACCAATACTAAAGCTGCGATTGTATAGCGATGCGCTAAGTTGGTGAGAGGACTAGCATAGCCCAAAGCAATCTTTGTCAATAAAAAAGAAAATCCAATGATTGCTGAAAAGGATAAGGCTGCTAGGTATGCTTTTGTTTTCTCGGTCATAGATTGTTACTCCCTTTAAAAATAGCTATTCTCAAGATTGATTGGCTAGAATTCTTTGAGACTGCCTTTCCATTGTAGCATAGTAGAATCCTATATGCTATTTCTAGGATTCGTATTTTATGCCTTCTTTCACCGTTTATCTATTACATTAGCTAAAAAGGATTCAGCCAGTCTGATCTGCTTTTCTCGTTCTTGTCTCACGAGTTCTAACTTGTCTGCCTCTTGGAGATTCCTTACTTTGATAGCATAATCCGCGGAAACGATGGCGTGTCCTCTCATATGGGCTGTTGAAATAGCTTGTACAAAGACTCTGGCAGCGTACTTAGCGATTTGATTTTGGGCATTTTTAGAGAGGAGATTTGCTGCGAAACCTGCTTTTCTCAACTCATGAGGTGATATCTCATTTCTCAATCGTGCATCAAAAGCCTCATAAGCTTGCCGAATTATTTTATTTTTCTCACCTTCATCACCGATATCAATTAAAGATAAGAAATCTCGCGAGTTCTCTAATGCCCATCGAGCTAGTTCTTTCTGAGGAAGTCTATCCAGTATTTGTTCTAGTTCCAATCTTTTCTCAGAGTCGTCCCAAATGGCAACTTTGTAAGGACTGGGTAGGTGATTCATTTTAGTCTTATAGGCAGTTCGTTCAAACTCATTCCATGCATAATCCTCTGGTCTCATTGCTTTCTCATTCTTTCTTACTAGCTAGCGTAAACTAGGAGAAACCTTTCATATCAGTGAAAAGAGATTATTCCTAGTTCTCTTGGAAGTTATCCAAAAATTCTTCCAAATCTCGTTCATGTTGGTACTTAATGGCAGCCTTCTTATCTTTGTCAAAGATGGTTTTGGTTAGGTCAATATCGTTGATAGCCGCGATTGCGACGGTGTAATGAATGATATCAGCCAGTTCTTTGGCTAGTTCCTCGTTTGAGTCCTGAACGCCCTCTTTTCGACCAGAGCGCCCATTCAAGACCTCGGCTACTTCTCCGACTTCCTCCACTAGCTTGATAAAGAGGCCTTCCTCAGTTCGAGATTGCTGGTAATGTTCGAGTAAGTAAGCTTGTAATTGTCTAAACGTTAAATCTTTCATCTTCTGCTCTCCACAAAAAAAGCGAGACATCTGTCCCGCTTTTTTATTTTTCATCGATAACGATTCTTACTTTTTTGTCTTCAGTTGGGACAGAGTAGACAATCGTTCTTATCGCTGAGATAGTGCGACCCTTACGACCGATAACACGACCGACATCGCTTTGGTCAAGATCCAAGTGATACTCCAAAAACTCTGGTGTGTCTTCAATCTTGATAGTTAAGGCATCTGGTTGTGAAATCAAAGGTTTCACAATCGCAATAATGAGATTTTCAATCGTATCCATCTGTCAACCTACTTTAAACTTATTTTGAGAATTTAGAATCGTGGAATTTTTTCAATACGCCTTCTTTTGAAAGGATGTTACGAACTGTATCTGAAGGTTGAGCTCCATCAGCCAACCATGCAAGAACGCGGTCTTCTTTCAAAGTCACTTGGTTTTCAGCAACAAGTGGGTTGTAAGTTCCAACTGTTTCGATGAAACGTCCGTCACGTGGTGAACGTGAATCTGCTACGTTGATACGGTAGAAAGGTTTTTTCTTAGAACCCATACGAGTCAAACGAATTTTAACTGCCATTTTTAAAGTCTCTTTTCTTATTTTTTATTTCGGTGAAATAGCTGAGCTATTTAGCACATGTTCTATTATAGCAGATTTCTGACAGGTGTCAAGAAAAAAACTTGACAGAGTTAAAAATTTTTAAATTTTTTAGAAATTTATTAGACTAATAGAGATAAATTAGAAAGAAAAAATTTATGAATACTACTTTTGATAACTACCCTGTCAAGCCCTATATCTCTCTTAATCGTGATGTCGAAGCTTGGCTACTAAATCTCAAGCCCGTTCCCAAATGACACATGGACCTATTAGCAGATGATTTACTAGCAGGAGATATCATTCTCCTATGGAGAATCAACTTTGGCACTTTTACAACCGAAACATGATTTTAAAAACTCCCATTCGAATATGATTCAAAATTCGCTTAAAATCAATGTTTTCCCACTTTTTCAGAAAACAAATTTTCATCTAATTTAAATAACTTTCAATTAAATGGTGTGAATTTTGCTTAAAATCATCAAAAACACCCCATGGTGTGAACCATGAAGTGTTGTAAATGCTGTATTGTAGCTAGTTTTTAACGTTTAGAAAACTACCTAGCTTTACGAGCTTTCTTAAAATCTGGTTTGGAAAGTATGCGTTTCAGTTGGACTAAAAACAGCGAAATATCAAGGATTTTAAGAACGATATCTACTAATTAATTTATAAAATATGAATTAATAGATTCTAAATAGGGGAATAGTTTAGGTCTGTAATCATTAAAATAATACACCTAACTTTGGTCACCGTTTTTTAGTTATTCACTCTTTTTTCAGATAGTGTTTTTAAAGTTATGATGTAAAATGCCGCAATTAAAACACTATACATCATAATCGGAGGATAGAGAATTAAGGATAGAATCAATCCCACTCCTTTAATTATTAGGTCAGGTATCAATAACTTTCTATATTGTGCGGTAGCTTCAAGTAATTCTTTCTGATCTATATTGGGTTTATCAATTACTTTATGTAAAAACCAGTTTGCTACCGTTGAAACAATAACGATCAGTCCATAAAAGAGCTGTGCCGTATGGTTCATGAAATGACTACTAACGATTCCAGTAGCATAGGGCATAAATGAAACAAAAAATAAAAGAAACAAATTCCACCAAACAATTTGTGGGGAAATTTTCTCAACCTTTTCCCATAGTGTGTTTAGTGCCATCCATAACGATCCTAACCAGAAAAAGGAAAGAAAATAAGCAAAGAAATTTTGCCGTAAATCCCAAAAAGCTTGAAGACTTGGTGTCGTTGGTTTTTCTAATTCTAAGATTAGGATAGTCATTATAATTGCTAGAACCGCATCTGTCAATGCAATTAATCTATCTTTCTTCATCAGATTACATCACCTTTCATTTTGTAGCATTCTATCTCATCGTATAATATTTATTAATCTTAAATATTAGATATTCATTTCATACTTTGAGTACAAACAAGATACACTAAAAAACATGTATCTGTCATATTTTATTTAACTTTAGAAATATTCATCCATCTAATTAATAAATATATCATATTTCACAATAAATGACTACTATCAAAGATACATTTTCTTTCAAATTCCTCCCTTTTCAACTTGGCTAACTTGAGCTGCATTACCTAGGTCGATTTGCTTTAAATTATACTTTTTTCTTAAACATTTGATACGAGTAGGTATTACTTATGGGAAATTTTCATCAAAAAATTTCATATATAATCCCCTATAATCATGGAAAAGTAGTAAAAATAGTTGTTATCCTAGTTGATTAAAAAAAATCTCTGATTTCCTCATCTTTTATAAAATAATATATAATTTTCCCCTCTCTTCTAGTGTCCAAGATGTTTTGATTGGCTAGTTTACGAAGATGGTGGGAGGCAGATGCCATACTGAGATTTAGTAAACAGGCTATATCGCAGACACAGAGTTCTTCGACGGCAAGGAGATAAAAGATGATATTTATCTGTTTATTATCGGTAAATTTTGATAAAATGCGAAGTGATTTTTGGACTTTTTCCTTTTCAAGGTAGTTCGTTGCGGTTGTAACATTTTGTTGATTTATAATATTCACTTGGCAGATACTATCTTTTTTCATAATTTTTTCTCCTAGCCGAACACAGTCCTTAGCATGTCAAAGCTGTTGTTTTCAATCAGAATATACATCCCCAA
>NZ_GG730097.1:0-237362 GCF_000162495.1 Streptococcus sp. M143 | reverse complement strand
TCATAAAACACCTCATTCAAATATATTTTTGAATGAATTTTAACATTAAACTTTGTAGATGTCAACTTCAGCTCCATCAAAGTATAGATAAGAAGGTAGAGATTGGACTGAAATATAGTGAAATGTATTAAAATTGAAAAAAGAAAAAACGCTTGAAATCAGAGTTTTTCTTATGTATTGATTCGTATTGAATGCTTACTTCACTTCTGTAAAAATTAACTTCTACACCTACAAAGCCTATTCTGACAGACTTTATAAAAGCCTAAGAAAAAAAGTAGAGATTCATACAGTGTCTAGATTTTCCAAAAATTCTTTATCATCAAATATTATTAACGAAACTATCAAACCAAATACGATGCATTGCTTCAAAGAATTCTTTAGTTGTTTGACTAGCGAGGTCTTTAATTAAAAAATTTTTTCAAATAATTGCCACATTGACACATAAATTCTTGCTTTATAAATTTAAGTGTGATATATTTATAACATAATTTTAAGTGTGATATATTTATAACACAAAAAAGGAGTCTATCATGAAAAAAAGTCAAAAAATGCGTGGCCTCATTGCAATGATTGCCGTAGCTCTCTTTATTGATTTTATTGTTTTATTTGGTTCTAATCTTAGTTGGGGACCCAAGTTAGTTATTGCTGGTATTTCAGTATCAGGTCAAATTGTAGCTATTTGGAGCTGGCTACATATGAAACCATGGCCTCATAAGAGTCAGAAAGGTAAGGGAAAGATTATTTTTGACTTGTCTGCTAAGCTTTACACGATACTTTTGTTTGCAGCAAGCATTTTTTATACAGTAGGGATTTGGGTTGCGACCCCAAGCGAAAGTTCTGGTATTAAAGAATGGATTTTGGGAATTGGCCTCGTTATTGAAGTGATTGTATTTGGTTTTTTCTCTTTAAAAAATGTCAAGGAAACTCCGGACGAACGCTTTTATGCTAATTTAGCAAAGGCAGCTAGCTTAATGTTTGTTTTTATACTAGGCACACTGATGATCCTAGCAGTTATCATTGGGTATATGGGGTCTCTCACTCTTTACATGGGACAGATATTTATTAGCATAGCTGCCTTGATTTGCATCTTTTCGGTTGTCTATCTTATCTTGGAACGTAGAGGATAAGCATGGCCAAAGAAAGCAAAATTATTACTAATCTCAAATCTGTTCGTGAGTCCACAGGTATGACCCAGCAGGAGTTAGCCGACCTCATCGGCATGCGACGCGAGACAATTCTGCACTTGGAAAATAACCGTTACAACCCTTCGCTGGAAATGGCTCTTAAAATTGCTCAAGTTTTTAATCTTAAAGTAGAAGACCTCTTTGAACTCAGACAGAAAGAGGAAGCATAATTCTTTTCGAGACCTGGTTTCCTAAATACTTTGAGTACACTTATGATATTGATACCCCAAAGCATCTAAAAACTCTGTGGAAAAAGGTTATGCTGTCATTAAGACAGCTTTTGATTCACTTGACCATCTAAATGCCACCATAAAAAAGAATATTCTGAAAAGCAAGGGAATGACAGGACTGTCTAAGATGAGGGCTCCATATTTGGACCAATCCCTTCGTGACAACTTTTCAGAAGAAGAATTAGCAAGTTACTTTTCAATTCGTGGTTACAAATTGACTCCAAAGGGGGAGCAGATACTGGAACAGTACCAGGACATTATCGACCGTCATCCAAAGAAAAATCTCTAAGCAAGCGACTTTCTGGTCGGCTTCCTCTTAAACTACCTTGTCACAAACATTTGAAATCAACTCCCTTTTAAGGTACAATGATAGAAATGAATTTTTGAGAGGAAAACAATGAAAAAACTAGCAACCCTTCTTTTACTATCAACTGTAGCCCTTGCTGGATGCACTAGTATCCAGCGTGGTCTTCGTGGTGACGACTATGTCGACTCTAGTCTTGCAGCAGAAGAAAGCTCAAAAGCAGCTGCTCAGGCTGCCAAAGATTTGAATGACGCTTTAACCAATGAAAATGCCAACTTCCCTCAACTTTCTAAAGAAGTTGGCGAAGATGAAGCCGAGGTCATTTTACATACAAATCAAGGCGATGTTCGCATCAAACTCTTTCCAAAATTAGCTCCTCTAGCAGTTGAAAACTTCCTTACTCACGCTAAAGAAGGCTACTATAACGGCATTACCTTCCACCGTGTCATCGATGGCTTTATGGTCCAAACTGGAGATCCTAAGGGAGATGGTACAGGTGGTCAATCCATCTGGCATGATAAGGATAAAACGAAGGACAAGGGAACTGGTTTCAAAAATGAAATCTCTCCTTACCTATACAATATCCGCGGTGCCCTTGCTATGGCTAACACTGGTCAACCAAATACCAACGGTAGCCAGTTCTTCATCAACCAAAACTCGACAGATATTTCAGCTAAACTTCCTACCAGCAAGTATCCTAAGAAAATCATCGAAGCTTATAAAGAAGGCGGAAATCCTAGCCTAGATGGCAAACACCCTGTCTTTGGTCAAGTCATCGATGGTATGGACGTTGTTGACAAGATTGCCAAAGCTGAAAAAGATGAGAAAGACAAACCAACTACTGCTATCACCATTGATAGTATCGAAGTAGTGAAAGACTACGACTTCAGCAAAAAATAAGCCATCAACAGATAAGGAGACGATGACATGATTTTATTTTGGGGTTCTAAAGGTTATCAGAAAGATTTGGGTCATACGCAAACTGCAATCGAATGTGGTCACTGTAACAATGTCGACTCTTGGGAGATCGTAGAAATTGGACGCAAGTTCACCCTCTACTGGATTCCACTTTTCCCTTATGGTAAAAGTTACTTCGTTTCTTGTCCTATTTGCCACTACGGTAAAGAAATTGAGAAATCTGAAGTTGAAAGCTATTTAAACTACTAGTCAAAAAAGCCAAGTCATTTCGATTTGGCTTTTTTAGTGCTTTTAAGTTAGATTGTTAAAGTCCCAGATTTGGTCCATCCAGCCTTCATAGAAGTCTGGTTCGTGGCAAACCATGAGGATTGAACCCTTATACTCTTTCAGAGCACGTTTGAGTTCGTCCTTAGCATCCACATCTAGGTGGTTGGTCGGCTCATCCAGCACTAAAACGTTGTTTTCACGGTTCATTAAGAGACAGAAACGCACCTTGGCCTGTTCTCCACCTGACAATACCTGAATCTGACTTTCAATGTGCTTAGTTGTCAAACCACAGCGGGCAAGGGCTGCACGAACTTCTGCTTGGTTAAGGGCTGGAAAGGCATTCCAAACAGCCTCTAGTGGTGTTTGGCGATTCCCACCTTCTACTTCCTGCTCAAAATAACCGAGTTCTAGGTAGTCACCGCGTTCAACTTCACCAGCGATTGGTGGGATAATTCCCAAGAGAGACTTCAAGAGAGTTGTTTTCCCAATACCATTGGCTCCAATAATGGCAACCTTTTGATTGCGTTCAAAAGTAAGATTTAAAGGCTTGGTCAGAGGGCGGTCATAACCAATCTGCAAGTCCTTGGCTTGGAAGATAAAGCGCCCTGGCGTACGAGCTGGTTTGAAATCAAAGGATGGTTTTGGCTTCTCACTTTGCAGTTCAATAATATCCATCTTATCCAATTTCTTCTGGCGGGACATGGCCATGTTTCGAGTTGCGACACGGGCTTTATTGCGGGCTACGAAATCCTTGAGGTCCGCTATCTCTTTCTGCTGACGTTCGTAGGCTGCTTCCAACTGAGATTTCTTCATGGCATAGACTTCTTGGAACTGGTAGTAGTCACCAGAATAACGCGTCAACTGTTGATTTTCCACATGGTAGACGATATTGATTACGTCGTTTAGGAAAGGAATATCATGCGAAATAAGGACAAAGGCATTCTCATAGTTTTGGAGATAACGCTTGAGCCAGTCAATGTGTTCAGCATCCAAGTAGTTGGTTGGTTCGTCCAAAAGCAAGATATCTGGCTTTTCAAGGAGGAGTTTAGCCAAAAGCACCTTAGTTCTTTGTCCACCTGATAAGACTGTTACATCCGTATCCATGCCATAGTCCATAACACCGAGGGCACGCGCTACTTCATCAATCTTGGCATCTAAAGTATAAAAATCACGACTCTCCAAACGGTCTTGGAGTTCGCCAACTTCTTCCATGAGTGCATCGATATCCGCTCCGTCTTCGGCCATTTCCATATAGAGGTCATTGATCCGAGCTTCTGCTTTAAATAGCTCATCAAAGGCCGTACGGAGAACATCACGAACGGTTTGACCTTCTTTTAGCACAGCGTGCTGGTCCAGATAGCCAGCAGTCACATACTTAGACCACTCTACCTTCCCTTCATCTGGTAACATCTTACCAGTCACGATGCTCATAAAGGTTGATTTTCCTTCACCGTTAGCACCGACTAGACCGATATGCTCTCCCTTGAGGAGACGGAAGGACACATCTTCAAAAATTGCACGGTCACCAAAACCGTGACTCAGATTTTTAACTTCTAAAATACTCATCCTAATTCCTTATCTTGTTTTTATGCAATCCTTTATAGAGGAGCCAAGCCAGATAGCCTCCCAAGGTATTGGTCCACAAATCATCAATCTCAAAGACGCGATTAAAATCAAAGAAAAAGTCTAAGAGTAGTTGCGTACACTCGATTCCTAGACTCAGTAGAAAGCTGAGAAGGAGAATTTTTTTCGTTTGCCGCAAATTTGGACAGAGATAAATCAGTTGAAAGACTAGGGGAAAAAGCAAGAAAACATTTAAAATGTTCTGCAAAAAGATCCAAATGACTTGTCCCAAACTAGTCACTTCACCCAGATTCCAAAGGGAGTTTAAGGGAGTTAAAAGAAAAACCAGGCGTCCAAAAGTTTGAATACCTGGAGTTTCCACTCCTGTAGGAAGTTGAGGCTGGGGAGTAAAACAAAAACAGATAATGCATAGGCCGTAAACAGCCACTCCCAATCTTAAGATTAATTCTCTTTTTTTAGTCATTTTATGGATTTACCGCTGCGACTGCCTTCTGGCGGTCACGTTTCATTGTATTGGAGCGCAATTGTCCACAAGCTGCATCGATATCTGTACCGTGCTCTTGACGAACAACACAGTTGATTCCTTTTTTCTTGAGAGTGTCATAGAAGGCCATCACGCGTTCTTTAGGACTACGGCTATATTGGTCATGTTCACTAACTGGGTTATAGGGAATCAAGTTTACATAAGATAATTTCTTGATGTTCTTGAGCAACTCAGCCAACTCCAAGGCTTGTTCAATTCCATCATTGACTTCATTGAGCATGATATACTCAAAAGTCACCCGGCGATTGGTTGTTTCGATATAGTACTCAATAGCAGCAAAGAGTTTTTCAATCGGAAAGGCACGGTTAATTTTCATGATGCTTGAACGCAATTCATTATTGGGTGCGTGAAGAGACACAGCCAGATTAACCTGTACGCCTTCATTAGCAAAGTCACGAATTTTATGGGCCAAACCTGAGGTAGAAACCGTGATATGACGAGCACCGATTGCCATCCCCTTGTCATCATTGATGGTACGGACGAAATTCAAAACATTGTTGTAGTTATCAAATGGTTCTCCAATTCCCATGACAACAATATGACTGACACGCTCGTCCTGACCACGCTCATCAAAATATTTCTGAACCAGCATGATCTGCGCTACAATTTCACCGTTATTAAGGTCACGTTGCTTCTTAATCAAGCCTGACGCACAGAAGGTACAACCAATATTACAACCAACCTGAGTGGTCACACAAACTGACAAACCGTAGTGTTGACGCATAAGTACAGTCTCAATCAACATGCCATCTGGCAACTCAAAAAGATACTTAACAGTACCATCAGCCGACTCTTGTACGATGCGTTGTTTCAATGGATTTACCACAAATTGCTCATTGAGCTTGGCAATCAAATCCTTGGAAAGGTTGGTCATTTCTTCAAATGACTGGACACGTTTACGGTAGAGCCATTCCCAGATTTGATCTGCACGGAATTTCTTTTCTCCTTGTTCTAATACCCATTCTTGCATGGTTTGACGTGTTAAACTATAAATAGACGGTTTCATCTCTTCTCCTTATTCTCTATCTATTTCTGACGAATGACAAAATGGCGCTGTCCCTTGTCTTCTTTCTGAGATTTCTGTTCCTTATGGCGACGCCTATTTCGCTTATCCGTATTTGGTTTTCTCTTGTTTTGCGAAGGTTTTTTTCCTCTTCTAGGATGATTTTCCTCATCCTTTTTACGCAATTTTTTATCAAATGACGCACGTTTCGGTGCTTGGTTTTCTAGGACAAAATAAGCACAACCATAACTACAGTACTCCAAAAGATAGTCCTGTAAGCGACTGATCTTTTCAATTTTTTCCTCTGTTCGATCGTCTTTGTAAAAACCGCGTAGACGAAGCTGTTCATTGCTCCAGTCCCCCACGACATAATCAAACTTGGTCAACACTTCTGAAAAGCGTTGATTAAAGACGGTCACATCGAAGGCATCCTTGATATTTTCAACCAAGGTAAAAGCAATCCCTTCAGTCTCAACCTTATCCCCATTTACTTGAAATTCTGGGCCAGGAAACTTGTTATAGTTGTATAATTCAGGTGCAATTTCTTTACGCATAGTCTTCCTTTTCCACGATTACTTAACACTCTATTTTACCATAATTTCTAGCAGTTAGCACGTTTCTCATAAAAATGAAAAAAGTCTGACGATTTTGTCAGACTCCTGCCTTATAAAGCAAAAAGAGAAGAATGACTCTTCCCTTCCTATTTTTTTATTTTGCTGCTGCGTAAAGCTCATCTACTTTGTTCCAGTTGATGACTGAGAAGAAAGCTTTGATGTAGTCAGGACGTACATTGCGGTATTTCACGTAGTAAGCATGTTCCCAAACGTCCAAGCCCAAGATTGGTTTTTTACCTTCTGAGATTGGTGTGTCTTGGTTTGCTGTTGAAGTTACTTCAAGCTTCCCTTCTTTGTTGACAACCAACCATGCCCATCCAGAACCGAAGCGAGTTGTAGCTGCTGCTGTAAAGGCTGCTTGGAACTCTTCAAATGAACCAAATGTTGCATCGATTGCTGCTGCAAGTTCTGCTGATGGAGCCGTTTTCTCAGGAGTCATCAATTCCCAGAAAAGAGCGTGGTTCAAGTGTCCACCACCATTGTTGATAAGTGCTTGACGGATATCAGCTGGGATAGATTCTACATCAGCAAGCAAAGCTTCAAGGTCTTCACCGATTTCAGGGTGTTTTTCAAGAGCAGCATTTGCATTGTTTACATAAGTTTGGTGGTGTTTGTCATGATGCAAGTGCATTGTTTCTGCATCGATGTATGGTTCCAAAGCGTCATATGCATATGGAAGGTCTGGTAAGATAATAGCCATCTGTAATACCTCTTTTTCTTTCTATATGAAAATGATAACGCAATCATCCTCTTTTTTCAAGTTTTTTGCTCAATTTGCTTCTGCCGCAATCTGCAAGAGTGCCTTTTCAAACAGGTAGCCTTTTTCATAGACACCTGTCTTAATCTGGTAGTCTGTTTCAATCAAATAAGAAATCGCTCGCTTGAGAAAGGCCAAGGAAATCCCTCTCGAATCTCTCAATGCAAACTTGATTTGATAAGGATTAGGATTGCGCCCCAAGTAAGTTCCCAGACTACTTGCAATCTGCGATTCCGTCTGACCAGCTTCTGATAAAATCTTCACTTGGGTAAAGGTACGAAACTGTCCTAACATGACAGCTATGAGCTTAATCTCGTCTTCCCCTTGCAAGGTCAAATCTCTAACCAAGTCACGGGCCTGGTCGATCTTTTTACCCAAGATAAGCTGAGTCAAATCAAAAATATTGTCCTGCAAGGTCTTAGGAATAGCCTCGACAATGTCCTTCTCCTCTATCACGCCGTCGGATTTATAAGACTGTAAAAAAAGGAGGTTTTTCTGGATTTCACTAAATTGAAAACCAGATTTGATAAGTAGATTTTCAAAGGATTGCCCCACAAACTGCAGACCTTGTTTTTGGCTCCATTTTTGGAAATACTGGCGGAGTTCTTGTTCCTTAGCCTCGATAGCATCAAATACTGTCGCGTCACGCTTGAGCAGTTTGACCAATCGTCTCTTGCTATCCAGTTTTCCTTCTGCAAAAATCAAAAGTTTAGTCGTCGGTGAAGGATTATCAAGGTATTCCTCAAATGACTTGAGCTCATCATCTGTTAAAAAGCGTTTCTTGGCTGTTGTGATATCGACAAAATGATCTAATATCACGATTTTTTCATCCGCAAAGAAAGGGAGACTGACCAACTCCAACTCCAAGTCTTTATAAGCTACTTCTTTCATATCAAAGTAAGCAAAGTTTAGATCAGCTGGATCATAACCAATCTGCCTCAACACTTGACTCTTCAGAACTTCAAACTGGCCCTGGTCTGTCCCTGTAAATAGGTTCAAGCTAGATAGACTTGATAAAGTCAACTTCTGACTGTCTTCAATGGCTAGCATCTTCTCTCCTTTCTTCTGATTTTTTATTAAACTTAATCAATATAGCGCAATTTCCCACGGAAATCTTCTAGGTTCTCATAACCTTTTTCTGCCATGATTGCTTTTAGTTCATTGGTAATGCGTTCAAAAGCACCGACACCTTCTTTGTGGAGCGTCGTTCCTACTTGCACCATACTAGCACCGCAAAGGATGTGTTCAAAGGCATCACGACCCGTTAGAACACCACCCGTTCCAATGATTTGGATTTGAGGATTTAAGCGTTGATAGAAAGCATGAACATTAGCGAGAGCAGTCGGTTTGATATACTCTCCACCAATGCCACCAAAACCATTTTTAGGACGAATCACGACCGACTCGTCTTCTATATAAAGGCCGTTTCCGATAGAGTTAACACAGTTAACAAACTTAAGAGGATATTTGTTGAAAATAGCTGCCGCTTGGTCAAAGTGGACAATATCAAAATAAGGTGGCAATTTGATCCCAAGAGGTTTGGTAAAGTAGGCAAATACTTCTGCCAAGATACGGTCTGTTGTCTCAAAATCATAGGCAATCTGAGGTTTTCCTGGAACGTTTGGACAAGAGAGATTGAGCTCTGTCAGTCCTTTGAATTCACTCTCTTGAACTTTTTTCAAGATGGTATGTGTTTCTTCTGGAGACATGCCAACTAGAGATAGGAAGAAGGTTCGGTTTGGCTCTTTTTCCTGCAAGTCCAAAAGGTAGTCCAGATAATAATCTAAACCATTATTTGGCAAGCCCATAGAGTTGATAGAACCAAGTGGAACATCTTGGTAACGCGGTTCAGGATTTCCCTGACGGAAGTCCAAGGTTGCTGTCTTCGTGACAAAGGTTCCTGCTGCTGAGTCTTTGACACCTTCTAGTTCCTCTATCGTCATACAAGCCACACCCGCTGCATTCATTAAGCAATTGTCAAACTCAAAGCTAGCTATTTGCGTTTTTGTTGATACCATGATTCTAATCCTCCAGATTCCTTTTATTTCTAATATTATACCATACTTTAAGCTTTTCTCTTTGAGAAAGTTATTTCTAGAGAAAACGTTCGTTTTTTGATAATGCTCTTAGTATTGACTGAATGTAAATTGAAAGAATTTTTAGAAAATTTCTGTTTTTTTCTTTACACTCAAAAAAAATTCTGCTATAATGGCTCATGTAATAAAATATAACAACAAAGGAGAACGATATGACATCTGCTAAAGAATATATCCAAAGCGTGTTTGAAACTGTAAAAGCTCGTAACGGGCATGAGGCTGAATTTCTCCAGGCGGTTGAAGAATTCTTCAGTACCTTGGAGCCTGTCTTTGAAAAACACCCTGAGTATATCGAAGAAAACATCTTGGCACGTATCACTGAGCCTGAGCGCGTGATTTCTTTCCGTGTTCCTTGGGTGGACCGTGATGGAAAAGTTCAAGTCAACCGTGGTTACCGTGTTCAATTTAACTCAGCTGTTGGACCATATAAAGGCGGACTTCGTTTCCACCCAACTGTAAACCAAGGGATCTTGAAATTTCTCGGATTTGAACAAATCTTTAAAAACGTTTTGACTGGACTTCCAATCGGTGGAGGTAAAGGGGGATCAGACTTCGATCCTAAAGGAAAGACTGATGCTGAAGTTATGCGCTTCTGCCAAAGTTTCATGACAGAATTGCAAAAATACATTGGACCATCACTTGACGTCCCAGCTGGCGATATCGGTGTTGGTGGACGTGAAATTGGTTACCTTTATGGACAATACAAACGTCTTAATCAATTTGATGCGGGTGTCTTGACTGGTAAACCTCTTGGATTCGGTGGTAGCTTGATTCGCCCAGAAGCAACTGGTTACGGTTTGGTTTACTATACTGAAGAAATGCTCAAAGCCAACGGTAACAGCTTTGCTGGTAAAAAAGTGGTTATTTCAGGTTCTGGTAACGTAGCTCAATACGCTCTTCAAAAAGCAACTGAACTTGGTGCAACTGTGATCTCAGTATCCGACTCAAATGGTTATGTCATTGATGAAAATGGTATCGACTTCGACCTTCTAGCAGATGTGAAGAATAACCGTCGCGCTCGCTTGACAGAATACGCCGCTGAAAAAGCAACTGCTACATACCATGAAGGTTCTGTATGGACTTACGCTGGTAACTACGATATTGCTCTTCCATGTGCGACTCAAAACGAAATCAATGGTGAAGCAGCTAAACGTTTGGTTGCTCAAGGAGTTATCTGCGTATCAGAAGGTGCCAACATGCCGAGTGACCTTGATGCGATTAAAGTCTACAAAGAAAACGGAATCCTTTACGGACCTGCCAAAGCTGCCAACGCTGGTGGGGTTGCTGTATCTGCTCTTGAAATGAGCCAAAACAGCCTTCGCCTCTCATGGACTCGTGAAGAAGTTGACGGCCGCCTCAAAGACATCATGACAAACATCTTCAACACAGCTAAAACAACTGCTGAAACATACAGTCTTGGTACTGACTACCTTGCAGGAGCAAATATCGCTGCCTTCGAAAACGTAGCAAACGCTATGATTGCACAAGGTATTGTTTAATTAATCGATACATCCTATCGGAGGACAAATGATGAACTTAAGGTCAATGGAAGTGAGAGACAATCCAGCTGTAGCACAACTCATTAGAGCTAGCCTTGAAGAATTCGGGCTTGACAAACCAGGAACTGTCTACTTTGATTCTCATCTAGATCATTTGGCCGACTATTATCAACAGCAAGAGAGATCAGCTTACTTTGTCCTGGAAGATGAAGGGCAGCTGGTTGGCTGTGGTGGCTTTGCACCTGTGTCTGATAAGATTGCTGAATTACAAAAACTGTATGTCACTAAAAATTGCCGTGGCAAAGGTTATTCCAGCAGGTTGATAAAGCGGATATTCCATGAAGCCCGCCTAGCAGATTATGAACAACTTTATCTAGAAACCTCTACTGCACTGGCTACGGCCGTGGCCATCTATCAACACTATGGTTTTACAGCATTGCAACAACCACTTTCTAACGCCGCCGGCCACCCAGCTATGAATATCTGGATGATAAAATCTCTCTTATCAGATGAATAGATATCCATATACTCTGGTCGAGTCGAGGACATCAGGATCAAGATCCTAAACACAGCTAAAACAACTACTGAATCATACGGTCTTGGTACTGACTACCTTGCAGGAGCAAACATTGCTGCCTTTGAAAACGTAGCAAACGCTATGATTGCACAAGGTGTGGTATAAAAAATATAAATTACTGAAAATTGCTACCCGTCTGGGCAGCAATTTTTTTCATTCAATTCATTAATCAAACCAAATATTTCACTAAAATACTATAAAACAGTAGAATTTACTGATTTTATCTAGCACCTTAAGAAGTAATAAATATAAATTATAATTTAAAACTCCTTTTCCAATTCTCTTTCAATCGCATTGCGCTTGCCATCTATTAGTTTATCCAAGTACAGTAGCAAGTTAATGTAGCCTATATCAGTTTCAAATATCTCTTTAATTCTTTCTAGGAGCTCTTTTTCTAATTCCAACACCGGAACGTGACTACCAGTAAAAAAATGTGAGTAGGGACTAAAATGTATTTCTTGGAATGACTTCTGGCCAAATCCTTTAGCTCTGAGAAGATTAAATAGTATTAGTTTTTGATTGTTGTTTTCTAAAAATTCTACACCTAGATTAACCAATCTAATTGCAAATTGCTCATTGTTTGTTTCCTCAAGCATTTCTAATATGATCTGACTGTCATTTTTTATAATATCATCAAGCATATTGTTATAGTAGTAATATGGCCTATTTATTACAAAGCGGATAAACTTTTTATAAATTTCTTTCTTATCTCTAAATCCATTTATAGTATGTAATACCATGTATCCTAAATTAGAACTTCTCATTTTTAGCTCATCAATTTTCTTCAATACTTCTACCGCAAAATTAATATCATTTTCTCCTAATTTTTGAAAAAGCTTATAGGTGTGATCCTTACTGCTCCCTAAATTGATTAAATACTGAGACTTTAAATCGTTTTCTCCAATTAGATTTATTAATTTTGGCACCTCTTCTTCTCTTATAAAATCAGAAATAACAAAATTTGTATTCCCAGCTTTTTGTATTAACAACTCTTTTAAACTAGGATCTTTCAAAATCAATCTCTCAAAATTTAAAATTGTAAAATAACATGGTAAAGAATTAGCTTCTAGAATACTCTTTAATGTTTGTAAATCTTCATTTTTTACTTTTTCAAGTTGAGTTAAATAAGCAAGCTCCCATTCATATTTTTCTAATTCTGGAGAGGATGCAATAACACGCTGCATTGAACTTTTCTCAATATTTTCTAAAAAACTAATAGGAGTCCTGTTTTCAAAATGATAGTTTGATTTAAACATAGAATTTAAAAATTTTATCTTATTATCATTTTTTAATAGCAAAAACATATTAAATAGCACCAGTTCAATATTTATATCATTCATAAACAAGCTATTTTTAAATTGATTTGCAAAATTGAAAATATTTTGCAAATTGCTTGAATAGCTATTTGCAATTTGTTGTAGTTTAATTTCAGCATCATCCTCATAAAACCAAGCATGGTTAGGATTTGTTAAATTATTATATATTTTTTGTCTGTCAGAAATTATATAATCATCAAAAACAATCGGTAAGTTTTCTTTCACTTCAGCTTTATGTAAAGTATAAACTATTTGTTCTTCAATCATAGATAATTTTTTTATGTCGTAAAAAAATAATTCTCTAATGCTTCTCAAATCTCTATTAATAGTCATACGATGACTTTCTGAATAAGTCAAAATTTTTCTTCTGTAATCATACAGTATTCTCTCAATATAAAGTCTAATATCAACACTCCCAACATTATATATCTTTGCTAAAAGTTTGAGTATACTTCTATGATACTCTTTCAGTTTTTCACTATCAGGAATGGTACATTTCCTAAATGTAAATGATTCCTCATAAGCTTCTGTCCTGTCGATAGTAATTTTAAGATACTGCTTCAAAATTGCCGCGCTTAATTCTTGATTATAACTTTTCATCAAATCAAGATTAGCAAGTTCAGAAATAGTATTTTCAGCCAAGGTATAATCAATATATTCTCTTTCTGTAACCAACCCGTAGTTTGCTTCAAGAATACTATAAACCTCAGAAATCTTATTAGGATTTTTATCAAAGTACTTTAACAATAATTGGAGAATTTGACTACAATATTTTGTCCGTGTAGTTACAAATACAATATTTAAAACTGAATCCTTAATAGATTCCTTTTTATCCTTCTGATTAATAAAATTAGTCCTTGTATAAGCCTGAGACTCTATATTATCAATTTTATTTTTAACGTGTGAAATTGCTTCTAGAGGAAGTAATACTCCAAATTGTATTAAAAACTTTTCTTTAAGTTCATCACTTTCAAAATCACTTTCATTGTAATAATATGATTTAACTGCATCAGAAACGCCTTTTAAATCACTCTCTTTCCTAATAAAATTGGAACATTGATTTAGTATTTGAACAACTCTTTGATCGTTTACTGGATATAACTCATGTAAAATTTCTAAAATTGATATTTTCTTATTAATTAAAAACTTGATAACTATATAATCATCTAATGATTGATCTGCTATCTTTACAATTTTGTCGCTATAAATATTACACAACTCTCTCTCGTGAAGCTTCTCCACTGCACTCTTAAAGTCAGTATTTGTTATATCAGTTATTTTTAGTAATTTTTTAAATTCCTGGTTCTCTTCTAAACTTTCCAGTCTAATCTTTTTTAAGTAAGATAAAATAAATAAAGTCTTTTGTTCTGCATAAATAATGTTATTTTTATTTAAAATTTCTTCATAGTAATCTTTTAAAATATCAATCTCGTCATTAAAATTAGTCAAATCATGAGAACTCGATAACTTCGCTGCAATGACTGCAATACGTGGGTTACTTTTAGATATCGTTTTAATATGCTCAATTTCTTTATTGGTAAAATCGTTTCGAGAGAATTGATTGAGTAATTCCTTAAAATTATCATCTTTTATAAGTTCTGGCTCAATATTATTGTACCCATAAACTTTAATATTATTGATTACATCTTTTTTAGCATAATCACGTACCGTAAGAATAAACCGAATATTACTAGTCGTGTTCAGTAGCCCAAGTGTAGAAATATAATTTTGTGTAGTATTAACATCATCAATAAAAACAATATTTTCTTTGTGTAACTTTAGATTGCGTTTTACATCTTGGTAAATATCCTGATTATTGCTCTTGACACAAATAATGTTATATTCATTTCGGTCGAGCAAAGAGCAAATTTCAATTGCTAATCTAGTTTTCCCTGTTCCAGGCTTAGCAGATATTAAGAAGATTCGTTTTTCACTTGATTTAATCGTATTTATAATTTCACTTACATCTCCAATATAGTCATTTGATATAGGTGCATTAGTTTTACTCTCATCATGAATTCTTATGAAGTCATTGATAGACCAAACTTGCTCTGTAGATTCACTGATTGATAGATACTCTTTTGCTAAATATTGAAAATCTAACTTTGTAAGATCATCAGCAAGTTCATTAATTCCAATCAATTCTAGCTGATAAGGCTCAGCCATTTTTTCTAGATCTTCTTTTTGTTTAATTGTTATATTTGAAGAAGTATGACAACAAATAAGCCTCCCAACTTTATCTTCAGCAATATTTTCCTCTAAAATTTTTTTCTTAACTGACTGAATATCTCCTTCTAATTTAGATATTACAGACTTATGGGTGCCATACATAATATAAATATATTTACCATCTTTGTTAGCGTAAGAATCTGGAGTCCCTTTAGTTGTTTTATCTGTTCCTTCCTGTGAACCTAATGAAACAATATTAAAATTGTATTTTCTACTTAGGTACGCGTCACCTAGTTTTTGAAACTTCCCTCCCTCTAGCTCTTTGATATGTTGTTCAATTTTATTTCTTAAACTCATTATAATAACCTTTCCAAATAAGCATTTCAACATAATTATATCACACTAAACAAAACTATGAGTTATAGATTAAGGAAAAAACGAAGACTGTACTTCGGCCATGTTTGATTGAAAGTCTATTTTTCAAAAGTTGTTTGTCTCCTAGATAAACTATATAAATAATTTGCCCCTTTTTTGCCCCTTTACGAACAAAAAGAAAAACCGCTACTCTTACGAATAGCGGTTTAATCATGTTTTTAAGCTACTAATGTAGTTGCTCTATTATTTAAGAGTAACTGAAGCTCCAGCTTCTTCCAATTTAGCTTTGATTTCTTCTGCTTCTGCAGTTGGAACGCCTTCTTTGATGACACCTGGTGCACCATCAACAAGTTCTTTAGCTTCTTTAAGTCCAAGACCAGTGATTTCACGTACAACTTTGATAACGCCGACTTTCTTGTCGCCTGCAGCTGTCAATTCAACGTCAAATGAATCTTTAGCAGCTTCTTCAGCGCCACCAGCAGCAGCTACAGCTACAGGAGCAGCCGCAGTTACACCAAATTCTTCTTCGATAGCTTTTACAAGGTCGTTCAATTCAAGGATTGAAGCTTCTTTAATTTCAGCAATAATGTTTTCAATGTTCAATGCCATTGTTATTTCCTCCAAATAAGTTTTAAATTTTATAATAGTTTTTTTCGTAGCTAGGCTACGCTGCGTAGCTTAAGATTAAGCTGCGTCTTCTTTGTTGTCTGCAACCGCTTTGACTGCAAGAGCAACGTTGCGCACTGGCGCTTGAAGTACAGAAAGGAGCATAGAAAGAAGTCCTTCGCGGTTTGGAAGAGTTGCAAGAGCAACGATCTCTTCTTTAGATGCGACAGCGCCTTCGATTGCACCACCTTTGATTTCAAGTGCTTCAGCGTTTTTAGCAAAGTCGTTCAAGATTTTCGCTGGTGCGATAACATCTTCGTTAGAAAATGCTACTGCAGATGGTCCAACAAATACTGATGCAAGATCTTCAAGACCAGCTTTTTCAGCTGCACGACGCAAGATTGAGTTTTTAATGACTTTATACTCAACTTCGCTTCCACGAAGCTCACGACGAAGAACTGTATCTTGCTCAACTGTCAAACCACGAGCGTCTACAACGACGATAGATGCAGCAGCTTTCATTTTTTCAGCTACTACGTCAACTAGTTCCGCTTTTTTAGCAATAATTGCTTCACTCATTAGTGTGTTCACCTCCGTAATTATTTTGCTTGGGGAATTTTCCAAAAGAAAAACGCGCCCAAACCTAGACACGAAAGTACAATACGCTTCTTTTTACATGATACGTTTTGTCCTCGGTAGGATCTTTATGAGTCGAGCTCCCCTACTGTCTTAGGCAGTTTTTTCAAACCGTATATAAGTATAGCATAGACAAAAAAAGAATGCAAGATTTTTACAAACTTTTTTTGAAATTTTTTTAAATCTCTACTGTCAAAACTTTGCCTTGCTTAATCACCTGTTCTCCTGCAATATAGACATCGTCAACATCACTGGATTTGACAGCATAAACCAGGTGAGATAACATATTTTCCTGAGGTTGAAGATGGATTTTCCCTTGTGGTTGAATGACCAGAAAATCCGCTTGCTTGCCAACTTCCAGACTTCCTATCAGTTCTTGCATACCGAGAACCTTAGCACCTTCTATCGTCAGAGCTTTGAGGGCTGTTTCGATAGGAAATTGACTGGCATCTCCACTCTTCATCTTCTGAAGGAGGGCTGCAGTCCGTCCTTCCTCAAACATGTCTAGATTGTTATTGGAAGCAACCGAGTCAGTCGCAATTCCGACTGCTACTCCTGCTTTTTGAAGTTGGATGATTGGAGCAATTCCTGAGCCTAGTTTGAGGTTACTAATAGGATTATGGGCGATAGCCACATGAGAAGTTGCCAAGTGTTCAATTTCTCGCTCGTTTAGTTCGACCCCATGAGCAAAAACAGACGGATGATCTAAGTAACCCAGTTCTTCTAGAAAGGCAAGGGGACGTTTGCCGTATCGTTTCAGGATAATTCCTGACTCTTCCTTGGTCTCTGCCACATGGATATGGATTGGAATGTCCAGCTCTTTTGCCATATCTAAGCTCGCTTGAAGCAAGTCTTTGCTACAGCTGTATGGAGAATGTGGCGCTACCATAACCTTGAAATTTGGATCTTCATATCCTAAGATTTCCTCGATGATAGCTCGTATTCTGCTTATAGTCTCAGCAGTTGTTTCTGTCTCTGAAGAAAAGAGGGTCGGTGAGAAATAACACCGCATCTTGGAAGTCTTCACTACCTGATAAATTTGCTCAATATCCACACCATTGGGATTATACATATCGTTGAAGGTGGTTGTTCCTGACTGGAGCATCTCTGTCAGAGCCTGCTTGACCGCTCTTGTAGTCATGTCTGCTGTAAATCCTGCTTCAGCTGGCCAGATATAGTCATTGAGCCATTCATGGAGATTGCTATCATCTCGGATCCCTCTCAAGCCTGTCATAGCAGAATGGGTATGGCAATTGACCAAACCAGGCATGATCCAAGCCCCTTGATAGTCTATAATCTGCTCGGCTTGATCTAAAATCTCTTGCTTCTCTTTACCAACATAGATGATTTGAGAATCCTTAACAGCCAAAATACCATCCAGATGCACGTGGAAATCTTGGTCACAAGTCACGATATTTACATGCTGATAGGCTTTCATTGTTTTCTCCTTCTAAGACCCTGATTTTTTCTAGCTATTGTAACAAAAAAGTCACCCGAAGGCAACTTTTAGTGTCATTAAGACTTTAAAATGGATAGGAATGGTTTATTCAGAGCTAAAAGCCGCAGCCTTTTGCATTTGGTAATACTTGCCCTTTCTAGCCATGAGGTCCCGATGATTGCCATACTCAACAATATCACCATCCACCAAGACTAGAATCAAATCCGCGTCCTGAATGGTAGACAAGCGATGAGCAATGATAAAGCTTGTTCGCCCTTTCATGAGTTTTGCAAAGGCATCCTGAACCAACACTTCTGTCCGTGTATCGATGGAAGAAGTCGCCTCGTCTAGGATGAGAATCTTGGGAATAGCTAGAAAGACTCGGGCGATGGTCAAGAGCTGGGCTTGACCGACAGATAGTGATTCTCCTGCATTTTCCAACTTGGTATCGTATCCCTGTGGCAACTGTTGGATGAAAAAGTCTGCATTGGCTGCTTTGGCAGCGGCAATCACTTGCTCCCGACTGGCATCAGGATTCCCAAAGGCAATATTGTCATGAATGGTTCCTTGCTTGAGCCAGGTTTCTTGGAGCACCATGCCAAACTGCTGTCTCAATGATGCTCGGGTATAATCATAAATGGATTTCCCATCTAACAAGATATCTCCCGAGTTAATGGGATAAAAACGCATGAGGAGATTGATAAGAGTTGACTTACCAGCACCTGTCGGACCAACGATGGCTACCTTGCTACCAGCTGGGATATCGATAGACAAATCCTTAATCAAGATCCTTTCAGGATTGTATCCAAAAGAAACATGCTTAAAGGAAATGGCTCCCTTGACTTGGTCACTGGTCAAGACTTCCTTACCTGTTTCAGCCACCTCTGGACTTTCTAAGACAGTATAGACGCGCTCTGCGCAAGCGAGAGCACTTTGCAATTCGGCTAGAACTGAAGAAATATCGTTAAAGGGCTTGGTGTATTGTTGGACATAGTTCAAAAAAGTCACTAAACGCCCAATAGTCAAGGTGGATCCCATCATGATACGATAGGCCCCTACTCCAGCTAGAAGGGCATAAATCAGCGCATTGACAAAGCGAGTTGAAGGATTGACCGTTGATGAATAAAAGATAGCTGACTGAGAATAACCTGCGTAGTTGCCATTAGCCTCGTGCAGTCTTCGAATAAACTCTGTCTGAGCATTAAAGGACTGGATAATGGTCTGCTGGCTAAGCGATTCTTCAATCAACTGAGTCTGAATCCCCCTGGTCTCTGTTTGCTTCTGGAAGAGATGATAGGACCGTTTGGCAATAAAGCGTGAAATCACCATAGATAATGGCGTCAACAGCAAGACCAAGAGGGTCATGAGAAGGTGAATTTGGAGCATGGCTAGAATACTAACCAAAATCATCAAAACACCAATGAAAAATTGATTGAAAATCATGGTCAAGCCGGCTGCCAGCTGTTCTATGTCTGTGGTCACACGACTGACCATCTCTCCACTGCCCTGCCGGTCCACAAAAGCAATCGGTAAACGATGGAGCTTATGGATGATTCGCTCTCGCAAGTCTTTGGTATAAGAGAAGATTAGGCGATTATAAAGAAGAGGATTGGCCCATTGTACCAGAGTATTTCCTATTACCACCAAGATCATCTGGAGGAAAATCTGCCAAAAAACTGGTGAAGAACCAGCCACCAGGACCTGGTCGATGACCTGCCCAATCAAGATAGGAAGATAAATTGATAAGCCAACTTGGACAATAGTTCCTAGAAAGGCTAGGAAAAGGAGGAAGGGATGACTTGCAAGGTCTTTCGCCAAACGTGTGAGCGTCTGGTTTGCAGTTTGTCGTCTCATGCTAGTCCTCCTTTCCATGTTGGGATGCATTGATTTCACGATAGACTTGACTGAACTTCATCAAGTCCTCGTGCTTGCCGATAGCTAAGAGCTCACCTTTTTCCAAGAGGAGAATCTGGTCTGCCATCTGTAAAGTCGAGGTTCGTTGAGAGATCAAGATTAAACTTGTGTTAGGTAAGTTCTCTCGGATAGCTCTCAAGAGCTTGGACTCGGTAATGGTGTCGAGGGCCGAGGTTGCATCATCTAGGATGAGAAACGGATCTTGGCGCAGGACTGCTCGGGCGATAGACAAACGTTGTGTTTGCCCGCCTGAGAAATTTCGTCCTCCTGCCTCAACTAGTGCGTCTAAGAGTCCTTCCTTTTCACTGACAAAATCCTTAGCTTGCGCAATCTCCAAGGCCTGCCAGAGTTCTTGATCAGTCACTTCTTGATTTAAACCCAAAGTTAAGTTGGAGCGAATGGTTCCCTTAAAGAGTTCTACTTTTTGGGGCACATAGGCAATCCAAGACCGCCACTGCTCCAAATTAAGAGGACTACATCCATCTCGATAAAGGTCAATACTTCCCTTATCTACTGGATAAAGTCCAAGTAAGACTTGCACTAAGCTTGATTTACCAGAACCCGTTCCCCCGATGATACCAAGAATTTGCTCCTGCTTCATATTAAAGGAAATATCTCTCAGAGAGGGTTGGCCCGCATCAGGATAGGTAAAAGTCAATTCTTGGACTTGTAAAACCTGATTACTGGTAGCTTGCTTTTGTTCTAACTCTGAATAGATGTCTTCGGGAGATTCTGCAAAGACTTCCTCGATTCGCTTAGCTGAGATATAGGACTGATTGAGGGAATTTATCAGCATAGCTAGTTTGACCAATTCCACCAAGATCTGCAAGAGGTAGTTGATAAGGGCAATGAGAGCACCTTGACTGAGTAAACCTCCTTGAATTGAAATATAACCCTGCCAGATGATAACAAGGAGAGTCCCATTCACAATCAGATAGGTTAGAGGTGTTAATAAACTAGACCAGAAACCCGTCTTTTCTTGCAAACTGGAATAGACTTGGTTAAGGGTTTGAAAAATCTGTAACTCTCGTTTTTCTTGCCCAAAGGCACGAATAACCCGCATCCCTTGCAATTGCTGGCGAGTTTCCTGAACCAGTTGATCCGTTTTCGTTCTAAGATTACCGTAGAGAGGATTGACCAGACGAGAGAGACCGACAATGACAATCGTCAAAATGACAACCATAACTAAAAACCAGAAAGTCAGATCAGCCGAGATGCGATAAGCCATAAAGATAGCCCCAAAAACGATAATAGGCGCTCGCAAAAAGAGGCGCAGGAATTGATTGATACCAGTCTGTATCTGGTAAGTGTCTGAAGTCAAGCGAGTGACCAAGCTCGAAGTTGTCAAACGATCTCTGCTGTCCTTGGGCAAGGAAAGAATATGACGATAGAGGTCGTCTGTTAGTTCTTTGGCAAACCCAACCGCTGCCTTAGCTGAGTAAAACTGAGCTATCAAGGCTACGAAAACGCCAATCACTGCAAAGATAAGGAGCAGGCCAATCTGCATCCAGAGATGTCCTTGATCTCCCTGAGGCAAAGATTGGTCAACAATCCCAGCTATCACCATGGGAACTAAGAGCTCAAAAACAGCTTCTAGTAACTTGAACAAAGAGGCTAAAATGGATTCTTTGATGTAGGGTTTGAAGTAAGATAGTAAGTGTTTCATAAATCCCTTCTATTCTTATTCTGGAAATGAAGAAAGTGGGAAGCGCCCACCCTCTCTGTTTTATTTATTTAAGTAAGGCAATAGATAGCCGTATCCTGCCTCTTCCATCTCATCCTTGGCCACAAAACGCAAGGAGGCAGAATTGATACAGTAACGGAGACCACCTAACTCCTGCGGTCCATCTGTGAAAACATGGCCCAAGTGGGCATTACCTGACCGAGAACGAACTTCGATTCGATCCATTCCATGGCTCATGTCCTTGTAATAATGAATCAATTCCTTAGAAATCGGACGGCTAAAGCTCGGCCAACCACATCCTGAGGCAAACTTATCCTTGGCGAAAAAGAGAGGCTCACCCGTTGTAATGTCTACATAAATCCCTTCTTCAAAGGTTTGGTCATAGGCATTGGTAAATGGAGCCTCTGTAGCAGCTTCTTGGGTGACATGGTAAGACTCTTCAGACAAACTTTTCCTTAACACTTCTTGACTAGGTTTTTCATAGTGAGAGGCATCAATCAATGGCTTCTCAGCATCGGTCACATCGATATGACAATACCCCGAAGGATTCTTCTTGAGATAGTCTTGGTGATAGTCTTCAGCCAGAATGTAGTGGCGAAGTTTCTCCACTTCTACTGCAATCTTTCGACCCAGCATGCGCTCCTGCTCCTGCACCACTGTATAGATAGCTGGCAGATCTGCTTCATCTTGGTAATAAATCCCAGTACGATATTGGCGACCACGGTCATTCCCTTGCTGGTTGATAGATAAAGGGTCAATGACTCGGAAATAATAGAGTAAAATCTCTCTGAGTGACACTGCCTTCTCATCGTAAATCACTTGAACCGTTTCTGCATGATCTGTTTCCTTGAGCAGCTGATAATTGGTCGTTTCGACTTGCCCATTAGCGTAGCCAACACTGGTTGCTAGCACTCCAGAAATGCGTGAAAAATATTCCTCTAGGCCCCAAAAACAACCACCTGCTAGATAAATTTCTGCCATCTTTATTTCTCCTTTATCAAGTTTTTAACTAATACTCTTCGAAAATCTCTTCAAACCACGTCAGCGTCGCCTTACCGTAGGTATGGTTACTAACTTCGTCAGTTCTATCCACAACCTCAAAACACTGTTTTGAGCAGCCTGCGGCTAGCTTCCTAGTTTGCTCTTTGATTTTCATTGAATATAAACTTCTTTTCAAAAAAAGGATAGGAAGCCCTCTGGTCGAGAGTTTCCCCATCCTATCTTCTATTCTTTATTTTGCTTCTACACGGACACCTTGGGTATCAACCTTCAAATCATGAAATTTGCCTTTGAAGGGTTGCTTTTGCAATTCAGCTTTAATCTTGGGCATCTTGTCATGAGAAGCCAAGACCATAACTGTCGGCCCAGCACCGGAGAGATAGGTTGCATAGGCACCGTTCTCTTTAGCCACTTGCTTAATCGTCGCAAATTCTCTCACCAGATCCTGACGATAGCGCTCATGGAAGAGGTCTCCCTCAATCGCTTGGCCAGCAGTCACCATGTCTCCTGCCAACAATGCCGCAACAGCCACATTGGCTATCGAACTTGCTGCAACAGCTTCCTTGTAGGACAATTTTTTAGGCAAGACACCGCGGCTGTCTCGAGTACGCAATTCATAGTTTGGAATGTAGGCTAGAAAATCACACTCTGGGAAGTCTGCCACAATCGCTGAAACGTGCCCTTCAACGGAACTTGCAATAACGAGATTTCCATAGATAGCTGGAGCCACATTGTCAGGATGCCCTTCAATCTTAGTAGCCAACTGCAATTTGTCGTGGTTAGATAAGTTGAGCTTGCCCAGTTGGTTGGCGAGTTCAATCCCAGCAACGATAACCGAGCTAGAAGAACCCAAACCACGCGCTAGGGGAACATCACTGGTCATTTTCAAGCGTCTCGGTTGTAAGTCTGGCGCAATTTGCAAGGCAATTTTAAGCAAAAGGTTGCGCTCGTCATGTGGAATCCATTTGCCAATCTGGTGTTCAATCAACCACTCATCTCGTTCTTCACAGACCTCAATTTGAAGATATTTGGTTACAGCTACACCGACCGAATCAAAACCTGGCCCGATATTGGCACTGGTTGCAGGTACAATAATCTTCATCCTAGTCTCCTAACACCTTGAAGGTATTCAAGAGGTCAAATTCTGAAGCTTTGGCCAACTCAGCTGAAACATTCTCCAGTTGTGCTTTATTAATCTTATGGGTAATAATCACTACACGCGCCTTGTCACCCTCTTTTCCATCTTGGAGGATTTGCTTGAAGGAAATATCTTGAGCATTAAAGATTTCAGCAAGTTTCAAGACCTGACCTTTTGAGTCTGGTGCCAAGATTGAGAAATAGTAGTTTGCTTTGACATCTTCTGGATTTGCCAAGAGCAAGTCACGGCTGTATTCGTTAAAGTCTTTACCAATGGTACCATCATTCAAGCGACGAACGATACGGACAATGTCCGCTACCACACTTGTTGCAGTTGGTTTTTGACCCGCACCTGGTCCGTAGTACATAGATTCACCGATACCGATAGACTCTACAAAGACAGCGTTCATCACGCCATTCACACTGGCAAGTGGATGCGCTTTAGGTAGGAAAGTTGGAGTCACTTCTGCAGCAATACCTGAAGGAGTTTCCTCGATAGAACCTACCAATTTCACTACATAGCCCAGGTCTTGGGCTACAGCTACGTCTTCTGGTGTGATGTTGCGGATTCCCTTGTGGGCAACATCGTCAAAGGCAACCTTCATACCAAAAGCAAACTGGCTCAAAATCACCATCTTATAAGCTGCGTCAATCCCATCAACGTCATTTGTTGGGTCACTTTCTGCAAATCCAAGTCTTTGAGCTTCAGCCAGAGCATCATCATAAGACCAGCCTTCTTCGACCATTTTGGTCATCATGAAATTAGAAGTTCCGTTCACCACGCCAAGGACACGAGTGATTTTGTCAGAAGCCAGCGAATTTGCCAAAGTACGAAGAATTGGAATCCCACCAGCTACTGCTGCTTCGTAGTAGAGTGCCACATTGTGCTCCTTAGCGATTTCTAGCAATTCTGCTCCATGGACAGCCAAAAGGTCCTTGTTAGCAGTAACAACGTGTTTTCCAGCTTCTAAGGCACGAGTGATAAAGGTTTTAGCTGGTTCGATACGCCCCATCAATTCCACTACGATAGTAATGTCCTTGTCTGATAAAATATCGTCTACATTGGTTACAAAGTTAAAGTCATTCCCTGCTGCAAGTAAGCGGTTCTTCTCATCTTCATCCTTAACCAATACCTTGGCTACTTCAATCTCTGAATGAGCTGACTGGATGATTTTTTCTCCGTTTTCCTTTAGGAGGAATGGTACACCACTTGCAACGGTACCAAATCCAAGTAAAGCAATTTTAACTGTCATGTTTGTCTCCTCGAAATTTTCTAATATAGCCATTATAACAGAATTTTTCGAAAATTCCTATCCAAGAAAACCACTATTTATAGATAGAAAAGAAAAAACGAATCATGGGATTCGTCTTTTCTGATAAGTAAAAATTGATTTCTAAAAACTATGAATTAACTTTTTGAAGACCGAGCACAGCGTCGTGATTAATCAAGATGCGACCATACTCTTGTAAAACCGAACGACTGATATCACTGTCGTCTGCAAACTCACGCATACGAGCCAAGAGCCAGGCTGGATATGGACTAGGATGATTTTCAACATCGACTAAGATTGTCAAATAATAGTATCCATTCATCTTATAGAGTTCAGATGTTTCCATCTGGTAGTTAACCGTCTTTGAAAAAGCAACTAAGTCAGCAAGGCTTGCAAAGCGCAGGATATAGTAGATATAAGGTTCTTTCTTGCTCTCAGTTTCCTTGTCCGCCTGCTCTTGCTCTTCTTCTTTAGCTTCTACCTGTTCTAGAGACTGGATGGCCTCAATATCATCTTTGGTCTTTTCTGCAATACTCTTTTCCAATGTTTTGAGAAATTCGTCCGGCGACATTTGGGCCAATTCTTCCATATCTGGCAGATCCGTCAAATCTTCAAAATCTAGATTTTGGTCAATCTTAGACTTGGTCACAAAGACATCGACCTTATCAGGTTTTGGCGTCACACGAAAACTCAGCATGCCACTATCCAAGAAATTGTCTGGCATCTCTAATTCATCTAAAATAGCATAGAAAAACTCTTCTGTTTTTTCCTGAGGAACAAGAAAGTCTGCGATTTCCATTCCCCGATCCATCAAATCATCTAAAGTCATCGTGATTTTCAGTGTTGTATCACTAATTTGTTTCATCTTCATTTCTACTAACCTCATACTTTCAGTCTATCTATTATACTAGATTTTTACGATTTTATCAAAAGAATGAAGCTGGAATGTGATATAATACTAGAGATAATGTTACATTTAAGAAAGAAAGTTCAATGAAAAATATAAAAGTTAATGCATTGGCTAGCTTGCTGGTCAATATCCTCAATATCGTTTTTCCTCTGATAACCAACCCTTATCTGACGCGGATTCTCAGCAAATCCAACTATGGTTATTTCAATACCGCCAATACCTGGGCTAGCTTTGTTATTCCACTAGCTGCCTTTGGTATTTACAACTACGGGATTCGTGCTATCAGTAAGGTTAAGGACGACAAGAATAAAATCAACTATGTCTTTTCTAAGTTGTTTTATATCTCAGTTTTCACTTCTCTCCTGACGACTGGTATCTACTTCCTCTTTATCTTCTTTGACGCCAGCATTGAGAATCTAAAGGTTCTCTACTACATCCTAGGAGCTCAGGCACTCTTCCAATTCCTCAATATCGAATGGATGAATGAGGCCTATGAAAACTATGCCTTTATCCTTTACAAGACATTGATTATTCGGATTACCATGCTGGTCGCCATCTTTGCCTTTGTCAAAACTGCTGATGATATTGTTCCCTACGCTATCGTCATGACAGCGACAACTATCCTCAACTACCTCCTTAGTTTTCTTTGGATCAAGAGAGAAGTTTCCTTTGTCAAAATTGGTTTCATCGAGTTAGCTAAGGCTTCTAAACCACTCTTTACTATGCTTCTCCTGGCAAATGCCAATATGCTTTATACCTTGCTAGATAGAATGTTTATCACCAAGGGACCAGATGAAAACTATATTTCTTATTATACAATTGCCTATAGCATCGTTATGCTGATTGCAGGTGTCTTAAGTGGAGCTATCAGTGTCAGCATTCCACGTCTCGGCTACTACCTCGGGAAAAAGGATTACAATTCTTATAATTATCTTGTAAATCAAGCGGCATCATTATTCTATTTTCTCATGATTCCAACTAGTTTTGGGATTATGATTTTGGGAAAGTACGCAACGGTTATCTACTCTTCTGAAAAGTATCTTGAGGCAGGTATCGTGACCAGTGTCTTCGCCTTTCGAACCATTATCTGGGCTATTGAATTGATTCTTGGTAAGCAAATTATCTTTATCAATGACCACGAGAACCGCTTAACTGCTTTCTACTTTGCTGGTGGTGGAGCAAATCTCCTCTTCAACTGTATCTTGTATATCAATAATATTTTTGCCCCTGAATATTATATTGCTACTACCATTATTGCGGAAGCCATCGTTGTTTCACTTGAAATTCATTTTATCAAGAAACATCAACTGATTAGTTTAAAAGAAATTTTTGTAACCTTAACACGTTATGGTCTCATATCCCTTGGATTTATCCCGATCTTCTATATTTTCAAGATGATTTTCCAAATCAGTTCCTATACGGTGAACCTCAACATGATCCTCATGGTTCTCTCTACCATAGCTACTTGTGGAATCTACTATCTCTTAACACTCTTTCTCACTAAGGATAAAACACTTCACTATGCACTGAACCTAGTACTAGCTAAGATCAAAAGAAACTAAAAGAACACCCTACTGATAAACGCTCGTTTATCAGTAGGGTGTTTCTTTTATTCTTTTTCTTTCTTGCCAGAAGTATTGGCTTCTAGATTTGAATCTTGTTTTGGCTGTTCAGCAATGGAGGAACTAGCTTCTTGCTTCTTTTCTGACTGATCTACTTCGCCATTGACAGTAGCAACAGCCTGTCTCCAAATGCCTTCCTCGTTTACCTTATAACCATCCGGTGTGGTAGCATTTTTCAACAAGGAACCATCTGTTTGGAAATAGTACCAATTACCATCAAGTCGTTTCCAACCGGTCTGCATAGCTCCTGAGTCATCAAAGTAATAATGATCATCATTTACTTTATGAAGGCCAACCAACATGATGCCATCTTCAGGATTGAGATAATACCAGATTCCTTTATCCTTTATCCAACCGGTTTTCATAGATCCATTTGATTCAAAGTAACGGTAATGATTATCAAACCATTTCCAGCCTATCTGCATGGCACCTGATGCACTAAAGTAATATTGCTTACCATCTACTTGTTGGAAACCGACCAGCATGATACCTTCCTGATCTTCAAGATAATACCATGTTCCTTGATCCTTCAACCAACCAGTCTTCATAGCCCCTGAGTCAGCGTAGTAATGCCAGTGTTTATCAAGCCATTGCCAGCCTGTTTGCATGGCACCGCTGGTATTCAAATAGTAGCGCGTACCATTGATTTCTTGTTTCCCGGTTTGCATAATACCATCTTGATTTAGGTAATACCATTTCTCATTATCCTTAATCCAGCCAGTTTTCATAGCTCCTGAGTTCGCATAGTAATACCAATTGTTCTCTAGCCATTTCCAGCCCGTTTGCATGGCACCGCTGGTATTCAAATAGTAGCGCGTACCATTGATTTCTTGTTTTCCAGTGAGCATGATACCATCTTTGTCCAGATAATACCAAGTATCCTGATCCTTGATCCATCCAGTTTTCATAGCTCCTGAACTTGCAAAATAGTTCCAGTAACCATCAACAAAGGCCCAGCCTGTTTGCATGACACCTTCTTGATTAAAGTAATATGTGCTTCCATTGATATTCTTTTTACCAATGGTCTTTAGACCATCCTCATCATAGAAATACCAATCTGAATCAATCTTTTGCCAAGTTAAAGGTTTACCTGCTGTTTGGAGTGCACCACTTTCGCTAAAGAACATTTTCTTGCCATTAAAGACTTGATATCCTGTTAGCATCTTACCATCTTCTGCAAAGAGATATTTCTTCCCTCCAATTTCAGAAAGCTCACTAAATCGTCTAGCGCCATTTGATTGGATATAATACCAATGACCATCCAGCTTGAACCAACCTCCAGTTTGCATTTTACCATTTGGGTTCAAATAGTAGTCATTTCCCTTGGCATTTTCTCCCCAATCGTCATTAAGGTGAAGCCAGCGACCTGCTTGCATTCGCCCTTTTCCATTAAAGAAGTAAGTGGCTCCGCCAATCTCTTTCCAACCGATAGCCATTTCCCCGTCAGCCAAGCGATATTTCCAGTAGCCACCTTCTTGATACCATTTTTCGTCAACTACAGGGATGTCCGGGAAGAGATTAGAAACATTGGCAAATCCGCTATCACTAATATCAAAAACGGTAGCATCTTGAGTTTGACTAGAAGCTCTGAGAACTTGAATATTTTTCTTTTGGAGATATTCTCTGGTTGAAGCAACATTAATATCACCACCAGTTGTCTGAATAATCATCTTTGGAGATAGGTTTTCAAGAAAATTAATCGTATTTGAAATTGTCGCATCATAATGATGATTCCATTTCATCATATCAACCTTGCCGATAACTGGGCCTAACTTATCTTCCGCTCCTTCGGCATTATCCAAATCTCCACCAAGGTAGATTCTCTTTCCTGCCACAGTCACCACTGAAACGATAGAGTTGGAGTTATCATCTAGAACTTTTTTCAGATTCCCCTCAGCATCATATTCATTCTTATAATTATAGAGTTGGATATCCATATCACCTAATTTAAAGTGACTATCCTCGTCTGTAATATTCTGAATAAGAGTAACTCCTCGTTTGTGTGCGGTTCTCAAAGCATTATCATAATTGAAAAGATTATCCCAGAGTCCCCAGTGTGAGGTAATCCGTTCATCTGAATATTTTTTTAAATAAAACTTATCAACTTGATAACGATTGAGTATTTCATCTGCTCCGCCGATATGGTCACTATGTACATGGGTTCCCAAAATAAAATCTAATTTTTTAACACCAATCTGATCAAGATGGCGAATCAAACGGTCTTCCAAGACTTGATAATTTCTCATGGAAATTCCCCAGCGGCTTGGATAGCGTGGGTCACTCCCATCAGGAAAGTCATAATCTTCCCCCATATCAATCAAGGCATAATGACCATTGCTTTCCAGAAGGATAGCATCACTCCCGGATTTTGCTTTAGTATTTATGAAATGGATACGATTACCTGAACCAGCAGTAATGGTGTCTGCATTAACTTGTTGTGATAAACCAATCAACACAAAAAGGAAAGCAAATAAACTATAACTGACTGATTTAACTAATCTTTTATTCTTCATCTTGAACACTCCTTTCTCGATGAAAACAATCTCTTACTAATCAATCCAATAATTCTTATCAGTTCCTGGAACCTGCTGTTCAACAGGTGGTGGAGTCATATAGTCTGCTCCAAATTCGTAGACAAGAATTTCATGGTATTTTCTCGGAGCCTTCACTACGATGTTTTCGTATGGCATATCAATCAGATCATAGAGCCATTCTTTTTTGATTCCCTCTGGAAAGCTTGGATCAAATATCGTACAGGTAAGATCTGTAGCTTGATTTACACTATATTTCAAAGCAAGGTTCTCTAATTTTTGATTCCAAGTTTGTGGAGAGCTTAGACGAAAAATAGCTGATCCAATATAACGAGGCAGATTTTTAAGTCCACCATTCTCAGACTTGATCCCTTTAAAATTCAAAGAAGAAAGGCGGACAAAGTGTTTATAGAGCTTCATTTTCTTACAATCACTTTCCTCCGTCACGACACCATCGTATGGAAAAATATCAACGCAAGTTCCCAATACGACTGTCGGGTCCAGAAGATTGGCGTCTCTACGTGTTCTAATGTCATGAACACGCATATAACTGTACGGATAGCCTTTTGTTTCTCTAAATGAAATCAATTTGTAGTAGGGATGATTCTCATTTTTTAAAACCTGATAAAGCTTTTCAAATTCATCTCGCGCCAAAGAAATATCCGTATCATCATCCCAAGGGATAAATCCTTTATGGCGTACAGCTCCTAGTAAGGTTCCAAAATCAATAAAATATTTAATCTGATGCTGTTCACATAGTTCATGTAGATACTTTAAAATATCCAACTCCACTTGTTTTATTTCTTCAAGACTTAAAACTCTCTCAGACATACGTTTTATTCTCCTAATTTTGACTAATTTTTTAAACGATTTTTAACTGCGATTTGCTTACTTAGAACTTTTAGTGATTTTCCACAGTTTGAAATCATGGTGAGATACTCTTTGTTCAAGAGGGGGCAATTGCATGTAATCTCCATAGTCAGAAGTCAAAATTTCATGGTAATGTTTTGGAATCATAAATTCCTTGCCTTCAAACGTTCCCACAATCACTTGTTCTAACCACTCACGTTTCCAAACTGGCTTATTCATATCCTTATAAATCAAATAATCAACTTGCTCGTAGTCAGCAACTGCTCTAGATTTAGCAAGTTCATCAATTTGCTCAACATACTTATTCGTATTTGTGAAATAGAAAATGACAACAGAAATATAACGAATCAAAGAATTCAGTAGACTCTTTGTATTTGTAATTCCTTTAAAAGTATAACAACTCAATTGACGTTTCTTTATCAGTTTCGTCATCTTATTTTTAAAATCTGCGTTATCTTCGTAACCATCCACAGGGAAAATGTCTACATAGATTCCCATATTGGAATCGATGCGAACATCTTCTTCTAGCAAGTAGGTATGGTTATCCTGCACTTTCATGAAGGGATAGACGTAGTTGAGATTATTTTTATAAGACATGACCTCATAGCGTTCATCAGGGTTAGCGATAAGGTAATCTTGTAGTTTCTCATAGTCTTCTCTTAGCATGCAGATGTCCATATCATCATCCCAAGGAATGAAACCTTTATGGCGAACCGCACCAATTAGACTTCCATAAGCTAGGAAATACTTAACACCAATTTTCTGACAAACTTCATGAATGTACTCCATGATTCCTAGTTCCATCTGTTGAATTTCACTGACATCTGTTACTTCCTGATACCGAATTCCTTCATCCCGTTTGCAAACCACTAGTCCATAACCGATTGCCAACCAAAAGATGATATTGATAAAGTTGGTAGAGTACATAATCTGACTCTCAAACAACTGACCAAACAAGATACCGAAGAAGAGGATCATAATCAATTTGTCAGTATTTTTCTTGGAAACAATCAAATAAGTTAAAAAACGCTTGATTACATAACCCAATATAAGAAGGAAGGATACTAATCCTAGAACTCCCGAACTGACAAATATAGTCACAAAAATGTTATGGAAATTCCCACCGATAAGGGAATTTTGAATCTCAAATTTACTGAAATATTCTGTGTAATAATCTGGGACATTCCGTACACCGTAACCAAAAATTGGTTTGGCACTTCCCATCTTGATGGCATTTTTCCAAATATAGGTCCTACCACTTGGTGTTGTTTCAATTAAATGGAGTTCACCAGTCTTCTTGGTAACAGACGAATCTGTCTCAGCGTAGGATTGTCCTTTGTTTAAGTCAAAAACAGTCGCAGTTTCAGATGAGATATAAATTGAAGTTACATAACTCAATCCAATATTAGTTGCAGAAACTAGTAAACCAACAACAATAAAAGTGAGGAATCGTTTAACGATACTTCCTCGTGTAGCAAAGAAACTATAAAGTCCAATCATGAGGAGTAAAGAAAGTAATGCCCCTCTACTTTGCATAGTAGCAAAGTAGACTAATTGAATCACATTGTTCAGTTTAAGATATACAGAATATTTACTTCCTTTATGAATCAGATACATAGCCAAAATAATGCTAATATATGAAAATATCGCGCTAGCATTAGGATTGACAATCCCCCACAGACGTCCATTCATGACACCATAGTAATAAGATTGCTCTCCAATCTTAAATAGGATAAGGACTCTACTTACCAATAAACCAAATGCAAAGATTGCGGAAGAGAAAGAAATGATTTGAACTGTATAGGCAATCCAGTCAAATAATTTTTTGAGTTGCCCCGATTGTAACATGGTAAATAATAAAACATAGGTTACCATAAAAAGTATTTCAATCACATTCCCAATCAAATGTCCAGAGCGATTGAATACTGCCGATAGCAGATGACTCCCAGATAACAAGCCAAATAAGACCAAAAACTTTCGATCTACTGTAATCTGTTTCCACTTAAACAACAATGTGTAGCAAATATAAAGTACAACAATCGCTGACAAACCCTTATAGATGGGATTTGCTACCTTATAAACCAGTGAACTCATACTTAAAATCGAAATGAAAACAAACAGATATGCAATCCATAATTTTGATTTTTCAAAGTATTCATCCATTTTTGAAAAATTCATTTTCAACTCCTTCTCATGATATTAGTTTTTTAATCCAACAATTTTCTTATATAGCCATGGAGAAAAGACAAGTGAAAGGATCGCTACCTTGCGAAAAGTAGTGAAATAAGCGTCCTTCCATATTTCGCGTCGATGCCGAACAATCCAAGTCCTCAGCTCGGCTTTCTCCTTTTGATACTCTTCACGTGAAGTAAAGATAATTTTATCGTAAACTGTGATGTACGACCAACATTCTCTATTTTTCAATTCGTATTTTAAATTAGGAAAAGCTTGCGATACTTGAGCTATAATCTTCTTATAAACTTCTATCGTATCAAATACATGCTGATTAACAGACGTTGTAGCACTTCCCTCACGATGATCATAATAATAAATTGGTTTGTCAATAAATACGCTACTGCATCTTGTCTTTAACAACAATTCTGTCAAAAACAAGGCATCTTCAGCTAGATGATAGCTTGTATTAAATTTTTCATCCGCCAGCAGGTCTCTCTTAAACAGTTTTGCGACAGGAAAAAATGACGTTCTAGTAGTCATCAGTAATTCCTTCATGGTTTCTTCTGTTGACCAGATTTCTTTTTTTCCAGAATGAGGAGGTAAATCTGTCATAATTCCATTTTTAATATGGTGCAGAGGAGCGATTGTAAATCCTACGGACTCCTCATCATCAACTGCACCAATCAAGATTTCCAGATAATCTTTCGTAACGAAATCATCGCTATCAATAAAGGTGATCCAAGCACCAGTCGCCAGCTTGATTCCCGTATTTCTCGCATTTGAGACTCCAGCATTTTCTAGATGATGAACCTTGATATTCTCATGCTGAGAGGCTAAATTGTCACAGATAACTCCACTGGAATCAGTGGAGCCATCATTGATCAGAATTAGTTCAAAATTGGCATAAGTTTGTTGAAGAATCGACTCCACACATCTCTCCAGATAAGCTTCTACATTGTAGACTGGAACGATAACGCTAATTTTTTCTCCCATCATGCTCCGTACTCTCCCTTGTACTCTGTGTAACTCTTGTCCATGTCTGCTATAATGGCATCATGATGTGGCACTTGCTTGTCTGCTGGTGGTGGTGTCATATAATCCCCAAAAGCAGTGCTAAGATAGGCATCATAGCCGACTGGGATGGGCATTTCAGTTCCTTCAAATGGCAAGAAGAGATTATCTTCAAAGGATGCGATTGGGTACTTGTTTCTCATGTAGCCAGGACCTGAGCATAATTCCGTGATTCCATCACTCTCAACTAGACTGTACTTGGTCATTTCTTTCTCAGCTTTTTTCCAAATGCGATAACGTAGAGATTTTGGCGTCAAACCGAGTAAAATGCGACTTCCCCATTTCATGACTGCACCATGCTTTTCTGGGACAGTTTGGGCGCAAAAGAGTGAATAGATCAAGGCCCAGCGGACTTGTTTCTTACGCTCAGCTGGATTTTTAGGATAGTAATCTAAAGGTAAAACATCCAAAGCCAAACCGTGTGGCAAATCTAAATCCTTCTGATAAGGCTTGATACAAGTTGTTTCCCTATCACGAATAGTAATAAAAAGGTTCCGATCGACAAAATCCTTGTGACTCTTTGACAAAAAATACCGCTCATCTGCATAACGAGGCCATAATTCAACTAATTTTTCATAGTCCTTGCGAGGCATGAAAAAATCTAGATCATCATCCCAAGGAATGAAGCCCTTGTTGCGAAGGGCACCGATAGCCCCTCCACCACAGAGATAGCACAACAAGTCATGTTCTTTACAAAATGCGACGAAATATTCAGCCATTTCCAGGCTACGAGCCTGAATCGCTTTCAAATCACTCATGTCTCTCCTCTTCTGTCCAATAACGAGTTATATCGTTTTATTATACCATAAAAAAGTCTTAAAAATCCATCAGATACCGTAAAAAATCAAAGCCAATCCACCATTTTTACTGGTGAATGAAGCTTTGATTTTCATTTATTTACCTCTTATCTCATTCCCATTTGGGCGAGTTTAGCCCGGTATTTGTTTTGGTCGACAAGTAGACCTTGTCCTCCGTAGACATCATAAGCATCTACCCAATCGCCAAGTTCTGGCACTGTCAATCTTTCAATACCGTTCTGTGCGCCTTCGATAACTGACAAACCATTAGTCAGTAGGAAAGTATAAGGTAGATTGGTTGAGGTCATTCCAAAGACCTTTCCAAGTGCCTCTGATCCTGTAAAGAGTTTGGTTGGATCTTTGATTTGCTCAAGAACAGCTGACATGACTTGCTGCTGACGTTTGGTACGACCATAGTCTCCTTCATCATCATCACGGAAGCGAGCGTAATTGAGCAAGGTCGAGCCATTCATCTGCTGTTTCCCAACTTTAATAGTTTGAGTTGGTGATTCGGTTTCTGTTGCATGTAGGTCATCTCCAACTGTAGCTTCTGTTAGAGGCTGGCCATTTAACGTTGAAAACTTAGCGTCTATAGTCACTCCATCAGGAAATAGTGTATCAATGGCAGTTGCGAAGGCCTGAAAATCCACTAGAGCATAGTACTTAATGTCCAAATCAAAGTTATCTTTTAAAACCTTGCGGACCATTTCAGCCCCTCTTTGCCCTTCCTGTTCCCCAAGTTCATAGGCCACGTTGAGTTTATTATCCGTTTGTTTCTTGCCATTCACAATCTGGCTGTAGCCATCAATATAGACTAGGTTGTCACGCATGAAGCTGACTAGCTTGATTTTCTTATCCGAACCACTAACATTCAACACCATAATCGTGTCTGTGCGAGTTTCTGCACTATTTTGACCAATACGGCCATCTGTCCCCATGATTAGGATATTCACCCCGTCTTTAGTATCTTGACCATTAAACACCTGTACTTGTGCCGCTTTTGCATCAGCTGGCTTATTGCTAGTAGTTGCCGACTGGAAACCTCGAAGGAACATAATAATCATGCCAGCAGCCACACAGGTTACCAACAGTAAAAGCCAAATTAGAACTCGTTTAAAAAATCTTCTTGGTTTCTTCTTTTTCACTTTTGGAAGAGAGGGAATTTTCTGATGTCTATTCGAGCGACTTTGATTGGAATACTGTGGAATCCCAATGTCCTTCCCTAGATTTTTTCCCCTTTCAACTTCATTAGAGGAAAATCCACCGTCCATTTTTCTTTTTAAATAGTCAAATTCTCTCTTTTCTCTGTCATTTAGGTAATGAATATTCTTAAAAAGGTAGTCATAGCGTAACTGCTCATGATGACTTAAAGGGCTTTCTTTGCTCATAGGTTCTCCTTTCCTAGATCCCTTATGGTGAAAATAGGGTAGGTTCCCAGTATCTTGTACTGGATTCCAATTGCTCCTAGTTCTTGTCTGGCAAAATGAACCAGCTCTTTATCACTATACTCTACATCGATAATGAAAAAGTATTCTCCCAAGGCTGTTTTCAAAGGGCGGCTTTCTATCTTGGTTAGATCAATCCCTCTCCAAGCAAAGGTCGAAAGTGCCTTGTAAAGAGCACCAGGTAGGTTGTCTGGTAAGGTCAAGGCCAAACTCATTTTTTCAGCTTGCGAGTTCAAAGGAATCATCGGTATCTCTGCTCCTAACACCCAAAAACGTGTGAAATTGGCTTCCATTTCCTGAATATCCTCAGCAATCAATTCCAAGCCATATTCTTCAGCCGAATTTTTAGGGGCAATAGCCGCAAAAGGTTGGTCTGGATGTTCAGCAATAAAGCGAGCTGCATAGGCTGTGCTTGCCGTCACTTCAAGTTGGGCTTCTGGATAATGCGCCTCTATGAATTTCTTTCCCTGAGCTAGAGCCTGCGGATGAGAAAAGATTTTCTCAATTTTTGACTGACCAGGAACTGCCATCAGCTGCTGATGAATGGGTTGAACAATTTCTGCAACAGCCTGAATATCCGCCTGATGAAACAGATAGTCCAAGCTTTCATGCACACTCCCCTCAATGGAGTTTTCAACTGGTACCACAGAATAGTCCACCAAGCCCTGTTCATAGGCCTTAATAACATCTGTGATATTGGCAAAAGCCTGCAATTCCTCTTTGGGAAAGGCCGTCTGCACAACATGATGCGAAAAAGATCCCTTGGGACCTAGATAGGCAATTTTCATCTCAATTCCTCTATAATTTCCTCTGGGCTTAACTTGGTCACATCCAGAATCCGACTGGCTACTTCCTCATACCAAGCCTGTCTTTCTTGAAAAATACTGGCTAGTTCTTCCTTGCTATTATTTAGAAAAAGCGGGCGCTGATTGTCCTTGTCAGCTGCGATACGTTGGTAGAGGGTTTCAAAATCTGCTTTTAGGTAGATGTTATCAGGATTGGTTTTGAGCAAGTCACGATTTCTCTGAGAAATGATAATTCCTCCGCCAGTTGACACAACGTGATCCGTTTTTAGTAAGTCAGCTAGGACTTCTGACTCTACTTGACGAAAGGCCACTTCTCCCTTTTCAGCGAAAAAATCCGCAATGGACATGCCTAAACGTTCCTCGATTAAGGCATCCATATCGATGTAGTCTGGGTCCAATCCTCTAGCGATTGTCGACTTACCAGCTCCCATAAATCCGAGTAATACCTTAGCCATGAATCAAGGTCTCCAAATCATCAAAGAAGCTAGGATAGCTGGTATTGATGGCTTCGGCACGATCAAGCTCCACTTCTCCATCTTTTACTAAGAGGGCTGCAATGGAAGTCATCATTCCGATACGGTGGTCACCAAACGTATTGACTCTAGCGCCATGAAGTCTTGATTTCCCTTTGATAATCATCCCGTCTGCTGTAGGAGTGATGTCCGCCCCCATGCTATTTAAAGCATCTGCCACTACCTGAATGCGGTCTGTTTCCTTGACCTTTAGTTCTTCAGCATCCTTAATGACCGTTACACCATGCGCTTGGGTCGCGAGAAGAGAAATAATGGGCAATTCATCAATCAAGCGTGGAATCAAGGCACCATCAATCTCTGTTCCTTTCAAGTCTGAAGACTCGACAGTCAGCGTTGCTGATTTAGCGACTGAGTCAATTTCAGTTACTTCTAATTTTCCACCCATGGCGCGAATGACATCAATAATACCTGTACGCGTTTCATTGATGCCCACATTCTGCAGCACCACACGAGAATCTGGCACAATCAAACCTGCGACCAACCAAAAGGCTGCACTGGAAATATCTCCTGGCACAACTACCTTTTGTCCGGTAAGTTTTTGTGGTCCTTGGACTGTAATTTTCTTGCCATCCACACTTAAATGACCACCAAATTGCTGAAGCATATCTTCGGTGTGGTTACGAGTACATTCTTTCTCGATAATAACGGACTCCCCCTGAGCCTGTATGGCTGCAAACATCAAGGCGGACTTGACTTGGGCAGAGGCGATTGGCAACTCATAGTGAATAGGTGTAAGGTTTTTCGTCCCTTTTAGGCGAAGAGGAGGCAGGTCTCGCTCGGTTTGCCCTGCAATGCTAACGCCCATTTTTTTCAGAGGAAGGGTCACACGATCCATAGGACGTTTAGAAAGACTATCATCTCCGAACATTTCTACTTCGAAGTCTGCACCAGCAAGGACACCTGAGATCAGGCGAATCGAGGTTCCAGAATTCCCCATATCAAGGGCATTTTGCGGAGCTTTTAAGCCATCCATTCCAACACCTTGAATAGTAATAACCCCATCTTTGTCCTCAATTTCAACACCAAGGTCACGAAAAACCTGCATGGTTGAGAGCACATCCTCTCCACGCAGAATATCATAAACCTTGGTCTCGCCCTCAGCCAAACTTCCAAAAATAATCGAACGGTGGCTGATAGACTTATCACCTGGAACCCGGATATTGCCATGTAAGTGGCGAATGTTTGTTTTTAGTTTCATAGTTGACCTCATACTTGCAATACTTTTTCTTATTTTATCACAAAAAAGCCAGAAATTCCTGAAATTTCTGACTTTTATACAGATAAAATACTATTTCAATAATTCTGAAACAGGTTCAAAGACAATTTTTTCAATGTCTGAAAGGTAAATGGACAATTGTTGCTGTTTGGCAAAGAAATCTGACAAAAGAGCGTTCTCTTGGATTTGCTTGCTGAAAGACTGCATCTTTTCTTGGAAAGAGGCGTCTGGCATTTGTCCTGTTTGCGCCATGACTTGGATTTCTTGTTGGAAAGCAAGGTAGTCTACAAAAATCTTGCTGGCTTGATTATCTGCTTGGATGGCATCTTTGGCTGCTTTGACCGCCTTGTATTCTGGTAATTCGCGTAACCCGCGACTGAGTTCATTTGCACTATCGTAAATATTTGACATGATTTTCTCCTTATTTGATGACGACTGTGTAGTCCGTATTTTCTGTAATTAAGCGTTCAGCTCGTTCCAAATCTTGAGCATTTTTAAAGGAAATTTGTAGAATCCCGTGAACATCCTCCCGGTTTTCTTCGTTGATGTGAATGTTGACCAAGGAAGTCCCACGTAGCAATTCCAAAATCCGCAAGATGACATCTTCTTCATCGGGAACGTCGACATAGAGGTCGTAAGAGCTATCCACACCTCCACGCTTATGGATTTCCATAGCCTGCCGTTGCTCACGCGCCTGATTGAAAAAGTTCCAGATTTGCTCCTCATCTCCCTTAGTCATGGCTTGTCCAATCTCATCTAAGCGCTCCTTGAAATCCTCAATTCGATCCAGAATAGTTTCTCGATTGGACAAGAGACCTGAAAGTAGATCTTTCATTTCCTCAAGTGTGTCAGGACTTGTCAGTCTCAAAGGTGTAAAGATATAGTAGGCATTTTCAAAGAGATTAACATCCGCAGAGGCAGCCCCTGTCTTGTGGCTACCTGCCATTGGATGGGCCCCGACAAAGCGAACAGGCTTGCCAGCTAAATATTCCTCCGCTGCTTCCACAATGGCTGACTTGGTTGAGCCCGCATCCGAGATAATGACGCCTTCCTTCAAGTCTAAATCTGCCAGCTCCTTAATAAAAGCAATGGTCTGCTTGATTGGCAAGGTCAGAATGATGACATCTGCCAGAGGAGCGAAACTGGCAAAATCATCCGTCGCACGGTCTATCATGCCTTTTTTCAAAGCAATGTCTCTCGAAGCCTGGCTACGATTGTAACCTAAAATTTCATAATCTGGATGATCGCGCTTGATACCGAGCGCCATTGAAGCACCAATCAAACCGAGACCTGCGATATAGATTGTTTTTGCCATAGGAACTCCTTAATAGTTCTTTGTATATTCTCGGTGGTTAGCTACCGCTTCTTTTAATTCCTCAAGATTATCTGATGAGAATTTTTCAAGGATTTCTTGTGCTAGAACCGTTGCTACAACGGCTTCCATGACTACACCTGCTGCTGGAAGAGCGGTCGGATCACTTCTCTCCACGGTTGCCTTGTACGGTTCGTGGGTTTCGATATCCACACTCATGAGAGGTTTGTAGAGTGTGGGAATGGGTTTCATGACACCACGGATAACGATGGGCTGACCATTAGTCATACCACCTTCGAAACCACCTAGATTATTGGTACGACGAGTATAGCCGTCTTCTTTAGACCAGAGAATTTCATCCATAACTTGGCTACCTTTACGGTAACCAGCTTCAAATCCAAGACCAAATTCCACCCCTTTAAAAGCATTGATAGAAACAACTGCTTGGGCCAATCGCGCATCCAATTTTCTGTCCCATTGGACATAGGAACCAAGACCAACTGGAACGCCTCCGACGACTGTCTCCACAACCCCACCGATGGTATCACCGTCACGTTTGATTTGGTCAATGTAGTCCTTGATTTCCTGTTCCCGTTCTTGGTTGACAATAGAAACTTCAGACTGGGCAGCTCGTTGCTTGATTTCAGCGACGGTTAGATTTTCAGGTACATCGATTTCCTTGCCACCAAAAACCACAACGTGGTTGGCAATCTCCATATCAAGCTCAGCCAATAGGCGTTTGGCTACTGCTCCAACTGCTACTCGCATGGTTGTTTCACGAGCTGATGAACGTTCCAAGGAATTTCTCAAATCATCAAAACGGTACTTGATGCCCCCTACCAAGTCGGCGTGACCTGGACGAGGATGGGTGATTTTCCGCTTGCTTTTAAGGCGGTCTTCGATATCCTCAGCAGACATGATATCCAACCATTTTTGGTGGTCTTTATTGATGACATCCATGGTAATAGGAGCCCCTGTCGTCTTCCCGTGACGAACGCCTGAGGTAAAGACAACCTGGTCACTCTCAATCTTCATACGACCACCACGACCGTAGCCACCCTGACGGCGTTTAAGGTCTCCATTAATATCCTCAGCTGTCAAAGGAAGTCCAGCTGGAATTCCCTCAATGATAGCCGTTAGACGGGGGCCGTGTGATTCTCCTGCAGTTAAATATCTCATACGTTCTCCTTATTTTACCAAGTAGTCTTTCATCTCTTCCAGAGAAACTGGGTGAATGGTCGCTGAACCAAGCTCTGGCACCAAGACCAATTTCAAGGTGTTGCCACGCGCTTTCTTGTCATGAGTCAAAGCCTGATAAAGCTTGTCAACATCCCATTTTTCATAGTCAACAGGTAAGCCAAATTTCTGACACATCTCTGTAATGGACTGAGTTATGCCAGCTGGCATAAGGCCTTTTTCCTCAGCAACCTTGGCAATCTGTACCATTCCCATAGCCACAGCCTCACCATGCATGACCTTGCCGTAACCAGCTGTTGCTTCAATGGCGTGGCCAATAGTGTGTCCAAAGTTGAGGTAAAGCCGAACACCATTGTCCAACTCATCTTCGACCACCATCTTGCGCTTCACCTGACAAGAATGTTCAATCAAGGTCTCTGCATGTTCCAGAACGCTCTCAACAGAGCCATCCAGTTCTGTTAAGAGAGCCCACAGTTCTGGATCCTCAATCAAGCCGTACTTGATAACCTCACCCATCCCTTCAATCAACTCTCTTTTCCCGAGTGTTTCAAGGACAAGCGGGTCAATCAGAACCCCATCTGGTTGGGCAAAAGTTCCCACCATATTTTTAGCAAATGGAGTATTGACCCCCGTCTTTCCACCGATAGAAGAATCAACCTGAGCAGTCAAACTAGTCGGAATCTGAACAAAGTGAATGCCCCGCATATAGGTAGAGGCCACAAAACCAGCCAGGTCTCCAACGACACCACCACCAAGAGCCACGATCCCATCGCTACGAGTCAAACCTTGCTTAACTAGAAATTCATAGACCTTCTGAACAGTGGTTAAATTTTTTCGTTCTTCGCCTTCTAAAAAGTCAAAAACAGCTACCTGAAAACCAGCATCTTCTAGGCTGAGTTTAACCTTCTCTGCATAGAGAGAAGCTACATGGTTGTCGGTTACAATGACCACTTTTTGAGGTTGCCAGAGTTCTCGCAACCATTGACCAGCCTGGGCCAGACAACCTTTTTCAATCTGAATATCATAAGGATGATGCGGAATATCGATTCTGATTTTCATAGTAGGGTCTCCTTTTCACTATTTATATTTTTCTGTTAAGGACTGCCAAATCTCGTCTGTCGGCATTTCTTTACCTGTCCACAGTTGAAAAGCTTCTGCAGCTTGATAGAGTAACATTCCAAGACCATTAACGGCTGGATTGCCCTGACTTCTAGCCCATTTCAAAAATGGCGTCTCAAAAGGTTGGTAAATGATATCTGCGACCAGGAGAGCCTCTGGCAAATTGATACTTTCAGGAACTGGCGACGACTGACCATCCATGCCCACACTGGTAGCATTGACTAATAAGTCCGACTCGGCAATCCTTGATTGCAGTTCAGAAACATCTTCTAAAGCATACAAGTCCACTTTAAATCCTGTTTGCTCCTGCAACTTGGCTAGGTAAGGTCTTGTTTTTTCCATAGAAACTGAACGCACAAAGACTGAAATCTGACTGACCCCGTCCAAAATGGCTTGTGCCAAGATTGATTTGGCCGCTCCACCTGCGCCCAGAATGGTCATTTTCTTATCCGAGATTGCAAAAGAAGGCAAGCTCTTAAAAAATCCCTTGCCATCTGTATTATATCCAATTAACGTTCCGTCTTGATTGACAACTGTGTTGACCGCCCCAATCAAACGAGCCTCATCACTCAACTCATCCAGATAAGGAATCACTTGCTCCTTGTAAGGCATGGAGAGGTTGATGCCAAACATCTGGTAACGGCGAATATTGGCTACTGTTTCTGCCAAGTCACCCGCTTCAATCTCCCAAGCCACATAGACACCATTGGTAGCTGTCGCCTCAAAGGCCCTATTGTGGATGAAGGGTGAAATAGAGTGTTTGATGGGATTGGCAACAACTGCAGCTAAACGTGTATAGCCATCAAGCTTCATCCAAAATCTCCCTGATTTTTTTCATACTTGATAGAGAAATCTGACCCGGTGCACTGGCCGCATCCATGCTAGCAAAAGACCAGCTAGAACCTGTCACATCTGAAGTGATACGCGAAACCTTACCAATTTTCCCCATGGAAATAGTCACGTACTCTTGCTCAGGATTGAGTGTCTTGAAACCTCGCGTATAATTCATCAGATCCAAAACATCCTGAGCTGTATTTGCCATTACTGATACCTTCACTACTTTTGGAGTCAAGCTGGTCAATTCAGACAAGATTTCCATCATGTTTTCAGGTGTTTCCTGGAAATTGTGATAACTCAAGACCAGATTTGGAAAATCCAACATTTCCTCAAAAACATCCTTGTGGCTGAAATACTCAAAATCCACATAGTCTGGTTGGTAGAGTTGGGTCACTTCCTTGATGATTTGAACATACTCTTCTGAGGAAAGTTCGATTTCTCCTCCCTCAGCGCGAGTCCGAAGGGTAAAGACAAGTTCGCGTCCTGCAAATTTCTCAAAGATAGCGGGTGCTACCTGTAAAATAGCGTCTTTTGCAAGAAAGTCCGCACGCCACTCGATGATATCGGCATCTTCATACCTAGTGGCATCCAGTTCTTGCGCTTCTTCTAAACTTCTTGGCATTACTGAAACGACTAATTTCATCTACTAACCTTCATACTAATCACCTTGAGGTAATTACTGCTTTCATCTTTTTTATTATAGACAAAGTCTGCTGGAAGGCCATATTGGTTTAAGATCTGATATTTTCTTCCTGCAAAACCTTTATCAATTTGTTCTGTAAATTTCTGGCGGGAAACATTGGCAGCATTAGTACTGGCAATGATAATACCTCCAGGATTTAAAATTTCTAGACTCTGGGAAATCAACTTGTGATAGTCCTTCGCCACAGAAAATGTTTGTTTTTTATTGCGGGCAAAGCTTGGCGGATCTAGGACAATCACATCATAGGTCAAGCCTTTTCGCTTGGCATACTTGAAGTACTCAAAGACATCCATGACGATAAAACGATGATTGTCCGTGCTGAGTCCATTTGCCTGAAAATGAGCTTCTGACAACTCTCTGGACCGTTTGGCCAAGTCGACAGAAGTTGTCTCACTCGCGCCTCCCATAGCTGCAGCAACAGAAAAGGCAGCCGTATAGGAAAACATATTGAGCAAGGATTTGCCCATTGCAAGACCGTCAACCAGACTCCCACGAACCTCATGCTGGTCTAGGAAAATCCCTGTCATCAAGCCATCATTCATAAAGACTTGATAGAGCAGGCCATTCTCAAGAACAGTAAAGTAGTCTGGCGCTTCCTCACCATAAACATAGGCAGACTCGTAGTCTAGACCTTTAAAACGAATCTTCTCATAAGCCCCCAAGACCTCAGGAAAAACTTCCTTAAAAGCCTTAACTATCAGCTCACGAATCTGGTAAACAAAGGAGTTGTACCAAGAAAAGACAGCATAATCTCCGTAAAGATCAAGAGTCAGTCCACCAAAACCATCCCCCTCTTGGTTAAAGAGGCGAAAGGCAGTAGTCAAGTCATCCTGATAATAAGGCTTTCTAGCTTCCTTGGCCTTACGAAACAGCATTTCAAAAAAGGCTTGATTGAAACGAACCTTTTTCTTGCTGATGAACCAACCGATTCCCTTATTCTGCTGAGAAAGATAGGCGCTCCCTAAAAAATTCCCGTCTTGACTAAGAACTTCTACTGCCTGATCCGTCAGATCAATATCTCTTAAATCACTTGCTTCCAAAAGAACTAGACCCTTAGCTAGCTTTTTTTCAACACGTCTGCTGACCCTAATTCTATTCATAGCTACTATTATAGCAAATTTTGTGACAATTCTCAAAAAAGAAACCGTTTAACCATATGTACTTTAGTTTACTGAGTGTCATTTTTGTTAAAATAAGTTTATTCCATTTACTTTTTCACCAAAACATCCTCTCCCTTGTGATGGAAAGAGAGATTTTAATCGATAAAAATAGACAATTTCAGAAATGAGTATAGAATCTTGCGCAAACGTTTGCCTAGTTCTAAACTTTATGGTAGAATAAAACACAACATTGATAAGCAAGAGGAAAAACAATGCAAAATCAGACACTTATGCAATACTTTGAGTGGTATCTGCCCCACGACGGCCAACACTGGACGAGATTGGCAGATGACGCAGAACACCTAGCAAATCTTGGTATCAGTCATGTCTGGATGCCACCTGCCTTCAAGGCAACCAATGAAAAAGATGTTGGCTATGGCGTTTATGATCTTTTTGACCTAGGTGAATTTAACCAAAAAGGGACTGTCCGCACCAAGTATGGGTTTAAAGAAGACTATCTTCAAACGATTCAGACTCTCAAGGAGCATGGAATCCAGCCTATGGCTGATGTGGTGCTCAATCACAAGGCCGCTGCTGATCATATGGAAGCCTTTCAGGTTATTGAAGTGGACCCTGAGGATCGTACCGTTCAACTAAGCGAGCCCTTTACTATCAATGGCTGGACTCACTTTACTTTCGATGGTCGCCAAGATACCTACAATGACTTCCACTGGCACTGGTACCATTTTACAGGGACAGACTACGATGCCAAACGCCGTAAATCTGGCATTTACCTGATTCAAGGGGACAATAAAGGTTGGGCAAACGAAGAATTGGTCGATAATGAAAACGGAAACTACGACTATCTTATGTATGCCGACCTAGACTTTAAGCACCCTGAAGTCATCCAAAACATCTATGACTGGGCTGACTGGTTCATGGAAACGACTGGTGTGGCGGGATTCCGCTTGGATGCCGTTAAACACATCGACTCCTTCTTTATGGGCAATTTCATCCGTGATATGAAGGAAAAATACGGCGAAGATTTCTACGTTTTTGGGGAATTTTGGAATCCAGATAAGGAAGCCAATCTAGACTATCTCGAGAAAACAGAGGAACGTTTTGACCTTGTCGATGTTCGCCTCCACCAAAACCTCTTTGAAGCTAGTCGGGCTGGAGCAAGTTACGACCTTCGTAGTATTTTTACCGATAGCTTGGTTGAACTCAAGCCTGACAAGGCTGTAACCTTTGTCGACAACCACGATACCCAACGTGGTCAAGCCCTTGAGTCTACTGTTGAAGAATGGTTCAAACCAGCCGCCTATGCCCTTATTCTATTACGCCAAGATGGGCTTCCATGTGTCTTTTACGGAGACTATTACGGCATTTCGGGGCAGTATGCTCAAGAAGATTTCAGAGAAGTTCTTGACCGTCTCCTAGCCATCCGGAAAAACTTGGCCTATGGAGAGCAAACAGACTACTTTGATGATGCCAACTGTATTGGATGGGTACGTTCAGGTGCTGAAAATCAATCTCCAATCGCAGTCTTGATTTCAAATGATCAAGAAAACAGCAAGTCTATGTTTGTTGGTCAAGAATGGGCTGACCAAACCTTTGTTGACCTCCTTGAAAATCATCCAGCACAAGTTACGATCAATGCTGAAGGTTATGGAGAATTTCCAGTAGCAGCAGGTTCAGTCAGTGTCTGGGCAGCAAAATAAACCTATCAGTTATAAGTCAAATCCAAGCGGATTTGGCTTTTTTGCAATCACAAAAAGACCTATCCTAATGGATAGATCTTTAATGTCTTATAATTTACCTGCTACTGCCTCCAAGAGTTCTTGGATTTTCGCTTGATTGCTTCCTCCTGCCATGGCCATGTCTGGTTTACCACCACCACGTCCATTGACGATTGGTGCCAATTCTTTGACAAGGTTTCCTGCATGAAGGTCTTTAGTCTTGCTAGCTACGAGGACATTAACTTTGTCGCCGATAGCTGCAACTAGGACAAGCAAGTCAGAGTAGTCTTTTTGTTTCCAGTTGTCCGCAAAGGTACGAAGGGCACCTGCATCTGATACAGAAACTTGGCTTGCAATGTAACGGTAGCCGTTGACTTCCTTAACGTCCTTGAAGACATCACCTGCAGCTGCGGCTGCAGCTTTTTCTTTCAACTCTGCATTTTCTTTTTGGAGTTGACGGAGCTGCTCTTGAAGACCTTCTACCTTATGAGGAACTTCCTTGAGTTGTGGTGCTTTCAAAGTAGCTGCAATGGCTTTGAGAGCATCTTCTTGCTCACGGTAGGCTTCAAAGGCTTCCTTGCCAGTCACGGCCAAGATACGGCGAGTTCCTGAGCCAATCCCTTCTTCTTTGACGATCTTGAAGAGGCCAATCTCAGAAGTATTACCAACGTGGGTACCACCACAAAGCTCGATAGAGTAGTCACCGATGGTTACAACTCGGACTTCTTTACCGTATTTCTCACCAAAGAGGGCCATAGCTCCCATTTCTTTAGCAGTGTCAATATCCGTTTCAACAGTCTTAACTTCAAGAGCTTCCCAGATTTTCTCGTTGACTTGCTGTTCAATCGCACGAAGTTCTTCAACAGTTACTGCTTGGAAGTGAGTGAAGTCAAAGCGAAGGAATTCTACTTCGTTAAGGGAACCTGCCTGAGTTGCATGTCTGCCAAGGATATTGTGAAGGGCCGCATGGAGCAAGTGAGTCGCAGTGTGGTTTTTCATGACACGAAGACGACGGTCGGTATCGATTTCCAAAGTATATTCTGCATTCAAAGCAAGCGGTGCAAGAACTTCAACAGTATGAAGTGGCTGGCCATTTGGTGCTTTTTGAACATCTGTCACAGTAGCTACGACATTTCCAGCAGCGTCCAAGATTTGTCCATGGTCTGCAACCTGTCCACCCATTTCAGCGTAGAATGGAGTCTCTGCAAAGATTAGAGAGGCAGTTCCTTCTGAAACAGCTTCTACTTCAGCGTTTTCAGCTACGATAGCCACCAACTTAGAAGGCAATTGGCTGGCATTGTAGTTGAAGACACTTTCCACTGTAATGTTTTGGAGGGTTTCATTTTGCATCCCCATTGAGCCACCCTTGACGGCTGACGCACGCGCACGTTCTTGCTGCTCCTTCATGGCTGCTTCAAAACCTTCACGGTCCACTGTCATACCAGCTTCTTCAGCGATTTCTTCTGTCAATTCCACTGGGAATCCGTATGTATCATAGAGTTTGAAGACATCTTGACCAGCAATGACAGATTGACCTTTTTCCTTCAAGTCTGCTACGATACCTTGGGCAAAGTGTTGACCTGAGTGAAGGGTACGAGCAAAGGATTCTTCCTCGCTCTTCACGATTTTCTCGATAAAGTCACGTTTTTCAAGCACTTCTGGGTAGTAGCTTTCCATAATCTTTCCAACAGTTGGAACGAGCTTGTAAAGGAAAGGCTCGTTGATGCCCAATTTTTGACCGTGCATAGAAGCACGACGGAGAAGACGGCGAAGAACATAACCACGGCCTTCATTTCCTGGAAGAGCTCCATCACCGATGGCAAATGAAAGGGAACGGATGTGGTCAGCGATGACCTTAAAGCTCATGTTGTCGCCATCTTGGTCATAAACCTTACCAGACAATTTCTCAACTTCACGAATGATTGGCATGAAGAGGTCTGTTTCAAAGTTTGTCTTAGCCCCTTGGATAACGGCCACCAAACGCTCCAAACCTGCGCCCGTATCAATGTTCTTGTGTGGCAATTCCTTGTACTCACTACGAGGAACAGCAGGGTCTGCGTTAAATTGTGACAAAACGATGTTCCAGATTTCGATGTAACGATCGTTTTCGATATCTTCTGCAAGCAAACGAACACCGATATTTTCTGGATCAAAGGCTTCTCCACGGTCAAAGAAGATCTCAGTATCTGGTCCAGAAGGTCCCGCACCGATTTCCCAGAAATTGTCTTCGATTGGGATCAAGTGGCTTGGATCCACTCCTACTTCAATCCAGCGGTTGTAAGAATCTTTATCGTCTGGATAGTAAGTCATGTAGAGTTTTTCAGCTGGGAAGTCAAACCATTCTGGGCTTGTCAAAAGCTCATAAGCCCAAGTGATAGCTTCATCACGGAAGTAATCCCCGATAGAGAAGTTCCCCAACATTTCAAACATAGTATGGTGACGCGCAGTCTTCCCTACGTTTTCAATATCGTTAGTACGGATAGCTTTCTGCGCATTGGTGATACGCGGATTTTCAGGTTTGATAGTTCCGTCAAAGTACTTCTTAAGAGTGGCTACCCCAGAGTTGATCCACAAAAGAGTTGGGTCGTTTACTGGAACCAAGCTAACTGATGGTTCTACAGAGTGTCCTTTGCTTGCCCAGAAATCAAGCCACATTTGGCGAACTTGAGCACTAGATAGTTGTTTCATAATATCTCCTTATTACTTGTTTAATTTGATTGGCTTTCCAGCATTTCCACATAGTCAATCGCGACACAGAGGGAAATGACTAGGTCTGCATAAGAGTCTTCATAGACGGTTACGGTGTAAGTCGAGGTTAAATGAAAAATCTCTTTCCGAATCTCGGCAATCACTTGGTCGCGGTCATCCAACAATTTGAAATTCAAATCCCAGATATTGCCCTCGATACGAAGCCCCAGATTGTCAAACTCATACTTATCTCGAAAGAAGGTCAACTTCTTACGAATAACGAAATTGGAACCGTTTCGTAGCTGAATAGTAAAGCGAGGAAGCAAGGTGAAAAATTCTTTACTGATTTCACTGACCTGCTCACCATAGGCGTCATAGATGGTAAAGGTCTTAGGAATTTGGAAGAAAGATCCCTCCACTTGATAGTTCACTACTCCTCTGTCATCCTTGATATCAAAACGTTCGCCTCCAAGACGAAACTTTTGTTTCACGAGAAATGTCTTCATAAACACCTCCAAAAATCAAAAGACAAGTCCACATCACGAAGGGCGAAAAACCGCGGTACCACCTTCATTCAATGAACTTGTCATTCTCTTGTTCTTATGCAATTGTCTGATTGAGTAGCATGATTTTCTATCTTAGATGGCTCGCAGCACCGCCATTTCTCTGGACTAAGACAACTGAAAATCAATTCTCAACTTTCTTATTATATCGTTTTTTGGGTTCTGCGTCAACTGGGAAAGCAGGCACATGCAATCTCATTATATGTATCATCAGCAAAAAAAGATTTATTGATAAAGTATATTATTGACGAAGTAAGTCAAGCATTTCATTATTGAGTGTTTGGTAACAAGAGAAATAGTTATCATCAATCTCAAATGTATCTTGTAAAATAAAGCGCAAAGTATCTATAGTCTGTTGCAATTTCTTTGAATTGACTAGTTTACTATCAATCTCTGACAAGCCATGTGCCACCTTATTTCTCTCATTGTTTAAAGAAATGATAACTCTAAGTGACTTAATTAATTCAGGACTATATTTGTAATACTCTAAAATTTTAGTGTATATAATTAGATTTAGAGTTGTTGTAGGAGAAAAGTCTTCTTTTTTGCCCTCATTTTCGTTCTGTGATTTTTTATAATCACTATCTAAATAACCGATAACTTTTTCAAAATCTTGATGTTCTTTGTTTAGCTTAGGTAACTTATTTTTATATATTATTAGATTCGGATGATTCCTTTTTATTCTATCTTCTAATATAAATTCGACTAATGATTTTGACTTAATCAAAACATCTGCTACTTGACCTCGTTTGTTTAAAATCTCTATCATCAAAAAATAATTAAGGGCTTTTTTCTCAACCTCTGAAAGTGGATATTTCTGAATTTCTGAAAGAACTTCTTGTTTTTTAAAAACATTTACTAAGTCGGTTAGAATGATTCTTAAACGAGCTAACTGCTTATTTGAAAGCAGCCCCTTCGAATCTCTCCGGATAACAATCTTTTCAACAGCTAAATAATCATATGACTCTATCAAACTTCTTAAATGACGTTTAACTAAAGAATGATTGAACTTCTCCGCTATATCCATGATACATCTGTTTTCATAATTATCCTGATTATCTTCATTATTTTTAAACAGATTATCTTCCTCTTCCTTGGAGAGTATTTTTTGGGGATTGTTAGATGAATTACTAGGAGTGGTAACTTGAATTGCCTGCGTATTATAGTCATCAATTCGGTTTATAGCGAATAGAGCTGATTTTATCTGAGGAGTACCAGAAGATAGATTTAGAATTAATTCCTCCCCTAATTTAGAATACTCTTTTATAATTTTTCCTATGACCTCATACATTTTATCATACAAATAAACCTCATCATTCCTTAATATTTGCTCATGAATTTTCACATCAGGTTTATAGTCTTTAAATGAAAGAAGGGCTCTCTCAATAAGAGTTTTTTTAACTAACATTTCCTCACTGTAGAGTAAGACGATTCTTTCTGGTTTATATTTTCGAGCTATGTGCATTAAGGCTGAGTCTCTGTTCTTACTGATAGGATCCGTATTACCTACTGCTGAAATTAAAATTGTCATTTGTAATCTCCTTAATCATAAAGTTCGCCTTGCCCATTTCATAGAAGGATTCATTATTCATTATCAGTTTACGAGTTGCTTGTGTTGTTTTAACACTTTTCATTGGTGCTTTTGTTAATTTCAAGACTCCCTTTTCAACCATCCTAGTGGTTCTGCTATTCTCATAACGTTCTTGTAAAATTCCATTTGCTTGTTTAAAAATTGTTTTTGTCCAAGCTCCACTACCAGCACCCAAGTAGATAGGATATTGAATATTTGGCTGAATTTTATTTTCAGGAAAATCTGATAAGAAAAAGTTTTTATATTCTTTGTAAAAGGCTTGCGCTCTCTTTCCTAATTCCTCTATTAGGATTCCAGCTTCCTTAGTAGTTGTAGTAATGGTGAAATTGATTTTAGTTGAGGGCGCGATTGCTTCCCTATATAAAGGGAGAGGCTTGGCAAGAGGGGGCTTGGCTTTATGATCCCATTTTTGAACTAAAATAAGACTTTTATTACTAAATGGTTTGCTATCACTAACACGAATAGCATTAAACAAGTCATCATAGTCCTGCCCTTTTTTTGCTCCCCAAGGAATCAAAGATTTGTTTTCCTTTTTACATTGCAAAACATTTTTATTATTCCAGTCGGGATTGGTATTCATCAAAATAGTCCGAATAGCTCCCTTTAATGAACTTCCAGGAATATAGGGATTACCAAAAGGATCTCTTATAAACTTTGATACTTGATTTAATGCGCCTCCTCTTAAATAGTTATTATTTGTTTCTAACTTAGTTTCTATAATTCTATAGCCACCAAAATTACGGTCAGAAATGCGGTTATCCTCTAAAAAGGAAATCAAGCGATTATTTCTAGCGTTTGGCTTTGTCTCTTGTAAAAAACGCTCAAATTTATGATCGTATCCTTTCTCCACCATTCGATTATAAAACTTACCCATATCAGGGAAATAAAAGTACCCATTTTCATAGATAAATTCTCGAGAAGTATATTTTTCACCATTCCCAATATGGATAGGAGCCATGGCTAGGAGGGTAAATTGAAAGGTTCTATATTCTGTTTTCATCTTTCTTCCTCCATCTTGAAAAATAGTGGTTTAGCATAGTTTAATACTTCATGTGGGAAATCAAGAGGTCTTACATCTACAATATGTCCTGTAAAGGTTTCAGAGAAAGTAGATCCAGAAGCAAACTTATATAAATCCTGCTTACGGTAATTTTCATTAGTTTCTGTACCAAAAGCAAAACCACTTGATTTACTTATTAAATAGGAACCAGTTTCCATAGCATATTCAAGTTCCTTTTCGACTGGTAGAGAAGTCGTCAATGTCATGACAGGTTCTTGATGGGTCTTGGTGAGACGATTTTTTAAGCTATCTGGTAAATCTAAAATAGTCAAATCAAATTGTCCATAACCACTAGAACGTTTCCCACCAATTCCTGTATACTGCAAGCTTGTCATGAGTTCATTCAAGAGGTCAGATTCGTTTGCAATCACGTAAAGAGAAGAATCATCTCTAAATCTAACGGTAGACACTTGAAAAAGATTCCCATCTACATGAGGTTGGTTTTTAGTGATAATGTTTGTTACTGCATGTTCTTCGTCTTCAAAAAGCGTTCCTTTTACATAAGAATCAAATTTATCCAAGGGTATAAACTGAAGTTTCTTCGCCATTTTCGCTTGACGTCTTACTTCTTTGACATCCGTTGTTAAGTCAGGCTGATCAAACTTTGGAAATCCTATCGGCTTAGGTAATAATGGACCTGACTGATAAGGAAAGGCATCAGTCAAAACAAAATGATCTTGACCCGCTATTGACACGAATTCCTCCATTTTCCCCATTTTTTTTGCCTCAATAGCCAAGGCAGAAAATAATCGGTCAGCTGCAAAAGTCATTTTAGAACTATCCAGAGTACCTGCTCCAAAGTGAGCAGACTGAAAGTTCATAATATACATCTTATAGGTCATACTAGACCTCCGTAGTTAAAAGTTCATTCAATCTACTAACATCATAGTTTCCGAAAACTGTATTTGCTTTAAGATCCTCAAAAACAACTTTACCATATCCACGAGAACCTGAACCACCTAAATAATCAAGTTCCAACAGTTTTAATCCATCAAGAATCACTTTGAAGTCTTCTTCTACTTGAGCTTGACTCTTGTCTGTCACCTCATAGATCAGCTCAAATCCAAAGATACTGTCTCGGATAGCACGTTCAATTTGCCTTGGATTTGCTTCAGCAGTGATACGATCAATAGTATTTTCAAACTTAACTTCAGTATAACCTTTGACAGCTCGTGAATCTAAATCCTTTTTGTTAGTTAGAAAGGCATCTCTAAAGATGAGTCTTCCTACTTTATAGTTTTTGTCTGAACTATTCCCAAAGAGACGACTAATAATTTCCCCATCTTCTCCTGGTTTTTCTGCTAATTTAGTATTATATACTCTTGCCAAAAGGATACGCATTTTCCCTTTGATACTAGATCCTGGAATAATGGGTAAGTTTGTAATTGGATCTTTAATCACAGGTGAGTCCGTAGCACCAATCGCCGCAAAAGCATTGCTTGTCCCAATATGAAGTCCTGTCTCTAGACGGATTTGTGCTGTTACTTTAATTTTTGCAAATGCCATTAATCTTTTCCTCCATAAAATTTAAAATAAGCTACTAGCGCTTCCATATAGCGACAAAAACGTTGGAGACTTTCCCTACTATTAATTTCTTTTAAAATTGGTAAAATCTCACCTTTTTGAACTAAGTCCAGTACCGCCTCTTCACGGCCTGATTGATAGACGAATTGGACCCTCAAATAGGCAATCTTATCCTTTAATTCTTCGTACTCACGGACCTTACTTTCATCAAAGAGGGTACTCGTTAAACTCAATAAGTTTCGTAGTTTACTCATGGATAGAACATCTGAATTTTTATTTTTAAAATTACGCTTATCAGTTACTAAATTTTTAATGGTTTTTTCTGCCTTATCTACGTAATTATCATCTGTTAAAATTGCCATCTATGAATCCTTTCTAATCTCATAAATATATAGAAGTAAAGCTATCTCTGCTTCCTTACGTTCATTATCGCTACCTGTATACCAAGAAAAGAATAAATCTTTAAACTCTTTAAACTCTTCTTTTTTATCCTTAGAAGTTTGATCTTCTAAGCGCGTCAAATAATAGGCTAATCGAGCAATATTCATACGATCGTAGTTGCGAAGGAGCTCAATAAGTCTATATACAAAACTCTTTCCTCGCTCATCTTGAATATTAAAGTAGTAACGAATGCTCTTCAGTTTCCCATTATAGACATTGTCAATAAATTGGTCGAACTTCAATGTATAATTTCTTTCAGAATCAACATTGCCAAAAGATTGGTCCAACTTCAAGGTATTACCTGCTTTAAAAAGGGAAATACTATCCTTGTCGTTATCCTTTGCTGCTCCTTCTAGCTTACCAGTTTCTTCAGCCATGAGGCTAACTGGAGTTTTATCTGGAAAGAGGCCGATTCCTGCTGATAGGGTTAATTTGCCATTTGTCCACTTGATAAAGTTTTGTCGGAGACAAATAGTAAACTCAATAATATCCTGCCAAGAACCGATAGCAAATACATCATCTCCACCGGCATAAATGATCGATAGTTTTTTCTCCTTCGCAAACTGGTTGATATAGACCTTAAAGAAGAGACTCATACTTCTAGAGAAGGTTGCCGAGCGTGCCAGAGTATTATATTTGCCACCATCTTGATAGGAGAATCCAGCCATAAAGGCTGCTCCAAGATCATCCACATCTAGTCGAACAACTGCTAATCGCTTAATCCCTTGTCCAGTTTCACTATCCTGAGATAATTTGGCGTACTCGTAAATCTCATCATACTTGTAATCTCCGACAAAGACATGGGTTGCTTTTAGGATATCTGTACTATAGCTATTCTTTACATAAATACGGTCCCACTCTTCATTGGCAAGGTCGGCTTTTGAAATACCACTAATATAGGCTCCCGGACCTATCGGCAGGCCTTTTTCTTTTGTCACAATATAGTAGTTTTCTTGTATTTCCTTGGCAAAGCGATACATCCCTGCACAGATATGGCAGACCTCTTGATCTTTATACTTGGTAAGCTTTTCGACTGAGTGACAAATTGCACATTCTTTCTGGGAGCTTTTTCCTCCTTGGTTGAGTTCAAGCAGAGTTTTGGCATCGTAACGAGAAATTTTCTTTTGGGAAATCATACGACTGGTTGTTTGGTAGACTTTACGATAGTCGACCAGTGTCGTTGTCATATCATTGGCAGAAAATGGACTCCAACCAAATGCTACGTATAGACCTGTCTGGAAATGCTTGACCAAAAACTCATTGAATTCTGCTTCAAAGTGAGCCAAGCTCTCTCTAGTTTTTTCGGTGTTTGGAAGGATAAAGTAGGCGTGCCCTCCACCAACGTAGAGAAGATTAGCCCTCGTAAGCTCTAACTTCTCCAGTAAGTTGTCAGCGATATGTTCCCCCATAAAATCTAGATACAAGGAACGTGCTTTTAGTTGCTTGGCTGCTCCAGCCGTTGCGATATTGTAGATAAAGTCTTGAATCCCTGACAAGTCAAAACTTGCTAATAAAAAGGCCTTCTCGCTATAAAAAGCTTCTAAATCTTGCCCCAGTACCTTCTCATAGTCACGGCAATTCTTGTCTGCTAAATAGTCCTCTATAGCTAGGGCAAAGCCAGCTGTCAGACGACTGTAGGTTGCTAGAGAAATATCCGATAATTCCTTGGTTCTTGTCGAAACAGGCACATAGGAAAGAGTAGACTCAAGGAGATTCAAAAGGGTATATATCTCAGATTGGCTAAAGTCCAATCTCTCAAACTCTTTTTCTAAGGTCTCTACTATCAAGTCATAATCTGACTGGTCAGAAGGCTCACTCGATTCCTTAGCATAGTTTGGTTCCCCGTCAAGCTCTAATGGACGCACATCAAGATAACGCTTACTAGGGCTATCTGAAAATACATTGAAGATATCCGATTGTTTGCTTAGGAAATCTTCTTTACCTCCATGAGTGTCTGCTGCTCCTTTTAAACCTGAAGCAATCTTTGCAGCAGCTGACGTGATATAGACCAAACTATCAGGAGCTAAGTCCTTCGGCAAATCACTAGAAGTCGCCTTGGCTATCTGCTGGGCTATCTTTTCATTATCCGAAAAGCGTCTAAACCATTCGGACCCAATGGTACCCAGGTCTTTCTCATCACACCTGGAACCTTGAATCACCTTGCCGATAGCGTGCAAAAGCGATCCATAAACTAAATCAATCTTTTCTTTCTTCAAGTTCTAAACCTCCCATCCCTAAGCTAGTTTTCATACCGAGACCTGAGTACTCCCCAAATTTTAGAAGCATATTAGCATAAGCTTTCAAGGTATTTGGACCTGTAATCTTAAAGGTCAATTTCCCCCTGAAACCAGGTATTTTTTTGCCATGGACTTTAAAATAGCTGGATTCCAATCGATAGCTGGTAACCCTACTATGCTTGACCAAGTAGTCCAGGGTTTCCTCTTCAATGTCCTGACGATTCTCGACCAGACGTGCATACTTCATCATCAAACTCTGAAAGATGAGACGCATGGTCGGAAAGAGCACGTACTCTCCCTGAGAGCGAAATCCTGTTGGAGTTTGAAAATGTATAGTGTAGAGTGACCGATCTTGGTTTTCATTAAAAAACTCAAAGAGTTGCTCCGAACTGAGATCTTGCATGGACAGAGACTCTACCATGAGAGTTGGTAAATCATGAAGTTCTACTTTCTTGAGCTCCAATAGAACTGGCAAAATCTGCTTGACAGCCTCATCCGTCAGGAGATGAAGGGACCATAGGGTCTTGTCCTTTTGATGGATGATTTTTAGTGAGTAGGGGTTGGTCTCCTGCTCATGTAGCCAAGTCACATAGTCTGGTTCCAAGTTTTCCATAAGAAAACCTTGGAATTTTGTAGATAGGTCGCTCGGTGATTGGTCAATCCGCTTAAATAATAGTTCGATGCGTTTCATATGCCTCCTTTATTGATACAATTGCGCTTTTGGTTTCTCATGAGCGCTTTTTCTTTTACTTTTGGAATTCTTTTCCCTTATGAAACTGTCCCCTCGCGAGGTAGATAGGTAGCTATACGAAATTTTCTTTAATATTTCTGGCGATTTTCAATCGTTTCCGGCCCCTCTCGAGGTAGATAGGTAGCTATACAAAATGGAAATTAACGAAAAATAAGTGCGGTTTATGTTTCCGGCCCCTCGCGAGGTTGATAGGTGGCCATACACGTTGGCTTAAACATACCGACGGTAAATGGTATTAGCTTCCGTCCCCTCTCGAGGTAGATAAGGTATCTATACGGATGGTGGTGGGAGGAGTCTGATGGCTCTTATCCATTTCCGGCCACTCTCGAGGTAGATAGGTTCTTATACTTTATTTTAGCTACCCTATAGATTCGATAGAAAAAATAGTTTCCGGCCCCTCTCGAGGTGGATAGGTTCTTATAAAAATTCGAAAATCATGATAATCCACATAATCTTTAGTTTCCGGCCCCTCGCGGGGCGAATAGATTGTTCTACACGAAATATGGCATTTACAGATACACATGTACTTGGTGCGTTTCCGGCCCCTCTTGAGGTAGATAGGTTCTTATACGGAACTATACGAAGTATTTGATTTGAAAGACGTGTTTCCGTCCCCTCTCGAGGTAGATAGGTTCTTATACAAAAAGAAATTTAACGAAAGGAATTGGGTTGAACAGTTTCCGGCCCCTCTCGAGGTGGATAGGTTCTTATACAGAATCGCTCACTTGCATCACCGTCAGATATTCTACGTTTCCGGCCCCTCGCGAGGTGGATAGGTTCTTATACGGGAAGTCTCAAATTGGAACTACTTCAACATCAACGTTTCCGGCCCCTCTCGAGGTAGATAGGTAGTTATAAAAGGAGTTGGAAGATGAATAAGCAGGAATTGATTGTTTCCGGCCCCTCGCAGGGTAAATAGGAGTCTATACTGCCATACCCACAAATGAAAATCGGATACGATTTCTTGTTTCCGGCCCCTCTCAAGGTAGATCGGTATCTATACAAAAACAGAAAAAATGGAGAAAGCAGCATGAACGAACAAGTTTCCGGCCCCTCGCGAGGGAGATAGGTGGATATACTTATGCTTAAATTTGTTCAAAGCATTGATTTTTCTGTTTCCAGCCCCTCTCGAGGGAGATAGGGGGCTATACGAATGACCGATTGAACAAGAACTTTGAGCGCTACCTGTTTCCGGCCCCTCGCGAGAAAGATAGGGAGATATACCGGCTCTATGCAAACTGGTTGGGTTAAATACTACGAGTTTCCGGCCCCTCTCGAGGTTGATAGGGAGCTATACAAAACCATACGTTGTAATCAAACCTTATGTTCCTGTTCCGTTTCCGGCCCCTCTCGGGGTAGATAGGGAGATATACACTGTGGAGCGGAAAGCTCTGATGTCGATATAGAATTGTTTCCGGCCCCTCGCGAGGTAGATAGGTAGCTATACACAAAGGAGATAGAGAGTGAACAAGGCTAAAGAGTTTCCGGCCTCTCTCGAGGTAGATAGGTATCTATACCCCATATCTTGTATGTAAACCTATAACAAGCACTAGATATAACCTATTGGAAACTACTATTAGTATACCATATTTTGTAAGAGTTTTCATTTCTGAATACCAAATTAATCACATACTTTTTTTATTCCTCCTAAATGTATAAAGGATACTATTTTATCACTAAAATTCCTTTTGCCAAGCCCAAATATTAATTTTTTTAAGAACGAAAAAACGAATCAGCTTGACTGATTCGTTTCGTGTCTGCTAACTCCTACTTCCTATACATCTTAAATTGTAGGAAGAGGTCGCTATATTTGCCTGTCCATTTATGGTCAAACTTCTCATAAACTTCTAGGTGTTTCATAGTATCAGCGTCTGGATAGAAGGATTTGTCCTCACGAGTCTCCTCTGGGAGCATTTCCTTGGCTGGTAGGTTCGGTGTTGAGTAGCCTACATACTCCGCATTTTTGAGAGCATTTTCAGGTTTCAACATAAAGTTGATAAAGGCATAGGCTGCCTCTTGGTTTTTCACGGTTTTTGGAATGACCATGTTATCAAACCAGAGATTGCTGGCCTCAGTCGGAACGACATACTTGAGGTTAGGATTTTTCTCCAACATTTGGCTGGCTTCTCCTGAGAAGGTCACACCGATGGCCGCATTGTTCTGAATCATGTAACCTTTCATCTCGTCGGCTACAATGGCCTTGATATTTGGAGTCAATTTGTAGAGTTTGTCTACTGTCTCTTCCAACTGCTGAGGATCCTTAGAGTTGAGGCTGTAACCAAGTGAGTTAAGTCCGAGTCCCAGCACCTCACGCGCCCCATCAAAGAGCATGATGGAATTCTTGTACTCTGGCTTCCAGAGGTCATCCCAATGCTCAGGCGCCTCATCTACCATGGTTTCATTGTAGACAATTCCCAAGGTCCCCCAGAAATATGGGATGGAGAATTTATTGCCTGGGTCAAAAGACTGGTTGAGGAACTCAGGTCCGATATTTTCGATGCCTTCAATTTTTGAATAATCCAGAGGGACCAAGAGGTCTTCGTCCTTCATCTTGTTGATCATGTATTCACTAGGAATGGCAATATCGTAGGTTGTTCCGCCCTGCTTGATTTTGGTATACATGGCTTCATTGGAGTCAAAGGTCTCGTACTGGACTTGGATTCCAGTTTCTTCTGTGAATTTCTCCAAGAGTTCGGGATCGATATAGTCCCCCCAGTTGTAAATAACCAGTTTTTGACTATCTCGGCTATTGATTTTACTATCTAAATGAGTCGCAATTCCCCACAAGACAAGGATAATTGCTACAATTCCAGCTAAAAATGAATAGAGTTTTTTCATGCTTGTTCCTCCTTCTCACGTGAGATAAAGTAATAACCTACGACTAGGATAATACTAAAGAGAAAGACAAGGGCAGACAGGGCATTGATTTCTAGGGAAATCCCCTTACGAGCACGAGAGTAAATCTCAACGGATAGGGTTGAAAAGCCATTTCCCGTTACAAAGAAGGTCACGGCAAAGTCATCTAGCGAATAGGTGAAGGCCATGAAATAACCTGCAATGATAGACGGAGTCAGGTAAGGAAGCATGATTTCCTTAAACATCTGAAACTGGCTGGCACCAAGGTCATAAGCCGCATGGATCATGTCATCATTCATCTCCTTGAGACGTGGCAAGACCATCAAGACTACGATAGGGATGGAAAAGGCCACGTGGCTAGATAGAACCGTAAAAAATCCAAGTGAAAACTTAAGCTGTGTAAAGAGAATCAAGAAGCTAGCACCAATCATAACGTCAGGCGCAACCATCAAAATATTATTAAAAGATAGAAAGGCTTCTTGGTATTTCTTTCGTGACTGATAGATATAGATAGCACCAAAAGTCCCGATAATGGTCGCAATCAAGGCTGATAAAAAGGCCAAGAAAAAGGTTTGGGTGAGGATCAACATGAGACGGCCATCACCAAACATAGTTTTAAAATGGCTCAAGCTAAAGCCTGTAAAGCTGTTCATATCATCGCCAGCATTAAAGGCATAGCCGATCAAGTAAAAAATTGGCAAATAAAGGATGATAAAGACAAAGGCTAGGTAGAGATCGGCAAATTTTTTCATCGTTCTCTCCTTTCCTTGGTCACCCACATAGTGAGAAACATGGTCAGGATGAGAATCACACCGATGGTTGAACCCATACCGTAGTTGTCATTGGTTAGGAAGTTCTGCTCAATGGCTGTCCCCAAGGTGATAACACGGTTCCCACCAATCAAACGTGTCAGCATGAAAAGACTCAAACTTGGGATAAAGACTGACTGAACCCCACTTCTCACCCCATTCATCGACAGAGGGAAGATAACATGAAGGAAGGTTTCCCACTTGGTTGCACCGAGGTCATAGCTGGCATTGATGAGATTGTTATCCATATCATCCAAGACATTGAAAATCGGCAAAATCATAAATGGAAGCTCGATGTAGCTTGCGACAAAGATAAAGGAGAAATCCGTAAAGAGCAACTGCTGCGAACCGATTCCGATGAATTCCAAGAATTGGTTAATGGAGCCATTTTGACCAAAAATTCCGATAAAGGCGTAGGCCTTGAGGAGCAAATTAATCCATGTCGGCAGGATAATCAGCATGAGCCAGAGCTGACGGTGCTTAAGACGAGTCAAAAAGAGGGCTGTTGGATAACTGATGAGTAGCGTCACTAGGGTCACAATCCCTGCATAGAGCACTGAGTTAAAACTCATTTTAAGATAGGTCAAGTTTTGTGATGCAAAGTAGGATTTATAGTTTTCTAAACTAAACTGCCCTTCAATGTTGAAAAAGGATTGTCCAAAAATCAAGACCAAGGGTGCGAGAACAAAGAGGGCAATCCAAAGCATGTAGGGCACTACAAAGAGTTTAGAGGTTGTTTTCTTCATCTCTTTCCTCCTCGATCGCGTTAATCAGACCTGCTTCTTGCTCTTCGATTTCTACGTATTCTTCGATACGAGCATCGAACTCTTCTTCTGTTTCATTGAGACGCATGATGTGAATGTCTTCTGGTTCAAAGTCCAGACCGATTTCCTCACCCACAATGGCCTTACGAGTTGAGTGAATCATCCATTCATTACCAAGCTCATCATAGGCGATAATCTCGTAGTGAACCCCACGGAAGAGCTGGGTATCGACCTTAACTTGGAGCTTGCCTTCTTCAGGAAGGGTAATCCGCAAGTCCTCTGGACGAATAACAACCTCAACAGGTTCATTTGGCTTCATCCCACCATCGACCGCTTCAAAGCGTTTTCCGTTAAACTCAACCAAGTAGTCCTCAATCATGGTTCCTGGCAAGATATTGGACTCACCGATAAAGGTGGCAACAAAATGGTTGATCGGCTCATCGTAGATGTCCACTGGCGTTCCAGACTGAACAATCTCACCATCGTTCATAACGAAAATCCAGTCACTCATGGCAAGAGCTTCTTCCTGATCGTGAGTGACAAAGACAAAGGTAATCCCCAATCGTTGTTGCAGTTCACGTAGTTCGTACTGCATGTCCGTTCGCAATTTCAAGTCCAGCGCTGACAAAGGCTCATCCAACAAAACCACACGAGGTTGGTTGATGATGGCACGGGCAATGGCTACACGCTGACGTTGTCCTCCAGAGAGTTTACGGATGGAACGTTTTTCATAACCTTCCAGCTGAACCATCTTGAGAACTTCCGCTACACGCTGCTCGATTTCTTTCTTGTCGATTTTACGCAAGCGGAGAGGAAAGGCAACATTTTCAAACACATTCATATGTGGAAACAAGGCATAGGATTGGAAGACCGTATGGACGTCTCGCTTGTTGGTTGGGATGTCGTTGATCCGTACCCCATCCAGTAAAATATCTCCTGTCGTCGCATCCAGTAAACCTGCAATGATGTTTAGGATGGTTGATTTTCCTGAACCAGATGCGCCTAGTAAGGTATAGAACTTTCCTTCTTCCAACTCAAAGTTAATGTCTTTGAGAACCTTGGTGTTGCTGTCTTCAAAAACTTTAGAGACGTTTTTGAATTCAATAATTGGTTTTTTCAATTGTCACAAATTCCTTCTTTTTCATAAATTAACAGATCAGGGCTCTGTCAGGCCGCTACTACCTCGTGTAGGAGATTGAACTGCCTACATACATCTTCACTAACGATAGGCTTTCACCCCCTTTACAATGGTTATAGTAGCAACTTTTCTACCCCAACCTTATTCCTTCTCGCCCAAGATTCGGACTTCTCTTTCAAGAGTGACACCTGAGTGTTCCTTGACTTTTTCAATAACAGATTGGATCAAGTCTTCATAGTCTTTGGCCGTTCCGTCAGCAACATTGATCATAAAACCGGCATGCTTTTCAGATACTTCCACACCACCGATACGATAGCCTTTCAAGCCAGCCTCTGAGATCAACTGACCTGCAAAATGCCCCACTGGACGCTTAAAGACTGAACCACATGATGGATATTCTAATGGTTGTTTAAGTTCACGTAGGTGCGTCAAGCGGTCCATTTCTTGCTTGATAATCTGATGATTCCCTGGAGCTAGGGCAAATTTAGCTGACAAAACAACAGCCCCAGAATCCTGAATAGCTGAATGACGGTAACCAAAAGCCAAATCCTTGGCAGATAAGGTCTCGATTTCCCCTTCCTTGGTCAAAATTTGACAAGACTGCAAGATATGAGCAATCTCTCCTCCATAGGCACCCGCATTCATAAAGACAGCTCCACCGATGCTTCCAGGAATCCCACAAGCAAACTCAAAACCAGTCAAACTATGACGGAGGGCAATACGTGTCGTTTCAATCAAGTTCGCTCCTGCTTCCGCTTCGATGGTATAGCCATCAACCGAAACGTTATTAAGCTTATCACACAAGATGACAAAACCACGGATTCCACCTTCACGAACAATGATATTGCTGGCATTCCCAAGCACCATCCAAGGAATATTTTCTTGATTCGCAAATTGGACGACACGGGCCATCTCATAGCGATTGCGTGGCAAAACTAGATAATCCGCTCGACCTCCTACCTTTGTATAGGTATAGGTCTTCAAAGGTTCCTTAAAACGAATATCGATTCCTTCTAATTGTTCTTGTATTTTAGTTACTAATGTCATATCTCTCATCCTTTTGTAAAGTCATTTCATTATACCATTTTTAAAGGCTTTTGACGAACCGAAAAATGGAAGCATCAAAGCATTGCATAAAAAAAGAGGTGAACCTCTTTTTATGATGATTTTTTCCAAAATGTAGATTTTGTAAGCCAGACAAAGGCCAGTACTTCTACAAGAAGAATGCCCTCCACTACAAGTGGATTTGCAATCCAGCCTACCTGAGATAAGGCTGGAGCCAAGTCAAACAAGGCATGCAAACCATAGGCAGCAAGGAGGTAGATCCATTTCTTTTTACGAACACTTTGATAGACCCAGATAGAGAGACCAATTTGCAGAACCAGAGCAAGCACACGCTCAACTCCTAGTAAATAAACCTGCCACACAGAAAGAGACTGAACCGTTTCGAGTGTTGTCTTTGGAAGAAGATTAGCCACATCAGTATTTGAGGACTGGATGAGTGAAAAGAGGATCAACAAACTGATCAAGCTTCCCATCCCAAGATAGAGCAACTCCAAGCCCCCATGTCCCAAACCATAAGCCAAAGCATCTCGATCTTCTAGCTTTCTCTTTTTCTCCAACCATTTAAAAAAGACAAGACGAGCTGTTTCCTCAAAGAGGGCCGCCATAGCGATTCCATAAAGGACATATAAGAAAGGCTGCTCCTGCATAAGCGGAATGGTTCCATCTTTTTGCGGATGGAGTACCAGAAGGTGAACCATCTTCTCTAACACTTGAGAAGAAACAAAAAATGTGATTGCCCCCAAGCCCATCACTGCAAGAGAGATTTTAAACCGTTTTTTGGCATACCAAGTTCCACTTACTAGAATGAGAACCAAAGCGATCATGGTGAGGATAATATGTATTGTCATCTTTTTCTCCTATTCTGACTTATCAATATCTTTCTTCATCTCGTCAACGTTAAATTTGGCAAATAAATACTGGCGATCTTGGACTGGAAAACGTTGGTCCAACTGGTCGACTGCCCCAACCTCGATCATTCCTTCTTTGATAACAAAGTCCATCACATGCCCACCAAAGGTCAAATCATCTGAGATAAAATGCAAATGGTAGCCTGCAACACTCACTCCATGGAAAATCTCCGGTGTCCAAAATCCAACAATGGTTCCCGATACATTTTCACGGCTATATTCAGGTTGGTGAGTCGCGACATCAGCAAACTTGGTATCAGGTGTGGATTTAGGAATCATCCGCACATGCATTTGTGAAAATTCGCCATGAATCTTGATGGAACGAAAAAGATTTTCCCCATCATAGTAGGACTCAATCCGCTTTTCTAATTCCTTATCCGTCATCTCAAAGCGCTGACGAAAAATCACTTCTGCCTGATGAGGAACCACTGCTGCATAGGGAATAAGGGCATCCGCTGCCACTTCAACGATTTCAGGCGTTTGACCAGACCCCTTGGCTTGATAAGCTTTGCCATCAAGGACAATCAACTCCCCGTCAATCGAATCCAAAGTCCCCAAACCAAGATCACCATGTTCCAGCAATTCTCCCACTGTCATGGTTCCGCCATAGAGACCTGCCATTAGGGCACCTAGAGTATTGTATTGAAATAATTTAACCGGTTCCTGCACTTTTCTATCCATTCTCTTTCTTATCTTCTTTTCAATGAATCATCATACTTTCTAAGTATACCACATTTGCTCCTAGTTGTGAAAGGGAGAAATGATTTTCCCATTGCCAAGCAGGCAAAAAAAAGGTACAATGTAACAAAATCAACGGAGGTCTGGAATGAAGAAAGAAAGTAAATACCAAGCAGTCGTTTCCTTTCTCAAAAAAGGTATCGAATCAGGAAAATTTCCAACAGGTAGCCGGCTTCCCTCCATCCGTCAATTGAGCCAAGACTTCCACTGTAGCAAGGACACTATCCAACGAGCCCTACTGGAATTACGCCATGAACAATACCTCTATGCCAAACCCCAAAGTGGCTACTATGTTCTAGAACAAGGACAGCACCAAGACTTGGAAATCGAAGTCACTGACGAACATGCCAGTGCCTATGACGACTTCCGAATCTGTGTCAATGAAACCCTGATAGGCCGAGAAAACTACCTCTTCAACTACTATGACAACCAAGAAGGCCTTGAGGAACTCAGACAATCTGTCCATCAACTCCTTTTCAACCAAGCCCTCTACTGCAAACCCGATCAACTGGTTCTAACATCTGGTACCCAGCAAGCTCTCTTTATCCTTTCTCAGATTGACTTTCCGAGCGAGGGAGCTGAGATTTTGGTCGAACAGCCTACCTATCATCGGATGAACCGCCTCTTGGTCGCCCAGGGATTGGCCTACAGGACCATTGAACGCCGAATCGATGGGATTGACCTTGAAGAACTAGAAGAACAGTTTAAATCTGGGAAAATCAAGTTTTTCTATACCATTCCTCGCTTCCACTATCCTCTTGGCCATTCCTATTCTGATCAGGAAAAAAGGGATATTTTGGATCTAGCAAATCAGTATGGTGTATATATCGTCGAGGATGATTATCTAGGTGACTTAGACTCTAAAAAGGGACAAACCTTCCACTATCTGGATACTGAGGATAGGGTCATTTATATCAAGTCCTTCTCAACCAGTCTCTTTCCAGCCCTTCGTATTACTGCTCTCATTCTCCCAAATGCCCTAAAAGAGGCCTTTGTTTCCTACAAAAATATCCTGGACTATGACAGCAATCTCATCATGCAAAAGGCTCTTTCTCTTTACATCGATAGCCAGTTATTTGAAAAAAATCGACTGGCTCGATTGAGCCTTCAAGAGAACTATCAGACTCAGATAAAGAAAGTGCTTGAAGAAAACACCTGTCCCTTGCCCCACTATCCTTTACACGATGGCCTTCTCCTTGATTTGAGACGCTATCCTAAAATCGCCAGTTTAAAGCATAGCTCACTCAAACTAGACTTTTTTGAGAAGGCTTATTTGGATGCCTGCCCTTATCAGTTTGCCAAAGTCACTCTTGAAAATCTAGAAGAGCTATTAGAATACATAAAAACAGAGTTGGATTAAAGTCCAACTCTGCTTTTTCTTATTGTTCAACTTCTGTTAGTTTCGCTGCTTTTTCAAGATAAGTTTGATAGGTTCCGTCATCTTTCAGTTTTTGGATAACCTTATCGACTACAGCTTTCAAGTCTGACTGATTCTTCTTGATAGCAACGGCATTGGCTTCGCCATCTTTCATCGTCAAGTTAACAGATGCAACGACAAGATCTGAATTTTTACCTGCGTAGCTAAGAGCAACTGGTTCATCCATATGAACAGCATCCACTTTTCCAGCCTGCAATTCATTGACGGCTTCACCCATATTGGCCAAGGATGTCAACTGGGCATTTGGCAATTGTTCCTTGACCATGGTTTCTGGCACAGTTCCCTTTTGAGCTGCGATATTGGCACTTGCGAGGCTTGTAAGATCCTTGTATTTGTCTAAATCGGCTTTTCTAACCAAGAAACTCATTTTGTTTTCATAGTAAGGGATTGAAAAGTCAAAGACTTCCTTTCTTTCATCTGTAGCACTAATTCCTGCAATGGCCAAGTCAGCCTTTCCAGTTTGAAGACTGGTCAAGACATTGTCAAAACTCATGCTAGAGATTTCAAGTTTAACCCCAAGCTCATCCGCAATCGCTTGAGCCATATCAATATCTGCCCCAACCACTTGGTTTTTACCATCTACCAAGGCTTGGAATTCAAACGGTGCATAGTCTGGACTGGTCGCAACGACTAGCTTTCCTTTTTGTTTAATAGCGTCCACAGCAGACTGGGAACTATCTGTTCCTGACTGGCAAGCTACCAAAACCATGCTGGCAAGCATGCTACAAACAACTAATATCCATTTCTTGAATTTCATAAATAAACGACCTTTCTGTTAATTCTGAATAATTATAACTCTTTTAAAAATAGTTGTCAACCCTTTTAGAGATTTTGATTATAAAACTATTCTTTTCATAAAAAAGAAGACTGATTTATTTTAATCAGCCTTTTCTTCTGTATATTTAAACCGTTTCTTATAGTTCCACAATCTTACCTGTTTCAAAGTAAACAACCCATTCACAGATATTTTTAGCGTAGTCTCCGATACGCTCCAAGAAAGAAATGACTTGGAAGTAATCACGACCTGTAACGATAGCTTCAGGATTTTTCCTAATTTCTTCTGTAGCCAAATCACGGATGCTATCAAAGTAATGGTTGATTTTTTCATCCATAGCCGCCACTTCGTAGGCTTGATCCACAGAACCGTTCAGGTAGAGATCTAGAGCTGCTTCGACGAAGTTTTTCACGTCTCGTCCCATCTTTTTGATTTCTTCTTCAACAGAAGGGATACGTTGCTCCCCCTTCATACGAATGGTCGCCTCAGCGATAGACACTGCATGATCTCCCATGCGTTCCACGTCAGAAACTGCCTTGAGAACGGTCAAGACTGTACGAAGGTCTTGCGAAACAGGTTGTTGAAGGGCAATCATTTCAAATGATTTCTTTTCCAACTTCACTTCATATTCATTTACTTCTGCATCGTCTTCGATGACTTCTTTTGCCAAGTCACGGTCATGCGTAACAAAGGCACGCACTGTACGATTGATCTGCGAGAGCACTTCTTGTCCCATAGCATAGAACTGGTTGTGCAATTTCTCCAAATCTTCTTCAAATTGAGATCGTAACATCATTCAACTCCTTATCCAAATTTTCCTGTAATATAATCTTCTGTTTCCTTGTTTTGTGGGTCTAGGAACATCTTCTTCGTATCGTTAAACTCGATCAAATCCCCATCTAGGAAAAATCCTGTTTTATCAGAGATACGAGAGGCTTGTTGCATCGAACGCGTTACCAAGAGCATGGTGTATTTATCTTTCAGACCATACAAGGTTTCCTCAATCTTACCTGCAGAAATAGGATCCAAAGCTGAAGTTGGTTCATCTAAGAGGATAATTTTAGGACTGGTTGCTAAGACACGAGCAACACAAACACGTTGTTGTTGTCCACCTGAGAGACCAATGGCCGAATCATGCAAACGATCCTTTACTTCATCCCAGATAGAAGCACGTTGCAAGGCCTTTTCTACTGCTTCATCAAGAACTTGCTTGTCCTTAACACCATTGATACGTAGCCCATAGACAACATTTTCGTAGATAGACATAGGGAAGGGATTGGGCTGTTGAAAGACCATACCGATTTCCTTACGCAATTCAACCGTATCAGTGCGAGGACTGTAGATATTGTGACCATTATAGACCACTGATCCAGTTGTTGTCACCTCAGGATTTAGATCGCCCATGCGGTTGATGGCTTTGAGTAGGGTCGACTTTCCTGATCCAGATGGACCTATCAAGGCCGTTATTTCCTTAGGCTGGAAAGAAAGGGAAACACTATTCAAGGCCTTCTTTTTATTGTAATAAACGGACAGGTCTGACACCTGTAAAATCGCTTCTGACATACCATTTCCTTTCTAACCAAAGTGTCCCGTTACATAGTCATTGGTTGACTGTAACTTAGCATTTTGGAAAATATTGGATGTCTTATCATACTCAATCAAATCACCCAGGTAGAAAAATCCTGTGTAGTCACTTGCACGCGCAGCCTGTTGCATACTGTGGGTAACGATGATGATGGTAAAATCCTTCTTTAATTCCAACATGGTTTCTTCCAGTTGGGCTGTCGCAATCGGATCCAAGGCTGACGCCGGTTCATCCATCAAGAGGATATATGGCTTAACAGAGATGGCGCGAGCGATACAGAGACGTTGTTGCTGACCTCCAGAAAGCATCAAGGCTGATTTGTGGAGGTCGTCTTTGACCTGATCCCAAAGGGCAGCCTGTCTCAAAGAGGTTTCTACAATTTCGTCAAGGACTTTCTTGTCCTTAACACCTGCACGTTCATGAGCAAATGTGATGTTGCGGTAAATAGACTTGGCAAATGGATTTGGACGTTGAAAGACCATTCCGATATGCTTGCGCATCTCATAGACATTGATTTCTGGACGATTAACGTCAATCCCTCGGTAGAGGATTTGACCTGTGACCTTGGCAATATCAATAGTATCATTCATCCGATTGAGACTGCGAAGATAGGTAGATTTCCCTGATCCAGAAGGACCAATCAAGGCTGTAATTTTATTTTTTTCAAATTGCATATCGATGCCCTTGATGGATTCATTTTTACCATAGTAAACATGTAAATCCTTGGTAGAGAGGGCCACTTTTTCTTCAGGGAAAGTGATGATATGCTTTTCATCCCAGTTATATTTTGACATGGCTTCTCCTTTAGGCAGCGGTTAATTTCTTGTGTAAATAGCTTCCGAGTTTGCGTGCACCAAAGTTAAAAATCAAGATAAAGATGAGGAGCACGGCGGCAGAACCAGCAGATACAATGGTAGCATCAGGAATGGTTCCTTCACTGTTGACCTTCCAGATGTGGACAGCCAAGGTTTCTGCTTGACGGAAGATTGAGATAGGGCTGGTAACACTGAGGATATTCCAGTTAGACCAGTCAAGGGCTGGAGCGGATTGTCCTGCCGTATAGATAAGAGCGGCGGCCTCACCAAAGATTCGGCCAGAGGCCAAGACAACACCCGTTACGATACCTGGAAGGGCTTCTGGAATGACGACATGGACTACAGTCTCCCAACGAGAAATTCCAAGAGCTAAGCCAGCCTCACGTTGTGTATGGTGAACGTGTTTTAAACTGTCCTCAACATTTCGAGTCATCTGAGGGAGGTTAAAGACTGTCAAGGCCAAGGCACCTGAAATGATTGAAAATCCATACTCAAACTGGACAACAAAGATCAAGTAACCAAAGAGACCCACAACGACTGATGGTAGAGAAGACAAAATCTCAATACAGGTACGAATAAAATTGGTCACAGGTCCTTTTTTGGCATACTCAGCGAGGAAAACGCCAGCTCCCATAGACAGCGGAACAGAAATGATCAAGGTAATGACCAAAAGGAAGAAGGAATTGTAGAGCTGAATCCCGATACCCCCACCTGCTTGATAAGAGGAGGATTTCCCTGTCAAGAAGGACCAAGAGATATGCGGTAATCCTCTCACCAAGATATAGAGAATCAAAGATGCCAAGATGGCAACGATGATACCCGCGATGGTATAGAGGACAGCTGTTGCAAGTTTATCTAATTTCTTAGCGTGCATAGTTTTTCTTTCCTCTTTCTTTCGTAATCAATTTAATCACACTGTTAAAGGCCAAACTCATCAAGAGCAAGACTAAGGCCAGTGACCAGAGAACGTTATTATCAACCGTTCCCATGACAGTATTTCCGATACCCATAGTCAATACAGATGTCAAGGTCGCAGCTGGTGTTGTTAACGAGGTTGGGATAACTGCTGAGTTTCCGACCACCATCTGAATAGCAAGGGCTTCACCGAAGGCACGCGCCATCCCAAAGACCACTGCAGTAAAAATACCTGAACGTGCTGCTTTCAAGGTCACACGCCAGATGGTTTGCCAACGAGTGGCTCCCATAGCCAAACTGGCTTCACGGTAATGACGAGGAACAGCACGCAAGCTGTCTGTTGTCATAAAGGTTACAGTTGGTAAGATCATGACAAAAAGAACGAAAATCCCTGACAAGATCCCAAAACCAGTTCCACCAAAGACGCTACGAACAAAAGGCACCACAACTTGCAAACCGATAAATCCATAGACGACTGAAGGAATACCGACGAGGAGTTCAATGGCTGGTTGCAAAATTTTTGCACCCTTTGGTGATACTTCGGTCATAAAGACTGCCGCACCAATAGCAAAGGGTGTTGCGATAAGGGCTGATAAAATCGTCACAATAAAGGAACCCAAAATCATCGGAAGGGCACCAAATTGTTTCCCTGAAGGATTCCAAGTTTGTCCAAAGAGGAAATCAAAGATGTTGACCCCATTGACAAAGAAGGTCGACAAACCTTTTTGGGCTACAAAAATCAAAATCATCGCCACAATGATGACAATCAAAGAAAGGCAAGTGAAGGTCAAACCTTTACCAAACTTCTCAAGGCGAGAGTTCTTTGAAGGAGAGAGTAATTTTTTCGATAATTCTTCTTGATTCATTATTGACCTCCTTCTACTGCTGTAACGGTACCTGAAGCATCCTTTTGGACTTTCATTTCATTGATGGAGATATAGCCCATGCCCTTAACAATTCCATTTTGGGCTTCATCTGAGAGGACGAAATTCAGGAATTCAGCAGCTAACTCATTTGGCTGACCAAGTGTGTACATATGTTCATAAGACCACAAAGGCCAGTTGTTGGTCGTTACATTTTCAGACGTAGGCTCATAACCATTGAGCTTCATGGTCTTGACCGAGTCATCTACATAAGCAAAGGCAAGATAAGAAATGGCTCCTGGAGTTTGGGAGACAATCGACTTGACCATCCCGTTAGAATCCTGCTCTTGGCTCTGCATTGCAGCTTGGCCATTCATAACCACCGTATCAAACGTCGCCCGTGAACCAGAACTTGCTGCTCGGTTGATGATTGAAATTGCCAGGTCTTTGCCCCCAACTTCTTTCCAGTTGGTCACTTCACCTGTAAAGATTTTGCGAAGTTGCTCGGTTGTCAGATTTTCAACATCCACTTCCTTGTTTACAATCACTGCAAGACCAGCCACTGCAACCTTATGATCCACAAGCGCTGAAGCATCAATTCCATCTTTTTCCTCAGCAAACACATCTGAATTCCCGACATCGACGGCTCCAGACTGCACCTGAGAAAGTCCTGTTCCCGAACCTCCACCTTGAACATTGACTGTTTTTCCGATGTTTCTAGAACCGAATTCATCTGCTGCTGCTTCGACAAGAGGCTGAAGAGCAGTTGAACCAACGGCTGTCATGGATTCTCCACGATCAATCCAGCTTGCACATCCTGCTAGAGAACCTGCCAGCAAAAGAGTCGCAAGGGATAGGACGAGCTTTTTTCTTTTTTTCACTGTTATTCTCCTTGAACATAATGATAAATGTTCTGATTTCTTCCGTTTGTCCTGATCATCCAATAATCATCAATGATTGTCCCGCTTTATTTTATCTAGTCATTCTTAGGAGCGGACAATTCCATCGTATAATATAAGTAATAATGAAAGACTATCAGAAAAAACTCATACTTCCACTATAACATAGAATAGGCTCTTTGACTAGCTTTTTCACCTGAATCTGAGCCCTTTTGGATAATAATTTTTCAAAACATTTCCCGTTACCTTGGCAAAGCCCAATCCGTTTCCTTGAACCAGAACTTGGTACCAGCCATTTGGTCGAGCTTCAGACAATTGAACAGTCTCACCAGCCACATATTTTACAAAGTCCTCATCATTGATTTCGACACTTTGTTTTACTTGACTTGGTTTCAAGGCTAATCCCAGAGCAAAGCTTGGTTCGAAGCGTTTCTTCTTAAAAGTACCCAGATGGAGCCCATTTCGGGCAATTTTGAGTTTCCCTAGATCAGGTAGCATCTCGGGCAGGAGATAGAGTTGATCTCCAAAAGTCTGCAAGATACCAGTTAGATTGACTCGCAAGTGTTTTTGGGTAAAATCATGCCACAAAGCCAGTTGCTCACGACTGAGATTGCTTTTGCTAGCTTTGAATTTAGGTTCTGGATTTTGTCCCTTAAAATGCAAGTGGGCAACAAACTGACCTTCTCCCTTGAAATGATGAGGATACATCCGCGCCGTTTCAGGAAGATCAATTCCTGCTACCATACCGTTCACATGCTCGACTGGAAGCAGTTCAAAATCATAAGTATCCAGTAACCAGTGGACGATTTCTTCATTTTCCTCTGGTGCCCAAGTACAGGTCGAATAAACTAAACGGCCACCTTCAGCAAGCATGGTCACTGCATCTTCAAGAATTTCCCTTTGGAGACTGGCACATTGGCTAGGATAATCGGTACTCCAATAATCCATGGCATCTGGCTGCTTACGAAACATCCCTTCACCCGAGCAAGGTGCATCAAGGACAATCACATCAAAGTAACCTTTAAAAACCTTGGCCAAGCGGTCAGCAGATTCATTGGTTACAACAACGTTTGTCGCTCCAAATCGCTCCATATTTTCTACTAAAATCTTAGCACGCTTACTTGAAATTTCGTTGGAGACAAGAACTCCTTGATTAGCCAGATAAGCTGCTAGTTGAGTGGATTTTCCACCTGGTGCTGCCGCCAAGTCCAAGACCTTCATGCCAGGACTTGGTTGAGCTACCTGGGCCACCATTTGAGCTGCAGGCTCTTGCGAATAAACAAGACCTGTCGCGTGCTCTGGTGACTTCCCTGAAACCTTGCCATAATACCCCCAAGGTGTATGGGGAATAGCATCTGCAAACGATAACTGACTTTCTTTTAAGGGATTGACCCGAAAAGCCGAAACTGCTTCTTGTTTAAAAGAGGCAAGAAAGTCTCTTGCCTCATCTTCTAGTATCGCTTCATATTTTTCAACAAATCCTTCTGGAAATTGCATTTAGTTCTATTTCCTTTCGTAGATATAAGACTGAATCTCCTCTTGCATCTCGATTGGCACCATCATGACAGGCTGACGCGTTGTAAAATCAGCGGGCTCACCCGATACCGTAAGAAGGCGATAACCCAGACTTTCCCCTAAGATACTGGCCGCAGCGTAATCCCATGGCTGCAGATAGGTAATATAAGTCAAAAGACGACCCGATAAAACCTTGGCAAAACTAATGGCCGCACTGCCATATACACGGACACCCAACGCTGCTCGCCCTAAATCTGCCAAGCCCCACTCATTGCTTTCAAACATACCTGAGTTACCGGCAACTAAAAATTCTTGAAGAGGTTTCTTTTTAAAAGGCGGTAAGGGATCATTATTGCGGCAAGGAGGAAAGGTACCACCACCATGGTAACAATCACCTTTCATAACATCATAAATGACGCCAAATTTGCCCACACCATCCTCAAAATAGGCCAACATCACGGCAAAATCTTCCTGCTGAGCGACAAAGTTATTGGTACCGTCAATGGGATCAATCACCCAAACGGAACCTTGACCAACTGCAGCACGTAAACAGCCCTCTTCCGCACAAATCAAGTCCTCAGGATAGGAGGACTTGATCCGATCAACCAAGAGATCCTGAACCTCCTTATCCAGACGCGTCACCAAGTCTGTAGGTGAAGACTTTCGCTCGACCTGCAAATCTTCTTTCATGTGAGCCAAAATATAGGCAGCAGCTTCCTGCACAATCTGTTTGGCAAATTCAAATTTAGTTTCCAAGAGAAATCTTCCCTTCTCTTTTTTCTTTTGCTAATTGAACTGCATGATAGAAGGAATAACCGCTAGCCTTCTCAAATTCGCGGCCTAGGCGTTTTTCTTCACTTTTGCTCGGAACGACAGACTTAAATTCCTTGTAAGACTCTAGCAGTTTTTTTGCTTCTACCTTGTCTTCATAGGCAGCTTCAACATCATTAAAAAAAGAAAGCACTGAAGCAAGTTCTTCAGTGCTCCACGACAAATCTAGTGGGTAACTATACTGTTTGTTCATCTATCCAATACCAGCTCTCAATGTTGCTTCTTTTAGTTCTTGTTTACGGTAACTACGAGGGAGAAAAGCACGAATCTCATCTTCATTAAAACCGATCTGCATGCGTTTGGTATCAATAATAATTGGGCGACGCAAAAGACTAGGATATTGCTCAATCAACTGAAGCAACTCCGATACCGAAATACTCTCTACATCAATATCCAATTTTTGGAAAATTTTTGAACGAGTTGAAATGATGTCATCAGTACCATTTTCGGTCAAGGAAAGAATGTGTTGCAATTCTTTTCTTGTTAAAGGACTGGTCATAATATTATGCTCTTGAAAGGGCACCTTATGCGTCTCTAACCAGGCCTTTGCCTTACGACATGATGTACAGCTCGGTGATAAAAATAGTGTAATCATGCTTTTCTCTTCTTTATCTATACTTTGCTATTCTTATTATACAAAAAAATAAAGCGCTTGACTAGCAATTTCTAGAAAAAAGCCTATTTTTTTCTAGAAAAATAGACTGTATGCGAACAATTTACTCAATTCCAATGAAGTTAATTCACTCCTCGTAAGAATTTTTAACTTCATCTCTGTTTTATCAATGCAACACATTAAAGTATTCTACGACTTTTCAAATAAAGGAAGCCAAAGAAGCTTTCATAGAAGCCAAAGAAGAGAAGGAAAGCATGGAGGAAGAAAGTCTCTGGTAAAATCAAAATAACGGGATCCTTTGCGGGATCAAAAAGCCAGGTATCATCTCCCACAAAGAGAATCTGATGAAAGAGAGTAAAGAATTGCTCAAAACCAATCAACACTCCCAGAAGCCCAATGACCAGAGGTAAAACTAATAAAGTCAGGATACTTTTACGATAGAGGGGTAGAAAGCCTTTTTTTACAATCTTTTTAACAAAGATATAAAAACATGGTAGTGTCACCAATGTGACTAGCTGAACCAAGTGGAAGAGATTCTTCACCACCGCAAAGTGGTGCAGGCCTGCCGCTGACGAACGAAAATCAGGCATCTCTAAGACCTGACTAAAAGGATTGGTCAGGTAATTCATCAAGATATGGAAGTTGTACTGAATGGTTTCGGACTTTAGATAGACTCGATCCGCTAAGTTCAGCCACTGAATCTCCAAAGGATAGAAAATCCATGCCAGATAAATGGTTAAGAGAATAGAAAGGGAGAGGAAAAAAAGCATACTTCCCCAAAAGGTCAGTTTAGTTTTCATCAAAATTCCACTCCGCAAGGCTAGAAACTACATGAGTTGGTGCGATTGGCAGGTCAGCCACTTCTTCTGCCTTGGTAAAACCTGTTGTCACTAAGAGCGTTGGAATACCATTGTCAATCCCTGCTCGGATATCTGTCAGGTAGTTGTCTCCAACCATGAGCAACTCTTCTCTTTTCAAACCTAAGTGCTCAACCGCCTTGTCCATAATGATAGCATTTGGTTTCCCGATATAAACTGGTTTTACTCGTGTTGCTACTTCAAGAAGTGTAATTAGTGAACCAGCACCAGGCAAAAGACCACGTTCCGTCGGGATATTGAGGTCAGGATTGGTTCCGATAAAGTGAGCCCCCTTTTGAATGGCTAGAGTCGCTGTCGCAAATTTTTCATAGTCGACTTGCCAGTCCAGTCCAACTACCACATAGGCAGGATTTTCCTTGTCTTCGACATAACCAGCCGCCTGAATAGCATCCTTGAGTCCTGCTTCTCCGATGACATAGACTGTTTTCTCCAGTCCCAAGTCATTCATATAGTCAATGGTTGCTAGAGTTGCCGTGTAGACAGTTGAAAGAGGCGTGTCGATATTAAAGTTCTGAGCCAACATCTCTTGAACGCTCTCAGGAGTACGAGTTGTATTGTTGGTCACAAAGAGATAGGGAATTTCTCGCTTTTGCAATTCATGGACAAAAGCCTCACCCGCGGGAATCCGGTCTTTTCCCTTGTAAATGGTTCCGTCTAAATCAATTAAATAACCTTTATAAGCCATATCGTCCTTTCTAATTGCCTTTAATTTCTTGCCATGTAATCATAGCTTGGGCATTGATCTCGCCATCACTGATGATCTCATGCTTGCTTTCTAATCCATTGAGTTCATATGCTGAAGCAATCATACCACCTGGTCGCACTTCTTTGACATATTTGAGATTGATTTTCTTTGGAATATACTTGGTCAAAAAATCTGCTCCCATGACCTCAAAAATCCAATCCAAATATTTGCTATTATTAACATGACCATTCATATCCAAGTCGTAAAAACGAACATGGTAGTCTTTACTGATCGGGTCTTCTAGGTTAGCATACTTTGGCCCACGGATGAGTTTTTTATCAAACTCAGACTGATAAGGAGCAACAATCTCAGGTTCGACAGCATGAACTTTACGACTATCTCTGTCCATAAGAACAAAAGTTGCTACCATGCGAATGATTTCTTGACCTGCTTCATCATAAATAGTGAAACGGCGGTAGCAAAAAAGACGATTGTAAGTCAATGCTTCTGTTTCAATCGTAATCTCCTCAGCAAAGCGAGGCAAGCGTACCACGTCAATCGCATAGTCTGTAATAATCCAGACTAGATTGTAACGTTCTAGAACATCCTTGTCGCTAACTCCCAGCTCAATTGACTGCATACCTGATACTTGCAAGGACAGCAAAATCACATCTGGAAGTTTGATATGACCGTTCATATCCGCCATATCAAAAGGAATTTTCATTGTCATTTGATAAGTTAAGCCCATTGTTCTACTCCAAAATAAATCGTTCTGCTACGGTGTCTCCCAAAAAGAGACCTCTCTTTGTCATTCGAACATGATCACCGTCGATCTGCATGAGTCCTTGTTGAACCAAGTCTCTGATGATTTCGCCATAAAGTCCATCAAAGGACCGTCCGAATTTTTCCTCAAATCGTGCCATGGAAACCCCGGATTTCTTGCGGAGGCCTAGGAACATTTCTTCTTCCATCTGCTCCTTTTGGCTCAGGTGTTCTTCTGTTATCCGAGCATTTCCTGCCTCTACCGCATTGAGATAGTGGCGGATAGGACCGTGGTTTTTATAACGCACCCCGTTCACATAACCTGAAGCACCCGCACCGATACCATAATACTCGGCATTGTCCCAGTACATGAGATTGTGGCGGCTTTCAAAGCCAGGTTTAGAGAAATTGGAAATCTCATAATGCTCAAAACCAGCTCGCTCAAGCTCTGCGATGATGTACTCAAACATCTCTGCTTCTAACTCTTCCTTGGGCAGGGGCAATTTCCCACGTCTCATGCGGTTCATAAAGACCGTATGATTCTCCAAAATCAAGCTATAAAGGCTCATATGAGGAATATCAAGCGAGATAGCCTTAGCTACATTTTCCTTGACTTGATCCATAGTTTGACCTGGAAGAGCGTAGATTAGATCGATGGAGATATTGTCAAAACCAGCCAATTTGAGGCGGTCGATATTCTCATAAATATCCTTCTCCAAGTGGCTACGCCCAATCTTTTTCAGCATTTTGTCATCAAAAGTCTGCACACCTAAGGAAACACGATTGACTGGCGAATGTTTCAAAACCGCAATCTTATCCGCGTCCAAGTCTCCTGGATTGGCCTCAATCGTCAGCTCCTCCAAGACAGACAAGTCCAGGTTTTTAGTCAGGCCATCCAAGAGCACTTCTAATTGCGGAGCAGACAAAGCAGTTGGCGTCCCTCCTCCAATGTAGAGAGTTCGCAACTTTTGGATATCATAAGAACGAAACTCTTCTAGCAAATGCTCCAGATAACTATCTACTGGCTGATTTTTAATAAAAACTTTTGAAAAGTCACAATAATAACAAATCTGTGTGCAAAAGGGGATATGCACATAGGCTGACGTTGGTTTTTTCTGCATAGTATTTATTATACCACAAAGACTGGTTGCAGATAAAAATCACCATCTCCAAAAATCAGAGATGGTGATACCTTATACTTCACTAATATCGATGATGATTTCTTCTTGGTCTTCAGCAACGTCTGGGGTTGCTGACTGTTCTTGCCACTGCTCCTTGAGATTGTTAAAGGTTTCCTTTGACGCTTCTGTTGCTTGTCGAGCACATGTTTTGGCTTGGTCAAGGACACTATCAAAAGTGATTTCACCAGATTCTACTTGTTCCTTTGTTTTCAGCACAAAGTCCCTTGCCTGTTCCTTCACTTCAGTTAGTTTCTCACAAACCTGCTCTCTAGCATATTCTGGATCTTCTCTCAAATCATCTAGAAAATCCTGAGCTTGACTACAAACTTGCTTGCCCTTGTCACTCGTCAAAAACAAAGCAAGAGCTGCACCAGAAACCGTTCCTAAAAGGATTGAGGATAGTTTACCCATAAGATTTCTCCTTTTCTATTTTTTGAAAATTTTACTTGCGAAACGAAGAGCTGACAATCCTGCACCTGTCTTAATGGTCTTTGAACCAGCTGATGAGGCTTTTTTACCCAAGACACGCGCATGTTGGTTGAGGTCAGATACTGATTCTGACAAGTCCGCTACAGCTGTAAAGAGTGGATCAATCGTCGCAACTTTGATATTGATATCGTCTGCCAACACATTGACCTTAACCAACAATTCATTGGTATGATGCAGGGTAACGTTCACATCTGAGCTCAATGTTTTGATGGTTTTCTCTGTCTCATCAATCATACGACCTGCTTTTTGAATCGTGATCGTCAAATAGACTAAACAGACAATCAAAGCAATCGCAACAAGAATATATGCAACTTCTAACATTTATTTTTCCTCCTCTGTATGATAGAAAGGGGCTTTCTTTCGATTTTGATAAAGTATGATAAAAATACCGAGTCCGATAAGAACGACTGATAACCATTGGGAAACTCGCAGACCAAAGAACATGAGACTGTCTGTCCGCATGCCTTCGATAATCATACGACCAAAGCCATACCAAATCAAGTAGAAAGCCGTGATCTGACCACGTCTGATTCCCTTTAATTTTCGTCTAAAAATCAAAATCAAAGCAAATCCGATCAGATTCCAAACCGACTCATATAGGAAGGTCGGTTGACGATAGCTCCCCTCGATGTACATCTGGTCACGGATAAAGCCTGGCAAATAATCCAGATTATCTACCGCTGCACCATAGGCTTCTTGGTTAAAGAAGTTCCCCCAGCGTCCTAGACTCTGGGCAACCATGACGCTCGGTGCTGCAATATCTAAGAAATCCCAAGTATTAATCAGCTTTCTATCTGCAAAGATATAAAGGACAATAGCCCCTGCTATCAAACCTCCATAAATGGCCAAGCCACCATTCCAAATGGCGATGATTTCACCTGGATTTTGCAGATAATAATCTAAGCGAAAGAGTACGTAGTATAGCCTAGCACCTAAAATAGCTACCGGAAAAGCAATCAGGATAAAATCTAAAATATCATCTGATAGAATTTTCTTTTTAGGAGCTTCCTTCATGGCAAGGTAGACTGCCAAAATCAAACCAGCCACAATACACAGAGCATACCAACGAATAGAAAAAGGACCGATTTCAAATGCGACTGGATTAATCATTTTTCACCTCATTTTTGGAGATGAGATTAGTCAAGCGTTCTTCAAATAAACGCGTCGCATCAAATCCCATTTCTTTAGCGCGATAGTTCATGGCTGCCGCCTCAATAACGACAGAGATATTGCGTCCTGTTTTTACTGGGATGCGGATACGCGGAATCGTCACACCAGAAACTTCTAGTTCTTCGGCATTGTTTCCTAGACGATCAAAGGTCTTATGGGTATCGTAATTTTCCAAATAGACTGCCAGCTGAACTTGTGAGGAATCTTTTACAGCGCTTGCTCCGTAGAGACTCATCACGTCAATAATACCCACTCCACGAATCTCAAGTAAATGCTTCAATATTTCAGCGGGCTCTCCCCAAAGAGTCATTTCATCCTTAGCAAAGATATCCACACGGTCATCTGCTACCAAACGGTGTCCGCGTTTCACAAGCTCAAGACCTGTCTCACTCTTACCGATACCACTATCCCCTTGGATCAAGACACCCATACCATAGATATCCATCAAGACACCATGCACACTCGTACGTTCAGCCAAACGGGAATCAAGGTAGCTAGATAACTCTCCAGATAAACGACTGGTTGATGTTCGACTGGTTAAAATCGCAATCTTACATTCCCTAGCAGCTTTCAACATTTCTTCTGGCACTACCAAGCCACGAGCAACGATGACAGCAGGTGTTTCAGGTAGAAACATTTTCTTCAAAACTTGATAACGGTTATGGGCAGGCATAGCGACCAAATAGGACCACTCCTTCATCCCTAACAGTTGAATCCGTTCTGGAGTATAGTAATCAAAATAGCCCGTCATTTCAAGACCTGGTCTCATAATGTCCGCAGTGTTGATTTCCTTTTCAAGTAACTCGCCTTCACCATAGACAATATCTAGTCTGAGCTTTTCAATGACATCTCTTACTAAAACCGACATAATTTCCTCCTTCAATCGAGTTCTCCCTACTATTATATCAGATTGTAGTTGGAAGTTTCCTTTTTTTGCAGGATTTACAGTATTTATTTAAAAAGTAAAAAGACTAGATTTCTCTAGCCTTTCATTTCAAATTAGAATTTTTTACGTTTACGAGCTGCTTCTGATTTACGTTTACGTTTTACAGAAGGTTTTTCATAGAATTCACGTTTGCGTGTTTCTTGAAGAGTACCAGCTTTAGTAACCGCACGTTTGAAACGACGAAGTGCATCGTCAAGAGATTCATTCTTACGTACTACTGTTTTAGACATTTTTTTCACTCCCTTCAAGTTCAAGATCTATTCTATTCTACACACAAAGTGAATAATTGTCAAGAGAAAAGCGACCATAAACTTATATTATCTTCACTTTCTTCTTTTGAAGATGAAATAAATCGCTAAGATGCAGAGAATCAAGCCCAAAATCGCTGGTTTCACAATTGATATGCCACTTCCTCCACTAAATAAAAGACTATGAGCAACCTTCAGAAACGCTCCAATTACTACCGTTGCTAATAATCCATACCAACGTCTACTCCATGTTAAGGATATAATCGCCGTAAAAAATGCTAGAATCATCGCCAGAATGATAATTTTTTCAATACTCCATCCGCTCGTTAAATAAGTCTTCTCAAAATTCAAAAATTCAATTACTTTTACATCAACTATTTCTGGCTTTGGGAACCAGAACATACTAGTGAATAAGCAAAATATAGAAAAGAAAATCAGGCTATAGGATTTTTTATAAGCTCCCATTACGATTGGAATAATAAAGAGAGGGCGAATATACCAACTCAGAGTATTCTGGTGTCTAGTAAATGCCCACTCAAAAAAGCTCGTATCTGATAAAAAAACGACAATGATAGCAATCGTTAGAAACAAGAAAATAACCCCACCTATTTTATCTAGCGTTTTTATTTTCATAACTTTTCTCTCCTTGAATTCGTAAAATTAATTCATCCATAGCAAATTCTCGCTAAGTGAGTTATCAACCTCTAATCATTTTAGTGGCAAAATATTAATGTTCTTCCAACCACATCTTTATTATCTTTATTCTATTGTTAAGATATCTATTTGCTCATCATTAACGATAATTGCTTGGCGGTTATGAAGTGGTAGCAATTCGAGCTGCTTTTTATACATTTCAAAGGTCTTTTTGCTACTATCAGTAAAAGGTTCCTCACCATAATGTGGAAGGATGTAAAAATCCACTTCATCCAATCCCGCTGTATCGGATAACTCTGTCGCTACTGTCTTGTCGTCCATGAGTTTATTGTAGTCAATATCCTTGGCTGCAATGATAGCCCCTGCTGATTCTCCCACATAGACCAACCCATCTCTTATTTGTTCTTTGATGAGAGATAGGAGTTGCTTTTTCTTTAATTCTTGTAATAAATAAAAGGTATTCCCGCCTGAGATATAAAGAATCTTGCTTTGGAAAATCTTTGCCTGTGCAGTTTCTCGATCACAAGAAGCAATATCTAGAATCTCTATCTCAAAGCCTAAATCTCTGAATGTTTGCTGAGCCTCATCGATATAGGCAGTATAGTCCTCTTTGTTCCCAGCGGTAGGAATAAATAAAACCTTTTTTCTAGATTTTTTTCCTTTGCATAATCACTAAAAAGATTTTTGACACCAGCAAAATATGAACATAAAAATAATTGTTTCATGATTGTACCTCCATTAGTTTTTAACAATTTTATAAAGGATCCACGATCCCTTTCTTTGACTAGTTACGAGCTCAAAGCCTATTGATAACAAGAATCGTTTAAATACTTCTTCGCTTTGAAATTTCAGTAAAAAATAAGATAACTTGTTATATTCACAAGCTAGTAAGAGCATCCCGTCTGATTTGAGTATTCTTCGAAGTTCCATAAAAGAAGCTTCTAGATCCTGCCAATGAAAATGAGTTTGAAAGGCTGTGATTAAATCAAAACTTTCATCAGAAAAGCCTGTCTCCCTAACGTCTCTTCGTTCAAAATTTAGATTAGCCATCTCTATCTGTTTGGCTTGAGTTATTGCGGTATCTGAAATATCGATTCCAGTTACGGTACTTTGCGGAAAAGTTTCTTTCAGCAGAATGGTTGAACGGCCGTTTCCAACTCCTACATCTAAGATTACAGGGTAAAATGTCCTATCCAGATGACGAATTGCCCATACAAACATGGAGAGATAGGCTCGATTCCACAATTTCATCATTCGTTTTCCTAGAAAGCCCGAAGGATTCTTTGATTGCTGAATTAAGCGACTAAACAGTAACATTAAAAGTAAAAAACAAATAAAACCGATTATATAAATCAAAGTTCGAGCCTCCCCCGTATAGCTATATTATACCACTTTAGCAAGATAGTGAACATTTGAAGTAAAAAGCCACTCACTCCAAAGAGCAAGTGGTTCTTGTATTTTTATTTTTCAAGTAAGCTGAGCGCTGCTGCATCCGCAATAATGGTCACATCAGGGTGGTTTTGTAGGCTACTTGCTGGTAGACTTTCAGTTACTGGGCCTGATACTGTTCCAGCGATGGCTTCTGCTTTCGACTCACCGTAAGCAAAAAGAATAATAGACTTGGCATCTAAGATGTTTTTAATCCCCATTGAGATGGCTTGAGTTGGGACGTCTTCAATCTTGTCAAAGAAGCGAGCATTGGCTTCGATAGTAGACTGGTCTAGTTCTACTAAATGCGTTTGACTGTCAAATGGAGTGCCAGGCTCGTTAAAGCCGATATGTCCATTGCGACCAATTCCCAAGATTTGCAAATCAACTGGATGGTCAGCCAAAATTTGGTTGTAGCGTTCCACTTCAGCTTCAGCATTGTCCTTAATCCCACGGGGTAAGAAGCTTTCTTTAAATGGTTTTTGGTTGAATAAGTGTTCTTGCATAAAGTAACGATAAGACTGTGGGTTGTCCCCATCAAGCCCTACATACTCATCAAGGTTCACACTGGTTAGATTTGAGAAATCAAGATCACTCTCAACGATTTCCTTGTAAAACTCTAGCGGACTGCTTCCTGTCGCAAGTCCCAATGTTTGAGCGCCATTGGCCAACTTTTCCTTCAAAATCTCAAAAGCTACTTTTCCACCTTCGACTTGATTTTCAACTTTAATAACTTTCATTTCATATCCTCCATATTTCTATATTCATTATATGGTATAGACCAATTTTTGTCAAGTGAAAACGATTTAATTTCCAAAAAAAGAGCGTCCAAACTTGAAACATGTTATAATGGATAAGATTAGAACTTAGAAAGAATGATGAAAAAAATGAATACAGCTGATTTTGATTTCCACTTACCTGAGGAGTTGATTGCCCAAACACCACTTGAAAAACGGGATGCCTCTAAACTCCTCATCGTAAACCGAGAAACAGGAGAGTTTCAGGATAAACACTTCCACTCTATTATTGATATGTTGGAACCTGGCGATGCTCTTGTTATGAACGACACCCGTGTTCTACCAGCCCGCCTTTATGGTCAAAAGGAAGAAACAGGAGGCCACGTGGAACTTCTCCTTCTCAAAAATACTGCCGGTGATGAGTGGGAAGTCCTAGCCAAACCTGCCAAACGCCTCAAGGTCGGCACTCGCGTCAGCTTTGGAGATGGTCGTCTCAGCGCTGTCGTTACGGAAGAATTGACCCACGGAGGCCGTATTGTCCGCTTTGAATACCAAGGAATTTTCCTAGAAGTTTTGGAAAGTCTAGGAGAAATGCCACTACCACCCTACATTCACGAAAAACTAGATGACCGTGAACGTTATCAAACCGTCTACGCTAAGGAAAGTGGCTCTGCTGCTGCACCGACTGCTGGCCTCCACTTCACCAAAGAACTGCTCGCAGAAATCCAAGCCAAGGGTGTCCATTTGGTTTATTTGACCCTCCACGTTGGTTTAGGAACCTTTAGACCCGTTTCTGTTGACAATCTGGACGAACATGAAATGCACTCAGAGTTCTACCAACTTTCTGATGAAGCAGCAGCCACCCTTCGCTCTGTCAAGGAAAATGGAGGTCGTGTTATTGCTGTTGGAACTACTTCGATCCGCACACTGGAAACCATCGGTTCCAAGTTTGATGGGCAAATCCAAGCAGATTCTGGCTGGACCAATATCTTTATCAAACCAGGTTACGAGTGGAAGGTTGTAGACGCCTTCTCAACCAACTTCCATCTGCCAAAATCAACTCTCGTCATGTTGGTTTCTGCCTTTGCAGGTCGTGACTTAGTCCTAGATGCCTATCACCATGCTATTCAAGAACACTACCGTTTCTTCAGTTTCGGTGATGCCATGTTTATCTATTAAAAATAGCTCCGTCATTTCTTTAGGATAGTTTATTCCTAAGAGATGACAGGGCTATTTCTGTTTAAAGTGTAATTTCTGGGGACTCAGAAGTTAGATGGACCAGTTTGCCATGAACTCCAAAGTAGTCTTTCACCAAATCCTGTAATTCTTCCATGGCAACCCGAGCACGCGCCGCCTGTTCACCATTGATCGCTTCAATGACCAAGACAGCATCCTTCGTCTCTTCTGTCAACATGGTTCTCTGGGCTTCACGCCAGTTTAAACAACGACAGACTGCTCCCTCATCATCATAATAGATGATTTCTTCAGGTAAAGCAGGCGCATCGCTTTCAGCTCCTAGTGGGAAAAAAGATTCACCCCCCTTGGCCTTTCCAAGACGAAGATGACCAGCAATCTTTTCCAAATCTTCACCACCACAGGGAACCGCATAAGATAATGAAACGCTATTATAGATATCTACTAAAGGATTAATAGGATTGAACTCTCTTCCCTGACTGACCCGCTTAAGCAGGGCTTCAATCGAAGAACGAGCACCTTTTTTCGTTTTGAACTTGCTGAAAGCCTGACGCCATTCTTGAATGACATCATTCTGAGTAAAATTCTCATCCGAAATGAAATCCTCAGCTCGTTTAGCTCCTTTATCTAGCAAGGTTTTGAAATAGGGATCCTTGCTTTCATCAACTGTATTATCTAATCCCTTTACTACTAAAACGCTAATCTGTGCTTCTGGAAACAAGCTCCAAAATTCATTTTCAACGATAACTTTCATCTTTCACCTCTTATTATAAATAATTTCTTTTCTGGCCTTTTTTGACCATATCCCAATCACTTGTAATATTTTTTCTAACCCGAATTAGTAGGCTCTCCAGTTCCCTGGCCTCTTCCCTGGAAAATCCTTTTAGGGCAGAATTCTCTGAATAGTGATGTTCAGCAAGGATAAAAGGATAAAGTGCCTCTCCTTTTTCAGTGACAAACCACTCTTTATTTTTCCGATTTGTACTGCTCATTCCTTGTTTTATTAACCCCTTTTCTTCCAGTTTTTTAACGGAACGGGCAACAGTTGAGCGATCAACCTTTAGCAAATCTGATAAAGCTTCTTGGATAATACCTGGATTTTCCTTGATTCGAACCAAATAAAGATACTGACCACGAGCTAGGTCTATATCACGAAATTCGATATTGGCAATAGAATCTAGGGCACGGGCTATAATTCCGATTTCGCGTAATAACGACATGTTTCCTCCTTTCGCATCTATGATGATAGAATAGCATATTTTTGTTGCAAATGCAACAAAAAGACACTTTGTTTTCAAAGCGTCTTTTTTTATTCTTCATTTTTTAAAAAGAATGTGTTATCACGAAATTTTGGCTCCTTCAAACTCTGTACACTGGCATTGATAACTGCTCCGATAATCAGAATCTTTGCGATGAGTATAAACCAGAACATCATGACCACCACGATAATGGAACTGAAAAATCGAACATCGACTAGATGGTTGACATAGTTATTGAAATAGACAGAAAAGATATTCAACAGAAAGACAAGCGTCAGCAAAACAAAGATACTACCAGGAAAAACGTAGCGAATACGAGGGACTCTGACATTTGGAAGGAAATAGTAGAGCATGACCAAGATGGCAAAGAGCAGGGCATAAATCAAAGGGCCTGTAAAGTCCTGTAGATAATCAAAGAAAGGACTGTCTGATTGCCAGTAAGTTTTGAGCAAGTTGAGCAACATACGCCCAAACATACTCAAAAATAAGGCTAGGGCAAAAAGAATCTGCAAGCCAAAGCTGACGAGTAAACTCATCAATTGATGGGAGATAATTCCTCGGCTCTTAGCCACTCCATAGGCCTTATTAAAAGCTTTTTGGAGAAAATCCATCGATTTCGAGAAGGTCCAAAGGGCTGACAAGACTGCAAAACTCAGCAAACCAGTCGATGGTTGAGTCAAGACTTCTCGGGCAATCTTTGCTACCACATCATAGACTGTATCTGGTACAAATTCCTTGATAGTGAGCAAAAAATTTGAAATCGGAATTTGAAAATAGGGCAAAATATTGACCATTATCATAAGCAAGGGGAAGATTGAAATCAACCAATAGTAGGCAACCGCAACACTGGTCAGTTCACTATCGGAAGCTTGATAAAAATGTAAAAAAGCTTTCAACAAGGGCCGTTCCATCAGCTCTTTCCACCACTTTTTCATGTTGCTATCCTCCTAATACAACTTGATTTTCTAAACTAATTTCTTCTGACTAATTCCATCATATCATAGGGTAGAGTATTTGCGGCTTCTTTTAGAGAATAATTCTCAAGATTGTTGACATTTTGCCGTAATTTCTTGGCATACTTGGTTGTAATCAATTTCTTCTCTTCGAATTCAAAGATTAACTTACGTTCTAGGTAGTAACCTCTTAGCATTTCATCGATATTGTTTGGTTTGATACGAGTGATAACACGTTCGACGAAGGCACCACTACCGATAATAGCTGTTTCACGCAAGCGAGACTCCTGCATAAAGCTGATCAGACTACTCTTGTAGATTCCTTTTAGGTTTTCCAAACTTTCGATAATCAACTCCGTATTCTCTAGATAGAGTTCGGATATTTGATCATAGTCAATAGCTCGAAGTCGACGTTGCTCCTTGTCATTCCAACTCCGGATGGTCTGGCCAAAGGTCAGCAATTCATGCAGGACAAAACGCAAGATACGGAGCGACACAAGGAAGTAATATGTTAGGCGGGAAGCAACCTTGCGATTAATACTCTGTTCCATATTTTTCAAATAGCGTTGGTAAACTTGATAACCACGCTCACCGATTTTCCCTTCCTCGTAAGCCTGCTCCAAACCATCGCTTTCGATACTCAGGATGAGGAGTTTTAAAGCCTCCCAGTCCTCTTGGACTCTCTTGTTTTCCAGACTAAGGATGAGGTTTTCAATCCGACCATGATAATTATCAATAGCTGCATAAAGAGGAAGTTTGTTCTTGTGATGGTCCAGCTCTTTTTCTAATTCTGCAGCTACATCATTCAGAATCGCAATATGCATCAAATGATCCTTGCTTTCCTCTTGTTCCTCAGATAAGTGAGGGAGGACCAGTAAACCTGTTAGAAAGCTTAATAGTGTAACGCCTGCTACTAGGAAGAGTAACAGAGGGTATTCCTGCTCCAAATGACTTGGTATGAGGAGAATGGTCGCGATAGATACTGTCCCTTTAACACCAGAGAAGGTTAAAAGAAGCATATCTTTCATGTACTTATGAATTTTTTTCTTAAGTCGACGCGTTCTCACAAAGTAAAAACCAGCAATCATGACAAAGCGGATCGCAAAAAGCAAGAAGGTCAGAACGACAACTGAAAGTAGTAAAAGAAAGGGATTGTAGAGAGAATTAGACAGAATCGGCTCTGCAATCAACTCTAATTCCATTCCCAAGAGAACAAAGACTGATCCGTTTAGCATAAAGGTCACTGTGTGCCAGACGGTCTCCGTCACGGTGTCTACTTGAGCCTCAAGGAGCGTAATTTTCTTAAAGCGGCTGGCCTTCAAAATACCTGCGACTACAACTGCGATAATCCCTGAAACATGGATTTCTTCAGCGATAAAGAAGGTCATGAGAGGCAAACTCAGTTCAAGCAAGAGTTCACTCGCTATATCAGTCGCTCGCACACTCAGTAAAAATGTATGCAAGAAACGATTGATCATTGCCGTCACAAAACCGACTGCAAAACCACCAAGGATTGAAAGTGCTAGGGATGTTCCAGCCTGACTGAGGGAAAAAGCGCCAGTTGTCCATGCAGCCAGTGCCACCCGAAAGGCTACCAAGCCCGAAGCATCATTTAGAAGTCCTTCTCCTTTGAGAATATTGGATACCCGTTTTGGAAAACGAAAACGCTCAGAAAGAGAAGCAAAGGCTACCAGATCCGTCGGACCAAGCGCTGCCCCAACAGCCAAACAGGCAGCTAAGGGAAGACTGAGCCAAAGGAAATGAGCCAAGGCTCCCAAACTCAAGGTCGAGATGAAAATCACTGGAAAGATTAAGTAGACAATGATGCGCCAGTGTTTTAAAACAGATGTAATATCTGCTTCTTCTGCCTCCCGGAAAAGTAAGGGACCAATAACCATGGCCAGAAACAGCTCTGTATTGAGATGAAAGTCCGCATCGGGAACAAATAAGCCAATCCCAATCCCTAAAAGGATTTGCACAAGAGGAAGGGGCAAAAAAGGGAGAAGTTTATTGGTCGTGGTTGAAATGATTAAGACAAATAAAAATAGAATCAAGTAAATGAGTAATTCCACACAATTCCTCCTTAATCTTTTTTACAACAAGATTCAAAAATCTCCTTTTGCTCTTGGATTTTCTGATCAATCTTAGAACAGTCTTTGTGCTCAATTTTTTTCTGGCATCGTTCCATTTCAAGAGCCACTAATTTTTTCTTAATTTTAAGCATTTTCTTGCTCATATGTGCTTCGTCGAGCACCCCGACTGCTCGCTCGTGATGCGTTGACTCGACAAAATTTTGGCGCATAGCCTCTAGCTTCTCACGAAGGTATTGTTTATCCATGTCTATACCTTTCTAATTTTTCAATCATAACTAAAAACGGTGGATTGTTAACTTGGTTGAGAGTCCGATAAATGGCAACTGTACACTCTTGTTGGTTCAACTGGCTAACAAAGTCCAAAACAGCATCCCTTTCAATGTCTCCTCCCTCATGACCATAGTAGATCATAATGGCAATCCGTCCCCCCTTGACAAGCAAATGGCACAGCTTTTCTAAAGCTTCAATAGTAGTCTGAGGTTGTGTAATGACAGATTTGTCAGCAGAAGGCAGATAACCCAGATTAAAAATCCCTGCCTTAGCTTCTGTCACAAACTGGTCAAGCGTCTCATGACCTTGCAAGATTAACTGGGCATTTGTCATTCCAGCCTGATACAAACGCTCTTGCGTCTTCTCCAAAGCCTGCTCCTGGATATCAAAGGCATAGACTTGCTTGGCTAACTTGGCTAAAAAAAGCGTATCATGTCCATTGCCCATGGTCGCATCCACTACGATATCATCCTGAGTCACAACCTCAGCCAAAAAATCATGTGCCATCTCAAGTGGTCTTTTCATTTTAAAACTCCTGTTTTACAGCCTTGCATCCTTGCACACTTCCACGACGGCGCATCTCAGTTTCAATAGCATTTAGCACTTCCCATTTATTGAGGCTCCACATGGGACCAATCAGCATATCTCTAGGTGCATCTCCTGTGATTCGATGGATGACAATATGCTTAGGAATGATTTCCAACTGGTCACAGATAACCTTGACATACTCGTCCTGACTCATCAGTTGCAAGCGTCCTTCGTGGTAATCTCTTTGCATACGCGTATTGGTCATGAGATGGAGCAAGTGCAGTTTAATTCCTTGAATATCATTATCCGTGACGCAGCGGCGGACATTTTCGACCATCATCTCATGAGTCTCACCGGGCAAGCCATTAATCAAATGGGAAACAATCTCAATCTTGGGATATTTCCTCAAGCGTTTTACTGTTTCAACATACAATTCATAAGAATGAGCACGGTTAATCAGGTCAGAGGTTGCTTCAAAGGTTGTCTGTAAGCCCAATTCTACCGTCACATGCATGCGCTCCGATAACTCAGCCAAATATTTGATGGTTTCATCGGGTAAACAGTCTGGCCGTGTTCCGATATTGATCCCTACTACACCTGGCTCATTGATAGCCTGCTCATATCGCTCCCGAATCACTTCCACCTTTTCATGGGTATTGGTAAAGTTTTGAAAATAAACCAGATACTTTTTAACATCTGGCCACTTGCGGTGCATAAAGTCGATTTCCTTATAAAATTGCTCACGGATAGGGGCATCTGGTGCTACAATGGCATCTCCAGAACCTGAAACCGTACAAAAGGTACAGCCCCCATGAGCTACAGTTCCATCCCGATTGGGACAGTCAAATCCCGCATCAATAGGAACTTTAAAAGTCTTTTCTCCAAAGAGTTTTCGATAATAATCATTCAAGGTATTATAAGATTTCATAACTTTCATTATAACAAAAATCACCCACAATCTCAAAAGCCTGACTTTCCTACAGATTCCCTTGTTTCTCGTTTCCTTTAATGATTTTTTATGATACAATATGGGTATGATTTTAATGAAAATAGCAGCTACTTTATTGTTGGTATTAACCCTCGTGGTCTCCATCATTGTAACAAAACTTTTTAAACTGAAAAAACTAGGACTGAACTTTGCAGATTTAGCTTTTCCACTTTTGGTATTCGAGTATTATCTTATCACTGCAAAAGCCTTTACCCACAACTTTCTGCCACGACTTGGTGTTGCACTTTCTCTCCTAGCAATCCTCCTAGTTGTCTTTTTCCTACTCAAAAAACGAAGTTTTTATTACCCTAAATTTATCAAATTCTTCTGGAGAGCAGGTTTTCTCCTAACCTTAGTCCTCTATATCGCTATGATTGTAGAATTAATGATGCTCACACCCCAATAAATCCCTAGAACAACTGATTCTAGGGATTTTAATTTATGGAAATTAAGTGTCAGCTAACCCAGACACTTAACAAGGAGCTAGCTTTTCTTTTAGTTATAAATCTATTTTGTTAAGATCGTTTAAATTTTGCTCGTAGGCGGTCTGCTTGAGGTTTCCCAATAATCTTATCCAATAGGTGAGTGCCAAGACTCATTAAACCATAGAGTCCTCCCCCGAGACCTCCGATGAGGGCTACATAAAGGAAACTCCAGAAGCGTCCTGTTGGTTGGAAGAAAAATCCTAAAATCCACTGTAGGAAACCAACCAGAATAAACATGACCATTGTCAAAATCATAATCAAAATTGTCCGTTTTAAGATAATCTTACGACGTGCACCCGTCACCTGACAAATATCTCGGTACATCAGAACATTTGGAATGATGAGACCGATGGTCGTTGAGATCAAGGGACCGTAGCTGTGGAAAATAGCAATGGTTGGCAATTGCAAGACGATCTTAGCAATGGAACCATAGACAAAATAAAGAACTGCCTTGCGGTTTCGGAACATGGCCTGAAGCATAGGAGACAAAACCATATACAAGCCTAAAATAGTAGACTGTAAAACCGCAAAGACAAACAAGCCCATGGCCAGACTATCTGGCTTACCGTAAAAGACTGTATAAAGAGGCTCCCCCACCATGACGACTCCAACTGTTGCTGGTAAAAGAAACATAAAGAGCATGGTCATACTATCTTGGACAAGACGAGCAGCGGCTCTCAAATCACCTTTTACATAATTTTCCGTCAAAAGTGGCAAACCAACACTTCCAATCGAGACACCGACAGAAATCAAAATCATAGTAATTTTATTAGGGTTGGCTGAGAAATAAGAAAACATGACAACCAAGTCTTCATTGCTGTAGTTGGTAAACCAGGTCATGCTATTGATGAAGGTCATCTGGTCTAAAATCTGGAAGAGCTGGATGGCTGATCCTGTCAGGATAAAGGGAATGGCTTCCTTGATGGTATCAACCAGGAGTCGCTTACTATTGATCTTATCCCGTGTTTCAAATACCCTCTTGAGCAAACCTTCTTGGGCAAGGAAATAGATCAAAACTGCAAAACTAGCCACCATTCCCACAAAGGCAGCAAAGGTAGACTGAGTAACCGCTGATAAGTAATCACCAGAACCCATCTTCATGATAATAAAAGTAGCCAGCAACATCCAGATAACACGGATCACCTGCTCGGCGATTTGACTCATAGCATAGGGCTTCAGGTTATTCATCCCTTGGAAAAAGCCACGGATAACACTCATAGATGGAAAAATCAGAACTGCCCAAGCCAAACTCTGCATGATAGGAATTAGGTCTGTCCCCACGCCTGATAAATCTGCCAACCAGGGAGAAAAGAGATACAAGACCAAGGCAAAGACTAGTCCCAAGCCCGTCATAAAGCCTAGAAAACTCCGAATCAAGGCAAAGCTATGCTCTTCTTCTCGCATAGTATTGTACTTAGCCACTTGTTTAGCAACCGCAACCGGGATACCCGCTGTCGAAATCAGCAAGAACCAGGCGTAAATATTATAACCCATGGTAAAGAGACCATTTGCCTTGGCGGCATAAGTCCCCATCCAAATATACCAGGGAATAATATAGATAGCACCAAGGAGGCGACTAATAAAGTTACTAGCTGTTAGCCAAGCAGTCCCTCGCAACATCTGGGCTTGCTGGTGATTATTTTCGTTAGACATAGCTTCCTCATTCAATTTTGATAACTAGGAAAAGTTCCTTATCTTCCATTATAAACTTTTCCTTGTTACTTGTAAAATTCAGACTTGAAGTTTATAATAGAAAGTATGATAAAGATTGAAACCGTATTAGATATTTTAAAGAAAGATAGTCTCTTCCGTGAGATTATTGATCAGGGACATTACTACTACAATTACAGTGATGTCGATTTTGATAGTATCAGTTACGACAGTCGTAAAGTAAAAGCAGGCACTCTTTTTTTTGCAAAAGGTGCTACCTTTAAAAAAGAATACCTTCTTTCTGCTATAACTCAGGGCTTAGGTTGGTATGTAGCTGAAAAGGACTACGAGGTCGGTATTCCTGTTATTGTCGTGAACGACATTAAGAAAGCCATGAGTTTGATTGCCATGGAATTTTATGGCAATCCACAAGAAAAACTCAAAATTCTCGCTTTCACAGGGACAAAAGGAAAGACAACAGCGGCCTATTTTGCCTATAACATCTTGGCTCAACATCATCGCCCAGCTATGCTGTCTACCATGAATACAACCTTAGATGGTAAGACCTTCTTTAAATCTGCCCTCACAACTCCTGAGAGCATTGATCTCTTTGATATGATGGCTCAAGCTGTTCATAACGGAAGATCCCATCTCATCATGGAAGTCTCCAGTCAAGCCTACTTGGTTAAGCGAGTCTACGGCCTAACTTTCGATGTAGGAGTGTTTCTCAATATCAGTCCTGACCATATCGGTCCGATTGAGCATCCAAGTTTTGAAGATTACTTCTACCACAAACGTCTCTTGATGGAAAATAGCCGAGCAGTTGTCATTAACAGCGACATGGACCACTTTTCTGTGCTAAAAGAACAAGTTGAAAATCAAGAGCATGATTTCTATGGTAGCCAGTCAAGTAACCAAATCGAGAATTCCAAAGCCTTTAGCTTTTCCGCTACAGGTAAACTCGCTGGTGATTATGATATTCAACTCATTGGCCACTTTAACCAAGAAAATGCCGTTGCAGCTGGACTTGCCTGCCTTCGTCTAGGTGCCAGTCTAGAGGACATCAAAAAAGGAATCGCTGCAACCCGCGTCCCAGGACGTATGGAAGTCCTCACACAGAAAAATGGTGCCAAGGTCTTCATCGACTACGCCCACAATGGCGATAGTCTGAAAAAACTGATTTCTGTTGTTGAAACCCATCAAACTGGAAAGATTGCTCTGGTTCTCGGTTCGACTGGAAACAAGGGTGAAAGTCGTCGCAAAGACTTTGGCCTCCTCCTCAATCAACACCCTGAGATTCAAGTCTTTCTAACCGCGGATGACCCCAACTATGAAGATCCAATGGCGATTGCGGATGAAATCAGTAGCTATATCAGTCATCCTGTTGAAAAAATTGCCGATCGTGAAGAAGCTATCAAGGCGGCTATGGCCATCACAAATCAAGAACTAGATGCCGTGATTATTGCAGGTAAGGGAGCTGATTGCTACCAGATTGTCCAAGGAAAGAAAGAAGACTATCCTGGGGACGCAGCCATCGCAGAACGTTATCTATAAAAAAATCAAGGGAATGTTTCCCTTGATTTTTTAGTCTTCTTTCTTAAATGAGTTTTTAAGACCTTCAACGGCACCTTCTACAGCACCTTTAGCATCTTCAACAACTTCTTTTGCTTTCGCAACTGTTTTTTCTACAGTGCCTTCTGCTTCTGTCTTGCTATCGCCAGTAACTTTACCAAATCCTTCTTTGATAGCACCAGTTGCTTGATCCAATTTATTTTCAAGTGACATAGCTCTGTCTCCTTTGCTTTTAATACGATAATGGTTATCGCTTACATTCAGTTTATGCTTATTCTTTAGCAAAGTCAAACAATCTGCCCAAAAGCAACTAATTAAGACAAATAGAAAGACAATCTCTCCTTGTCAAAATCGACGGCCAACTCATACTTTCCAGCTTCATTTTGCACAATATAGCCTAGAACGACTAAACTGTCCACAAAGATATCACGACGTTTCTGCATGAGCTGGTCTTTTTTGAGAAACTTCAGTAAAAAGGTCGTCATATACTTGAGGGCGTACTCAGGATTGACATCTCCTAAAATATCATAGAGTTCCTGCTGTTTTTGTGTCAAAGGATATTGATTCTTGACCTTGTAGAAATAATTAGACAGGGTCATTTTTTGTCTTGCAAAGTCCGTCTTTTCGACTAGAATGGCTGCATTGGTTTGATTGCGCAATTCTGTCTCAAAAGTCTTCTCCAACAAGGCTTGATAGACTGGACTGTCCTCTCTGATAAAAATCTCTTGGTCAAGGGCCAGACTGTCTATCGATTCTAGAAAAGGGAGATTGAGGGAATAACGTTTGTTTTCCCTTCGGATCAAACCTGCCTTTATATACTCTTCCATGAGTTTATCAACTGCTACATCTGGAAACTGAGCCTTGATTTCTCGGAGAATCACATCGTCATGATGGTCCAGATAGTCAACCAAATCTATAAAAAATGGCTGTCGAGTCAAATGAGATGGATTAAAAATCTGAATCATGAAGATTCCTTTCTTTACATTCTAAAAGGGGGGATGCTGCTAGTTGACTAGGATTGGTCCCTGGTTGATTCAGAGGCACTGGAAGTTCGAGCTTCCTGTAATATTCCCTCCAAAAATCACTAATCTCCTGCTCCCCATCCCCAAATTGCATCGGAATAGTCTCAAAAATAGGAAGAATTTCCGCAATATACTGGGAGCAATAAAAGCCATTCCCATCTGGATAAAAAGAGGCATTATAGGGTGCACCCAAATGTTTGCTAGCTCTCTCCTTTACCAAGTCAACTTCCATCTCTGGGTAGACATAAAGATCATAGAGATGAGTCGGTTCAAAAAATTCAGTCGGTTCTTGACAAATAACACCTGCTTGCCCACTAGCATGGTAGATCAAACCATCCAAAAAGATGGCTACATGACTATAGTTCCCAGTAGAATCCTGGATGGCCTGCCCAATATCTGAAAGGTCCTTCACAAAAATCAAATCGCCATTTTCTAACATCTTTCTCTCCTAGAAAAAAAGGAGCCGAAACCCCTTTAGCTATAAGGAAACGTTAGTTTCCTTGTTTAAGTTATCACTCAGGCTATTACCCATTAAAGCTTTCAGTCAACTGAGGCACCACTTGTTTCTTACGTGAAACAGCACCTGGAAGGAAAGCGTGGTTGTTTTCAAGTTTAAAGTTAAAGGCTGCTTCGACCTTGTCCATGTTTGATCCAAGAGCAAGGATTTCTGAGTTTGAGTTGACGATATCTGTAATCATCAAGACAAAGTCAGAGTAGCCGTTTGCCGCATTAGCCGCTTGCATTGCTGCTTCAATTTCAGCTTGACGTTCCAAGACTTCAGCAATATCAACAGTATTGACTTGGGCAACACGAACCTTATTTCCGTTGAGTTCAAATGTCTTAGCATCGATGTCAATCAATTCTTCAGCAGATTTGCTAGCCAAGTTTGTACCAGCCTTGAGCATAGCAAGACCGTACTCTTCCAAGTTGACGCCTGCTAATTCTGCCAATTCAGGAGCAATGACTTTATCAGATGGGTGAGTTGTTGGAGATTTCAAAAGAAGAGTATCTGAAATCAAACCTGAAAGCATCAAACCTGCGATTTCTTTAGGAACTGCTACACCATGTTCTTTGAACATGCGGTACACGATAGATGAAGCTGATCCAACTGGTTCCAAGCGCATGTAAAGTGGGCTTGCAGTTTCAAAGTTAGCCACACGGTGGTGATCCACAACTCCGTAAACTTCTACTTCAGCGATATCTGACACTGATTGTTGGAATTCATTGTGGTCAGTCAAGATGACTTGTTCTGCACCTTCTGCTTTAGCTGATGTAATCACGCGTGGCGCTTCTACACCAAAATAGTTCAAAACAAAGGCTGTTTCTTCGTTTGGAGTACCGAGAGCAACCGCTTCTGTGTCCAATCCATAAGCTTCTTTTGCAAGATAAGCAAAGGCTACAGATGACCCGATGGCATCTGAGTCTGGATTTTGGTGACCAAATACTAGAATCTTAGACATGATAATACCTCATTTAATTTATTCATCTTATTGTAGCACTTTTTTCCTTTTTTTACAAAAGTAAGAGAAGTCAAAGGACTCCTCATTAGATATCAATATGATTGACTAGATTTTTCTCTTGATTTTCAGATAAAAATCGTTCTTTCTGTGGTCTCTTCTTACGTTTGAGGAGAGCTTCTGCAGACATGGCTTCTTCCTTACTGGCAAAACCCTGAGTATAGATGAGTTTGACTGGCAAGCGTGCTCGGGTATACTTGGCTCCCTTGCCACTATTGTGGACAGTAATTCGTTTCTTAACATCAGTTGTATAGCCCGTATAGTAAGAACCGTCACGGCACTCCACCACATACATATAGGCTTTATGATCCATAGTAAATCTCTTGAATTTCTGGTGTATAGGAACCATCATCATTGTGAACGATGAGAGGTGGCAGGACCTTAAAGCCACTCGTCGAGCCATCCTTGATAGCTTCGATTAAGAGCATATTGGCCTCCTTCTCACGTTTAGGATAGACAAATTGCAGGCGCTTGGGTGCCAAATTGTGGCGTTGAAGCATGTCTAAGATATCCAAGAGCCGATCTGGACGATGAACCATGGCCAAACGACCATTGGATTTGAGAATACTCTGAGCACTTCGACAGATTTCTTCTATGTTAGTCGCAATTTCGTGTCTGGCCAGAAGGTAGTGTTCACTCTCGTTCAGATTGGAATGTGGATCCACCTTGAAATAAGGCGGATTACACAAAATCATATCTACCTTACTTCCCTGAATGTGGGCAGGCATATTTTTCAAATCATCGCAGATGACCCGCATCTGCTCTTCCAAGCCATTCAACTGAACCGAACGCTCTGCCATATCTGCCAAGCGCTCCTGAATCTCTACAGATATTATCCGCGCCTGAGTACGTGAACTAGCAAAAAGTCCCACTGCACCATTTCCAGCACAAAAGTCCACAATTAAGCCCCGTTTAGGGAAGCGAGGAAAGCGCGATAAGAGAACACTATCTACCGAATAGCTAAACACCTCTTTATTTTGAATGATTTTGATATCTGTCGAAAAGAGCTGATTGATTCGCTCTCCTGGTTTTAATAATTGTTCTTGCATATATGTTTTTAATAAAAGATACGAAATCTAATAGACTAGTTTTTCTCTCTCAGATTGTTGAGGGCTTCCTTTGTCCAGATCGGCATCATTCGCCCAAGTGGTGCAAAACCATGCTTGATACGATCATTTGAAAAACGTCTCCGTCTTGGTAGCTGGTGTTTTTCTTCCTCCAGAGTGCGAATAGATAGACTGGCTTTACCTGAAAATTCGTCTAAATCAACAACCTGAACTTGTACTTCTTCACCAATTTTCAAAACTTCATAGATATTTTCAATAAATCCTGTCCGAATCTCTGAAATATGGATCAGCCCAATCACCCCTGTCTCTAATTCGACAAAGGCACCATAGGGCTGGATTCCTGTAATACGCCCATTTAGCTTATCACCGATTTTCATCTTAATCCTCAATTTCAATCGTTTCAATTACCACATCTTCAACTGGTTTGTCCATGGCCCCTGTCTCAACAGCAGCAATGGCATCCAAGACCGCAAAAGATTCTGCATCTACCAATTGCCCAAAAACAGTGTGACGACGGTCAAGGTGAGGAGTTCCACCTTGCTCTGCATAGATCTCAGCGATTGGTTCAGGCCAGCCACCACGCGCAATCTCTTTCTTAGAGTAGGGCAAGTGTTGGTTTTGCACAATAAAGAACTGGCTGCCATTGGTATTTGGACCAGCATTGGCCATAGAAAGAGCCCCACGAACATTATAAAGTTCTTCTGAAAATTCATCCTCAAAAGCATCTCCATAAATAGACTCTCCTCCCATACCAGTACCAGTTGGGTCTCCACCTTGGATCATAAAGTCCTTGATAATACGATGGAAAATCACACCATCATAGTAACCGTCTTTTGACAGAGCAACAAAGTTAGCCACTGTTTTAGGAGCATGTTCAGGGAAGAGCTTGATACGCAAGTCTCCGTGATTTGTCTTAATGGTCGCAAGAGGACCTTCTACTGTTTCAATTTCTACTTGTGGGAAATACAATTCTTTTTCTACCATACCAAATCCTTCTAAGGCATCAAAAATGCCATCTTCTTCTACTGTTTTTGTAATATAATCTGCTTTTTCTTTGATTTTTTCGTGGGAAACTCCCATGGCAATACTGATTCCAGCATAATCAAAGAGTTCCATATCATTGAGACCATCCCCAAAGACCATGACATTCTCTGGTTTCAAGCCTAGATGTTCCACCACCTTGGCTACACCAGTTGCTTTGGATCCTGAAATCGGCACGATATCAGATGAATGTTCATGCCAACGCACCATGCGAAGTTTATCTGATAAGGACTCTGGTAAGTGCAAGCTATCTCCTTTATCTTCAAAGGTCCACATCTGGTAAATATCAACTTTTTCATGAAAGTCAGGATCCACATCCAAGTTCGGATAAATCGGATCAATAGCCTCACTGATCAGTTCTGTCCGAGTGGATAGTTTGGCAGCATGACTCCCAACCAATCCATAGTCAATTCCTTCTCTCTTAGTCCACGAAATGTATTCTTCTACATCTTTCTTCTCAATCTGATGTTGATAAATGACCTGTCCTTTTTTATCTTCTATATAGGCACCATTCAAGGTCACAAAAAAGTCAGGCTTGAGCTCGCGAATCTCTGGAACAACTCCAAAAATACCACGCCCAGATGCAATCCCTGTCAAAATCCCTTTTTCTCGCAACTGCTTAAAAACCGTGGGAATCGTAGCTGGAATAAAACCTGTCTTTGATGTACGCAGGGTATCATCAATATCAAAGAAGACAATCTTAATCTTCTTTGCCTTGTATTTTAATTTCGCATCCATCTCTCTACCTCTCTCAATCTAACTCTTTCCATTATACCATAAAGTAAAGAAATCCCATATCTCCAAAAAATTTGCTATCTCTTATTCTAATTCCTTGGATAAGTACAAAACCAAATCATCATTATTTTGAATAGTGGCATTCATTTCCAACGGTTGGTTTCGATACCAAACTCCCGTTCCATCTGGAATATAGCCTCGTTTGATGTACAATCTCTGGGCAGGTCCATACCCTGAATGGAGGCCAACACCAAGGGTTACCTTATCCGATATGAGCTTAACTCTTTTTTCTGCTTCTTCCAGCAAGAGATTTCCAATACCTTGATTTTGAAAGGGCTCAAAGACATTGAAATCTGAAAGTTCTGGATGGATTTCTGCGAACGGACCTTGCTTAGCGCAGGGCAAAATTGTGATATAACCCGCTAAAGCACCCTCAACCTCTGCAACTAAGACTTCTCTCTCCCCACATTCTTGTTCAAGAAAATATCTATCCAAAATTTCTTCTCTACCCGGCCAACCTTGATTGATAAAACCTTGGGATAGATTTTTAATGTCATATTCTTGCATTTTTCTAATTGAACATTTCGTCTTCATAAGATGCTCCTTTAAAGCTTTCTCCTACCATTATAGCACGACAACAAAGATTAAAAGAAAAAACCTAGTAAGACAAAAGAATCTTACTAGGTCAAAAAGTAGACGTTTCGAACGGAGCCCTGTAAAAGTCTGAAAAAGAGGTCCCCCGGACCTCTTTTTTAATCTTCGTTTACGAAAGGCATCAAAGCCATTACGCGAGCGCGCTTGATAGCTGTTGTTACTTTACGTTGGTTTTTAGCTGAAGTTCCTGTTACACGACGTGGAAGGATTTTCCCACGTTCTGAAACGAAACGGCTAAGAAGCTCAGTATCTTTGTAATCAACATATTCAATTTTGTTTGCTGCGATGTAATCAACTTTTTTACGGCGTTTGAATCCGCCACGACGTTGTTGAGCCATGTTTTTTCTCCTTTATAGTATTAATTGTCCATTAGAATGGTAAATCATCATCTGAAATATCCAACGGATTGGTTGCTCCAAATGGATTTTCATCACGTGAAAAGTCAGGTACTGATTGTGTAGGTGCTGTATAACTAGCAGTTGGTGCAGAATAAGCCCCACCTGTATGTCCTTCACGCACGCTACGGCTTTCCAACATTTGGAAATTGTCAGCCACGACTTCTGTTACGTAGACACGTTGTCCTTGCTGGTTATCGTAACTACGAGTCTGGATACGACCTGTGATCCCGATAAGAGAGCCTTTTTTAGCCCAGTTAGCAAGATTTTCAGCCTGTTGGCGCCACATAACGACATTGATGAAATCAGCCTCACGTTCGCCGTTTTGACTCTTGAATGTACGGTTTACTGCAAGAGTAAAAGTCGCAACTGCTACATTTGATGGGGTATAACGCAACTCAGCGTCACGTGTCATACGCCCTACAAGTACAACATTGTTAATCATAGTTTACCTTCTTACGCGTCAAGTTTGACGATCATGTGACGAAGAATGTCAGCGTTGATTTTTGAAAGACGGTCAAACTCTTTAAGAGCTGCGTCATCGTTTGCTTCAACGTTAACGATGTGGTAAAGTCCTTCACGGAAATCTTGGATTTCGTATGCAAGACGACGTTTTTCCCATGATTTTGATTCAACAACAGTTGCACCGTTGTCAGTCAAGATAGAGTCAAAACGTGCTACCAAAGCGTTTTTCGCTTCTTCTTCAATGTTTGGACGAATGATATAAAGAATTTCGTATTTAGCCATTGATATGTTCCTCCTTTTGGTCTAATGACCCCAAGTCTTTGCAAGGGGTAAGTGAGGTTTGCTCACAATTAACTATTATACTAGAAAAGCTAGTAGATGGCAAGAGAAAAAAGATAAAAATGAAAAATAACTCTATTTCTTAGAAATAACATTCTCTTTTAGTTCCAAAAATCCGGCCATCTCTTTCAAAATGAAAAATAGCAAAAAGCTGGCTAGTACTAAAATGAACCCTAAGTAAAGAAAGGCTACTACAAATCCTAGATAGTCAATCAACCACCCCGTCAGAGGAAAAATGACGATCATACTCAGGCTGAACATCATAGAGTAGACACTTAGCATGGTTGCCCGTACCTCACTTGGGAGTCGCTTTTGTAAATCGTTGTCAAAAATCGGTTGAAAGAGAGCATATAAGGCGTTACTAATCAAATAAACTAAAATATAAATCAGTGGCGTACCAAAGTAGGACAGCAAATAAGTTCCTCCCGTCAAGAGGACAAGAATTGGAAAAAGCTTTAAAGCTGAATACCTCTTTCCAATCTTACTTGCTAGATAAACTGCCCAGATATTCAACGCACTGCCCATCAGCATGACCATCGAAATCTGCCATCCTTCTAGGTCAGGCAGTTGATTTTGATAGTAAAAATAAAACATACACATCAGTGTTCCGATGATTTGGGACAGAATCATCCAACCAAAAAGACTGGGATTTCTCTGCAACTCCTCTTTGACAGTCAACATAATCCTTTTCATCGTCAAACGCTCAGATTTTTGCGCTTTAACACTAGGCTCTTTTAGCATCCAAGTTAGAAAAAGAACGATAATCGAAGTAGCAATCATGATATAGTAGGTCAAGTGCAATTGACCATGGACAAAAAATCCTGCTAAAATGGTCCCCAAAGACCGAGTTCCTTCTGCGACTCCTGACATAAAACTTGAGATAGATAAGTAGCGCTCTTTTAATCCAGCCTCCACGGCTGAATCATAAACCATGGCTGCACTCGTCCCCGAATCAAAATTATAAGACAAGGCACTCACCACCATAGCGAGTGCGTAAATCCAAAAATTACCTTGTCCTAGTAACATGAGAATAGACGACGCAATCCCAGCTATTCGACTTAAATATAGATTGGTTTTATAGGAATAGCGGTCAGCTAACATTCCAGAGGGAATTTCACAGATGACACTAGTGGCATGAAAAATACTTTCCAATAAGCCAATCTGCCAAAGTGACATCCCATTTTGACTGAGAAATAAAATCCAAAAGCTGGTAATTCCCAAAAAGGCAAAAAATTCCACACCAGCCATGAGACCGATATTCTTCCGATAATTTGCTTTAAACATCATTTCTCCTTTAACAAGTGTATATATCCTTGTGTCTGTCACTTGTTAATCCCAACTTTACATGTTCCTCACCTCTTCCTTCTTCTACTTTGAAAAAACGCCCCTAGGGCGTTTTAGTCTTTTTATGGTTTGATACGGTGCAACATACGTGGGAATGGAATCGCTTCACGGATGTGTTTTGTTCCAGCTGCAAAGGTTACCATACGCTCGATACCGATACCAAATCCACCGTGTGGAACAGTACCGTATTTACGAAGGTCAAGATAGAATTCGTACTCTGTACGATCCATACCAAGTTCATCCATCTTAGCGACAAGGGCATCGTAATCTTCCTCACGCATGGAACCACCGATGATTTCTCCATAGCCTTCTGGTGCTAGCAAGTCAGCACAAAGCACGCGCTCTGGATTTCCAGGAACTGGTTTCATGTAGAAGGCCTTGATAGCTGCTGGGTAGTTCATGACAAATGTTGGCACACCAAAGTGGTTCGAAATCCAAGTTTCGTGTGGTGAACCGAAGTCATCTCCATGTTCCAAATGCTCGTAGTCAGCATCAGCATCGTTTTCATGCTCTCGCAAGAGGTCAATGGCTTGATCATAAGTGATGCGTTTGAATGGCTCAGCAATGTAGCGTTTCAAGAGCTCTGTATCACGCTCCAAGATTTCCAAGGCTTGAGGCGCACGGTCAAGAACACCTTGGAGAAGGGCTTTTACATAAGCTTCTTGCAAGTCAAGTGATTCATCGTGTGTCAGGTATGAGTACTCCGCATCCATCATCCAGAACTCAGTCAAGTGACGGCGCGTTTTTGATTTTTCAGCACGGAATACTGGACCAAAGTCAAAGACACGACCAAGAGCCATAGCACCCGCTTCAAGATAGAGCTGACCTGATTGACTCAAGTAGGCTGGCGTTCCGAAGTAATCTGTTTCAAAGAGTTCTGTTGAATCTTCTGCTGCATTTCCTGAAAGAATAGGGCTATCAAACTTCATGAAGCCGTTCTTGTCAAAGAACTCATAGGTTGCATAAATGATGGCGTTACGGATTTGCATTACCGCTACTTGCTTACGAGAGCGGAGCCACAAGTGACGGTTGTCCATCAAGAAGTCAGTTCCGTGTTCTTTTGGTGTGATTGGGTAGTCTTGAGATTCACCGATCACTTCGATGTCTGTAATATCAAGCTCATAACCAAACTTAGAACGCTCATCTTCTTTGACAATCCCTGTCACATAAACAGAAGTCTCTTGGCTTAGGCGTTTAATCGTATCAAATTTCTCTAGCCCCACTTCCTCACCGAACTTTTCAATAAAGTTTGGTTTGAAGGCAACTCCTTGGAAAAAGGCAGTTCCATCACGCAATTGCAAGAAGGCAATTTTTCCTTTTCCTGATTTGTTGGCAACCCAAGCTCCGATGGTCACTTCTTGACCAACGTAGTCTTTTACATCGATAATTGTTACACGTTTTGTCATAATCTATCTTCCTTTTTTCGTTTAACTTGTCCGAAGACATCATTACCCACTATTTTACCATAAATAGACTGCGATAGCTAGGTTCTACTAGAGAAAAATCGCGAGATTTTCGTTACAAAAAATCTTCGCTAAAAAGGCGAAGATTCTAAGTTTTATTTTTCCATAAACTGATGCAAACGGCGAATAGCTTCTTTTAATGTATCCAAGTCGGTGGCATAACTGAGACGAACATTTTCTGGTGCTCCAAATCCAGCTCCTGTAATCAAGGCAAGTCCGACTTCTTCAAGGATAGCTGTTGTAAAGTCCGTCACATCGGTATAACCCTTCATCTCCATCGCTTTTTTAACATTTGGGAAGAGATAGAAGGCCCCTTGGGGCTTGACAACTTCAAATCCTGGCACTTGACACAAGAGAGGATAAATAGTGTTCAAACGTTCCTCAAAAGCCTGGCGCATGATTTCGACAGAATCTTGTGGCCCAGTTAGGGCTTCAATGGTAGCATATTGCGATACAGCAGTCAGGTTGGAGGTTGTTTGTCCTGTTAGTTTGCTCATAGCAGCGATAATCTCAGGATTTCCCACAGCATAACCTACCCGCCAACCAGTCATGGCATAGGCCTTAGATACACCGTTAATCACGATGGTTTGCTTGCGAATGGATTCTGACAGACTAGAGATTGGAACAAATTCATTCCCATTATAAACTAGACGACCGTAAATATCATCTGCTAGGATAAGGACATCATGTTCAACCGCCCAATTTCCGATAGCCAAGAGTTCCTCACGAGAGTAAATCATACCGGTCGGATTCGATGGCGAATTGAGAACCAAGACCTTGGTCTTAGCTGTTCGGGCTGCTTCTAGCTGCTCTACTGTTACTTTAAAGTGATTGTCTTCCTTGGCCTGGACAAAGACTGGCACACCTTCTGCCATCTTGACCTGGTCTCCATAGCTGACCCAGTAAGGTGTAGGAATGATGACCTCATCACCTGGATTGACCACAGCCATAAAGAAGGTATAGAGAGAGAACTTAGCACCAGTGGCAAAGGTAACCTCGTTAGCTGCTACAGAATACCCATAATGGCGTTCAAAATAGGTATTAACCGCTGCTTTTAACTCTGGTAGGCCTGAAGCAACTGTATAAAAGGAAGCTCGTCCATCTCGAATCGCTTCCACCGCTGCATTCTGAATATTTTCAGGAGTATGAAAATCAGGCTGTCCCAAGGTTAGGAAAAGAACATCCTTTCTCTGAGCCTTTAATGCTTTAGCTCTTGCATCACTAGCTAGAGTGACGCTTTCTTCCATTTCTAGTACACGTTTGGATAGTTTCATATGTCCTCCTTATTGGATCACTGCTCCTGTTTCAAAGTCGACCAGATAGTACTGGTTTCCTGACTTAACTTCCCAAATCGGCTTATCCTTATAGCGACCAAAGGTGACTTTGTCAATGTCGCTAGCTCCTTTTTCCCTCGAAATCGTCGCTGCCTTGTCTTGAGAAATCCCCTTATCAAGCTGATAAACATAAATCTTATGGTCATTCTTTTCAATCAGTACGGCAATGGCCTCTTGCTTTTTATTATGCCCCAGAACGCTGTAATAGCTTTCTAGTCCATTATAAAAATCAACCTGGTCTGTCTTTTCCAATTCTGCGTACTGCTTGGCCAGTTTTTCTCCCTCAACTCTAGCATCTTGATAGGGTTTCATGCTGAGTGATATCAGATAAAGGAAGGAAGTGGTCATGACTAGCAGTACCAGAGCAATGCCGATTCCATACTGTAAAAGTAGCTTGTTTTTTGCTTTTTTCTGTCTTAGTTTCACTCGTCTATTTTACCATCTCTCCTTCTTTATTACAAGTGAAGACAGGAACATTCTAAGATTCTTTTCCTTTAAAATATAAGTTCTTGTTTTTCTCTCTCATTATTGATAAAATAACCTTATGAAACAATATTTGAAAGAGAAAATTTCCGATAATCAACTAGACTTAAAAACAGCTATCATCCTCAATAAAGCCATACGGACTTTTAAACCATATGAAGCTAAGGCTGCTAAAGAATACGGGCTAACACCCACCCAATTTTCAGTTTTGGAAACCCTCTATAGCAAGGGGGAACTACGCATTCAGGATTTGATTGAAAAAATGCTAGCCACTTCTGGGAACATGACTGTTGTCATCCGAAACATGGTTCGAGATGGATGGATTTCTAGAACTTGCGACCCCAAGGATCGTCGCTCTTTTTTCCTGAAATTAACACCTGCAGGACGCAGAAAAATCGAAGAGATTCTTCCTGATCATATCGATTCTATCGTAGAAGCACTCAGCATCTTGGAAGATGGCGAAAAGGAAGACTTAATCCGCATTTTAAAAAAATTTAAAAATTTGTGAGCAAAATTATTGCTAATTAGTATCATTTGTTGTAACATAGATGGTAACAAAAGGGTTCGCTCTTTGAATTTTAAACTAAAGGAGACACATCATGTCTAAAAAAGTACTATTTATCGTCGGTTCACTACGACAAGGTTCTTTCAACCACCAAATGGCCCTCGAAGCTGAAAAAGCACTTGCTGGTAAAGTGGAAGTCAGCTATCTTGATTACTCAGCTGTTCCCCTCTTCAGCCAAGATCTTGAAGTTCCGACTCATCCAGCTGTAGCTGCTGCTCGTGAAGCAGTCCTTGCTGCGGATGCTATCTGGATCTTCTCTCCAGTCTACAACTTCTCTATCCCTGGAACAGTGAAGAACTTGCTTGACTGGCTCTCCCGCGCCCTTGACTTGACAGATACACGTAGTGCTTCTGCCCTTCAAGACAAGTTTGTTACTGTCTCTTCTGTAGCAAATGCAGGTCACGAACAACTCTTTGCGATTTACAAAGACCTCTTGCCATTTATCCGCACACAAGTCGTTGGCGACTTTACTGCCGCGCGTGTCAATGACTCTGCTTGGGCAGACGGAAAATTGGTGCTAGACAAAGCAGCTGCCTCATCACTTGCCAAACAAGCTGACAACCTTCTTGCAGCCATCAACTAATCAAGCAAAAACCAGCTCATTCGAGCTGGTTTTATGCTTGTTTCACAAAGACGAGTTCTAAGTCACTTGATAAATCAGGTCGGTAGTCAAAGCCGGCAAAGCGGAGCTTGCGAGCTTGTTCGACAGTTTGGATTTGCCCCTCTATCAAGGCAGTCAAAAAGGCGCCACGGGCTTTTTTTGAAATGGTTGAATGGATCTTCAACTGGCCTGCCTTATTCTCCATAAATTTGAAGGTCACCATCTTTTCTCTGATTTCCTTAGAAAATACAGTTTCAAACTCTGATGATAAGAGTGAAAATATCAACTCCTCGTCCTGTAGCGCCTCATCATAGGCTGACTTCCAATGACTCTTTAAAGTCTTACCAGCGACATTTAACTTCATCAAGAAGTCCAAACGGTGGGGAGCCATAGGTGACAAGGCTGGAACAACGCCATACAAAGCTGATGTAATTAAAACATGATTTTCAAGATAGGCTTGTTCAGCCTCGGTCAACTCATCTCGTTTGATGTGGCGATACATGAGACCGTCAAAGAGTTTCAAGGCTGGATAATGTTTAGCCCTCTGATCTTTTAGAGCTTGAATATGGGCGTACTCTTCTTCTGCTTTCTCGGCAGATACCTTATAAAAACTTTCTAATTCACTGGCAGAGTAGTGCGCCAGTGAGTCAAGAACTGCCTGACTTTCTTCACTCAAGGGGAGCGCTTTGATACTCGGCAAGTCTGTGTTCATTTCTTTGGCTGTTGGGATTAAAATTTTCATATTGTTAGTGTAGCATATTTTTCAATCACGACCAAGAATTTCATCTGAAAAACCTCGGTTAATACCGAGGTTTCTTTTACTTGACTTTAAAGGTCTTGAGATAGTTATCTTTTCCAACTTGACCCTCGAAGGATTGCCCATTTTCAAGGTAAGGAAGGTCGTCTGACACTGAAGCCTTGACCTTGTAGATCTTGCCATCAACTTTGAAGAAGTAGACAGTATCACCCTTGATAACAGCTGATTTAAGGTCTGAGACGATTCCCTTAATGTTTTCCACCGTTTCATTATCCAGCTCGAGGTCATTTTTATTGGCATATTTGCTAAGGAGTTCATCTACCGTAGCTGCTACGATGACGTTTTGGTACTCCACGGCATCGACCAATGCATACTCCTTGACCAAGCCTGCATTGTCCTTCAAGCCCATGATGTAGAGCGGTTTGTCATTGAGATTGACCAGAATAGGGAAGGTAGCCTTGTAGGCCTTCTCCTGAACGGCTCCTTCTGCGGAAGCACGGGCAGATTCTTCGGTTGCTGATGCTAGATTGTACTTGGTGATTTCACCAGTGCGCATATTTTCAAGGATAAATCCTAGATTACTTTCGTCAGCATTTGCTGAAGTCACCCCTGTGTAGAGATAAATGTCATTTTCGATAGAAAGATAGTTATATCCCTCCGTCGTTTGGGTGACGTTTTTCTTAGAAACCAAGGCATTCCAGAAGCCGTCTTTATACTTTCCGTTGTAGTTGATTTGTTCGATGGTTTCTTCGGCTGGATAGACACGGTCTACCCATTCTGGCACTTCATCCAAGCTATATTCCTTAGTTTCTCCATTAGTAGCATCCAAGATAATAACAGATGAAGGGCGAGGTACTCCTAGACCAAACTGTTTTTGATAAACGGTTGCTACATAGAAAGGATTGCCTTCATCATCCACCTCAAAGGACGGGGTTTTAAAAATCTTGGTCGGATACTTGATTCGAAGATGACGTTTGACGTCACGGTTAAAATACTCGGAGTCCGAATACTTCATCGGTGTTTTTAAATCTACCAATTCCGCATTCCCTGTCACCATATCAACCTTGATATACTCGCCAATTCCCTTGGACTGATTATTAAACCATTTGATCGGGTCAGCATACTCCAAGGGTGTTACCCGATAGGGTTTGCCATCGACCGTCAGCTGGGTATAGGTATCTGCCGCTACGTACTGGGATACCTTATCTGTCAGAGAGCCCAGATAACGGTCACCAATTTTTTCTGCAGTGCTCCGATCTAGGATTGGAACCTTACTGGTATCACTCTTAGGAAAATCTTTAAAGTCTTTTTCTGTGATGGACACCACATTAGCATAGTTTTTAGCCTGGAAAAAACTAGAAGTCACTAGACTTACCAGTCCAGCAAGGGCAAAGATAAGGCCTGCAGCCAGCAACAATCCTCCACCTAATTTATTAAAATGAAGCCCTTCTAGATTGAGTTCGTTTGCAACCTTTCCATGACGTACATGAATAGTTTTTAGGAGATTGGTATCCTTGCGGAAACTAAACAAAATCCCCATCACCACCAGATGCCCACAGAGAAAGAAGATGAATTCCCAACTGGTAAGATTGAATGGTGGTAAAAAGATATACCAGGTCGTTGCGATAAAAACAAGTTCAAAGATTATACGTTTCATCTGATTTCCTCCTAAATAATTCGTCCTTCCAAATGATCCAGTTCATGTTGGCATATCTGAGCTGGAAAGCCTGTTAACGTAATGGTCTGTTCCTGCCACTTGCTATCGCGATAGGAAACCGTAATCGTTTCATAACGAGTCGTCGTTCGAACCCCAGTCAAAGACAAACAACCTTCCTCTGTCTCATAAGGTCCTTTATAGGAAAGGAGAATAGGGTTAAACATAACCATGGGAACTAGGCCAAGATTAAAGATAATCACGCGCTTCTGCACCCCAATCATATTAGCCGCCAGACCGACACAGGTCTCGCGATTGGCCAGCAGGGTATCCTGCAAATCCTTAGCCAGATAAAGGTCCTCCTGACTTGCAGGTTTCGAGACCTGTGACAAGAATAGGACATCTCGGACAATTTTCTTTTCCATTCTCTTACGCTCCTTACAACTTTACTTTATTATAGCACAAAAGGGGGCAACTTCTAGTCCTTTCCTTCAAATGCAAAAAAAGCCATCCGAAGATGACTTACTTTTTAAATCGCGTTCTTATCAAGACCAAGTTTACGTTGAACAAACTTGACGATTTCGACGATAAGTATCATTGAGAAGCTTCCAGCTAGAACAATAGCCCATTGTGACAAGTCCAGTTTTGTTACGTGGAAGATTCCTTCAAGCGGTTCTACAACAATTGTTGCCATCAAGAGAATGAAGGATACCAAGATTGACCAGTTGAAGGTCTTAGACTTGAATGGTCCAACTGTCAAGATGGATTGGTAAACAGACTTAACGTTGTAGGCATGGAAGAGCTGGATCAAACCGAGTGTTGCAAAGGCCATGGTAAGGGCATCTGCGTGAATGGCTTGATTGTCTCCTACATGGACTGGATAGGTAAGAGCAAGGCCATAAACGGTCAAGACCAGTGCCCCTTGGAGTACACCTTGATAGATGATAGAACTCAAGACACCACCTGAGAAGAAGCTTGACTTACGTCCACGAGGTTTGTGGGTCATAACACCAGGTTCAGCAGGTTCAACACCAAGAGCGATAGCTGGGAAGGTATCGGTTACCAAGTTGATCCATAAAAGATGAACTGGTTGCAAAACATCCCATCCAAAGAGGGTTGCTAGGAAGATGGTCAAAACTTCAGCCGTATTGGCAGAAAGAAGATATTGAATTGTCTTTTGAATGTTTGAGAAGACCTTACGTCCTTCTTCAACTGCGACGATAATAGTCGCAAAGTTATCATCCGCAAGAATCATATCAGAAGCCCCCTTAGAAACCTCTGTACCAGTAATTCCCATACCGATACCGATATCGGCTGTTTTCAGAGCTGGCGCATCGTTGACACCGTCACCAGTCATGGCAACGACCTTACCTTGGTTTTGCCAAGCTTTCACGATACGAACCTTGTGTTCTGGAGATACACGCGCATAAACAGAGTATTGACCAACTACTTTTTCAAATTCTTCATCAGAAAGTTCGTTGAGCTCAGCACCAGTCAAAACATGGTCTTCTGAGTCATTTTCATCGATGATTCCCAAACGTTTGGCAATAGCTTCCGCTGTATCTTGGTGGTCACCCGTAATCATGATTGGACGAATACCAGCTTCTTTAGCGACACGAACAGCTTCTGCCGCTTCGGCACGTTCAGGGTCAATCATCCCAATCAATCCAGTAAAGATCAAGTTGTTTTCCAGTTCTTCAGAAGTAAGATTTTCTGGAATACTATCGATAATCTTATAAGCACCCGCAAGAACACGCAAGGCTTGGTGAGCCATTTCAGAGTTGTTTGTGTGAATTAAGTCATTGACTTGATTATCAATCGGAGCAACATCTCCAGCCTTATCACGAGCAACACAACGTTTCAAGAGTTGATCTGGAGCCCCTTTGACTGCTACGAGGAATTTACCATCTGGCAATGGGTGAACTGTTGACATGAGTTTACGATCTGAGTCAAACGGCAATTCAGCTACACGAGGATATTTCTCTAAGAACCCTTTAACATCGTAGCCCTTGTCCAAGGCATACTGGATGAAGGCTGTTTCGGTTGGGTCACCAATCAGGTTTCCTTCAGCATCAATCTTGGTATCGTTGGCCAAGACAACTGAACGAAGTAGTGGCATGTCCAAGCCAAGTTTAATATCATCAGCTGAGTCATGTAGGACTGCATCATAGAAGACTTTCTCGACTGTCATCTTGTTCATGGTAAGCGTACCAGTCTTATCAGAAGCGATGATTTCTGTTGAACCAAGCGTTTCAACTGCTGGCAACTTACGAACGATAGAGTTTCGTTTTGCCAAAACTTGAGTACCAAGGGCAAGAACGATGGTTACGATAGCAGGGAGCCCTTCTGGGATGGCTGCAACAGCAAGCGCAACAGAAGTCATCAACTCACCAAGTGGATCTTTACCTTGAATGAAAACACCCACTACAAAAGTAACAAGGGCAATGACCAAGATAGCGTACGTCAAGACCTTAGAAAGGTTGTTCAAGTTTTGTTTGAGTGGTGTATCCGTCTCATCCGCATCTTGGAGCATGCTAGCGATATGACCAACTTCCGTGTACATACCTGTATTGACAACAACACCAAGACCACGACCATAAGTCACGTTTGAGTTTTGGAAGGCCATATTGACACGGTCACCAATACCAGCATCGGCAGCGAGCTCTACGGTCAAGTCTTTTTCAACTGGAACAGACTCACCTGTCAAAGCTGCTTCTTCGATTTTAAGAGAATTAGCTTCTAGCAAAAGTAGGTCTGCTGGCACTACGTCACCTGCTTCAAGGGCAACGATATCTCCTGGCACCAATTCTTTGGAATCAATTTCTGCCATGTGTCCATCACGAATAACGCGAGCAGCTGGACTGGACATAGATTTGAGGGCTTCGATGGCTTCTTCTGCTTTTCCTTCTTGGTAAACACCGAAGGCAGCATTGATGATAACCACGGCAAGGATAATGATGGCATCTGCGATATCTTCCCCACCAGAAGTTATGACAGACAAGATGGCTGCAGCCACCAAAATAATAATCATCAAATCCTTAAATTGCTCGATAAACTTGACTAGGAGAGATTTTTTTCTCACCCTCTTCCAGTTCATTACGTCCAAATTCAGCTAGGCGTTTCTGCGCTTCGCTTGACGAAAGACCTTGCTCAGTTGCTTCAACTGACTTCAAGACCTCTTTAGGACTCTGAGTGTAAAACGCTTGGCGTTTTTGTTTTTTTGACATGTGTCTCCTCCTTGACATTGTGTGCAAAACAAGCTCTCTTTTGGTTTTATGACAAACAAAAAGAGACCTGTTAATCCATAACAAGTCTCGCTGTTTAAGATAGCGCCGGAAAACATACTTTTCAGTATACAATTCGGAATGACGACACTATCACAGGTTTCTGCCAGCTACTCCCTTGATGAGTAGTACTATTATATCAAAATTTGAACATTTTTCAAGGGTTTAAATCAGATGAAACAAGACTAAATTTGAATTTTCCCATGAAAACCAGTATAATGAAAACAGAATCTCAGCACTAGAAAGGAAGTCCGATGAATCAATCCATGTCAAATCTCAAGTTGGCGGAACGTGGTGCCATTATCAGCATTTCGACCTACCTCCTCTTGTCTGCGGCAAAATTGGCAACTGGCCACCTCCTTCACTCCTCCAGTTTGGTGGCAGATGGTTTTAACAACGTATCCGATATTATCGGAAATGTAGCCCTCTTGATCGGGATTCGGATGGCTCGCCAACCTGCAGACCGTGACCATCGCTTTGGTCACTGGAAGATTGAAGATTTGGCTAGTTTGATTACTTCCATCATCATGTTCTATGTTGGTTTTGATGTGCTTCGGGACACCATTCAAAAAATTCTCAGTCGGGAACAAACGATTATCGATCCTCTGGGAGCATTTCTAGGAATCATTTCGGCAGCGGTCATGTTTGTCGTTTATCTCTATAACACACGCCTCAGTAAGAAATCCAAATCCAAAGCTCTAAAGGCAGCAGCTAAAGATAATCTTTCCGATGCAGTCACCTCACTTGGTACTTCCATTGCTATCCTAGCCAGCAGTTTTAATTATCCGATTGTGGATAAATTAGTCGCTATCATCATCACTTTCTTTATCTTAAAGACAGCCTATGATATCTTTATCGAGTCTTCCTTCAGTCTTTCAGATGGTTTTGATGACCGGCTACTAGAAGACTACCAAAAGGCTATCATGGAAATTCCAAAGATTAGTAAGGTCAAGTCCCAAAGAGGGCGTACCTACGGTAGCAACATCTACCTTGATATCACCTTAGAAATGAATCCCGACTTATCTGTCTATGAAAGTCATGAGATTGCAGACCAGGTCGAGTCTATGCTAGAAGAGCGTTTTGGAGTCTTTGATACCGACGTCCATATCGAGCCAGCACCTATACCTGAAGATGAAATTTTAGACAATGTCTACAAAAAACTGCTCATGCGCGAGCAATTGATTGACCAAGGAAATCAGCTAGAAGAACTCCTTGCTGAGGACTTTATCTATATCCGTCAAGATGGAGAACAGATGGATAAAGAGGCTTATCGAGCCGAAAAAGAACTTAAAGCTGCGATTAAGGACATTCAGATCACTTCCATCAGTCAGAAAACAAAACTCATTTGCTATGAGCTAGATGGCATCGTCCACACTAGTATCTGGCGTCGCCATGAGACTTGGCAAAATATTTTTCACCAGGAAACAAAAAAAGAATAGAAAAATCCTGTCATTGCGACGGGATTTTTCTATTCTTCTAACTATCAAACTCACTTAGGTATTCATAGCGTTCGTATTTTTCAAGGAGTTCTTCATTTTTCTCGTCTAGCTCTTTCTGAAGCGTCGCCAGTTTGCCAAAGTCGGAGCCATTTGCCTGCATTTCTTCTTCAATGGCTGCGATACGATTTTCCAAGATTTCAATATCGCCTTCAATGCTTGCCCACTCCTGCTTTTCTTGGTAGGTCATGCGTTTCTTGTCTTCACGGACCTTGACCACTTTCTCCTTTTCGGCCTTTTGCACTTGATTGGCCATCTCTGTTTCAAAGGCTTTTTCATCAAGGTAATCAGTGTAATGGCCAAAGAAAGTACGGATGTTGCCATTCTCAAAGGCGAGAATCTTGGTCGCTACCTTATCCAAAAAATAACGGTCGTGGCTAACTGTCAAGACAGGGCCGGCAAAACTCTGCAAGAAATTCTCCAAAACTGTCAAAGTTGCAATGTCTAGATCATTGGTCGGCTCGTCCAAAAGAAGAACATTTGGTTTTTCCAAGAGTAATTTGAGGAGATAGAGGCGTTTTTTCTCTCCACCTGACAATTTCTCAATCAAGGTTCCATGCGTCGAACGTGGGAAGAGGAACTGCTCCAGCAACTCTGCAATGGAAGTCGTAGAACCACCACTGGTCTTGACTTCTTCTGCCACTTCCTGCAGGTAATTGATAACGCGCTTGCTCTCGTCTAAGCCTTCGATTTGTTGAGAGAAATAGGCGATGCGAACCGTCTCACCGATGATAAGTTGACCTTCAGTCGGCGCAAGACTTCCTGCAATCAGATTAAGCAGGGTGGATTTTCCCACACCGTTGTCCCCAACGATACCGATACGGTCTTTGGCCTGCACCAAGAGGTTAAAATCTTGTAAAATGGGCTTGTTCTCATAAGCGAAGGAAACATCTTTAAACTCGATGACCTTCTTACCAATCCGACTGGTCTCAAAGTTCATGGTTAAGTCTGTCTCAGTAGGATTATCTGAAACTTCCTTTTTCAAGTCGTGGAAACGATTGATACGAGCTTGTTGCTTGGTCGCACGCGCCTGCGGTTGTCTGCGCATCCAGGCCAATTCTTGCTTATAAAGTTGTTCTTTTTTGTGGAGAAGAGCCGCATCGCGCTCATCCTGTTCCGCCTTAAGGCGAACATAGTCCTGATAATTGCCCTGATACTCGGTCAAGCCTGCTCGGTCCAACTCGAAAATTCGTGTTGACAAAGCGTCTAGGAAATAACGATCATGTGTGATGAAGAGAACGGTCTTCTTGGAATTTTTCAAAAAGAGGGTCAGCCACTCAATAGTCGCAATATCCAAATGGTTTGTCGGCTCATCCAGAAGCAAGAGGTCGTGGTTTCCTAGGAGAACTTGCGCCAACTGAACCCGTCTTCTCAGACCACCTGACAATTCGCCAACAGGAGTTGATAAGTCCTGAATCCCCAACTTGCTGAGAACCGTCTTGACCTGGCTTTCAATTTCCCAAGCTTGGAGAGAGTCCATCTCTGCCATGACCCGTTCCAAATGAGCCTGCTTGTCCTCACTGTAGTTGAGCAGGAGGAGTTCATACTCACGAATCAACTGGATTTCCTTGAGGTCGCTGGATAGAACCGTATCCAAGACCGTCTTGCTATCATCAAAATCTGGATTCTGAGTCAAGTAACCGATCTTATAGTCATTCTTTGCCGAAAAGGGACTGACATCACCATCAAAGACAGAAACACCCGAAAGAACATCTAAAAGGGTGGTCTTACCCGTTCCATTGACACCAATTAGACCTATTCTGTCCAAGTCATGAATAATAAAGGAAATATCCTTAAAAACGGTCTTGTCACCAACGGATTTGCTTAGTTTTTCAACGATAAAATCACTCATTTTTTCTCCCTCAGGTAAGCATGGATGGCTTGACGGTCATTTTCCAACTCTCCATCAACAATGGCAAACTCAATCTCTGTTAAAACCTCTCCCAAATCTGGCCCAGGTTGATAACCATATTCCTTGATTAAAATACCACCGTTGATCTGGATTTCTTTCTTATCATAAATGGTCAAACTCTGGTAAGTTTCTGTGATGGCTTGTGGGTTGACTGCTTTTCCTTGAGCCTGACGAAGATTTTCAGCCTGTAGAAGGGAATCCAAGTCAAAGCGGTAACAATCGCGCTTGCTCAGCTCTCCTTCTTCTCGCAAAGCCAAAATAGTCAGCAAATCTTGTACTTGCTTGGCAAACTGGCGTGAGGTTTTCCACGCCTTCAAAAATGGCTGCGCATCTTTAATCTCCAAAGTCCACAATAGAGCCGCCCAAGCTTGTTCGGAAGATTCAAAAGTGAAATCACTCTCTAAATCAAACAGTCTGTTGAGCTTGTCCTGACTCCCTGCCATATCTGGAAGATAATTATAAGCTTGACTCTCAATCATGGAAGACAGGCCAACTCGCCAAAAAGGTGCCAGCAAGAGTTTATCAAACTCAACGAAGGTGCGCTCCACAGAAATCTTCTCCAAGAGCGGCGTCAAGGATTTCATCGCTTCAAATGTTTCTGGCTCAAGTTCAAAACCAAGACTGGCCTGAAAGCGAAAACCACGCATAATCCGCAGAGCATCTTCGTTGAAACGCTCACTAGCAATTCCAACTGCTCGCAAAACTTGATTTTCCAAATCTTCTAAACCATGGAACAAGTCAATGATTTCACCTGTCTCATCCAAGGCAAAGGCGTTGACTGTGAAATCACGACGTTTGAGGTCTTCTTCTAGCGAACGCACAAAAGAAACCGCACTCGGTCTGCGATAGTCCACATAGACATCCTCCGTCCGAAAGGTAGTTACTTCATACTCTTCATTCCCATCTAAAACCAAGACTGTTCCGTGCTCAATTCCGATATCGGCTGTTCGCGGAAAAATCTGCTTGGTCTCTTCTGGATAAGAAGAGGTCGCGATATCCACATCATGGATGGGACGATGGAGAAGGGCATCTCTGACGGACCCCCCAACAAAATAGGCTTCAAAACCTGCTTCTTTAATTTTTCTAATACTGGTAAAGCCTTCTGAAATTCAGAAGGCATTTGTGTTAATCTCATAATAAGTGTTCTAATCCATAAACAAGCTCATGACGCTTGACAACTTCTTTGATTCCCAAATTCACCCCTGTCATGAAGGAGCTGCGATCATAGGAGTCATGACGGAGGGTCAATCCTTCTCCCTGATTGCCAAAAATGACTTCCTGATGGGCTACCAAGCCTGGTAGACGAACTGAGTGGATGCGCATGCCATCAAAGTTAGCACCACGAGCACCTGCAATCAATTCTTCCTCATCAGGCGCACCTTGCTGAATAGACTCTCGAACTTCCGCCATTAACTCGGCAGTTTTAATAGCTGTTCCACTCGGAGCATCCTTTTTCTTGTCATGATGGAGCTCGATAATCTCCACATTTGGGAAATATTTGGCAGCCTGCACCGCAAATTGCATCAGCAAGACAGCTCCCAAGGCAAAGTTAGGGGCAATCAAGCCACCCAAATCTTGTTCACGGGAAAATGCTTTTAGTTCTGCAATTTCTTCACTAGTAAAGCCTGTTGTTCCAACCACTGGAGCGAAGCCATTTTCAAGAGCAAAGCGTGTATTTTCGTAGGCAACGGCTGGTGTGGTAAAATCTACCCAAACATCCGCTTCAAAACCAGCCAAGTCGGCCTTATCATTGAATACAGGAACCCCCTGCCATTCTGATTCAGACTCAAAAGGATCCAACACTGCAACCAAGTCCAAGTCTGAATCAGCCAAGACCATCTGACAAGCAGCTTGGCCCATCTTTCCCTTAAACCCGGCAATAATTACTCGAATACTCATCTCTACTCCTGTCTAAGATACAAAGGACGTTAGCTGCCCATGAAAAATAGAGAATGGCACTGACTTTCCACGAAAGGCAAGACAGGCATCTTTTTTCAAGTGGCAGATAGTCCGTGTTCAATTTCTAAGATACAAAGCCTGTAAGAACAATCTAGACGATTGGTGTATAGCTCAAGGCAATACTGCCTTCTCCAAGGTGGGTCCCAATGACACTACCAAAGCTAACAATTGGAATCTCAGAAGTCACACCGCTCTCAATCAAAAGCTGACGTAAGTCCACTGCCTTTTGAGGAGTATTGCCATGAATGACTGTGATACGGTAGTCCCCATCTTTTGTCAACTCTTTGATGATTTCCACCAAACGTTTGATTGCCTTCTTTTCCGTACGAACTTTTTCGTAAACTTCAATAACCCCATGGTCATTAAAGTAAAGGATAGGCTTGATACTGAGGAGATTCCCTAAGACGGCAGCCCCATTTGACAAACGTCCTCCCTTAACCAAGTGGTCGAGGTCATCTACTATGATAAAGGCTGAGTTATCAGCGATTTGGATAGCCAACTTCTCCTGAATCTGGACAAAATCATCGCCTTGTTCTGCCCATTCAAAGGCACTCTCCACCATAAATCCTAGAGGGGAACTTGTGATATGGGTATCTGGAAAGGCAATGGTCAAGCCATCATACTCATCCAACATGTATTGGATGTTCTGATAAAAGCCTGAAATTCCTGACGAAAGAAAGAGTCCCAAAACATGGGTATAACCCTCATCTTTCAAGGAACTTAGAATCTCATCCAATTTGGCAATACTTGGTTGACTAGTTTTAGGCAATTCTGCAGACTGAGCCATTTTTTGATAAAATTCCTCAGCAGTCAGATTGACACCTTCAACATACTCCTCCCCATCAATATTGACAGGAATATCCAAGACAAATAGATTCTCTCTTTGCAGCGTCTCCTCCTCTAAATAGGCTGAAGAATCTGTAATGACAGCTAATTTCATGACTAAAACTCCAAATTGATCCCTGGAAGATCCAAGGCGATTTCTGTTACTTCATACGTCAAACGATTGAGCATGTTCAAACATGGACGTGCCAAGTTTTCAACTTCTTCTTGGTTAAATTCGCTTGGTTCGTTGACAATACGACCTTCCACATGGTTAACTTGAGAAATCGTTCCGCTGATGACGAATTTGTCAAAGACAATCATGAAACTCAAGATAACGACAAGCGAAGTCACTTGGTTTTCTTGGTCATGTTGGAGTAGCTGAAAGTTCACGTCTACCTTGGTTTCAGGAGCTCCATTTTCATTTTCCCATTCAAAGTTACGAGCATCAAAGTGATACTGGCTAACAAATTCTTGTTCTCGTTTAAGATTCATTTTTCTCTCCCATTGCTACAATTTACTATGCAATTGTACCACATTTTTATCATTTCATCTAGTTTTCTAGGCTTTAGTCAATTCCGATTTCATCTTTAACAACCGCAGCAATCGTATCTACGTAGTAGTTAACTTCTTCTGTTGTTGGGGCTTCTGCCATGACGCGCAAGAGGGGTTCTGTTCCACTTGGGCGGACAAGGATACGGCCGTTCCCTGCCATTTCTTCTTCCATCTTCTCGATGATTGTCTTGATGGCTGGCACTTCCATGGCTTTTTCTTTCATGGCATTTTCCACTCGGATATTGACCAGTTTTTGCGGGTAAATCGTCACTTCTGATGCTAGTTGGGACAAGCTCTTGCCTGTTTCTTTCATGATTTTAGTCAATTGAACAGCTGATAATTGACCATCACCTGTTGTATTATAATCCATCAAGATAACGTGACCAGACTGTTCACCACCAAGATTGTAGCCTGATTTTCTCATTTCTTCAACGACATAGCGGTCACCAACAGCAGTCACTGCCTTTTTAATGCCAGCACTCTCCAAGGCCTTATGGAACCCAAGGTTAGACATAACCGTTGTCACGATGGTGTTTTGAGCCAACTGGCCTTTTTCAGAAAGATATTTCCCGATGATGTACATGATCTTATCACCATCGACGATGTCGCCATTTTCATCAACAGCAATCAAACGGTCACTATCACCGTCAAAGGCCAAACCAATAGCTGACTGGCTTTCTTTGACCACTTCTTGAAGAGCTTCTGGATGTGTAGAACCCACATTCAAGTTGATATTAAGACCATCTGGTGTCTCACCGATAACAGTTATTTGAGCCCCAAGGTCTGCAAAGATTTGACGGGCACTTGTAGATGCTGCACCGTTTGCTGTGTCCAAGGACACTTTCATTCCCTCAAGAGGCGTTCCAGTTGAAACAAGGTAACCTTCATACTTACGTAAACCTTCTGGATAGTCCACTAAGGTTCCCAATCCTTCGGCACTTGGACGAGGAAGGGTGTCTTCTGTAGCATCTAGCAAGGCTTCGATTTCTGCTTCTTTGTCGTCATCAAGTTTGAAGCCATCCCCACCAAAGAATTTAATTCCATTATCAAGGGCTGGGTTGTGGCTAGCGGAAATCATGACACCTGCACTGGCTCCCTCAGTTTTGACCAAATAAGCTACTGCTGGTGTCGCAAGGACACCGAGTTTGTAGACGTGAATCCCTACTGATAGAAGACCTGCCACCAAGGCAGATTCTAGCATTTCTCCTGAGATACGTGTATCACGTCCTACAAAAACTTTAGGGGCTTCCGTTTCGTGTTGGCTAAGGACATAACCACCAAAACGTCCCAGTTTAAAGGCCAATTCTGGCGTCAGTTCTACGTTTGCTTCTCCACGGACTCCATCAGTCCCAAAATATTTACCCATTTTATTTATCATCCTTTTCTATTATTTATTATTGTTTAGACGAATCTGATTTCGTTTCTGAACTCGTTGAAGACGAACTGCCCTCTGAGGAACTTGTTGACGAGTTACTCGAACCAGACGCTGCTGTTTTTGTTGTAATTTTCATAGTCGTGTCAAATGGCATAATGACGCTTGGCAAGACATTTCCATTTTTATCAACTGCTTGTAGAGGAACAGAAGCCGAGTAGTTACCTGTTATCCGTTCACTCGTCGGTAAGATGGCAATGACACGATCTACTTTGGAGAGGGTTTCCTCATCACTAATAACCGTTACTTTTTCATCTGACACAGTAACTGTATCGATTTTCACACGAGAATCAATCTGGCTAGGATCAATCTCTGGGACAACGATTACATTGTCTCGTTTTGCTTTTTTACCGACCTTCACTGTTATCTTTTGTGGTGTCGCAACAGCGGTCAAACCACTTGGTAGATTTTCTATGTTTAGAGGAACTTCGATGGTCCCTACACTGGCATTGGTTAAGTCAGCTGTCACCTTGAATTTGCGCGTACTTTCCTGCATTTCGCTTGCCAAAGCAACTCGATTGGAACCTGTCAAGAAAACTGTTACTTCTGATGTGAAGCCGCTAATAAAGTACTGTTCACTGTCATAGTGGATATCAATTGGTACATTGAGTACCGTATTGGTATAGGTTTCCGTCCGCACCTGTCTGGCGCTATTGCTATTCTGATAGTTTGTTGAAGTCGCATAGATAAAAAGGATGCAAGCGAAAAAGAAGGAAGAAATGATATAAAGACTATTCTTTCTCATGTTTCAACCCTCCTAGCAAGCGCTCTTTCAGACCTTGTTTTTCCTCTGATGTTGGAAGCAAGATTCTTCTCAATTCAGATTCAAACTCGTCCAAGGTCAAATCGTGCTTAAAGACTCCATTATAAGTAATTGAGATTCCACCTGTTTCCTCTGAAACCACAAAGGTAAGAGCATCTGACACTTCCGACAAACCAATCGCCGCCCTGTGACGCGTTCCAAACTCCTTGGAAATCTCTGTATTTTCAGTTAGTGGCAAGTAGGCTGAAGTAACAGCAATCCGATCTTCTCGGATAATGACCGCTCCGTCGTGTAAGGGAGTGTTAGGAATAAAAATATTGATGAGCAATTCAGCTGAAATCTTGGCATCTAAGGGAATCCCCGTCGATATGTATTCCTGTAAGGTTCTCACTCGCTGCACTGCTACCAGCGCACCAATTTTACGCGGACTCATGTATTCGACTGATTTGACAAAGGCACGAATCATCTGCTCCTCTGCACTAATCGGAGCATTGGAAAAGAAATCCGTTGCCCGACCCAACCGCTCTAGACCTGTCCGAATCTCTGGTGAAAAGATGACCACTGCTGCAATGACCCCGTAGGTGATGATCTGATTGATCAACCATGATATGGTCGTTAAACCAATCATATTGGAGAGAATTTGAGCTAGAATGAAGACCAAAACTCCCCGCACCAAGATCATGATTTTAGTACCTGCAATGGCCTTTGTAAAATGATACAAAATATAAGTCACAATCAGAATATCAATCAGATTGATGACGATACTCCAAGGGCTTGATAACAAACTCGTCCAGTATTGCAAGTTGGAAAATTGCTGAAAATTCATCCCTAGTTCCCTCCCTATCAAAACACGTTCCGCCCTATTATACCATTTTCTAACAATTTTTTCCCTATCCTACTTCATTTTAATTTGATTAAAAATATGATAAAATAAACTGACTAGAAAAAACGAAGGAGAAATCATGTCTCAACTCTATGATATTACCATTGTAGGTGGCGGTCCTGTCGGGCTCTTTGCTGCCTTTTACGCCCACCTACGCCAAGCCAAAGTCCAAATCATCGACTCTCTTCCCCAGCTCGGTGGTCAACCAGCCATCCTCTACCCTGAGAAGCAAATCCTTGATGTGCCAGGTTTTCCAAACTTAACTGGAGAAGAGTTGACCAATCGCTTGATTGAACAGCTAAACGGCTTTGAAACACCTGTTCATCTCAATGAAACTGTTCTTGAGATTGAAAAACAAGATCAAGGCTTTGCCATTACAACCTCTAAAGGTAGTCACCTGACTAAAACAGTTATCATTGCCATGGGGGGTGGCGCCTTTAAACCACGACCGCTTGAATTAGAGGGTGTTGAGGACTATGAAAATATCCACTACCACGTGTCCAACATTCAACAATACGCAGGTAAGAAAGTAACCATTCTAGGTGGTGGGGACTCAGCAGTGGACTGGGCTCTAGCTTTTGAAAAAATTGCGCCAACTACACTTGTTCACCGTCGAGATAACTTCCGCGCCTTGGAACACAGTGTGCAAGCTCTACAAGAATCATCTGTAACCATTAAGACACCGTTCGTTCCTAGCCAACTCCTCGGAGATGGAAAAACACTCGATAAACTAGAAATCACCAAAGTCAAATCAGATGAAACTGAAACTATTGAGGTAGACCACCTCTTTGTCAACTATGGTTTCAAATCATCTGTCGGCAATCTTAAAAATTGGGGTCTGGACCTCAACCGCCACAAGATTATTGTCAACAGCAAGCAAGAATCCAGCCAAGCAGGTATCTATGCCATTGGGGACTGTTGCTACTATGAAGGTAAGATTGATTTGATCGCGACAGGACTGGGTGAAGCTCCAACAGCTGTTAACAATGCCATTAACTACATCGACCCTGACCAAAAAGTACAACCCAAACACTCAACCAGTTTATAAGAAAAGAACCACGGATCAACTGATTCGTGGTTTTATAATTCATCTGCTATCTTGTTTATTTTTCTGAGTCTGTGGTTGACGCCACTTTTGGTCAAGGGATTGCTCAGGCTATCTGCCAACTGCTGGATAGAATAGTCTGGGTGCTGGATTCGCAACTGAGCTACCTCCTGCAAATCCACTGGTAAATTTTCCAAACCCATTCTATCTTTGATTTTACTGATATTATTGATGGTCTTCATACTAGCAGAAACCGTTCGAGCGATATTGGCTGTTTCAGCATTATTGGCCCGATTGAGATCGTTACGGGTTTCACGCAAAATCTTGACGCGCTCAAAATTATCACGCGCCTGCATGGCCCCAATCACAATCAAGAAATCCATGATGTCTTCTGCCCGCTGGAGATAGGTAACCGCACCTTTCTTGCGCTCAATGACCTTGGCATCCAGCAAAAACTGCTGAAGGAGGGAGACCAATCCTTGGGCATGGTCCATATAAACGGAACTAATCTCCAACTGGTACTTGCCAGACTCAGGATCTTGGATGCTGCCATTTGCCAGAAAGGCACCACATAAGTAAGCACGTCCAGCTTCTTCATCTGCTAAAATATCAGGATCAATGCCTGTCTCCAAACCAAAGAAAGAATCCGCAAGCCGCAAATCAGCTAAAAGCTCCTGCACCCTCTCATCGGTATAGACCGTGTAGACACGGTTCTTACGAAGATTGCTTCTCTGATGGTGTCGAATCTCAGACTTAATCTCATAAAAATGGAGAAAGGACTCATAAAGGTGACGAGCTAACTTGGCATTTTCGGTCACGACGGACAAGGTCAAGCCCGAACTAGATAGCCCGATACTGCCAGACATCTTGATGATGGCAGACAATTCATGACGACTGAGATGGTGTTGACCAAGAATTTCCTCTTTTACTGCAACTGTGAAACTCATTTCCTCACCTGTATAATGCGCATCAATTCATCTACAATCAAATCGCCATCATGGAAGGCTCCTCCATTTTCCAAACGAAGGAAGTTGGATGAAATCACACGAGGAACCTGCTTGCAAAGACCAGCAAAATCATGCTCTACCTGAACCAAATACTCATCGAAACGGTTGGTATCCATGTATTCTCTAGGAACCTTTTCGATATTGACCAAGACCGTATCAATAAAAGGCCGACCTAAGTGTCGATGGAGAACTTCCACATGGTCACTGTCTGAAAAGTGCTCTGTTTCCCCACGTTGGGTCATGATATTGCAGACATAGGCGATTTCCGCCTTAGTCTCCAGGAGAGCCTGCCCAATCTCCTCGATGACAATATTGGGCAAAATCGATGTAAAGAGGGAACCAGGCCCCAAGACGATCATGTCACTCTCGAGAATGGTATTGACTACTCGACGGCTGGCTTGTGGTGTTTCATCATCCAAGGTATTGGTCACATAGACATGGTCGATCATGCCTGGATGATCTGCAATATGGCTCTCACCTGCCACCTCAGAACCGTCTTTAAAGACTGCATGCAGTGTCAAAGGCTGATCGCTTGAAGGGTAGATTTTTCCTGTTGTATGAAAGAACTTACTGAGTAATTGCATAGCATTGTAGGTAGATCCTTGCATTTCAGAGAGCCCTGCTATAATGATATTTCCTAGAGGATGACCTGCAAAAGCACCAGCCTCTTCTGAAAAGCGGTACTGAAAAACCTTCTCATAAAATTTAGGCATATCCGACATGGCTACCAGGACATTGCGAAGATCTCCTGGTGGTGTCAGCTGTTGGATATTCTTTCTTAGTTCACCAGAAGAGCCACCATCATCAGCTACCGTTACGATGGCTGCGATATCAACATCCTTTTCTCGCAAGCTTTTCAAAATGACGGGGATACCTGTTCCTCCACCAATCACCGTTATCTTTGGTTTTCTCATGAACGGTTTACCGTTTCCTTTCTTCTGTCTTTGTCACGATGGCTTTCATTGACAGGCCAGTTTTTAGCAAGGTCCTCAGCAATTCGTTTGGCAAAGGCGACACTACGGTGTTGTCCACCTGTACATCCTACTGCAATAGTTAAAACAGACTTGCCTTCTTTTTTGTAACTTGGCAAAATGGGTTCAATCAAAGCTAACAAGTGCTGATAGAAACTTTCAGACTCTTCATGATTCATCACATAGTCATAAACTGCTTGATCCTCACCTGTCTGATTACGGAGTTCAGGTAGATAATAGGGATTTGGCAAGAAACGGACATCAAAGACCAAGTCTGCATCAATCGGGATACCATACTTGAATCCAAAAGACATGACCTCGATACGGAAAGACTGGGCCTGTTCTTGGTCCGAAAATTGCTCAGCAATGGTTTTACGTAGTTCACGCGGAGTTAGTTCTGTCGTATCCACCACATTTTGGCTCATGTTTTTCAAAGGTGCCAGAAGTTCGCGTTCTAGCTTGATGCCATCTAAAATTCGACCATCTGCTGCTAGAGGGTGACTCCGTCTGGTTTCCTTATAGCGAGCCACCAATTCCTTATCTGCTGCGTCTAAAAAGAGAATTTTGAAGTCCAAATCATCTTGGTTTTCCAATTCATCCAGAACAGCCTGAATCTCTGAAAAGAAGGAACGGCTCCGCATATCGACTACCAAGGCCAGTTTGTGGTCATCATCTTTAGTTTCAACCAACTGTAAAAACTTTGGCAAGAGGGCTGGTGGCATATTGTCAATAGTGAAATATCCCAAATCCTCGAAGGACTGAATAGCTACCGTTTTCCCTGCGCCACTCATCCCTGTCACAATCACCAGGTGAAGTTGTTTCTTTGTCATCTATCTCTCCTTATATCAAAAAAGTTTGGCAGAGCCAAACTTCAACTAGCTTATCCAATCTCTGCGATCACTTCAATTTCGACTTTTACATCACGAGGAAGACGTGCAACCTCTACAGCTGAACGAGCTGGAAATTCCTCTTTAAAGGCAGTCTGGTATACCTCGTTAAAAGGAACAAAGTCATTCATATCGCTCAAGAAGCAAGTTGTTTTAACAACATGATCAAAGTCTGTTCCTGCTTCAGCCAAAATAGCACCGATACTTTTCAAGACTTGTTCTGTCTGTTCTTGTATAGTTTCTCCTACAATTTCACCAGTTTCAGGAGATAGGGGAACTTGACCGCTAGCAAATAAAAGATTACCAACGATTTTTCCTTGAACATAAGGTCCGATTGCTTTTGGAGCTTTGTCTGTATGAATTGTTTTTGCCATTTCTTTCTCTCACAATTTTTCTAATATTGCATCCCAAGCCTGATCCATCCCTGCCTTGCTGACAGACGAAAAGAGAATGAAGTCGTCACTTGGGTCAAAGTTTAATTTCTTTTTGATTGCTGATTCGTGCTTGTTCCACTTACCACGAGGAATCTTGTCCGCCTTGGTCGCAACGATGATAACCGGAATCTCATAATACTTAAGAAATTCGTACATCTGCACATCATCTGCTGACGGGTCGTGGCGGAGATCCACCAGACTGACCACGGCACGGAGATTTTCCCGAGTGGTCAGATATTCCTCAATCATGCGCCCCCACTTTTCACGTTCCTTTTTTGAAACGCGGGCATAACCATAACCTGGTACATCCACAAAGCGCATCTTGTCATCAATGTTAAAGAAGTTGAGTAGCTGGGTTTTTCCAGGTTTCCCCGATGTACGAGCAAGATTCTTGCGGTTCAGCATGGTGTTGATAAAGCTAGACTTGCCAACATTTGAACGCCCTGCAAGGGCAATCTCTGGCAGGTCATCCTGCGGATAGTGGGACTTGTTTGCCGCACTGAGCAAGATTTCAGCATTGTGTGTATTGATTTCCATAGTCACCTCTAGGCTGTTTCTAGGATAGGTTTTTCCGTTCCATCGACAGCTTCTTTTGTGATGCGAACCAATTTCACATTTTCCTGACTTGGCACTTCAAACATAACATCTAGCATGGTTTCTTCGATGATGGAGCGAAGACCACGCGCACCAGTTTTGCGTTCGATAGCCTTATTGGCGATTTCCTGAAGAGCTTCATCGTCAAATTCCAACTCTACATCGTCATAAGAAAGCAAGGTTTGGTATTGTTTGACCAAGGCATTTCTTGGTTCTTTCAAGATGCGAACCAAGTCATCGACCGTCAATTGCTCAAGAGCTGCAAAGACAGGCAAGCGTCCAATCAACTCAGGAATAATACCGAATTTTTGAATATCTTCAGCGATAATTTCTTGCATGTAGGAGCTATTTTCGTCAATTGCCTTGTTACTTTGACCAAATCCGATAACTTTTTCACCTAGACGTTGTTTAACGATTTCTTCGATGCCATCAAAAGCACCACCCACGATGAAGAGGATATTTTTAGTATCCACCTGAATCATCTCTTGTTGTGGATGTTTGCGTCCACCTTGAGGCGGCACGCTAGCTACAGTTCCCTCGATAATCTTGAGAAGGGCTTGTTGCACTCCTTCACCCGAAACATCACGTGTGATAGACACATTCTCGCTCTTCTTGGCAATCTTGTCAATTTCATCCACGTAGATAATCCCACGTTCTGCACGTTCGATGTTAAAGTCAGCAGCCTGCAAGAGTTTGAGGAGGATATTTTCCACGTCCTCACCCACATACCCAGCCTCAGTCAGAGCTGTTGCATCTGCAATAGCAAAAGGTACGTTCAAGCTCTTAGCCAAGGTCTGGGCCAAGAAAGTTTTCCCAGAACCAGTTGGGCCAATCATCAAGATGTTTGACTTCTGCAAATCCACATCTTCTGACTCTTCACGCGTATCGTGGAAATTGATGCGTTTGTAGTGGTTGTAAACAGCCACTGCCAAGGCACGTTTGGCACGATCTTGACCAATCACATAGTGGTTTAAGATATTGAGGAGTTCGATTGGTTTTGGTACTTCAGACAAGTCTGCCAAAACTTCCTCGGCCAACTCCTCCCGAATGATTTCCTGGGCCAACTCCACACATTCATTACAGATAAAGGCGTTGTTCCCAGCGATTATTTTCTTTACTTCTTCTTGGCTTTTGCCACAAAATGAGCAATAAACCATCATATCATTTTTCCTATTTGTAGGCATGATTTCCTTCCATTCTAATTTATCATTCTATCTAAAATAAGGTCATATAAAAAGCGTGGACACTGTTGACCAGATTGGTAAAAGCATTCAACCAGAGTAAGGCAGACAGTCCATAGCGCTTCTTACGAAAAGCCTGTGCTCCAGTCAAAATACAGATCACACACAAAAAAGCTGTAAAAAATCCAAATATACTGCGCTCCATTAGACTTCCTTTCTATCTCGGTATTGGATGGTAAAATCATAGTCGTTTTTCTCATCTCGGGTGTAAGATTTGCTTGCTACTGTCTCAAAACGAGACAAGTCAAACTCCTCAGGGAAATAGGTATCTCCCTCCACCTGAGCATGAATCTGTGTCACGATGATTTCATCTAAATAGGGCTCAAAAGCCTGAAAAATCTGTTTTCCACCAATGATATAGAGATTTTTTTCCTGACTCTGATACCAAGTTAAAACAGACTTCACATCTTGAAACACGAGCGCACCATCCACGACTTCGTCACTGTTTCGTGTCAAAATCAAGGTTTGCCGTTTGGGAAGCAGACGACGTCCCATTCCATCAAAGGTCACTCGTCCCATCAGTATAGCATGATTTAAAGTTGTTTCTTTAAAATGTTTTAACTCTGCTGGCAAATGCCAAGGTAAACGATCCTCTTTCCCGATTACACCCTCTTGATCTTGTGCCCATATCGCTACAATTTTCTTTGTCATGCTTTCATCCTTTTCATTGATAGTACTATTTTATCAAAATTCTCCCAAAAAGGCTGTTTTGAAACGCGCGCAAAAGAGAGAAAAGGAGCAGGCTTCATTTAGCCTGCTCCTCTCGTCCCTAGGACATATATTTTTTTGCTTCTGATTCGATTTTTTCGACCACTTCCTGGATACTCAGTCCAGTTGTGTCAAGGTAAACTGCATCCTCAGCCTGTTTGAGAGGCGAGGTCTCACGATGACTATCCTTGTAGTCACGCGCAGCAATCTCTTCTTTCAACGTTTCCAAGTCAGTCTCAATCCCTTTAGCAATATTTTCCTTGTAACGACGCTCTGCTCTTTCTTCAACAGAAGCCACTAGGAAAATCTTGAGTTCAGCTTGTGGTAAAACAACTGTCCCGATATCACGCCCATCCATGACGATACCACCTTGCTGAGCAATCTCTTGCTGGAGCGAAACCAGTTTCTTACGTACTTCTGGAATGGCAGCAATGCTTGAAACCTTGTTGGTTACTTCATTTTCACGAATCGGATGAGTAATCTCAACATCCCCTACAAAAACAAGTTGCTCACCTGTTTCTGAACGACCAAAACTAATGGGGTGTTGGTTAAGAAGCTCAAGAAGTTGGTCTACATTTCCTGCATCCAACTGATGCTTGAGCGCTATATAAGTCGCAGCACGGTACATAGCACCTGTATCCAGATAAGTGTAACCAAAATCTTTAGCGACAATCTTTGCGACCGTACTCTTACCACTCGAAGCTGGACCATCGATAGCAATTTGAATAGTCTTCATGACCGACTCCTATCTTGTCTTAATCACATCACCTGGGTTGGCAAACCAAGATCCAGATGACATGTGAGAAGGATTTAGGGCTTCTAGCTGGGCAATGGAAATCCCTGCACGTTGAGCAAGAGCTGCTTCTCCCTCTCCAGGCTGTACTGTAAGTGTTCCTTCACCCTCTGTAGTATGTTCTTCCGAACTGCTCTGTGAAGGTGTTGATTCAGAAGAAGCTGTTTCCTCTACCTTGCTACTTGAAGATGATGATTCTTCCACTTTAGAACTTGAACTTGTAGAAGGAGACGATGCATCATAGAAGTCCTTCAAAGATGATGTACGATTGCTTCCACCAGTTGATAGGTAAATCAATACAACTACCATCGCTACAACAATTACAAAGAAGAGGCTAGCTAGAACTGTCAAGACACGATTGGCAACTACGCCTTTCCCTTTTTGTTTCCGGTGTCGACGCTCTGATCTTGTTTCTTCCTCATTGTTTTCGTAAATATCTTCTTGCCACGGTTCTTTTTCCATACCTTACTCCTTGTTTTTTTTACATTTTCTTATTACAATATAAATATGAAAGTCACACTTATACCTGAACGGTGCATCGCCTGCGGGCTTTGCCAAACCTATTCTGAACTCTTTGATTACCATGATAATGGAATCGTTCGATTTTACGATGATCCAGTTGAATTGCAAAGAGAAATCGCTGAGACCAGCGATGTTCTGGAGGCCATCAAAAATTGTCCTACACGTGCACTTCTAAAAGATCCATCGTAGGAAGCAGGGAATAAATATAATTGATTTTTTCTCATTTTTCCCACACTTACTAGTTTAGCATATTTCTAGGTAAAATTATAGTCTTTTTTGGTTATTTTTTTCCTTCAACAAGAGAAAGGTCACTTTTTTCTTTGACGAGATAGAGTGGTCTTTTTTTGGTTTCTAGGTAAATCTTACTGATATACTTACCGAGAATCCCAATTGTCAGGAGTTGAATCCCTCCAAGAAAGAGAATGACAGCCATCAAAGATGTCCAACCAGATGTCGGATTTCCCAAGATAAGAGTCCGAAACACTACAAAAACTGTCATCGCAAAAGAAAGAAAACAAGATAGAAGTCCCGCTACAAAGGCTATACTCAAGGGGAAATCTGAAAAGTTAAGGATTCCTTCAATCGAGTAGAAAAAGAGTTGTCTAAAACTCCAACTGGTCTTGCCAGCCTGTCGTTCAACGTTTGGATAATCAAGATAGTGCGTTTTAAAACCCACCCAGGCAAAGAGTCCCTTAGAAAAGCGATTGGATTCGGTCAGTGTTAAAATAGCATCTACCACAGACCGTCTCATCATGCGAAAATCACGGACACCTGAGGGTAGAGCCACTGGGCTAATTTTTTGCATGAGGCGGTAAAAGAGGTTCGCACAGAAACTGCGGAAAAAGGGTTCTCCCTCCCGACTAGTTCTCCGTGTCCCAACACAGTCCAAGTCTGCATTTTGGTCTAGTAAGTCTTTCATCTCAAGTAGCATACTAGGAGGATCCTGAAGGTCTGCATCCATCACGACCACCAAGTCTCCAGTTGCATGCTGCAAGCCTGCATACAGAGCCGCTTCTTTCCCAAAATTTCGTGAGAAAGAAATATAATGTACCGCAGGATTTTGCACCCGATAGGCCTTCAAAAGCTCCAAAGTGCCATCGCTTGAACCATCATCCACAAAGACATACTCGATCTCTGCCCCCAATTCTGGAAGGAGTGCTTCAACAGACTGATAAAAAAGAGGAAGTACTTCCTCTTCGTTTAGACATGGGACAATGATTGAAATCATCATCTTAGTCTTCAAATCCATTTGGATGCTTGCTTTGCCAACGCCATGCGTCTTCACACATTTGAGTAATATCGAGTTCTGCTTCCCATCCAAGTTCGGCTTTGGCTTTTGCTGGGTCTGAGTAGCAGGCAGCGATATCACCTGGGCGACGTTCTACGATGCGGTAAGGAATAGGACGTCCCACCGCTTTTTCCATGTTTTGGATAATTTCAAGAACAGAGTAACCTTTACCTGTTCCAAGGTTATAAATATTAAGACCTGAACCTTTTTGGAGTTTTTTAAGAGCTGCAACGTGACCTTTGGCTAGGTCTACGACATGGATATAGTCACGAACCCCGGTTCCATCTTCTGTATCGTAATCATCTCCAAATACTTGCACTTGCTCTAGTTTGCCCACTGCTACTTGTGAAACATAAGGCAAGAGATTGTTTGGAATTCCGTTTGGATTTTCTCCCAAGTCTCCACTTTCATGCGCTCCGATTGGATTAAAGTAACGAAGCAAGACCACATTCCATTCTGAGTCTGCCTTGTAGATATCCGTCAAAATTTCCTCTAGCATGAGCTTAGTACGGCCATACGGGTTGGTCACTGAAAGTGGGAAATCTTCTAAGATTGGAACTGTATGAGGGTCTCCGTAAACTGTCGCAGAAGAACTGAAGATGATGTTCTTACAGTTATTTTCTTCCATGGCTTTTAGAAGGCTGACAGTTCCTGCGATATTGTTGTCATAGTAGGCAAGAGGGATACGTGTTGATTCGCCAACAGCCTTCAAACCAGCAAAGTGAATCACACCAGTCGGTTCTTCCTGCTTGAAAATATCTCTAAGGGTATCTGTGTCACGGATATCTGCCTCATAGAACGGCACCTCAACTCCTGTGATTCTTTCAACAACTTCTATACTTTTACGATTGCTGTTGACGAGATTATCCACCACAACAACTTGATGACCTGCTTGGATTAACTCAATAACAGTGTGAGTTCCGATAAATCCAGCACCACCCGTTACCAAAATCTTTTCTTGCATCTTTTTTCCTCGATTCTCAGATTATTTTTTCTTATTTTATCATTTTTGATAGGGAATGTCATTTGACATCCTAAACTACCTGCTAAAATTTCAGTAAAATCTTATTCACTTTTTACTCGTTTGACATAGTTTGCAATTGGATAGTTTACTGGGTCCAAGGTCAATTCCTTGTCTTGGATCAGTTGAGCTAAATGGTAACCAATGATAGGACCCGTTGTGAGGCCTGATGAACCTAGACCACTAGCCGCATAGACACCTGCTAAGCCAGGTACTTGCCCAAAGAAAGGTGAAAAATCACTGGTGTAGGCACGAATTCCCACACGCTCACCTGATGATTTCGCTTCTGCCAAGGCTGGATAGTGAGGTAAGGCTGCCTCCTCCATTTGTTGAAGCAAGGTTTCATCTACCGTCAAATCAAATCCCATATCATTTTCATGAGTAGCTCCTAAGGACAATTTCCCACCTGCAAAAGGGATCAAATCCCACTCCCCTTCTGGCATGACAACAGGGTAAGATTCCATATCTTGGGCAAGTTGATAATCTCGTAGTTGCCCCTTTTGGGGACGAACATCTACCTCATATCCTAAAGGCTCCAAAATGTCTCCCAACCAAGCTCCCGTCGCTAGAATAACCTGATCAAATACCTCTTCGCCAATCTGATAGCCGGATGCTAAAGGTGTCAGACTCACTTTTTCTTTGACCAGCTTGACTTGACTGGCTTCTAGCAGACAAGTCACTAAGAGTTGGCCATCTACTCTCGCTCCACCAGAAGCATAGAGCAGGCGTTCAAATCCCTGCAAACCAGGGAATAATTCATTAGCTGAGGCTTGGTCCATGATAGCTAACTGACCTATCAAGGGAGATTCTTCCCTACGCTGGAGGGCTAGTTCATAGAATTCTTCCAACTTGTATTCATCCTTTTTTAAGAGAAAAACTCCCGAACGCTGATAAAAGTCAATTTCCTGACCAGACTTCTCTAAATCAGCCAACAAATCAACATAAAAGTCAGCCCCCAAGCGTGCCATCTTGTACCAAGCTTTATTGCGGCGTTTGGAAAACCAAGGACTGATAATTCCCGCTGCAGCCTTGGTTGCCTGACCCTGACCATGGTCAAAAACAGTTATCTCTAGGTCGCTTTCTTTCGCGAGGTAGTAGGCAGCTGTTGCCCCCACAATCCCTGCTCCAATAATGGCAACTTTTTTCATTGTCTTCACCTTCTAACTAGATATGGTGGAAAGGATTGGTTGATGCTTGGCTAGGTAAGATATCAATAGACCAGCTATTTTCTGCCTTCCATTGAGTAAGAAGTGCTGCGATTTTTTCCACAAAAAGCACTTCTATATAGTGGCCTGGGTCCAATGCCAACAGGCCATCAGAAAGCATATCCTGGGCTGTGTGATAGTAAATATCACCAGTGATATAGACATCTGCCCCCTTTGCTAAAGCATCAGAGTAGAAAGACTGCCCACTGCCACCACAGATGGCCACTCTTGAAATAGGCTTCTTCAAATCACTCTCTTGATAATGCACCATGCGAAGACTATCAAGACCAAAGACTTGCTTGACATGCTGAGCAAATGCTCCAAAAGTCTGTGGTTGAATGTCACCAATACGCCCAATCCCACGTTCTGGGCCTGTTTCCTGGAGATAAGTCGTCTCCTCAATGCCTAGCATCTGGCAGAACCAGTCATTGAGACCATTCTCAACGATGTCAATATTGGTGTGACTGACATAAACGGCAATGTCATGCTTAATCAAATCAATGTAAATCTGATTTTGTGGACGGCTGGCTACCAAATCCTTAATCGGACGGAAAATTGGCGCGTGCTTAACGATAATCAAATCCACACCCTTTTCAATAGCCTCTGCCACCGTGTCTTCACGAATATCAAGGGCAACCATGACCCTTTGGATATCCTTGTCTAAAGTACCGATTTGCAGGCCACGACTGTCTCCCTCCATGGAAAATTCCTGAGGACAAAAGGCTTCATAACGTTTAATCACTTCACTTGCTAGCATGGAGTACCTCCTTGATGGCTTGAATTTTATCTACAAGAACTTGACGTTCTTCTCTATTTTTCTCTGGGATTTTGTCAAGAGCAACCTCTAACTTAGCTACTTCTTTTTGCCACTTTTGAACGAAGACTGGGCTGATTTCTTTGGACAAGAAAGGTCCAAAGCGAACATCACTGGCTGATAGCTTCATTTGTCCTGCTTCCACAACTAGAATTTCATAAAACTTGCCAGCTTCTTCTAAGATGCTTTCTGCCACAATCTGAAAATCGTTGCCCTGTAGCCAGATGCGCAAGTCGTCTTCACGATTATTGGGTTGGAGGATTAAACGTTCTACACTCGCAAGTTTATCCAATCCTTCTTCCAATATGGTCGCAATCAAACGGCCACCCATACCAGCAATGGTGATAACCGATACTTGGTCAGTCTCTTCAAATGCCGCTAAGCCATTGGCTAAACGAACTTGGATTTTCTCCTTTAGACCGTGAGCCTCAATATTTTTAATCGTAGACTGGTAGGGACCTTCCACCACCTCACCTGCAATGGCACTTTTGATTTGGCCTCTCTCTACCAACTCGATTGGCAGATAAGCATGGTCACTCCCCACATCTAGTAAAATGGCACCTTGCGGTACAAAGGACGCCACCAATTCTAATCTCTTTGAAATCATCTTCTCTCTCTTTCCAAAACTCTATTACCTTTTATTATACCATATTTCAGCTAGCAATCTTGCACCTAAAAAGACCGCAATCCACAGATTGCGGTCTTTCTTTATTTTTTCGCTTGGTAACGACTGGTTAGAATGAAAATCACCGTAAATACCAGCATCATGGCCCCATAAACAGGTAACGTTTGTCCAGTTAAGGCCGAAATTTCAAGTAGCTTTTGAATCATTGGGAAGAGGGCTGTGGCTAGGAAGCCTCCTACTGACCAGACAATCAAGAGGACACGCCAGAGGGTAAATGGCATGCAGGCTCTAAATACGGATAAGAAACCGATAGACCCAAGGAGATAATAGAGGAGGGTTGAGATTTCTAACTCAGACCAACCTTGACTCGCTCCAAATAGTTTCACAAAGAGAACGCTGAAGACGACCATAAGTGCACTTGGTAGGGCACGAAGCATGGATCTTCTGAGGAAATTTGGCTCAACAGGTTTGATATTTCGCTCAAAAGTCAGAACAAATGGCGGGAAACCTTCCACAAATTGGTCAATCATGGTAATCTGGATTGGAATGAAGGGGAAAATCAAAATCCACTCAGACCGCCCTAGTAAAACACTAGCAATACAAATCACCGCAAGCAAAAAGGAATAAATCGTTTTAATCAAGAAAATCGGTGCGATGTGGGCGATGTTATTAACCACACGACGACCTTCAAAGAGAATCTCAGGAACATCATTAAAGTCTGAGTTCAAGAGAACTAGATTGGCAATCTGACGAGTCGCCGGATCCCCTTCAGCCATTACGATCGAACAATCCGCCTCACGAAGGGCCAGGATATCATTGACTCCATCCCCTGTCATGGCCGTTGTATGCCCTGCTTTTTTCAGGGTTTGGATGATGAGTTTCTTTTGATGAGGGGAAACACGTCCGAAAATAGCTGTCTCTTCAGCCATGGCAATCAATTCCTCATCCGTGATTTTTGAACAATCTACATAGCTGTGATAGTCTGCAAAACCAGCCTTCTGGGCAATGCTGGAAACCGTAACTGGATTGTCGCCAGAGATAATCTTGAGGCCCACTTCCTGAGAACGGAGATAGTCCAGCGTCTCGGCTGCTCCTTCTCGAATGGGGTCCAAGATCTCCAGCAGGGCCAGGGCTTGAATGTCAGACGGTTTCTGTGGTTTGTGATGGTCTAGTTTTTCCTGACTGAGTGCCAAGACCAAGAGGCGCGAGCCTCTCTCCAAGGCCTCTCTGGCTTCAGGGACTTCAGAGTCCAACAACATCTCAGGTGCCCCTAAAAAAACCGTCCCCAGACCTTCTAACTCCATAGCTCCCCACTTACGGTCGCTTGAGAAAGGAAGATTCGAAAGCATAGGATAGGAAACCTGACCTTGGAAACGCTGGCGAATGGCTTGGGCCGTTGGATTTTTATCCTCACTAAGAGCGATGTAGCTAGTTAGAATACTGGCAATAGTCTCTTCACCATAAGTTTCCGTCAGAGGAAGAACAGCCTCCACCTGCATCTTTCCTTGGGTTATGGTGCCCGTCTTGTCCAGACAGAGCATATCCACGCGCGCCAAGGTCTCAACAGAGTACATCTCCTGCACCAAAACCTTTTTCAAGCCCAGCTTGATCACCGCAGTCAAGAGCGAAGTAATGGTCAAAAGGGCAATTCCCTTAGGCAACATTCCCAAAAGGGCTGTTGACGAATTTACAACCGATGACTTGAGGGGCAAGCCTTTTAACATCAAGGCTTCTAGCAAGAGAGCTAGACCAAAGGGAATGATAATCTTCCCAGTAAAACCAGCTAGCTTGTCAAGCGATTTCATGATACGGGAGTTAATGGGTTTCACTGTCTTAGCTTCCAGCATGAGTTTGGAAGCATAGTTGTCTGCTCCGACATGGTGGACTTGAGCCAAAACTGCGCCACTGGCTAGGAAACTCCCTGATAAAAGCAGAGCATCCACTTCCTTTTGCACCAAATCACTCTCCCCCGTCAACATGGCTTCATTGACTTCTGCGAAGCCTTCCAGAACCAGAGCATCACTAGGGATTTGCTCTCCCGCAGACAAACGAATGACATCTCCTAGGACCAATTCTTCTGGATTAAGGGCGACTTCCTGGCCATCACGGATGGTTTTGACCTTTTCCTTGGTCATGAGATTGAGCTTGTCCACCATGTGTTTGGCCCGTAGCTCTGTCACAATTCCAGAAAAAGCGTTAAAGCATATAACGGCAAAGAAAACCAGATTGCTCCAAGCCTGCACAAAAGCCAGCGCTAGAGCGATAACAAAGTTTAATGCGTTAAAAAGGGTAAAGACATTTCGTTTAACGATTTGCCAAGTACTGGTACTGGCCGAAGCGGTAAAGTCATTGACCAAACCTTGAGCCTGTCTTTCCTTGACTTCTCTTTGGGTTAATCCCATTATCTTATTTTTATCCATAAATTCTATCATATCATTTTTTCTAGCAGAATTCTAATCTCATCCAAAAACTGTTGGCTGATAACTGAAAAAGTTTGCCAGTAGTCTTTTGATAAGGTATAATAATAAAAGCAATACAATCGAAGGAGATCTCATGTTTTATACTTATTTGCGTGGACTGGTCATGCTGATCTTGTGGTCCATCAATGGCAATGCCCACTATCACAATACTGATAAAATCCCTAGCCGCGACGAAAACTATATCCTCGTTGCTCCTCATCGTACTTGGTGGGATCCTGTTTATATGGCCTTTGCGACTAAGCCAAAACAGTTCATCTTTATGGCCAAAAAAGAGCTGTTTAACAACCGCATCTTTGGCTGGTGGATTCGTATGTGCGGCGCCTTTCCTATTGATCGGGAAAATCCTAGCGCTTCTGCTATCAAGTACCCTATCAACGTCCTCAAAAAAAGCGACCGTTCTCTCATCATGTTCCCAAGCGGAAGCCGTCACTCAAACGATGTCAAGGGTGGAGTAGCCTTGATTGCTAAAATGGCCAAGGTTCGTATTATGCCTGTCGCCTACACCGGTCCCATGACCTTGAAGGGCTTGGTTAGCCGTGAACGTGTCGATATGAACTTTGGAAATCCTATCGATATCTCAGACATCAAGAAAATGAATGATGAAGGAATCGAAATGGTTGCAGACCGTATCCAAGCAGAATTCCAACGTTTGGACGAGGAAACCAAGCAATGGTACAATGATAAAAAACCAAACCCACTCTGGTGGTTTGTCCGAATCCCTGCCCTCATCCTTGCTGTGATTGTTGGTATCCTAACGATTATCTTTAGCTTTATCGCAAGCTTTATCTGGAATCCAGATAAGAAGAGAGAGTCTCTTGGTTAAGACAATGAGAACCGCTACACAAAAACTCGATTTTAAGAGAAAATCCAGCAAGCCTTTCCATAAGAAATGCATAGCATCAATGTTTTTGGACACTTGTTGCTATGCATTTTTATGATCTTTATCCCTGTATAACCAGAAGAAAACTCTACATTCTATATAGAAATTTTTGACAAATTACTTTGATTTTGATATCATATTATTAAAAAAGGGGAGGATTTTTATAATGAATCATAAACATTCTTTATTCGGGAAGTGCAAGTCTGTTTTATTGACGGTTGCTCTAGCGTCTACCTTTACAGCAATGGGGCAAGTTGATGCTGATGAGGTAAAGAATCCAAGTCAAGTTGCTAATGATCTTGCTCAAGTAGGTTCAAATGAACTTTCCACTAAAACTACTCAAACTAATCAACAAATTTCCGAAACAGTTAAGGAGATTCAAGATAAAGTTAATGTCTCTGTAGTACCACTTGATAAAGCTCAACCTGGTGATATAGTTAAAGTAACTACTACTTCAACGGACGCCAAGGTAGATACTAAAGAAAACGCAACTGGTACAGAAGCAACTGCCAAAGCAGAGACTTCTGTAAGTGTTGAAACAACTCATTTAGCTGCTAAGGGAACTGCCGTTGGAGAAAAGACACCTGTTACAACAACAAAGACTGTTACAGATCACGTTAATACAGATGACTATGTAGCTAATGTTACTCAAACTATCAAGAAAACTACATTTGAAAAAGTTTTGAAAGAAGCAGATGTAATAATTACTAAACAAGCGGCTGGTTCTGCAGATATCGTCTTTACTATTGATAAGTCAGTTTCAATGGATTCTTCTATTCAAAATGTTGTACAGAATATCGAGAACTTTGTCCGTGATTTGGCTAATAAAAAAGTTGATGCTCGTCTTGGCTTAATCGCGTATGAGGCTGCTGACAATGTTCAATATTTCGATTTTAATGGATCTAAATTCACTAAGAATGTAGAGGAGTATATTAAGGCGCTTAGATCTATTCGAACATACGGCGGAACAGAAGAGCCTACAGTCCCTCTACATCATATTGCAACCTCAAAAGATTATGATTGGTCTACAGCTTCTAATAATCGTCGTTTTGCATTCTTAATTACTGATGAAAGTATTGATTTCCGTACCCCAGGCATTCCAACAGTAGAAGAGACTCTGAAAGCTCTTAAAGCAGCAGATATTTCTCTATCAGTTGTAGGGATGAGATACACAGAATCGACCTTCAAACCTTTAGTTGAGGGGACAAAAGGGCTTTATCTTAATATTAATCAAGAATTTTCTAGTCTTTTAAATCGTGATTTTACAAATCATGTTGTTAAGACTGTCCAAGAAGGACGTGTTTACCGCATCGTAACAGAGAAATATGACTTCTTAACAGAGGCGCATGTCGTACTTAAACCAAAACCTATCGGAAGCACAAAGGCAGTTTATCATACTTCTACGCTTTCTAATAAAGTATCTGAATTACCCAAAACTGGTGAAAAGGCATCTTCTAATTTATCCGTACTTGGAGTTGCCTTAATTGCAGTAGCCTCTGGTTTGACTGTTGGTGTTAAGAAAAAAGATTAAAGAGATTCTTTTCATATAGAAGGTGGAGGAAAGGAGTTTTGCACCATTTAGATTCTTTGCCAACTATAACAAGAAAAATAGTTAACAATGAGAGAGGGCCTCTTGGTCTTCTCTTTTAATATATTCAGAGCAAATTTCATATTCTACTCTATCATCCCAAAAAGATTTTGTCCCTCTTTCTTTAGAAATAAAGGAGTATTTTCTTTTATAGAATAAATTCATGATAAAAATATCAGTCTTCAAAAATACATATTCCTAGTGTTAGTAATATAAAAATGACTGAGATTAAAGTGTGTGATTTTCTACAAATATCTATCATTTCATCAATCCTATAATATTCTTAATAAATCTCGTCTGCTCCTTTCCAATGACAATCCAGTCACTTTTCATTATAGAACATGTATTTTTCTGCATTCAAAGAAACTCTAAAATCATAAAAACGCATAATATAAGAAACTCAGAGAGTTCATATTATGCGTTTTATTATAGAAAGTTTTACTGAATTTTCTCCTCAAATTTAATTTTTTCCTTGTCTCTTCTCTTACTTTATTCAATCTACCATTCCTTTGCCAACCAACTGGAAAAGGCTAGAAATCGCTCAGCTACTTGCTCATGATGCCCATAAGGATCAAAGACAAACTGACCGGTCGGATAGCGTTTCTGAAGACTGGTATGGATCTGCTCAGCATAAACTGGTGCTTGAACCAAGCGATTGGTATGATGGGCTCCTTCTGTTTGACCATTCTGTAAATACAGCAAACAGTCCAAATTTTTCACCTTTTCTTCCCTGCAGTAAGCCACAAAATCAGGATACCAAAAGGAACCGCAGATAGAAAAGATACAGGAGACCTTGTCAAAATGGAAAAGACTGTATACAGCCGCCAAACCACCTAGTGAGTAACCCCCATAAGCAAGGCGATTTTTGTCCAGGCGATAAAGCGACTGCAACTTGTCTAAAAGACTACCAAATAAATGACCATGATAGGCATTTGCCTGACCGCCAAAATCTTGAGCTCCATCTCTCAGAGCAGATGCCTTCCATGGAGTGTAGTCGTCTAGGCGATTTTTAGAGGTCAAGCCCACTAAAATCACAGATTCTGAAAGGGATGATAGGAAATCCAAGTTTCCATCATTCAAGAGAATCGCTGGATAGGTTTGATTGGGATCATAAGTCGAAGGAAGGCTGACCTTGACTTGGATTCCCTCCCAATCAAACTCATTATTTATTGATAAAGTCATTGATTTTCTCAAGGGAATCAATCACTGCTGGACCATAGTCCATCAACTCATCGTAAGAAATGGTCATGATTTTTTGATTCTTAATTGCAGGAACGTTTTCCAAAACAGCATTTTTCTTCATCAACTCTACTGCGTTGGCATCCAATTTTTTATTGCGGTCGCTGGTCACATAAATAATCAACTCAGGATCCATTGACACGAGATTTTCCAAGGTCAAGCCTGATGTTCCCGTTGCAACGTTGGTATAACCAAGTTGATTCAACAAGCTTTCCTGCAAAGCAGACTTGTATGCACCGAAGGTTTCGTCATTATAAGCAACCATAATCAAAGCCTTTTTCTTTTCACCTTGGCTTGTTGGATTTGCTTTCTTAACAGCGTCAATTTTAGCTTGTAATTGGGCTGCGTATTCATTGGCCTTGTCCTGAACATTGAAAATCATTCCAAGATTTTTGACATCTTCTACAATATTTCCCAAATCTTGCTGAATCGTTGAGAGAGAAGCTTTTTGCGTATAGACTGGGATTTTGTTTTCATTCCAAGTGCTAACTGTTCCCAAGGATTTTTCAGAAAACATCATGTTTCGACCCATGACGGCATCTGGTTCATAAGAAAGGACTGTCTCTTGTGAGACTGTTTTTTTATCGCCAATTTGAGGAATAGTCGCAATCGCGTCTTTGTATTTACCTGTTACAGCATTGTCAGGGTTGAGCATGCCAGCAATTTTATCCTTCAAGCCTAACTCCAACAAAATTTCAGTGGTTGAAAGATTGTTGGTGATAACTTTTTCAGGTGCCTTGTCAAAGACTTGTTCGACTTCATTTCCCTTAGCATCATAGGTCTTGACCGTTAACGGATAAGTCGTCTCTGCGCTGGCCTTTTGACTTGTTTCTGTGCTAGATTGTGTGGTAGCTTTTTCTGTAGTAGTATTGCCACAAGCTGCCATGGTTAGGGTAGCTACTGTTACCAGTAAAATGCTGAGTGTTTTTTTCATTTTGTTTTCCTTTTCTTTCTTATAAATAGTGAATCATAGCTTGCTGATCCTCGGTCCAAGTAACCTGACTTTGAACTCCATATACAGTTTGCAATGACTCAGGTGTGATGGTCTCCTTTGGAGTTCCTTGGTAAAGGATTTCTCCCTCTTTCATCAGATAGAGATAATCCGAATAGCGACAAGCAAGTTGAATATCATGCAGGACAGCTAGAACATTGACCTTGAGATTCTTCACAATGGCCAACAAGTCTAACTGGTACTTGATATCCAGGTGATTGGTTGGTTCGTCCAGGAGCAAGAGAGTCGGTTCTTGCGCCAAGGCGCGTGCCAACAAGACTCGCTGTTTTTCCCCACCTGACAGGGACGAATAGAGACGAGTTTTCTTCTCAAGCATATCCACCTTGACGAGAGCATCTTGAACGAGGGCATAATCTCTTTCCTGTTCCTTCTGTAAAAAAGAGAGGTGGGGAGTTCTTCCCAGCAAGACGATTTCCTCAACTGTACAATCAAACTGCAATTGATTAAACTGGGTTACAACTGCCATTTGCTTGGCTGTTTCTTTGAGTGACCAATGCTCCAGTGGCTTTCCATCTAAGCTTATCAAGCCTTTGTCTGCCTTTTCCTGACGATAGAGGAGTTTAAGCAAGCTGGTTTTTCCACTTCCATTTGGTCCTAGTATCGTGTGAAATTGATGCCCCTCGACCTTAAGAGAAACTCCTTTGAGGATTTTTTTCTCTCCTAGTCCAAAGTGGACATCCTGACAAATCAAGTCCATATCAGGCCCTCACCTCCCTTCGCCTACCTCCAACAATGTAGATAAAAAAGGGAGCACCTACCAAGGCTGTGAAAATACCAATTGGCATCTCAGCATTTGGAATGATGACACGAGAAAGTACATCTGCCCAGACGACAAAGAGAGCACCCAGTAAGGTCGCAACAGGAAAAAGCCTCCTGTAATTCGTTCCTACTAAGCCTCGAGCTAAGTGAGGAGTAATTAGACCAACAAATCCAATAATCCCACAAGTTGCTACTAAGACTGCTGTCAGAACAGCCACCATGGTCACATAAAGATACCAATAAAAGCGTAAGGGAATACCCAAAGTTAAAGCAGCCTCATCTCCCATCATCATCGCATTGAAAACACGATACTGAGTAGCGAAAAATAGAAAGGCCATTCCTACTACTATAGTTGGCAGGACTAAGTCAGACCAGGTAGTCCCGGCAAGCGAGCCCATAGTCCAAAACTTAATGGTCATCACACTGTCAGCATTAGCCCCAACTGAGATAATAAAGTTGGAAAAGGCTAGAAAGAGAGCGTTGACCACCGTTCCTGATAAAATCAGACTAGAAGTCGTCATCCTTCCCTGCATAGAGGCAATGATAAGGACAGCGATTGTTGCCAAAATAGCTCCAAGGAAAGCTCCAAGGCTAATCACCAATTTTAAACCAAGAATGATGCTCAAAGTTGCCCCTAGAGTTGCACCCGCAGAAATTCCTAAGACATAAGGCTCTGCGATGGGATTGTTCACTGTAGACTGCATCACGCTACCACACATAGAAAGACCAGCCCCTACTATCAAGCCTAACAATACTCGGGGGAACCTCATATTCCATACAATGGCAAGAGTAGACTTGGAAACCTCTCCTATCTCAAGAGGAAAACCCAACCTGCTCAAAATGATCCGATAGGTATCTCCTAAGTCAATCGCTACGGATCCCATAGAAACAGCAAGAAAAAGTGAAATCCCTAAAATACCTAGCAAAACACCTAAAAGTAACACAAATTGTAAATCTTGTCGGCTTCCAGAAAATTTGGAAAGCATGAAAACCTCCTTAGACAAAATTAAAAATTTAGAAAATTCTCATAAAAAGTATACCATATTTCTACTAGATGAACAAGGATGGAGACATATATAGACAAGCCGAAGATTGTACAAAAATGTTAGTGAAACAAAAAAATCTCCCCGAAGGGAGATGATCTGGTTTATTTTACCTTACAGTGCTAGGAACCGTAACCGAAGATTATACTTGAGTATATCGAGGTAAGGTGACAACATAAAAAGCCCTCTGAAATCAGAGAGCTTGATTTGAGCCCGGGCTAAAATCCTAGTGAAACAAAAAAATCTACACGATCAGAAAAGTCTCTATCGTGCCATTTTCATACATGATGTATAGTCCAAGTAGAATGAATACTATGGGCACAATGATTCGCTCGTATTTTTCAATTGTCTCGAATATTAACGGAATAGAGGATAACATCCGACTAATCTCGCAAAAGATAATTATGCCGATTACAAACACAAGCAACGCCACGAGGGTCTGTGACCAATCTAACGAAGCAAAATAAGGTATATAGATACCTAAATTATCTCCGCCAGACGCAATTGTCAGCAATGTAACTGTCCAAAACAGTTGATTTGCCTTGCTTTGTTCTAATCTTTCAATAATTTCTTCCTCTTCTTCCTCACCTTCTCCAACAATTGCAAAGCGAATCCCTAAATAGATAGGGATTAAACCAAGCAATCCAACCATCCATTCTTCAGGCACGAAATTAACGACATAAGCAGCAACTAAACTCGCCCCTACAAGTAAGCCTGTTCCTAGATATTGCCCCGCATAAATATGCCATTTCTGTTTATTCTGTGATAGCTGTGCAAATAAAATAATTAAAATAATTAAATAATCGATACTGGTGGAAATATAAACACCAATAGCAGATATGATTGTCTGTCCCATAAAAGCCTCCTGTATTAGTCAGTAATAAATCAGCAGATTTTAGGAGAGCACAGACACATTAATTTAGCTATCGCTAGTGGGTAATGTCGAACGTAGGAAAGCATTTTACTCCTCCTCAAAACGTAGTTATAAAGTAATTTCTAACTGAAATTCGGTGACTACTTCCATGTAAAGTATAACATACTATACTTTACTTCGTAAAGTGTGGGCTCTCCGAGGGGGCTTGCAGACATCTACTCGACTTTTCAAGCCGAGTAGATGCGCACCTTTATGGTGTAACTAGCTGATACTATTTGAGGTTTTTGTAGTCTCCAAAATTGTGACCGATAAAACCTCAATAAAAAAGCCCTCTGAATATCAGAGAGCTGATTTGAGCTCGGGCTAAAATCCTAGTGAAAAAGATAAAACTCCTTATGTTCATCGAACACTGTTTCCTTTCCCTATTTTCATACGGATTTTTAACGCCCTTAGCATCATGATTCTTGCTGGATAAAACGTTTATAGACTAGGCGACGAGGCGAAGATTGTACAAAAATGTTAGTAAAACAAAAAAATCTCCCCGAAGGGAGATGATCTGGTTTATTTTACCTTACAGTGCTAGGAACCGTAACCAAAGATTATACTTGAGTATATCGAGATAAGGTGACAACATAAAAAGCCCTCTGAAATCAGAGAGCTTTATTCTTGCTGGATAAAACGTTTATAGACTAGGCGACAAGCCGAAGATTGTACTGATGGTACATCGAGGCGAAGGCAACGAAGTATAGAAACGTTTTAGACGCAAGATTAACGACGAAGTCCTAGAGAGTTGATTAACTCACGGTAACGGTTAACGTCGTTTTTACGCAAGTATGCAAGCAAGTTACGACGGCGACCGATTTTCTTCATCAATCCACGGTAAGTAGCGTGGTCTTTTTTGTGTTGTTTGATGTGTTCGTTAAGGTGGTTGATTTCCCAAGTAAGGACAGCAACTTGAACCTCTACTGAACCTGTATCACCTTCGTGACGTGCATATTGTGCGATGATTTCATTTTTTTTCTCTTTTGAGATTGCCATGATGTTTCTCCTTTTTATTTGGCTTCATCCGAGTGACAGGTTGGCATGCCTGTAACCAAGAAGAAGTTATTTGTCTTTACGACAGTTCTTATTCTACCAAGAAGCAGAGACTTTGTCAACTGATTTACTGTTTAAAACCTTGAATTACTCTACTGATTTCAGGGCTTCAAGCATATCCACCTTTCTCAAGTGGTGATTGACAAAGAGGCCCAGTAAGGCTATGATTACAGTCACTGTGACGATTGGAAGAGCATAGACTTCCCAGCTGACTCGTGGATAAAAAAGTATGGTGGCAGGTGAAATCATTTGTATCAAAAATTGATGTAAATAGTAGCCAGCTACCAAACCGAGAACAATCCCCACAAGGGATAGCACTATGGTCTCGCGGTAGATATAGAGGGTCACTTCTTTATTGTGGAAACCGAGAACCTTGATAGTCGAAAGTTCGCGGATACGTTCTGACACATTGATATTGGTAAGATTGTAAAGAATGACAATGGCTAGTAAGACGGAAACAAGGACAAGGATTGCCATGGTTTTATTGAGCGAACTAGCCACGGATTCAAAGAGATGGATGGCCGTCGCATTTTGGACTACCCCAGAAACAGCTGCTTTTTCCATAAAGGTAGCAGCTTCTTTCTCCGTATTGGAAGGTGTCGGCTCTTTTAATTTTACTAGGTAGGTATTGTCTTGCGGGCTGGTGCCGTAGACTTGTTCGTAAGTCGCTCTGTTGAGATAAACAAAGTGTCCAACATAGTTTTCAGAAATAGCCGCGACCTTGATTTCCTTCCCATCAAACTCCAGCTTGTCTCCAATCGTAACACCTGCTAGTTGGGCTAATTTTTGACTCACGACCGCTCCATCAGTGACCTGCAACTCTCGCCTATTTTCCTCTAATGCGATAAAGGGTTTGAAGTCTTCACCACTAGTAACCATCATGGTGATGTTTTGAAGTCCTGCTTTCCCTTTAAAATCTTTTTCAATGGATTTAGAGTAAATCTTTTGATAAGCATGGATAGGTTCAGCTTGCAAGGCACTTTCTAAATCGGCCTTTTCTTGTTCCGTTGCACTGCTCTTTTCCGCTACAATCATCTGGTATTGCTGGATTTGTTCAAATTGGCGCTCGGAAACTCCTCCCACAGATGACTGAATGCCAAGACCAGCAAATAAGAGAGCAACCGAACCTGCAACTCCAAAAATGGTCATCAACATTCGTTGCTTATAACGAAAGATATTTCTTGCCGTAACCTTATGAGTAAAGCTCAAATGACTCCATATAAAGCTCAACCGTTCCATCAAAATCTTTGATCCTTTAACGGGAGGTTTGGGAAGCAAAAGTTGGGCTGCTTCATCGTGCAACTCCCTTCGCGCTACCAGATAAGCTGGCAAAACGCTGGATACCCAACTTAAGGCTAGGGCAAGAAGGCTATAAGACCAGTAAAAATACTCCTGACTTTTTCCAACAACCATCCCAGCTGTTATAACATCCGAAATCACGCCGGCAAGGAGATAATGTCCAAGAAGTGTTCCTATAATGGTTCCCACAGTTCCTGCAAGAAAACCATAGAGGACAAACTTGGCAACTATATCTCGGTTACGGTAACCTAGGGCCTTGAAAATACCAGCATTGGTACGCTCTTCGTCCACAAAGCGAGTCATCGTTGTAAAGGTCACCATTGCAGCGACCATATAAAGCACCACTGGAAAGATATTTCCGACAGAACGAATACTGGCTGAAGCGTTACTATACATGAGATAACCTTGTCCACCTGGCATGGTTTGGCGGTTGTATACGTGGTAAGTCGGCTCTGCCAGTTCATCAAGCTCTTTCTGACGCTGTTCAAGTTTCTCTTTTTCCTTAGATAGATCACTCTCCGTCTGAGCCAGTTTTTCTTTTTTAGTCGCCAATTCTTCCTTAGCTTTTGTCAGCTGTCCCTTGGTTTGGCTCTTTTGCGGTTCTGGTAAAGCGGTCACTTGTTCTTCTTGAGTTTTTAATCGACTTTCAGCCTGTTCTAACTGACTCTTGCCATTTTCAAGGTTGCTTTCAGCAGTTTGGAGCTGTTCTTTCCCATCTTTCAGGCTCTTCTGCCCATTTGCTTTGATACTTGCCAATCTTTTTTGACCATTATCTTCCAGCAAGTCTTGCAACTCTTCCTGATGTTGGGATCGTTTGGTCTTATAGTTTGATGAAAAAGCATCCAGATTTTTTAAATCGTCATAGCGCACACGCGCGATACTATAGACATCTGAGTCAAACTGACTGGGTAAAATCACTCCATAGCCAGCCAAGCTTCCATTTCCACTGCTAGAACTCCCTAAGTCTTTTTGAGAAAGGATCTCACCCGACTGAACAAATCCAGTAATTGTGAAAGTTTGGGATTTTACGACGGACTTTTCTTCTTTCTTAGTAAAGATAATGGTCTGCCCAATCTGATAGCGGTCTTTCCAGAAATCAGCCAAGGCAATTTCCCCATCAGCCCCTGGCAGTAGCCCTTCTGTCAGTTGGAAGGTTGAAATGCTCTCTGGTTTGGAATAAAGTCGAACCGCTTCTTCACTATTTTCAACGGTTAGGTCTGCCATATAGCCAAACTCAACACTTGCTCTTTGAAGTGTCTTTAGTTCGTCTTGGTCTTCTTTGTCCAAGCCATAATCTGCTATCACGGCCAGATCCAGAGTATTGGCTTTACGGAGATAATCTTCTGCCGTACGTTCCATGTTTGGACTGGCCACTTTGAGGCCAACTAGAGCTAAAGAACCCAGCATCATCAAGGTCAAGATAGAAACAAAGCGTCCTTTTGAAGTCGTCACTGACTGGAGCAAGTCTTTTCGGTATGTTTTTTTCATGCTAATACTCCAATGTATCGATATCCTGCGGATGCTCATTGATCGTCATACTCTTAACCGTGGCATCGCGCATGTGAATCACCCGATCTGCAATAGGGGCTAGCGCGCCATTGTGGGTCACGATAATCACCGTCGCTCCTTTTTGACGAGACATGTCTTGGAGAATCTTCAAGACTTGCTTCCCCGTCTGGTAATCCAAGGCACCTGTCGGTTCATCACAGAGGAGAATTTTAGGATTTTTGGCTACAGCGCGTGCAATGGAGACTCGCTGTTGCTCCCCTCCAGAAAGCTGGGCTGGAAAGTTATTGAGGCGATGACCTAGCCCTACGTCTTTGAGCACTTGCTCTGGATCCAAGGCATCTGTCACGATTTCTGAAGCCAGTTCCACATTTTCCTTGGCTGTCAGATTGGAGACTAGATTGTAAAACTGAAAAACAAAGCCCACATCTTCACGACGATAGTTTGTTCGTTGGTGCGAACTATAGTTGGCAATATTGGCACCATCAATCCAAATCTCCCCCTCATCATTGGTATCCATACCTCCTAGGAGATTGAGAACGGTTGATTTTCCCGCACCTGAAGCACCAAGTATGATAACCAGCTCCCCCTTTTCAATTTCAAAATTCACATCTCGATTAGCCACAATCTCCGTATCCCCAACCTGGTAACGCTTGTAGCTGTGTTTCATTTCAATATAAGCCATCGTCCTTCTCTCTTTCTTACAATTAAGTCACTCTTTACTATCATTATAACGCTTTTTCAACTAGTTGGAAACTAGAAGCAAAAACAAAAAAGCCTAGTAATCTAGGCTTTCTGTTTATAGATTATTTTCCAAGGTAGTATTCAGAAACTACGTTCAATTTTTCGTCAAATTCGAATACCAATGGTGGGAAGTTAGGGATTTCCACGTCCATGATTTCGTCGTCTGACAAGCGTTTGATGTGTTTTACAAGGGCACGGATTGAGTTACCGTGAGCTCCTACGAATACGTTTTTACCATCTTTAAGTGCTGGAGCGATTTTGTCTTCCCAGAATGGAAGGGCACGTTCCAAAGTCACTTTCAAGTTTTCAGCATCTGGGATAACTGAGTCGTCAAGTGAAGCGTAACGACGGTCAGTGTGAGCTGAGTGCTCATCATCACGGTCCATGTTTGGAGGCAATACATCGTATGAACGACGCCAGATGTGAACTTGCTCATCACCAAATTGTTCAGCAGCTTCAGCCTTGTTTTTACCAGTCAAACCACCGTAGTGACGTTCGTTTAAGCGCCATGATTTTTCAACTGGAACCCAAAGTTGGTCAGCAGCTTCAAGAGCCAAGTTTGTTGTTTTGATCGCACGTTTCAATACTGAAGTGTAAGCTTGGTCAAATTCGATACCAGCTTCTTTGATCAATTTACCAGCGTCAATCGCTTGTTGTGTTCCTTTATCAGACAAATCAACATCAGCCCAACCAGTGAAAAGGTTAGCTTTGTTCCATTCAGACTCACCGTGGCGAGCAAAAACCAATTTTACCATTAGATGGATTCTCCTTTTATTTTTCGAGGTTGCCCTCGTTTATCTATTCCATTTTACACAATTTTTCACAAAAAAGCTAGTGAAAATCAACGAAAAAGAGAAGAGCCTCTCAGCCTTCTCTTTATTATATTATCATAATTGTTCTCAACAGAAAATGAAGCAGTCTCTCCTAAATAATTAAAAAACTACTACTCTTCAATTACAAATTTTTTCAATGTTCCAAAGTAGAGTGAACCACCAATAATGGTTAGAATTCCACCTACCCATCCTAAAAATGGAATCAAGCCGACCGCACCACCTACAATGAGCAAAACAGAAGGTGCATTCGTAACACGTTCATCATCTTTATAATAAACTATAGCCACAATTCCCAATACTAAAACAGCAATTTTAACCAATGACAAAATAATTGAGAGCCCTGTCAATGTCCCAACTGTTACATCTGCGTCTTCAGTCGCTGCAGCAGCTCCAACAGCCATCATAAACATGATGACTGGCGCTAAAAGCAATACAATTCCTGAAATAAGACCAAAAATAGCGTTAACACGAGCAAGTGTATTTGTTTTCATAATAATCTCCTTAAAATTTTTATAGGTATTATTCTATCATAATTTCAATAAAAATTAAACATTTCTATAAAATTTTATAATGAATATTAATACCCTTTAAACTCTCTAAAGAATTTTAAGCTCCATAATTCTTTTATAATTATTAGCAAATATAAAATCATGAGAAAACTGAATACTAGATTATGTTAACCATCTACACGGACAGGCCAGGAAGAACTTCATTTTAGGAAATGGACTAGTAAATTTTCCCATGATAAAACGCATAATATCAAAGCACTTGAACTCTTGATATTATGCGTTTTTATGATTTTAGCGACCTTTCTCAGTCTCTTTCTGATTATTTTGCTTCAAATCCTTCTGCAACTGCATCCGCAAAGTTTTCTTCTACGATGCTTGCACAGTGGTCACAGATAACTGCATGGTAACTGCGTTCTGCAGTAGTTGGATCGATACGACGGCAACGGTCACAAACTTCACCTGCAGCGCGTTCAACTGTGAAGGCAACATCCTCAAAGCTAACTGCGCCTTCTGGGGCTGCTCCTTCTGCGATGGTCAATTCTGATACAATCAAGAGTTGAGCCACATTGCTGTCCACTGCTCCAAGCAGAGTTTTCACCACTTCATTTGGATAAACTGTCAAGTGTGCTTCAAGCGATTTTCCGATAACTTTTGCATTACGAGCTTCTTCCAAGGCTTTTTGAGCTTGTCCGCGGAAGTCCATGAAGGCTGCCCAAGTATCCAAGATTTCTTCCTGGTTAGCAAATGTTTCCGCTTCTGGCAATTCTGACAATTGAACAAAGTCTTCAGCTTCAAACTCAAGATATGACCAGATTTCTTCCGCAGTGTGAGGAAGGATTGGTGTCAAGAGTTTCGTGTTTTTGACAAGGATGTCATAGAAGACAGTCTGCATTTGACGGCGTTCGAGTGATTTGGCACCTTCGATGTAAACAACATCTTTAGCAAAATCAAGGTAGAAGGCTGACAAGTCAACATTGATAAAGTTTACCAAGGACTTGTAGATTGTCAAGAATTCGAAGTCAGCATAGGCATCACGAATGGTCTTAACAAGTTGGTTAAATCGGATAGTCATGTACTTATCAACTGAACGAAGTTCTTCGTAAGCTACTGTATCTTCAGCTGGGTTAAAGTCAGATGTGTTAGCAATCAAGAAACGAAGGGTGTTACGAATCTTACGGTAAGTTTCAGAGACTTGACTTAAGATATCCATAGAGATACGCACGTCGTTGCTTGAGTCAACACTAGTTACCCAGAGACGTAAGATTTCCGCACCAAATTGTTTTTCAACATCGCTTGGAGCAATGGTATTTCCAAGAGATTTAGACATCTTCTCACCTTTACCGTCAAGGGCAAAACCTTGTGACAAGATTTGTTTGTAAGGCGCTACGCCATGGTTGGCAACAGATGTGATGAGTGAAGAGTTAAACCAACCACGGTATTGGTCAGAACCTTCTAGGTAAAGGTCTGCTGGATATTTGAGTTCTGGACGGTTTACTACCACTCCATTCCATGACGAACCTGAGTCAAACCATACGTCCATGATGTCTGTTTCTTTTTTGAACTCGCCATTTGGTGAACCTGGATGCGTAAATCCTTCTGGCAAGAGATATTTGGCATCACGTTCCCACCAGATGATAGAACCATGTTCCTCAAAGAGTTGAGCCACGTGTTCAATAGTTTCAGCTGTCATGATTGGTGTGCCGTCTTCAGCGTAGAAGATTGGAAGAGGAACTCCCCAAGCACGTTGACGAGAGATAACCCAGTCGCCACGGTCACGAATCATGTTGTAAAGGCGTACTTTACCCCATTCTGAGTGGAACTTCACTTTTTCAATTTCGTCCAAGATTTCTTGGCGGAATTTAGATACTGAGGCAAACCACTGTGGTACTGCACGCCAGATGATTGGTTTTTTCGTACGCCAGTCAAATGGATAGGAGTGAGAGATTTCTTCTTGCGCAAGGAGAAGATTACCAAGTTTTTCGATAACAGTTGGTACAACCTTGTCATAGAATTGACCTTCAAAGTCAGAGCCAGCATTGGCCATCATAATACCGCGTTCGTTAACTGTTACAGCAACTTCAAGACCGTTAGCAACACCGACATTGTAGTCGTCCTCACCAAAACCAGGGGCTGTATGGACGATACCAGTACCAGAGTCAGTCGTAACGTGGTCACCAAGGATTACCAACTCATCTACAGCCGTATCCCAAGGGTGAGCTGTTACGATATGGTTCAATTCTTGACCACGGTAGGTTGCCAAGACCTGAACATCAGCCCAACCAAATTTTTCAGACAAACTAGTCAACAATTCTGAAGCAACCACAAACTTACGAACTTCACCAGCAGGTTGTACGACTACGTAGTCAATATCCGCTCCAACAGTCAAACCACGAGAAGCTGTGATAGTAAATGGAGTTGTGGTCCAGACAACGATATAAGTATCTGTATCTAGAACACCTTTTCCGTCTTTGACGCGGTTAGCATAGTAAAGGGAAGTTGAAAGCAAGTCATGGTATTCAATTTCCGCTTCTGCAAGGGCTGATTCAGATGACCATGACCAGTAAACTGGCTTGGCACCACGGTAGATATAGCCTTTCTTAGCCATTTCACCGAAAACACGGATTTGAGCTGCTTCATAGTCTGGAGTCAAAGTCACATAAGGATTTTCCCAGTCACCAGAAACACCCAAACGTTTAAAGTCTTCTCTTTGTTTATCAACTTGAGAAAGAGCGTACTCGCGGCAAAGTTTCAAGTACTCAACCAAGTCCATTTCTTTGCGTTTGACACCTTGTTTTGCCAAAACTTGCTCGATTGGCAAACCATGTGTATCCCAACCTGGGATGTAAGGCGCATAAAATCCTGACATCGATTTCGAACGAACAATAATATCTTTAGAAATCTTGTTCATGGCGTGCCCAACGTGGATATTTCCGTTGGCATAGGGAGGTCCATCGTGCAAGGTGAAATGCGGTTTTCCTTGGTTCAATTCTTGACGACGTTGGTAAAGTTTCGCTTCGTCCCACTCTTTTTGCCATAGCGGTTCTTTAGTAGGAAGTCCAGCACGCATTGGAAATTCAGTTTTTCCAAGATTTAGGGTATCTTTAAGTTTCATTGTTACTCCTTTAATTTAAATTGACAAATTAAAAACCACGAATCGCTAAAAAGGACGAAAATCGTGGTACCACCTTTGTTCGGAAAAAGACTTTGTCTTTTCCCCTCTTTTCCCGTAACGTGGGGAACGTCCAATCTTACTCTTTTCAGACTGGATTGCTTGAGAGGATAATCTGACCACTAGGGATTGCAGGACTCACACCGTCTCCTACTCGCTGGAAATATAGTTGGTTAAATCTTGTTCTCACATTTATTTCTTATAATATTGTAACGGATTCTTGTTGTGCTTCATGTCTAGTAGTTGAAGAAGCAGTTCCAGTTGCTGATGGCGATACTGAGAAATACTCTGTCATCATTTCTGAATCCTCATGTTGTAGTTCAACTGAATGAGACTGTATCTCTTCTACAACCGTATTGATGTCTAACACATGACTTTCCGCTTGACTGTTAGCCTGCTGAGCTTCAAACTCAGCTAATTCTTTGTTACCTGCTTCGATGCGGGCTTGTAACTCAGCCATTTCTTCAGGTGAAAATTGGCGAGTCACATCAATCGGCTCTTCTTCTGGTTGCGAAGGAACAGCTTCTCCCAAGACCTCACCTACGACTTCCTTGAAGGCTTCATCACTTGTTTGGAGATAAGTCGCAGTCGGACGAAGAATATCTTCCCAATCTGAAGATTCGACAATTGCCAACTGGCTCTCAATCGTAGATTTGAGACGTTGATGAAATACACGGCTTTTGTTTTTCAATTCCTCTGTCTCAACAGCTACTTTCTTAGCATTATCTGTTGCCTGACGTAGGATTTCATTAGCCTTGTATTTTGCCTCTTCAAGGAGGCGCTGGGCATCTTGCTCAGCCTGTTGAATAATATTGTTTGAGCGCTCTTGAGCAGCTTGCTTTACACGTTCAGCCGTATCTTGAGCAATCAAAACAGACTGGCTCAACGAATCCTTCATCTCATCAAAGTAAGATAAGCGCTCTTCTAAACTTCTAATGTGTCTTTCCATTTCGTGATTATTGCGAACTAAGTCCTCGTAATCACGAACAACAATATCAAGAAATTCATCTACTTCTTCTGGATCAAACCCTCTGAATTTCGTAGAAAAGGTTTTATCTTTAATTTCTAATGATGTAATTGGCATACTTTTCCTCACTTACTTAATAATAATTGGATAGTCAGTTTTATCTTATCCCTTTTAGTTTGCCCATTTTCTTTGACAATCTTCAGACGACCAAACTTTCTCACACTAATCAAATCCCCTACAGCTACTAGATAATCTAATTTTTCAATGGGGTGGTAGTTTACCTGAACAGATTTTTTCTCTATCAGTTGACCAGCCTGCTTTCTGGATAATTTCAAAGCACTTGATAAGAGGGCATCCAAACGAAAACTGGAAATCAAAATCTCTTGTTCTTGATAATTGATCTCAGATATGATTTTATCGGTGAAAGGACATTCCTCCAGCGACACAGGTAGTCTGGCAATCTTTTGTATCCCGTCCTGAAACAGAGGGATAAAATCACGATTGACAAAAATCTGTGCTCTCTTTTCATCTACCAAGATATCACCAAAGAGCTTACGATCAATTCCTAGTTGATTGATGATTGTCCCCAAAATCTTTGCATGTGTTAGCTGTTCAAATCTACTTGGATAACGGATCTCTAACAATGCTATTTCAAAATCTGACAGTGTCGGACTGAAATAGTCCGGATACAGAAGGACACGGACAAATTCTGTATGGATATATTCTCCGCTACTCACACAGCCCAGTCCATAGGTCCCAGCCAAAACCCTCAGTATATGTTCCTGATGCGGATTGACAAAAGCAGTGAGGACAGGAGTATAAGTATCTTCCACCCGCTTGATCCACTCTAATCCCTTATCAATAAAGGGAGCATCATCAAGAGAAAAGTGCTGGTAAATCGCTTTATTTGTCATCATAGTATCAACAAGAAACGAATCAAGCTGTCACCCAAAAAACGGACGATTAAGATTGCTAGCCAAATGGATAAATCCAAACCTCCAAATTGTAAAGGTAAACGGCGAAGTGGATCAACAATCGGTCTAATCAGCTTTTCCAGTAAACGTTCTAGTGAACTACCGTAAGAATTTGGAAACCAAGAGAGGAGTGCATAGATTAACAAAAGCAGGGAATAGATATTCACTGCATTTTGGATTAGACGAATCAGAAAAATCATTATTTCGCTCTACTTCGTTTAATATCAAAACCAAATTCTGCACTTTGAGAATCATCAGGCAACTTGATATCTTCAATATTCACAACCACATTGACTGGTGTCAACAAATACATTGTACTCGCAACTTTTTTCAGATTACCTGCCAAAACATGACGGGCACCGTCCAGATAGTCTAGACAACGACGAGCCTGAACCTCTGTCATGTACTGGAAGTCAATCAAGATACTTTCATTTCCAGCCAATAAATCCACAATCTCTGTTGCATCCTCATATTTTCTAGGATAACGAACATCAATCGTCACTTTTTCATCTGTACGATGGCTTTGCATAGCCAATTCTTGTTGGCGAGCATGTAAGCGAGTGATGTTGGCATCTTTTGAAGTGGTTGATTGAAACTGCGCTGGCAGTTCTTTAGAAGCTGAACTCGATGAAGCAATCATCTGCTCATCCTGAGGTTGATAAGTCGCAGTTGTTTCTTCCCCATCTTCTGTAAAATAATCTATAAATTTATCAAATCTATCTTTTAAAGACATAGATCTCTCCTATTTAAAAAATGCTGTGCCAATTCGAACAAAGGTCGAACCAAATTGAATCGCTTCCTTATAGTCACGACTCATGCCCATGCTCAACTCTGTCATCGGCATATTAGGAATTTGTTTTTCTCTAATTTCTGCTTGCAGTTCCTGAGTTTTCTTGAAAATTTGTTTCAATTCATCAGAATCTGCCTCAAAAGGAGCCATGGTCATCAAACCAACATACTCAATCTGATCTAGCTGAGCCAAGTCTGGCAAAAGTTCTAGTAATTCTTTTTTTGAAAAACCGTGCTTGCTTTCTTCTCCTGAAATATTGACCTGTAGGAAACACTTGATAACATGATCTGTTCTCTTTTGAATCTCCTGCGCCAATTTTAAGGAATCTAAAGCATGAAAGTAATCCACAAAAGGGATTACTTCTTTGACCTTCCGTCTTTGTAGCGTTCCAATCAAATGCCAAGTGACAGGGAATTCTTTTAACGTCTGATATTTTTCTAAAAATTTATCAACACGATTTTCACCAATATGATGAACACCCAGGGGAAGCAAGGCTTCCGCTGTTTTTACGTCCACATATTTCGTCACTGCAATAATTGAAACAGAAGCTGGATCACGATTTGCTTCTCGGCTAGCTTCAGCGACCTGCTGAAAAACGAACTCTGTATTTTTTTTCAAATCCATTGATTAACGATTCTTGAAGAATGGAGGTGTGTCCAACTCATCTTCGTCCTGATAAGTCGGTGCTTCGAAACGTTCTACCGGTGATACGACTAAATCAGTTTGACGAACGATTGATTCACGGCGCAAGTCCCAATCACCAAAAGCAGAAGATTGACTTGTTTCAAAGCGTCGTTGGCTTTGTTTTGGTAATTCTGCTGTATCTTCTAGGTCAAAATGACGATCAAAATTTTGAGGGTGCGGTTGTCTTGAGGCTTCACGACGAGCCGCTTGTTTTACTGGAGAACCAACAACTTTTTCCACTCGCTCTTGACGAACACCTGTCGCTACAACAGTAACACGGATTTCATCCTTCATGCTTTCGTCAATAGAGGTTCCAAGCCAGATATTCACTCCTTGGCCTGCTGCTTGATTGACAATTTCAGAAGCCTCTTCTGCTTCAATCAAGGTCAAATCAAGACCACCAGTAACGTTGACGATGACATCTTCAGCACCGTCAATGGTTGTTTCAAGAAGTGGTGAGTAAATCGCTTTACGAGCCGCTTCAACGACACGCTCTTCTCCACTGCCAATACCGATACCCATAAGGGCATTCCCTTTGTTTGCCATAACCGTTTTCACGTCAGCAAAGTCAAGGTTGATCAAACCTGGGTTAGTAATCAAGTCTGTAATCCCTTGAACACCTTGGCGAAGGACGTTATCTGCTTCACTAAGAGCTTCAAGAAGCGGTGTCTTCTTATCAACAATTTCAAGCAAGTTGTTATTTGAAATAATCAACAAAGTATCAACATGTTCGCGAAGTTCGTTGATTCCTTCTACAGCGTACTGACCACGTTTGCTTCCTTCAAAGCCAAAAGGACGTGTCACAACACCAACTGTAAGGGCACCTAAATCTTTAGCAATACGTGCAATAACAGGGGCAGCTCCTGTACCAGATCCACCACCCATACCAGCAGTGATAAAGACCATGTCTGCCCCGCTAATCGCTGCTGTCAATGCTTCTTCGCTTTCTTCAGCAGCCTTACGACCAACCTCAGGTCGACCTCCAGCACCCAAGCCACGAGTCAATTTTGGTCCGAGTTGGATAACTGTTTCAGCTTTTGTACTGCTTAAGGCTTGTACGTCTGTGTTCGCCGCAATGAATTCTACTCCTGAAACACCTTCGTCGATCATGCGGTTAATAGCATTACCACCGCCTCCACCGACACCAATTACTTTAATAACTGCACCTTGAGCAGCTGCTGTATCAAATGAAAATGTCATAATTTCTTTTCCTCTTTTATTCATCAAACATGCTTCCGATCAAGCTACGGAAACGGTCTGTTAATTTCGGTTTATCTTGAGAACTTGCTTGGAATTCGTCTCTTGGAGCAAGGCCACTGTCAGATGTGATTTCAGTTGCTGCAGTAGCTGGTTGCACTGGAGTTGATTGTATAATTGGTGTCACACTCTGATTTGAAACACCAAAATTAATTGGTTTTTGGCGAAGGAATTCATCTCCTCTGACTGCCTTTTGAGCCAGAAGATTCACTTCTGTCAATTTACCTGCAAACTCAGACAAGCTGATCACATGGGCAAAAGCAGGGTTGCGAATTCCCACTTGATTTGGCACATAGAGTTTCACTCGAACACCAAACACTTCTTGCGCCAATTCGACAACTCCTGGTAAAATCGCATTTCCGCCGATCAGAACGATACCACCTGGTAGATCCAACAAGTGCCTTCTGTCTAACTCCTGTTTAATTTGATCAAAAATATGTTTGATACGTGCTGAAATAATTTCTGCCAAGTAACTTTCTGTCACTTCAACGGGCTCTACTTCACCAATGACTTCAACTTGGAAAGTCTCGTTACTTGCTAGTGGAACATAAGCTTCACCATAGTTTAGTTTTAAACTTTCCGCGATTTTTTGGGATGTTTTTAAGACCTTGGAAATATCTTTAGTGACATATTCTCCACCCTCTTGGTAAATGTTTGTAAATTGCAATTCTTGATTGCGAATAGTTGCAACTGTAGTCTGTCCACCACCCATATCAATCACTGTCGCGCCAAACTCACGTTCTCCCTCATTAAGAACTGAATTTACAATCGCTAATGGTGAGATGATGACGTTGTCAACATGAATTCCCACACGCTCTACGGTTTTACGAAGGTTATGAAGAATGGTACGAGGCCCTGTGTAAAGTAAACCACGCATTTCCAAACGCACCCCCATCATGCCACGAGGGTCACGAATACCTTGGAAACCATCTACGATAAATTCTTCTGGAATGAAAGTAATCACTTCACGATCAGGCGTCATGCTCTTCGTCAAAGCTGATTTGACAACATTCTCTACGTCTTGATCTGTAATTTCTTTTGTATCTGATGTTACAGGAATCATTCCTTGAGTTGGTTCAACCTGCAAGAGATTTGCTGGTAAACCAACATTGACAGACTTAATTGAAATTCCTGCCTTCTCTTCTGCCTGGGAAATTGCGGATTTAATTGCTGAAGCAGCAGCCTCAATATCAACGATAATCCCGTCTTTGACACCTTTACTCTTGGCATTGCTAACGCCAATTACATTTACTTCACCATCTCTATGTTCGGCAACCAGCACTTTGATGGAGCTAGTTCCGATATCTAAGCCTGTAAAAAAACCATCTCTAGTCATTACATTGCGTCCTCTCTGTCTTCCAAGTTTCTCACTTCTATTTTCAATAACTGTGACGAGACACAGCTATTCACAAAATATTATAACACAAAAAATCCAATCGTGCTTAGTTTTTCATAAATTTCCTCTAGGTTTTTTGTAAAAGTCTTTTAAACAATTTTTCTCAGGAGCAATCATTATTTTTATATCCTTACAGCTATATTTTGCATATTTAATCAAAAAAAGAGAAGGCCTTTTTAAGCTTTCTCTTGAATCATTTTTTCTGCTCTTTGTTGCAAAAAGACCTCTAGTACTTTTGCAGTCAAACTGATAGCTACTACCAACACACTGGACACGATGATGTAATTCGCCAATAGTCCGTGATTCCCCACTAGTGGTGGTTTATTTAAAAATCCATAATCTCCACCTACAACCAAGTTGACAACTCCTATCAAGGCATTTAGAGAAAATGTAATCACTGTCACATTTTTCAAGTTGAGCAGGGAAGCTTCATAATTCTTAAACAAGTATAGGAGCGCATTCCCCAAAAGTGCCACATGCCCGATGATAAAGGACAGGATGGTCACATGCGGAAACGGATAAGGGTCAAAGAGTGGGTATGCCAGAGCTGCAGTTGCTCCAAAGGTTCCTAGAAGTGCAAAGTATTGCTTGTACTTGGAAGTCCCTGGAATCAAGAGCATAACAAACATGGCGATACGGCAATGATAGAAGGGCAAACTTTCTGATAAGGGCATTTGATTCCCCCAATACCAGCTATACAGAACAATCAGTTGAAGAGACTGAAGGATCTGAATGAAGCGCTGGTAAGCCACCTTGTCACGGTAACGATATGAAACATAGAAAGTAAGAGCCAATAAACTTAACAAACCAATATACCAGTGGAGTTCAAACTGGGGCGGTTCTGATATCTGTGTGGTAAATAATTGTTCCCACAAATTCATATTCTATTCCTCGTTCATCTAGCCAGAGTAGTAGAAAGTTCACTATTCTAGCTTTTAAATTTTTTTGAAAAAGCTTGATTCTATACCATGCATAGAATACTTGCTGCTTAAATTCGCAACCTATTATATCATTTGTATCGCAGAAATGCATCTTACAAACACCCTTTTTTGATTTGCAGACTTCTCTAGCATAACCTAATCAATATATTGGTCTCTTTGTCCTTTATAAACCTGCCAAAGAATCTCCATTTGTTCCTTGGTGATGCGTTTTTCAGATAAGGCTGGCAATTGGTCAATGGCAAAAAATTGAAGGTCAGCAATTTCTTGATTCTCTTGAAATTGTCCATCAAGAAGCTTACATTCAAACACAAACTTTGCATATTGTTTGCTCTGTAGTTGGGAACGATTGGTGTCAAAAACTGCAAGTAACCTTTCAGTTTTTGCTGTAAAACCGGTTTCTTCTTCAATTTCTTTAAGAATATTTTCAGTTGGAGAATAGCCGACTTCACCAAAGCCACCTGGCAAAGCCCAACTTTCCTCTCCTTGCCCTCTGACTAGACATACTTTTTCATCCTCAACAATCCAAGCACGGACGTCCATCAGAGGAGTTGCATAAGCACCAGTTGGTCTCAGAAGCTCTGTTACTTCCTCTTGCTTTAGTTCTGTAGTTTCTCTCAAAATATCAGATAAGATCGCACGCAAGTCCTCGTATCGCTCACAGTCAAAAGGATCTTTTGTGAAGGTTAATCCAGTATCCGTAATGGCTAGCATTCTTTGCAGATACTTGGTAAAATCACTTGCATTCATTCTCTAAACTTTCTACCAACTTGGCTAGATTCATGGAGTTAGAGCCTTTGAGCAGAATCTGGTCGTTCGTACCAAGGCTTGCCTTAACCTGCTTGACAAGACCTTCAAATTGGTCTTCGTCAGCTGTCTTCTTGAAGTAGTAAACGTGGCCGATTGGGAACATTTGACTAGCCAGCTGGCTTAATTCGGCAATGTCTTCTCCATAGAAAATAACGGTATCCAGCACATCTGGCGATAGGCTCAAAATCATCTGATTATGGAGTTGGATAGATTGGTCACCAAGTTCCTTCATGTCTGCTAGAACAGCGATTTTCTTGCCCCCTTCGTTGGCTGGGATGGCAGAGAATGTCTCCAAAATCAACTTCATAGCAGTTGGATTGGCATTGTAAACATCTGACAGAATATCTGCTCCGTTGGCAGCTTTCTTCCACTCAGTACGATTACGCGTCAAGTCAAGATTTTGGAAGGCTTGACGAATCTGTTCCTCTGACACTCCTTCTTGCAAGGCAACGTAGGATGCAATCATAGCATTGGTGGCATTGTACTTACCAGTCACTGGCAAATCAAGGGTTTGTTCCAAAAAATTAGCCTTAAAGGTCAGACTATCCTTGCGCTCAACCAAGTCTGTGATTTCCAACTCTGCCCCTTGCCCAAAACGAACTACCTTTTTATCAGTAGGCAAGTAGTCCTCTACAATCGAGTCAGCCGGTGCCAAGAGCAAGGAGCCAGGCCTCATACCATCTGCAATTTGCATTTTTCCTTTAGCGATTTCCGAACGGTCTTTGAAAAAGGCTAAATGAGCTTCTCCAACCAAGGTCACGATGGCTGTCTTAGGATGAGCCAATTCAGACAAAAGATGGATATCTCCCAAGTGATCCTGCCCCATCTCCAAGACCAACTTTTCTGTCCCTTCAGGCATGTGGAGAACTGTGTAGGGAAGCCCAATCTCATTATTGTAGTTTCCTTGTGTTTTGTAGGTCTTGTAGGTTGTTGACAGTAAATGCGCCAGCATATCCTTGGTTGTTGTCTTGCCATTTGAACCTGTAACAGCAAAGACATCAACAGCCGTTTTCTCAAGATAGTAGGCAGCTAGGGTTTGAAAGGCAGTCAACACGTCGTCTACTAGGATGTAGGGTTGATTTGCAACCTTTTTCTCGGATAAGGTTACTACTGCACCATTTTCAAAAGCTGTTTCGATAAAGTCGTGACCATCACGCGCTCCCTTGAGCGGAACAAACAAATCTCCTGCAGTGATTAAACGACTGTCAAACTCAGCCTTAACTAGCGGACTATCTGGATAAACTGTCACATCATTTTTAGCCCTAACAACTTGCGCTACTTCATGGATTGTTAATTTCATTTCTACTCCTTTAAAAAGGGTTGAAGTCCAAGAACTCTAATCACCTACAGTGACAGTTCTGGCTTCTACCCTCTCTTTCATTTTTATAGCAAATGCGCTTCGCGCTTGTCAAAACTTTCCTTGGCAAGGTCAACCAAACGCTCGATTAGTTCTGGGTAGCTGATTCCCATATTGTCCCAAAGTAGTGGATACATAGACCACTGGGTGAAACCTGGCATGGTATTGAGCTCGTTTAGGAAAATCTCGCCCTTGTCTGTATAGAAGAAATCACAACGAGACAGACCGAGACCACCGATGGCACGGAAGGCTGTTTCTGCATTTCGACGCATGACAGCTACTACATCATCACTAATCTTGGCTGGGATGTCCATGGTAATCTTGTTGTCAATATACTTGGCATCGTAGTCATAAAAGGCAACATCCTTGACCACTTCACCAGGAAGCGTACTCTTGACATCGTAGTTACCCAAGAGACCAACCTCGATTTCACGAGCATTCACTCCTTGCTCTACCAAGACACGGCTGTCATATTGAAAGGCAAGCTCCAAAGCTTGGCGGAGTTCTTCTTGGTTTTCAGACTTAGAAATACCAACACTTGAGCCCATGTTTGACGGTTTCGTGAAGACTGGATAAGTCAATTTTTCTTCAACTTCAGTGATTTTAGCAGTCACATCATCACCTTCGACGATAGCCACATAAGGAACTTGAGCAATCCCAGCAGACTCCAAGACACGTTTGGTCGTGATTTTATCCATGGCAAGGCTGGATGACAAGATATTACAGCCGACATAAGGCATTTTCAAAACTTCTAAAAATCCTTGAACTGAACCATCTTCTCCCATCGGACCATGAAGAACTGGAAAGACCACTGCACCTTCTTCGTAGATAGCACTTGGCGCTATTTTCTTGTCCCAGTCAATAGTCGCATTGGTCATGAGACGATCCTCTTGACCTGGAGTCTGGCTAAATTCTTGCGTTTTGATAAAGTCACCTGACTGACTGATGAAGAAAGTCTTGACTGTGAAACGATCGTAATTGACCGCACGCATGACACTCTCAGCTGATAGTACAGAGACTTCACGTTCCGCACTACGTCCACCGTATAAAAGAATAATTGTTTGTTTCATATTACTGTCCTATTTTCTAATAGAATACTCGCACCTTAGTATATCATATTTGCTTCTTTTTTGAAACTTGAACATGGTACTGATAGTAAAGAAATATAAAAAGAGACCGATAACGACAAACTCGGTCTCCCCGTTCTTGTATAAATGAATTGAGTTCGTAAATTTGTTTACTCCTACAACTCTGTCCGATTTTCAATGGCTCGTAGGAGTGTGACTTCGTCCGCATACTCGATATCTGCTCCCACGGCCAGACCTCGTGCCAAGCGAGTGACCTTGATACCAGCTGGTTTGAGGAGACGAGAAAGGTACATAGAGGTCGCTTCCCCGTCAGCCGTCGCATTGGTTGCCACGATCACCTCTGAAACCTCACTATCCATGAGACGGGTCATGAGACTCTTGAGGTTGATATCGTCTGGGCTGATGCCATTCATAGGAGAAATGAGGCCATGCAAGACATGATAGAGTCCGTGGTATTCTTGGATATTTTCCATAGCAGCCACATCGCGACTATCCTCTAGCACCAAGATGGTTGTCTGGTCACGAGTCGGATCTGTACAGATAGAGCAAGGATCATCGTCAGTCAAGCGACCACAGATGGAACAATAGGTCAACTCCCGCTTAGCAGACAGTAGATTTTTGGCAAATTCATTGACATCGTCATCAGACATTCCAATGGTATAGAAGGCTAGACGGGTAGCCGTTTTGATTCCGATACCGGGAAGCTTCGAATAACTATCGATCAGCTTGGCAATAGGTGTTGGATACAGCATAAGTTCCTTTCTAATTCATTGGATGGTGTTTGTTGTAAAGATTGATAATATCGCGTGCAATTGAAGGTCCGACACCGTTTGTAAGGTTGGTGTTATGAGGAAAGACGACTGCGACTGCGATTTGAGGATTTTCGGTTGGTGCATAGGCGACTGCGTTGGTATTATTGGCTTTTTGACCGCCATTAACGTAACTTTCGGCAGTACCCGTTTTCCCGCTGATGGAAACGGCTGCGCCATTTGAAAAGGCACGACCAGTTGTCAGAGCGCTCGTTCCATGAGAAACTTGATAGAAACCTTGTTGCAAGATAGCCATATCTGCTTCTGAGATATTAACTTTGTTCATTTCCTTGGTAGCTGTTTCTTGAACTAGACTACCTAAGCCACCTTGGTCATTGTTTCCATAAACCCCTTCAACGATGTGAGGAGCCAAACGTACGCCATTGTTTGCAATGGTTGCGACATACTGAGCTAACTGCATCGGAGTGTAGTTATCAAACTGACCAAAAGCATTATTTAGATAGTTGGCCAAATCAAACTCTTTTGGTATAAATCCTGTTGATTCATCTGGAAGATCAATTCCCGTTGAAGCCCCGAGTCCATATTCCCCAAAGGTTGACCGCAATTTGCCCATAGCTGTATCTAATCGACTCGTTGCTACCATCATATTGGGTTTATAGGTCTGTCCCATAATTCCCAGAGCTGTTTGCACCATGTAGGTATTGGAGGAATACTCCAAGGCTTCAACCGCTGTAATAGGGAAAGAACCGTATGACAAGGTATACCATGAATTGATAGGAGCTGAACCTTGGAAAACAATCGGCTGGTCTGTCAAAGTTTGATTGCCTGACAAAACTCCATTTTCCCAACCAGAGCTGATGGTCGCTGCCTTAACGACAGATCCTGGCACAAAGACATTGGTTATCGTCCCAAGCGAATCTGAACTTAATTTACCAGATTCAACATCATGCTTGACACCTGACATCGCCAGAACTGCACCAGTTTTGGGATTGAGAGCGACTGCGTAGACCCCTTCAGAATATTTGGCACCACCATTACCCAACTCGGAGTTAAAGTAGCTCTTGAGTAGGTCATCCACTCCATTTTGGAAAGCGAGGTCAATCGTTAATTTGATGTTGTTTCCTTTGCTTCCTTCCTCGACATTTTCCACACTTTCCATGTTTCCATGTTTGTCGAGATGCACTTCTTTGACAGAGCGTTTGCCTTGGAGGACATCTTCATATTGCTTTTCAAGATAAGAAGTTCCCACTCGGTCATTGAGAGAGTAGCCTTTCTTGAGATAAGCGTCAACTTCCTCAGCTGGAAGACCTGACTTTTCACTTGAAACGCTACCGACGATAGACGATAGAGAAGTGTCCAGTACTTTTCGGTCCCATGAGGTTGAAATGCTGATACCTGGTAATTCCTTGGATGCAGAAGCCACAAGAGCAACCTGAGTATCATCTAAAGCATCTGTTGAAATGGTGCCCGTTGCAAAATTTTCAACAGCATTGAGTTGACTAAAGAGATAGATTTCTTTTTTCTGGTCATCTGTATAATTGAGTTGACTCACGTCAATGCTTTCGACCGCATTATTGTAGAGAGTCGCTTCCGATAAACGGTTCCCATCTGAATCCAGACGTTCATCGCTTGGCAAGGATTCGACTGTTTTTTTGTAAATATCCTGGTCCGCCAGGTAATAGTCTGCAATCTGACGGTCTGTGAGTTCAGGAGAAGTGACATTCACATAAGTCAGCAGTTTTCTAGCCGTCTCCTTTAACTCTGCCGCCGTCATCTTATTGTTTCGTGTGAAAGAAACAACTTGCTTGAGTGTATTTTCTACCAAGGGTTTCCCTGTTGCATCGTAGATTTGGCCACGAGCTGAGCTGGTTGTCACCCTAGTCTGGCTGGCTGATGCCAACTTTGCTTCATAGAAATCTTTATTCAGCACCTGCATGTATAACAATCGACCGATAATGGTCATAAACAGTAGGATAACAATGGCAAACAGTAAATTAAGCCGAATCGGAATCGAATGGCTATTGAATTTTCTCATACAACTAAGACTCTTTTCTAGAAAAATTTTCGATTTTCACCTTTATTTTCCCTAAAATAATAGAGCAAACAGGTGAAGCTCGGTACTTTTCATTGTACCATATTTTAAGGAGAAACTCTTGGAAAAGTCGAAGCATTTTTTGACTTTTATCTGAAAATGCCTTTTTATTTGGTTATCCTATCTTCTATGATATAATGATAGTAATAGTTAAGAAAGCGTTAACCTTTAAGACTTTGACTCATAAAAAGGAGCCTCATGAACAAGCCAGACATCGCAACCATAATCGACCTCCATTTTGAAGAATTAACCGAGCTTGAGCAAGAAATCGCTCGCTATTTTTTACAACCTGAAACGATCCAAGATGATCTTTCTTCTCAGCAAGTTACCCAGAAATTACATATCTCCCAAGCAGCGCTGACCCGCTTTGCTAAAAAGTGTGGTTTTACAGGTTACCGAGAATTCATCTTTCAATACCAGCATCAGGCTAGTAAACAGGACACTCATTCGCACAAACACAGCCCTTTGACCAAACGTGTTTTGCGAAGCTACAGTATCATGCGAGAACAAACACAGGATTTGATCGACGAAGAACAACTGGAACGAGTCGCCCAGTTAATCGAAGATGCTGAGCGTGTCTACTTCTTTGGAACAGGCAGTTCCGGTCTTGTCGCTCGTGAGATGAAACTGCGCTTTATGAGACTAGGTGTTGTCTGTGAAGCCTTAACCGATCAGGATGGCTTTGCATGGACGACCAGCATCATGGATGAAAATTGTCTCGTACTCGGTTTCTCACTTTCTGGTACAACTCCTTCTATTTTAGACAGTCTTTTAGATGCAAAAGAGATGGGGGCAAAGACTGTACTCTTTACAAGTGTTCCCAATAAAGATAGTCAAGCCTATACAGAGACCGTTCTTGTTGCCAGCCACAGCCAGCCTTCCTACATTCAACGGATATCCGCTCAACTCCCCATGCTCTTCCTTATAGATTTGATTTATGCCTACTTTTTGGAAATCAATCGTGAGAGCAAGGAAAAAATTTTTAACAGCTATTGGGAAAATAAAAAACTCAACGGCTATCGTAGACAAAAACGCGTTAGAAAATCCTAGTTTGGTTGGACCAAACTAGGATTGTTTTGTTTTGAAATGATAATAGGCTCATAGGTGGTCTTTCCAATCTTTCTCCTTGTGCTAATGCCTTCTTTATCTGTGTTTTCAGTTCTTCCATAAATTCCCCTTTCCGTTTTTGAATTTTTGACAACAAAAAGGAAGTATCGGCTATCTGCTTTTACTTCCTCTCTATAATTTTATTTAATTGTTTTATTTTGACAAACTGGCATTTTTTAAATATCTTTACCTGATTTCAGTTCACCATTTTTCAAAAATGGACTAATCAGTTCCATCCACTCTAAAAGTAAATAAGTTGATAAATATCCATGATTGTAACCTTTAGATTCATAAAGAGTACAATCTGGATGCATTTTTTGAAACAATTTTGCTGATTGCTTGACACAGTCCATTTCTTTTTCACCGTAAATATATAAAACCTGTGCTTTACTCTTTGCAATAGAATCTTTCAATCTATATTTCGCCATATATGTTCTATACATTGTCACTAGTGTCTTCATTGGAAGTCTTGGCATATCTTCCATATAATAGTTTTCTATTTCTTTTGGATATGCCATTTTAGGGTATATTTTTTTCATTAGATTAAGTTGCATTTTACTTACCGATTTGCTAAACATAAGTTTTCCAAAGAGTTTTACAATTATTATGCAAATTTTTGCCAATCTAGGCTGAGGTATACAAATACTGCCATCTATCATTGCTTTCTGAGCTATATTATCATCTAATGATAATAACTCCATCGCAATTTGTCCTCCTAGAGAAACACCACCTAATGCAAACAACTTCCCACCACAATTATCTTTTATATAATCCATTATTATCTGTGCTGAATATTCAGTTGAGATATAATCTCTTTGGTATTCTTCTCCATGTCCATCAAGAGTTGGTAAAATCACATGGTACTCGTCTGATAGCATACGAGCTTGCCTAAGATAATTCCACCAAGAATTACCCCCTCCATGTATCAATAATATATGCAGAAAATTTTTATCTCCAAACTCATGAAATTTCATAACTCATACCCCGATAAATTCTAATTTATCAATTTCTCGTCCATCTCATTATATCACTTTTTCTTCTTGGCTTAGGTTTAGTATTTGGAAACAAAGTATAGAGCTTGCACCATCTTCGCTATCTTAAAAGGAATCTCCTCTCATATATTTTTCGATGGTAGGAATTCTGCTCTTATCGTTCTTTTTTGTAATTCTTCTTTGTCCTTCTCATACCAATGAAGCAAGGTCGCCTAATGGTCTTGATAGACCTTTTCGCTACTTTTCATATACTGGACAGTTTTTCTATCATCAAAAAAAGAATTAAGCCGAACATTTTCACTCAAGTAGTGGTTAAGTGTTCTTCTTAATTCTATAACTCCAAACTAGGATTGTTTTGTTTTGAAATGATAATAAGCTCCCAACATACCAGCTGTATTTTGGTGATGGGCAAATTCTAATCGTGTTTTTTCAGCTAGACTTGGTACTAAGGCTGCCTTCAAGGCTGTGCGGATCTTCGGTTTGAGGATCGCCTCTTGCCCCATAATACCGCCACCGAGAATGACCACTTCTGGATTGGCAACGTAGCAAATATTTGCCAGACCTTTCCCAAGGTAATCTACCATGCGATCAATGCCAGCCATACAGATCTTGTTTCCTTCAGTAGCTTCCTTGAAAATGCGTCGGCCATTCCACTGATCAACTGAGTCACCATGAGCTTCTGCTACATACTCTACCAAGGCTGTCGTAGAAGCCAAGTCTTGGAAAGCTCCATCCTGCATATGCATATAACCGACTTCGCAAGCTGAGTTGCTAAATCCATGGAAGACTTTCCCATCCATAATCAAGCAACCACCGATACCTGTTCCAATGGTCAAGCAAAGTGTCACACTCGCTCCCTTGCCTGAACCAGATACTGCCTCAGCAAGACCTGCGCAGTTGACATCATTTTCAATTTCACAAGGAATATTAAAGCTAGTCTCGATTTCCTTTTTGAACTGAGTTCCTGCGTAGTTAGGAATTTGAGGACCAGCATAGAAGATTTCACCCTTGTCAGGATCCACCATTCCCGCTGAAGAAATGGCAACACCTGCTACTGGGCCTTTTTCTAAATAGCTGGAAACGATATCTTTTGTTTTTTGTAAGATATGGGGTCCACCCTTTTGCGCCTCAGTTGGCATTTCATGCGATTCAACAAGTTGGCCTTCTTGGTCAATCAAACCATATTTGATGTTGGTTCCGCCAATATCAATTGCAACGTAGTGTGTCATAAATACCTCCTTATGGATTAGAGGAAGCGCTCCTTGGTTTCACGAATCAATTGTGCTGCTGCTTCTACAACTGGGCGATCTTCTTCAGTTACTGGTGTCAATGGCGAACGAACTGAACCAATGTTCAAGCCTTCATTGATCTTCAAGACTTCTTTGATTACACCGTACATATTTCCATGAGCAGCAGTCAATTTACCGATGATTGCATTGATAGCGTATTGCAATTCACGAGCTGTTTCCAAGTCTTTTTCAGCAATCAACTCATTGAGTTTCAAGAAGAGTTCTGGCATAGCACCATAAGTACCACCAATACCAGCTTTTGCCCCCATGAGGCGTCCACCTAGGAACTGTTCATCTGGACCATTAAAGACGATATGGTCTTCTCCACCAAGGCTGACAAAGGTTTGGATATCTTGAACTGGCATTGAAGAGTTCTTCACACCGATAACGCGAGGATTTTTCAACATTTCAGTGTAAAGACTTGGAGTCAAAGCAACACCTGCTAATTGAGGAATGTTGTAGATCACATAGTCTGTATTTGGTGCTGCAGCACTAATGTCATTCCAGTACTTAGCAACTGAGTACTCAGGCAAGCGGAAGTAAATAGGTGGAATCGTTGCGATAGCATCCACTCCCAAACTTTCCGCATGGCGAGCAAGTTCCATACTGTCTTTCGTATTGTTGCATGCTACGTGAGCGATAATGGTCAATTTCCCTTTGGCAACTGCCATAACTTCTTCCAAGATCAACTTGCGGTCTGCCACACTTTGGTAGATACATTCACCAGAAGAACCATTGACATAGAGACCTTGAACACCCTTATCAATGAAGTATTGAACCAAGGCACGCGTACGCTCTGGACTTACTTCTCCTTGATCATCATAACATGCGTAGAAGGCTGGAATGACACCTTCATATTTTTTCAAATCTGACATAGATTTTCTCCTAAGATTTCTTTTTTTCTGCTGAGAGCAGTTCTATTTTTTACAAGTTTAGTATACACCTTGTGAAAATCGCTTTCAATATCTTGTATACACTTAGATTTTAGTTTCTACTTGTATTTTAGAAACTGTATCGATTGAAAGTAGTTTCAGAAACAAGCCATTCTACTGGTATTTGGCGAAAATTTTCTCCATCAATCCTGCTTGGAGAAAGACTAGCAAACCAAAACCAAAGAGGATAAAGGCTGACCCACCCAAAAGGAGAGTGAAGGCGGATAGATAAAGAACCATCACAATAAGAAAGAGAATGGCTAACATGAGGAAGAACCATGGAAAGTTAAAACTTGCCAAGATAAGCCCTTTTTGCAGCACTTCTTTCCAAGACAAATCATAGCGAGCAGCGATGGGATAACTAGCCAGCATCACCAGAGTAAGGAAGATGAGAATCCCCAAACAAATAACTTTCACAAGCTGGAAGGGTAAAGCTGTCTGTCCCCAGAAGAGATAGAGATCTAGAAGGCTTAATGACACAATGCCCAACTCCAGCAAACCTAACTGGAAACCCAGTTTCAGATTTTGCTTGAAAGCTCTTAGATAAGTTCGAAAGACTGGTACCCGTCTGCTTCTCTTAATCTCAAACATGGTCTCGTAAAGGCTGATTTTCGCCACTCCAATCGTCACGATGGGCAAACAAGAGACGACAAAAAGAAGATTGACTGTCACGATATCCAAGACCTTCTCACTGAAACGCATGAGAAAATTATCTGTATCAAATGCTGCCTTGATAAGGCTTACTCCTTTTTGTGCCATGTTTGCTCCTCCTGATTCTTTTAATCAATCAAAATTTTAAAGAGATACTTGCGAACCTTTTCTTCCATCCCTGCGTAGCCATTTGGCTGGTGAGGTTCTCCTGGGAAGAAAATCGCAAAATTGTGATAGCCCAACAAGAGTGGGTATTTTTCATGACAATGGACAAAGCCAATGTCGCTCGCTTCGTCGAATGCTACCGCTTCGTCTTTGATACGTGAACCGTAGCTCGAATATTCATGACCTTCTACCAGCAAATGCAAGTCTGCATAGTTCTTATGATGCTCAAATTGATCATTTTCAGCTTGATTGAGGACATTTTCCTGAACAACTAGAAAGACCTTGTCTCCGTCAATCTCATACTTACCTAATTCAAATGAATCCTTACGGTGTTGGTAGAGATAGTCGATAGCCTTGTCTAGATTGGGATGGATTCCCTTGTAAAAGGCGATGTTTTTCAAATCGTCAAAAATCATACTGTTTCCTTCGTTTCTGATAGTTAACTAAAATCATAAATTAAGTTTATAAGTGTCTGACAAAACTTCACGAAGTAACTGCATACTCTCCATTTTGTAGACACTTATGAAACTATATTTCTCTTAGTCTATAACATATTCTTCTGAATTTTGATAGACAGTTTTTCCTATACTCAATGAAAATCGAAGAACAAACTAGGAAGCTAACCGCAGGCAATACTTAAGTATGGCAAGGTGATGCTGACGTAGTTTGAATTCGATTTTCGCAGAGTATTATCCTTTAACAGCTCCCATAGTAATACCCTGAGTGAAGGATTTTTGGAAGACAAGGAAGACGGTTACGATTGGCACGGCTGCTAGAGCTGCACCTGCCATGATCAAACCATAGTTGGTTGCCATTTCAGCCTGCATGGTCGCAACCCCGAGTGAGATAGTCAAGTTCTGACGTGAAGTCAACATTACCAACTGCATGAAGTAGTCATTCCAAGTATTGATGAAGGTAAAGATTGCAAGGGCCGCAAATCCTGGCTTCACAATAGGGAAGGCTACGCTCCAGAAAGTACGAATCTCACCACAACCGTCGATTTTAGCTGATTCAAGCAATTCTGTTGGGATGTTTTCGCTGAATTGTTTCATGAGGAAGACCCCAAACGGCCATCCAATCAAAGGCAAGATAACTGCCCAAAGAGTATCGTGAATTCCCATGAAGTTGACGATACGTACGAGTGGTACAAGGACAACTTGTTTTGGAAGTGCCATGGCAGCGATAAAGACTGCAAAGAGGATGCGTTGACCATAGAAACGTTTTTTAGCCAAGACATAACCTGCTAGAGAAGAGGTAGCACACACTAGGAACATGGTTACCAGTGAGATAAATACAGAGTTCCACATCCACTGCATAGCAGGGTTTTGCACCATGAGTTGTTGGAAGTTCTCCATGGTTGGCATTTTAGGGAACCACTGTGGTGGAATCATAATGGTATCTGGTTGTGATTTGAAGGCCCCTGTCAAAATCCAGTAGAATGGAAAGATGAACAGCACGGTCAACAAGAGCAAGATAATCGTTGAAATAACAGTGAAAGCTGTTAAAGGTTTCTTTTGTGTAGGTTGCATAACTGTCTCCTTTCTTTAGTATTCTACATCGTTTCCGAGGATCTTGAATTGAGCAAAGCTGACAATGGCAATCATCACTGCCAAGAAGACACCGATAGTATTGGCATAGCCGTATTCTGTCAATTGGAAGGCTTTTTCGTAAAGGTAGTACATCAAGGTACTTGTTGAGTAGTTTGGACCACCAGAAGTCAACAACTGAATCAAGGCGAAACATTGGAAAGAGTTGATAGTCGTAATGATCGCGATGTAAAGAGTTGTTGGAAGAAGGCTAGGCCATTTGATCTTCCAGAAAACTTGGAACTCAGTCGCACCATCAACACGCGCTGCTTCAACAAGTGAGTTGTCAATATTCCCCATAGCAGCGATATAAAGGATAATCGGTTGACCAACAGATGTTGTCAAAAGGATAATCATAATCGCTAGCAAAGCCCAGTTTTTGTCACCCAGCCAAGAAATGTTTTGGCTGATGATGTGGCTTGACTTAAGGACAAAGTTTAGAATCCCTGATAGGGGGTCATAGATCCATTTCCATACAACCGTTACGGCAACACTACCTGTAACTACAGGAAGGAAGAATACGAAACGATAGAAAGATCGAGCAATCGCATTTTGATGATAGGTTTGAGATGCTACAAAGAGCGAGAAGAGAACCACAATCGGAACAGACCCAATAACCAGAATAACGGTATTGATCAAAGACTTAGTAAAGACAGGGTCTTTAAACATGCGAATGTAGTTGTCCAAGCCCACAAACTCAAAACTGGTCATGGAGTAGTTAAAGAAACTTGTGATGAATCCCATAATCATAGGAGCCAAGACAAAGATCACAAAGAAGAATAATACTGGTGCTAGGAAAGCATAGGAAATCACTGTTTCCCGCATGCGAATTTTATTGACTTTCACAGTCGGCACCTCTCTTTCAAATAGAATAGTTTTTGATTTTCTTGAACTGTTTTAAAATCAAAATGAAATTTTTTAAGATTCGCTTATGTAAGAACTTCATTTTAATTTCGTGACAGTTCCTACCATTTCAAACAAAAGTCCCCCTTTTCTTACACCGTAGTGCTCAGGGAAAAGGGGGGAATCAATCTGACTTAGTGCTTATTGTTTTGTAGCTTTTTTGATGGTTTCGTTAGCTTTTTCAGTGAAGGCTTTCAAAGCATCTGCTGGTTTTTCGTCACCATTTGATACAGATTGCAACATTGGGAACCAAAGTGTTCTCATTTCAGCAAATCCATTGATTGTGTTATAGTATGGTGAGTAGTATTTAGTCCAGCTGCTGATTGTTTCCATACGTTTGTCATCATAAAGTTTGCCAAATGATGTACGAACTGGGAAGGCACCTGTACGAACAACGTCTTTAGGACCCCATTCTTTGTCATCTGCGATGAATTGAACGAATTTCTTAGCAGCAGCGACTTTCTTATCGTCTTTGTTGTTAAATACTGCAAATCCATTTACAAGGTATTCAAGAGCTGGTTTACCAGAGTCTGATGGGAATGGTACTTCTACCACGTCTACCTTACTTGCTTCCAAGAGTTTCGCTTGGATACCGTTTTGAGCTGGAGCCCAAAGGATTGTGTATGAAGTTTGACCGTTCGCAAAGTTTTGGATGTCTGCTCCACCGTCAAATTGTGAACCATTGTTCAACAAACCGTCTTTGATCCAGCTAGCAGCTTTTTCAAGACCTTTGACGAATTTAGGATCGTCTGTTGTGTATTTGGTTACGTCTTTATCTGTTACAGAACCGCCATAAAGGTTTGCAATGAAGGCACGTGTTCCTTGGTCTCCCCCTTGACCAGAACTGAACAATGAACCTGGTGTATACCCTTTATCTTTAAGCGCTTTCAAAACTTTTTCAAAGTCATCAGTTGTCCAACCTTCTTTTACAAGGTTTGCAACTCCAGCATCTTCCAACATTTTCTTGTTCATTGCCATGTAGAATGGAGCTGAACTGATTGGATACATGTAAGCTTTGTCTCCAGCCTTACTTGCTTGTACGATGTTTTCGTTGTTCACATCTTTGACAAATTCGTCTGTGAAGAGGTCGTTCAACTCAGCCAATTTACCGTTTTTACCGTATTGGATGATCCGTCCTGGTGCGTCAAAGAGTACGTCTGGCGCTGTTCCTGCTTCGATGGCTGTTGTGATCTTTTCAGGACCTGACTTGAAGTCGATGGTTTCCAATTTCACTTTTACATCTGGATTTGCTTTTTCAAAAGCTTCGATGATTGATTTTTCATAAGTTCCAACACCGTCACCAGTTTTTTCTTGTGTGAAGACTGGGAATGCCCACCAAGTGATTTCTGTTTTTCCGCTATCGCTTCCTGATTTTCCAGCATCTTTACTTCCACCAGAGTTACCACAAGCAGCAAGGCCAAGAATCGCAGCACTCGCAAGTACTGTACAAGCTAGTTTTCTAAATTTCATTTGTATTCTCCTAATTGATAAGCGTGTCCATATTGGATAGTGAGTAAGCTTCTGTTTGTATACGTTTTCATTTCATCCGACGCATCGACCACTCTCCTCTGTTTTGAGATTGTATTATTTAAGACCGGCAACAAAGCGTTCCGTAATCTCTTTTGGTCTAGTAATAGCTCCACCAACAACGATACCTCGCACCCCATACTCAAGGATTTGCTTAGCTTGTTCTGGTGTATGAATTTTTCCTTCAGCGATGACATCCACACCGGCATCGCAGAGTTTTTTGATCAGTTCAAAGTCTGGACCATCTACCTTAGGACTATAAGAGGTATAACCTGATAGGGTTGTTCCAACAAAATCAATCCCTGCTTCAACTGCTGCAATTCCTTCTTCAAAAGTACTGGTATCAGCCATCAAGAGTTGATGCGGATATTTTTCTTTGACTTGTCGGATAAAGTCCTGAATTTCTAAACCGTCGTAACGTTCACGTTTGGTACAATCCAGAGCAATGACCTCAATGTCTAGTTCAGCCAGCTCATCAACTTCTTTCATAGTAGCTGTAATGAATGGCTCCTGCGGCGGATAGTCACGTTTGATAATCCCGATAATCGGGAGTTTCGTAACCTCCTTAATCTCCTTGATATCGCGAACACTGTTTGCTCGGATACCGACTGCTCCACCTTGCTCAGCCGCTTTGACTAGCAAGGGAATGACTCCTCCCGCTTCTGTATAAAGCGGTTCGTGAGGAAGTGCCTGGCAAGAGACAATGATTCCATCTTTGATTTGTTCAATCAAGGCTTCTTTGCTAATCTGTGGCATCCTCTTTCCTCCCTTTCTTGTTCTTATGGGCTTATTATATATCATTTGTTAAGCGCTTTCAATAGTTTGTAGTGGAATAGATTTCAGTTTCAAAACTATTTTATAGAACAGACTATCCTGAAAGTAGTTTCAGACATCTTAGAATTTCTTATTAGCACACCTTGAGCCGAAAGAAAAAGATAACAGACTGAAAAACCTGCTATCTCCTTCTATTTTTACAAAGTCAAATGATTAGAATTATTCTCTTACTTTTCTCTCTTTTTCCCCATTGCAAACAAGCCAAGGAAGAAAGCTGTTAATCCTAGTGAGGCAAGGAGGCTACTCTCCTTGTTACCTGTATCAGGAAGTGTCTGCTGAGCAAGAGGAGCTTTGTAAGTATAATCTTCTGCAGCAAGAGTTACAAGCGAATCAGCTCCCTTATATTCTGCAATTTCATGTACAGCTGCATCGGCTGCATTCACGCCACCTGTGTACTCAGGGAGTTCATGTACTGCAGCCTCAACAGCATTAACCCCGCCTGTAAATTCTGGCTTATCTACTTTTGGTGCTGCTTCTTCGCCTACTGTTGCCAAAGGACCTGTGTACTCTGGGACTTCATGAACTGCGGCCTCAACAGCATTAACTCCGCCTGTGTATTCTGGCTTCTCGACTGTTGGGGCTGGCTCTTTGCCGGATGTCCCTAGTGGGCCTGTGTACTCTGGTACTTCATGGGCTGCGGCTTCAACAGCATTAACCCCGCCTGTAAATTCTGGCTTTTCAACTGTTGGTGCTGGTTCTTCGCCGGATGTCCCTAGTGGGCCTGTGTACTCTGGTACTTCATGAACTGCGGCCTCTTCACCATTCACACCGCCTGTAAATTCTGGTTTTTCAACTGTTGGTGCTGGTTCCTCACCCGCTGTCCCTAGTGGGCCTGTATATTCTGGCTTCTCGACTGTCGGAGCTGCCTCTTCACCCGCTGTCCCTAGTGGGTCTGTATATTCTGGCACTTCATGAACAGCAGCTTCACTTCCGTTCATTCCATTCGAAAGCTTAGTGCCCGCTACAGAGACTGGTAAATTATGCATACTCTCAATAGCACCTTCTGCCAGACCTGTAACTTTTTGACCCATATCCTCTGAATCCACCGTAAATAGGAGGGTTTTTGTGTCATACTGGGTCATAAAGCGTGCTGTTTTACCGTTTGCCAATTGAAGGGTTGGTGCCTTGTTGACCAATACTTCCGAATCAAACTCCATAGCAAGGATGCCTGGCCATTTTTCAATCGCATATTTCACTTTTGCTTCCTTAGGAGAAATCCAATCCTTGGTCAAGAAATCCCAGTTGAATTTCTTATAGGATAAAGTATAATCGTTTTGATTGCCATCCGCATGCTCATAAAGCAAACCATATTCGCCATTTCCGAGTTCTTGGAGTGAGTTGTAAGCAAACTTACCACTTTGTATAGGATTGTGTTTCAACCATGTCAACTCACCATTCTCCTCAACACGAGCCAGGTGAACCAAACCATTGTTGCGTCCAGGACCACCAGCATTGCTGAGTAGAATGTATTCCTTTCCTTCATGCATGGTGTGAATAGCGGACATTTGAACATAAACGTCTTTTACTTGAGGATAACGTTTGATTTCCTTATCCCACGTTGCTCCCCCATCATGACTGGTCGCAACCTGAAGATCGCCAGTCAACCCACGCATAAAGAGCTTGAGGTCCCCATTATTCAACTGAACAACAGTTGACTCCGTATTTTGGGCACCTGGATTATTCATGGTAGAAGAGTGAATGGTTTGGTTGCCTACTGGGCGGTTATCATTAACTGCTTCCCCTGCTTGCCATGTTTCTCCATGATCATCTGAGTAAATTACACGAGATGATTGAGAACCACTTAGGTAGGAAACGTTGTTTGTTGTATAAACTGGAATCACCAGTCTTCCCTTATGAGGTCCTGTACGCAAGGCAATCCCAGTACCAGGTCCAGTTCCTAGGAAGTGCATCCAATCTTTCCGAATCCCATGAGTAATATCTTTTGGTGCAGACCAAGTCTTCCCATCGTCATCACTGTAGGACATCCATAGGTAGTTGGTATTGGAAACTCTAAAAATATTCTTCTCGCTATACTCAAAATAAATATTTCCGACTAGCTCATTCCCTTTATACAAATCCCCCTTATCGCTGTAGGCTGGTTTTTTAGGGTCAACGACGACGCGATAATCTGTCTTTCTATTTTGAGGGTCGAAAACCTCTCCGTTTTCTCGAATCGTATAGCGACCTGATTCTCCTTGCTTATATAAAACTTGATAAACTTTATCACCCACTTGTTCATAAGCTTTCGGAGCTTGCCCCGGCAATGAAAATACTGCCTTACTTTCAAGGAACATGTCATAAATTGCAAAAATTCTCTTTGTTTCAGGGTCTTGCACCAAGGCCATATCAATATTAACTGGAGATGGCCAATCTGCATGTTTAGCATGCTCATTATCACGAGGATTTGAGATTACGATTCGGTCTCCCCATGTTTTTCCATTATCTGAGCTACGACGAACAACCATCCCAATATCTCCCCAGTCAGAATGGTGCAAACGTCTTTCATCCGTTCCAGCAATCAGCGTTCCTTTATCAGTCTTGAGAAGAGCTGGGATACGATAACTCTTGATACCATCTTTATTTGGTTGATTGTTCCTACCACCTTCAAAGACGTCTTCTTTCTCAGTAACTTTTGCTCCCTCAGGAAGTTTCTGTTCCAATTCACCTCTTTCAAATAATTGACTCCGTGTTTGAACTTCATCTGGGCTTAAAGCACGATCATAAACAGTTAGGTTTCGAACTTGTAGGTTTGATGCCCAAACTGTCTTATTGCCCCGTTTGGTTGCTCCAAGTTGAGCTTGATTAACATCTGGCATATCTTTGATAAAGTTACCAGATTTGAGACTTGTTCGAGATAAGACACCGTTCACATAGAGACGAACTCGACCATGAGGTAACTCCGCTGTCGGTTGTTCGACAGTAAAGGTCACGGAATTCCATTGTCCTGGGCGAACTTTCAAAGGAGCATCTGTATACTTATCATAGAACTGCTCTCCGTTAGCGCCACGCCCTTCAATAAGAGCTGTATTATCAAGGACCGACATAGTAAAGTACTCATTTTCCTTGGTGTCACTGGATACAGAGAAGAGATTGTAAAAGCGTGGAGCTGATGCATCTGGTTTAAACTCCATGTGAACTGTAGCATTTTGAAGTTTCTTTAGTTTGTCCAGTTCATTTGATAAATCAACTCTCTGACCATTTGCTGCATTGGTTTCAACATCTTCTTTTTCAAGGACAGGATTAGCATTTTTTAAATCTCTTGAGTAATAGTCACGAGGAATAGCCCCCTGATCCTCTGATTCCTCTTCCTTATTTGCTTCTTCTGCAGGGGTTTCCGTAGAGGATGGGGTTTCTGACTCTGCACTCTCATTTTTTTTCAAATGATCTTGGTCCACCTCAACGCCGTTGTCTTGAGCTGCTGCCAATTTACCAGCCAAATCCTTATCCAAATGAGCAAGTTCTCCCGAGGACACTTCTTTTGGCAATCCTGATAAACCTTGACCAGGTTCGACAGTTTCTGTATTGGCCCCTGCTGCATTGGCTTGCTCTTGAGCTAATACTGGATTTGCTCCAAATACTACTGTACCAATCACTACAGATGCCGCCCCAACTGCAAATTTTCTAATACCATATCGTCGTTTTCGATCAAAATCCCTATACTTCATTTTTTACCTTTCATATTCTTCATAAATAAAGCGCTTTCTTTTTTTCTTAAAATTTTTAGTTCCTCCAACTAAACAAGTAAAAAGAAAGTAACCGACTGAATGAGACCTCCCATTCTTCAAACGTCCACTGCTCTTACTCTCTGACCAAACAGCGGAAAGTTTCCTCCTTTCGCACAATGTCTTTCCCTTATTATACAATAAACTCTGAACTTTATAGCTAAATGATATAGAATAGATTCTACTTTTAAAACTATTTTAATATCTCAAGTTTCCTGAAAGTACTTTTCGATTTTGGAAAACAAAAAGGGAGCTCAAGGCTCTCTTAAACTTATTTTTTTACATAGGAAAAAGGAATCTCACTGCCACAGAGCCAGTTGTAGACTTGGTCATTGGCAAAGACATTCATGGCTTCGTGAGCATACTCTGGCATGATGCGATAGGTCTTATCGCAGGTCAGACGGTTGTAAATAGCAAACTGGGTAATAGGATAGCACACATCGTCATCCAAGCCCGTAATCATCTTGACCTCACCTTTAATACGATGGGCAAGATTTTTCACATCGATATAGGCAAGAGTCGCCATGATTTCCTCCTCTGTTTCATGGAAAGGATCGTGAAACTTGAAATATCGGAAGAGTTCATCATAGGCTTCACTGGTATTGCCAATCTCAAGCACTCGTCTAAAGTCTGACAAGAAGGGATAGATGGCAACTGTTTGCTGAATGCGAGGATTGAGCGCTGCTGCAACCAAAGCTAACGCCCCTCCTTGTGAAGCACCATAGCTAGAAAGTCTTTCCTCATCTACCTGAGGCAGACTGGCAACAATTTCAACCAACTGGTAAATATCCAGATAAACATCCTTATAAAAGAGATGCTCACGACCTTCCACAGCACCACGGATGATATGCCCTTTCACAGTATTTCCAAGAGGAGAACGCAAGCCGTCTTGCGAATAGCCCGACTGGCCCCGCACATCCATGGAAACAACACCGTAACCAGCCACAGTATAGGCCAGCATGTCAGCCCAATCCCAGCCACGTCCCATATAGCCATGGAAATGGAAAATTAGGGGAACTTTTCCCTCAGTCTTTGGAAGGACGACGCGTGCATAGACCTTGCCTTCATTAGTTCCCTCAAAAGTGAGCTCAAAGCACTTGACTCGGGGAATGTGGAAATCTCTTTCCTCCAACTGGTAGGCTGGAAGAGTGGAAACTTTTTTTAATTCCTCATCCCAGAAAGCATCAAAGTCTTCTGGAACCTCATCCCGTCCTTTATAAGTCTTAATTTCTTCTAACAAAGCTGGATTTTTCATAGCATGCTCCTTTAATTTTGTAATCGCTATCACAACTGTAGCATATCTAGGAAAGCAATGCAAGAAAGAATGCTAAATAGAAAGTGATTTTAGATTCTCTAACTTCAAACAGAGCACCTGAAAGTAGTTTTAAAAATAAAAAGAGCGTTTCCGCTCTTTGTGTATCAATAGGTGCTAGCTCCTTTCTCTTGTTTGACAGTTTGAAACTTCTTTTGGTAGGTTACTTTAATAGTCATAAGAAAGTCCTCGTTTCTTTTTTGTTGACACTATTATAAGAAATAATCCTAAAAGCTAGCTTAACATTTCCTTAGAGAAAGCTTAATCCAGATGTTCTCTTTTTTCTAGATGGAGAGCAATCATGCGCCATTCTGGATCCTCTTGCCAACCTTCTATAGAACTAATGTAGCTGGCAACCTTTCTGGCTTCTTCTAAAATCGGAAAATCTTCGATAATATCAGCCACTTGAAACTCTGGAAGTCCTGACTGTCTGGTTCCAAAAATCTCTCCAGAACCACGCATTTTCAAATCTTCCTCCGCAAGGACAAATCCATTGGTCGTTTCTGTCATGATACGCATGCGATCTTTCCCAGAATCCGTCTTGGGATTAGCCACGAGAACAGCATAGGACTGCTTGTCACCCCGACCCACACGACCTCTGAGCTGGTGAAGCTGACTGAGACCGAACCGGTCGGCATCCATGATAATCATGACGGTCGCATTGGGAACATTAACCCCAACCTCAATAACCGTTGTCGAAACCAGAATATCCGTTTTTCGCTCTTTGAACTCTTGCATGATCTGGTCTTTTTCGTCACTCTTCATCTTACCATGTAAAAGAGCCACTTCTGCCTTGCCAGCAAAATGAGCTGTCAACTCTTCTGATAAGGCAATGGCATTTTTCAGATCCAGAGCTTCAGATTCTTCAATCAAAGGAGAGATGACGTAGGCTTGAGAACCTTTTTGAATTTCTCCCTCTAACCAAGTCAAGACCTGAGGCAGCTGCTCATGCTTAATCCAACGAGTCACAATAGGCTTCCGTCCTGCTGGCATCTGGTCGATAATGGAAACATCCATATCGCCAAATGCTGTGATAGCCAGCGTCCGTGGAATGGGTGTCGCCGTCATCATGAGAACGTCAGGATTGTCCCCTTTTTCCCGCAGAACACGCCTTTGCCCCACACCAAAACGATGCTGCTCATCGATGATAATCAAACCAAGACGAGCATAATCCACTCCATCTTGTATCAGAGCGTGTGTTCCGATAATCAAATCGGCCTCACCCTTGGCAATGGTTTCCAAGACTTCTCTTTTTTCTGCAGCTTTTAAGGAACCTGTCAAGAGAGCGAGTTTCAAGTCTGGAAAAAGGTTCTGTAAACTCTCAAAGTGTTGCTCTGCTAGGATTTCTGTTGGCACCATAAGAGCTGCCTGATATCCAGCCGTCACCGCCGCAAACATGGCCAAGCCAGCAACCACCGTTTTTCCGCTCCCCACATCCCCTTGCAGAAGACGATTCATGTGATGGTCGGACTTCATGTCAGTCAAAATTTCCCGCAAACTCTTTTCCTGAGCTGGGGTCAGAGAAAAAGGCAGATTTTCTTTAGCAGCTGTCACCTTTTCCTTAGACCAATTCAGAACCAGACCGCTTCCCTGAACTCTATTTTCAGACTTGAGGGTCTGTAGCTGCATTTGAAAGTAGAAAAGTTCTTCAAACTTGATGCGACGAAGGGCCTGTTTGTATTCTGCCAAATCCTTAGGAAAATGCATAGCACGAACTGCCTGACAGCGGGACATGAGTTTGTATTTGTCCAGCAAAGACTGGGGAAGATTTTCCTCTATCAAGAGGTCCAACCCTTGATCAAAGGCTGTCTTGATAACATTGACCAGCCCTGCCTGACTGATTCCTTGAGCCAGACGATAGACTGGCTGGAGATCATCTTCCACCTGAGCCAGAACCTTCATCCCAGTCAGACTGGCCTTGGCACGGTCCCATTTTCCAAAAACAGCAAGAGTTGCTCCCAACTCTATCTTATCTGCTAGATAAGGCTGGTTAAAGAAATTCACCGCAAAAACGACTTCTCCCTGCTTGAGGCTAAAACGCAGGCGATTGCGCTTAAAGCCATAATACTGGACACTAGCAGGAGTCACTACCTGACCAGACAGAACAGCCTTTTCGCCATCTTCCAGATCTAGCACCTGCTTGGTCTTGAAATCTTCATAACGGAAAGGAAAGTAGAGCAAGAGGTCTTGCAAGTTTTCAATTCCTAGTTTAGCGTATTTCTCGGCTGACTTTGGTCCCACACCAGGCAAGACATGCAAGGGTTGATGTAGATTCATGCTCCACTCCTTTCTTTTCTTTAATAATATTCTCTCGGAATGCGGTCGCTGAGGAGACAAACCACCTCATAGTTAATGGTTCCACGGTAGGTCGCTACCTGAGTTGCTGTGATTTCCTTGTCCTCATTAGAGCCAATAAGGGTGACTTTGGTTCCCAACGGGTAAACCTTAGGCAGCCGAATAGTGATTTGATCCATAGATACTCGTCCGACGATTGGGCAAGCTTGTCCATCTACCAAGACAGTGAAATTTTGCATATCTCGTGTCCAACCATCCGCATAGCCGATTGGCACGGTCGCGATGACTTGCTCGCTATCCGCCTGATAGGTGGCTCCATAGCCCATGCAAGCTCCAGCTGGAACTGTCTTGACATGAACCAGAGCAGACTCCAAGGTCAAGGCTGGAGTCAAGTCATAAGGCAAGTTCAGAACCTCTCCACTTGGATTGAGACCATACATGGAATCTCCCATACGAACTGCGTTAAAAATAGTCTCTGCATGCCAGAGTGTCGTTGCTGAGTTGCTGGCATGAACCAGCTCTGGAACTTCCTTCATACTTGCCAAAATAGCTTTAAATCGTTCTAACTGGGTATTAAAATAGGCATCTGATTCTTCATCTGCAGTAGCAAAGTGGGTAAAAATCCCCTCAACGCGAGCACCGTGTTGTTGGAGCAAGGCTTGAGCCTGCTCAGCCTCACCGGCCTCTCTAAAACCAATCCTTCCCATCCCTGAGTCAATCTTGAGGTGAACCGTTAAGCCAGTTAAATCTGCTTCCTTGTCTAACAGTGCTTGAATCCACTCCACCCCAGCCACAGTCAAGGTGATGTCGTATTCTTTAGCCAGAGCAATAGCATCTATCTCAGAAACTCCTAAAATGAGGATTTTCTTGCTGAGTCCAGCCTGACGAAGTTCAATAGCTTCATCAATATTGGAAACGCAAAAGCCGTCGACATCCTCTTGGATAGCTGTGGCAACAGCTACTGCCCCATGCCCGTAGGCATTGGCCTTAACTACTGCCCACTTGAGCGTTCCTTTAGGGATATGATCTCCCATTTGCTGGATATTTTGTCGAATGGCTCCCAGATATATCAGAGCCTTGGTTGGTCTATGTGGACTAGCTTTCATGATTTTCCTCCAAAATGACACTGGCTGTCACAAACTGATCGGTATGGCTGATCGACAGCCAAATCTTTCCTGAAAATGGTGACTGACTAAAATAGGGAGCCCCTCGTTCATTGTTCAAAACTTCCAAATCCTGAAAGGTCAACTTGCCAATTCCTGTCCCCATAGCCTTGGAAAAGGCCTCCTTAGCCGACCAGCGACCAGCCAAGTATTCGATTTGTCTGCGCCCTTTGAGACTAGCAAAACGCCCCATTTCTTTAGAGGTCAGCACGCGCTTAGCAAAGTCCTCACGTCGTGTAACTGCTTTTTCTATCGAAGCCAATTCTTCGATGTCAATTCCGTGTCCAACTATCATAATCATAAAAGGAGTTGAGATTCCCCCAACTCCATCCTTTTCACTTATTTTGTTAAGGTAGTATAAATTTCTTCTACCAAGGCTACTGTATTTTCCCAACCTAGACAAGGGTCAGTTATGGAGCAACCAAAGACCTCTGGTTGGTTTTGACGACCATCTGCTAGGTAAGATTCGATCATAAAGCCTCGAACCGTCTTTTTAATCTTTTCATTCCAGTCACGATTCAGCAAGGCTTGACGAACAATGCGAATTTGTTCCATATACTGCTTGCCAGAATTGTCATGATTGGTATCGATGATAATGAAGGGATTTTCAAGTCCCATAGTCTCATAGCGATTGATGGCATTTAAGAGTGTTTCATAGTAGAAATTGGGTTCATTTTTACCATATTCGTTCATGGCACCACGAAGGATAACGTGGGCCAAAGGATTTCCTGAAGTTTCCACTTCTTGCCCATGGTAAAGGAAGGTTTGCTTGTTTTGAGCTGCATAGATAGCATTAAACATGACTCCAAGGTTTCCAGATGTTGGATTTTTCATCCCAACCGGAGCATCAATCCCAGAGGCTACAAAGCGGTGTTCTTGGTCTTCCACTGAACGAGCCCCTACAGCATGGTAGCTGACCAGATCATCAACCAAAACGAGATTTGACGGATAAAGCATCTCATCAGCTGTTGTCAAGCCCGTCTCCGTAATCACACGATAGTGCAGCTGACGAACAGCCTGCAAACCATTGATGAGACTAGGCGCTTCGCTGGTATTTGGTTGATGAATCAAGCCCTTATAACCATCTCCATTAGTACGAGGTTTAGCCGTATAGACACGCATCACGATAAAAATTTTATCCGCAACTTTTTTCTGCAAGTCTGCTAAGCGATGAGCATATTCCAAAACAGCTTCTTCATTGTCTGAAGAGCAAGGTCCCATCACCAAAAGGATTCGGTCGTCCTCACTCGAGATGATGGCTGCCAACTCTCTATCGCGGGCTTCTTTCTTTCGCAAGGCTTCAGGTGACAACTGGGTCGCAGCCTTGATTGCTTCAATATCTATTTCTTGACCTTTTTCGATAAATGCCATCTTACTCTCCTAGCGTTTGGTAAATTTCGCGAACAAGTGCTTCTGTGTTGTCCCATCCGAGACACGGATCTGTAATGGACTTACCAAAAACTTCTGGTTCATTTTGACGTCCATCTTCTAGATAAGACTCAATCATGAAACCACGAACATATTTCTTGATTTTCTCATTCCAGTCACGGTTAATCAAGGTCTGACGAACGATACGGATTTGATCCATGTACTGCTTGCCTGAATTGTCATGATTGGTATCGATGATGATAAATGGATTTTCCAAGCCCATCTTTTCATATTGGGCAATGGTATCCATCAAATTGTCATAGTAGTAGTTAGGAATATTTTTCCCGTATTCATTCAAGGCACCGCGAAGAATGGCGTGGGACAATGGATTTCCGGTCGTTTCCACCTCTTTACCGAGGAAAAGGAAACTCTGCTTATTTTGCGCTGCGTAAATCCCGTTAAACATAACATTGAGATTTCCAGATGTTGGATTTTTAAATCCTGTTGAGAAATCTGCTCCACTCGCTACAAAACGGTGCTGTTGATCTTCTACAGAACGAGCTCCAACAGCCATATAAGAAATCAAATCATCCACCAGCGGAAGATTTTCAGGATAAAGCATCTCATCCGCTGTTGTCATACCAGTCTCGGTAATCACACGGTAGTGGAGCTGACGAACAGCCTTGATCCCATTGATCAAGCTAGGGGCTTCTGTCGCATTTGGTTGATGAATCAAACCCTTATAGCCATCTCCATTGGTACGAGGTTTAGCTGTATAGACACGCATGACCATAAAAATACGGTCTTTGACCTCTTCTTGCAAAGCAGATAGACGCTTAGCATACTCGAGGACTGCCTCTTCATTATCAGATGAACATGGTCCAATCACCAAGAGAATACGCTGGTCTTCCCCACGGATGATGGCTTCCAATTCCTGATCACGTTGGTTTTTTCTCGCAAGAGCAGCTCCCTCTAATTTAGACAAGGCGCGAACTTCTTCAATGTTAATTTTAGGACTTTTAGCTGTAAATACCATGATTCATCTCCTTATAAAGCAAACGGACACCAAGTAAAAATGTATTTTCACCAGGTATCCGCCTGTATCTTATCTCATATTATTGTCTCTTACCATGACAGTTCTTGAATTTCTTACCAGATCCACATGGACATTGGTCATTGCGTCCGATTTGGCTCAAGTCCACATCTTCTGGAAGATGAGTCTGTTGCGCTGCGATATTACGAGTTGCAGTCGTACTGATATTGTGTTCCGTTTGTGGTCTTTCCTGTTCGTGGATTTGCGCTTTCATCATCAAACGAGTGACGTCAAATTCAATTGACCCAATCATGTCGTTAAACATGCGGAAACCTTCTGCCTGATATTCTACAACAGGGTTGTTTTGGGCATATCCACGAAGACCAACAGCATTTCGCAACTGGTCAAGGGCATCAATATGATCTGTCCACTTGTTGTCTACAACACGTAGAATCAGAACCTTTTGGAACTCTTTCACTGCATCTTCATCACGAAGTTTGGCAACTTGGTTATCATAAACCTTCAATGCACGTTGATACAGCTCATCTTTGATGGCTTGATCTGACAGACCTGCAAGATCTGAACGGCTGATTGAATCTTCTGGAAGCAGGTTATACTTAGCAAAGTTCAGGATTGCTTCCAGTTTTTCATCTTCCTTAGAACGTGCATGTGCATCCACGATACGTCCAATGGTACGACGGATCATAGCATGGATTTCTGGGGCCAAGTCACGATCTGCAGTAATGACATCATAACGTTGTGCATAGATGATTTCACGTTGTTCACGCATGACATCATCGTATTGAAGGACTTGTTTACGAGTGTCGTAGTTGTTTCCTTCGACACGTTTTTGAGCTGATTCCACTTGACGCGTTAACATGCGAGATTCGATGGCTTCGTCAGACATATTGAGACGTTCAAAAACACCTTTCAAACGTTCTGAACCGAAACGTTTCATCAAATCATCTTCAAGAGACAAGTAGAATTGTGACTCACCTGGGTCTCCTTGACGTCCTGAACGTCCACGAAGCTGATTATCAATACGGCGACTTTCGTGACGTTCTGTACCAATGACGCAAAGTCCACCAAGTTCACGAACCCCTTCACCAAGCTTGATGTCAGTACCACGACCGGCCATGTTGGTAGCGATGGTAACTGCGCCACGTTGACCAGCATTCATGATGATTTGCGCTTCTCTGTAGTGGTTTTTCGCATTCAAGACTTCGTGAGGAACACCTGCTTCGACCAATTTCTTAGAAAGAAAATCACTGGTTTCAACGGCAACCGTACCTACCAAGACTGGCTGACCTTTTTGATAACGTGCCTTCACATCTTCAACTACAGCCTTGAATTTTGCATCAAGACTTGCATAGAGAAGGTCTGAGTGGTCAATACGTTGGATTGGACGGTTGGTTGGGATTGGGATGACACGAATGTTGTAGATTTCGCGGAATTCTTCTTCTTCTGTTTTACCAGTACCCGTCATACCTGCCAATTTCTTATACATACGGAAGAGGTTTTGGTAGGTAATAGAAGCTGAAGTCTTAGTTTCGTCTTGAATTGGCACACCTTCCTTGGCTTCAATCGCCTGGTGCAAGCCATCAGAATAACGACGACCTTCCATGGTACGACCTGTAAATTGATCGACAATCAAGATTTCCTGCTCTTCACTAACCACATAGTCAATATCGAGAATCATGATATAGTTGGCACGAAGGGCATTATCGATAAAGTGAGTAAGAGCCACATTTTCAATATCGTAGAGATTTTCCAGTTTGAAGTAGCCTTCAGCCTTGTCAATCCCTGAATCAGACAAACCAATAGTCTTAGACTGGATGTCAATGATATAGTCATCTTTGTCCAAAGATTTGACAAAGTGATCCGCCATATGATACAGCTGACTAGTTTCCACAGCATTGGCTCCTGAAACGATCAAAGGAGTACGAGCCTCATCAATCAAGATCGAGTCAACCTCATCGACCAAAGCATAGTTGAGCGGACGCTGTACCATGTTTTCTGCCCGAACAACCATGTTGTCACGAAGGTAGTCGAAACCAATCTCTGAGTTGGTTGAGTAGGTAATATCACAGAGATAGGCTTCTTTCTTCTCCATTGGTGACTTAGCAGCCAAATTAATCCCTACTGACAAACCAAGCCATGAGTACAATTCACCCATCTCAGTTGCATCACGTTCGGTTAGATACTCGTTGACCGTTACTACGTGAACCCCTTCACCTGCTAGAGCGTTGAGGTATACAGGCATCGTCGCTGTCAAGGTTTTCCCTTCACCAGTACGCATCTCTGGAACGTCACCATGGTGAAGAACGATTCCACCCATGACCTGAACCTTATAAGGAAACAGTCCAAGGACACGTTTTGCTGCTTCACGTACTACCGCAAAAGCCTCATAGAGCAATGAATCAAGCGACTCACCCTTGTTGTAACGTTCCTTAAATTCATCTGTTTTTGCTTTTAGCTGGTCATCCGTCAAGGCTGCCATCTGATCTTCATATTTGAGAACCTTGTCTGCCATCTTTTCCAGACGACGAAGTTCTCCTTTATCATTTTCGATAATCGTTTTTAAAATATTAGCCATTATTTTCCTTACTTTAGATTCTGAATATTTTAGAATGTTCTTTTAATTCTAGCATATTTGCTCTTAATTTTCAAGAAAGAATCCGCGTTTTAACAGGGAAAAGAGGCTGACTTCTAGGTCAGCCTCTTGGCTTTTTATGGACTACATTTCACACAAAAATTTAATTGCCAAGCAGAGCTGGCAAAATTCCAAAAATCAGGAAAAGATTGATCCAGAATGCCATGCAAAATAGCACTCCAAAGAGAAAGAGACTTATCCTTTTAGTCAGTACTGAGAAAAAGATTGCCAATACACCAAAGACGACAAAGAGTTTTTTCATGATGAAGAAATAAATCGAAACTCCTCCTATTTGCAAATCCCATGGAAGACAAAAGACCAGCAGCCATAACAAGCAAATCGTAAGAATGTAGGTCTTGTAGTGTCGATCAATGAACTGCTTTATTTTGAACATCGGAACCTCCTCTAAACTTTAGCTATTGATGGATGTCCTCGTTTTGTTCTCTTGTTTCAGCTTGAACATTCTCTTTAGACAGGCATATATTTTCCAGTCATTCACAAGAGACAAAAAAACTAAAAGGAACCATATCCCCCAAATTGTTAAATCAGCAGGATTTTTCAAGACAATATTGAAAATTAAGAATTAAGAATGAAAAAATTGTAAAAGCGATACTGAACAAAGCCCACAAAGGGAGATAAATCCAGTAAAAGTAATAGAAAAATGCGAAATATTTACTATCTTTGTCCGCCTTCTCAATCCAATGAAAAAAATAAAAGTAGGGTGATAATAGCAATAATATAAAAAATTTCTCCATCACACACCTCTTTTTAATAACGTTTTCTTTGATTTCATTCTATCAAAAAGATCTGGAAATGTCTTCCCAGATCTTACTTGTTTATTGGCTCTATAATATTTGTAGTGGGTCAATCCCCTATAGATATGATGGAGTCTATTTTGTTGTAGAAAAAAGTCCCATAAGATCTATAATGAAAAGCGATCAAACCATCATTAGAAAGATTCATATGGAACCATTATATTTTATCACAAAACTACTCGATATCAAAGACCCAAACATAAAGATTGTAGATATCATCAATAAGAATACACATAAGGAAATCATCGCTAAACTGGACTACGACGCCCCATCTTGTCCTGATTGCGGAACCCAAATGAAGAAATATGACTTTCAAAAACCATCTAAAATTCCTTGCCTCGAAATGACTGGTATGCCTACTAGAATTCTTCTGAAAAAACGTCGTTTCAAGTGCTATCAGTGCTCAAAAACTAGTTGAAAAAACTTCTATGACCGATATCGCTCACCAGCTTTCCATTTCAACTTCAACTGTTCTCCGAAAGTTCAATGACTTCCGTTTTAAACATGATTTTTCTCGTCTTCCAGAGATTATGTCTTGGGATGTTGAAACAGTCAGGGGAGTGACTGTTTCAATCGGGAGATGAAGATGAGCTTTATTGCGCAAGATTTTGACAAGCTTAATATCATCGCTGTCCTTGAGGGTAGAACACAAGCTATCATAAGAAATCACTTTCTTCGATACGATCGAGCTGTTCGTTGTCAAGTGAAAATCATTACAATGAATTTGTTTAGCCCTTACTATGACTTGGCTAAACGACTTGGCTTTCGAATTTCTAAACTCAAGCTAAAACAGTTCCGTGGACTGTTTTACTCCAACACTTAAGCCGTGCTATGAGCCGTGTGCGGGTCCAAATCATGAACCAATTCGATAGAAAATCCCATGAATACAAGGCTATCAAGCGCTACTGGAAGCTCATTCAACAAGAAAGCCGTAAACTCAGCGATAAGAGATTTTATCGCCCTACTTTTCGTATGCACTTAACGAATAGAGAAATTCTAGACAAGCTTTTGAGCTATTCCGAAGACTTAAAACACCACTATAATCTCTATCAGCTCTTGCTTTTTCACTTTCAGAATAAGGAACCGAAGAAATTTTTCGGACTCATTGAGGACAACCTAAAGCTGGTTCATCCTCTTTTTCAGACTGTCTTTAAAACCTTCCTCAAGGATAAAGAAAAGATCGTCAACACTCTCCAATTACCCTATTCCAACGCCAAATTGGAAGCAACGAATAACCTTATTAAACTCATTAAACGAAATGCCTTTGGTTTTCGAAACTTTGAAAACTTCAATAAAAGAATTTTCATCGCTCTCAACATCAAAAAAGAAAGGACGAAATTCGTCCTTTCTCGAGCTTAGCTGACTTCAACCCACTACAGTTAACAAAGAGCCGAAGAAAAAAGAGAAGCTCAAGAAAACTTCTCTTTTAAAATTGTATTATTTCTGATTTGGTCTGCAAGTTGCATTTATATCCAACTAGATCTTCAAGAATCGACGCATTGAAATGCCTGATCCAATTGCCCCAATGAAAATACCAATCACAAACAATAGGACTGTCATCAAAGGGATAAACACATCTGGTGTAATCATTGACAAGTTTTGCCCCACCAAGGATTTATTGACAGATTGATAAACCATATTATAAACAAAGAATACAAGGACTGAAGGAATCGCTGCACCAAATAAACCGATAAAGGCACCTTCAAGTAAGAATGGTCCTCTAATGTAGCCATTTTTAGCTCCTACTAGACGCATGATTTGAATTTCACGGCTCCGAGAAATAATGGTAATACGAATGGTATTGGAAATGAGGAAGACTGCAATAAAAATCAAGAGCCCCGCAATAACCAATCCCCAAACACGGATAAAGGAAGCCAGTTCGAAAAGTCGTTGAGTGTTGGCACCACCGTCTTGAACCTCAGATACCCCTTCAATTTTCTTGGCCTCTTCTGCTACTTTAGGAACATCACTCGGAGAATTGGTATCAACGATATAGGCATCATAGAGAGGATTGGCATCCCCTTCAAAGACCTTCCAGTCCTCCCCCATCGTTTCAGTCAATTTTTGATACTGCTCTTCCTTGCTTGAAAAAGTGACATTCTTAACACCTTGCATGGCTTTTAAGGCATCATAAACCTTGTGGTAGTCATTATTGGTAACTGTCTGACCTTCTTTTTCAATCGTTTCACTATTATCTGCTACATCCTTACGAATGTAAACCATGACCCGAACGTTGTTTTCAATGTCGGTAGCCAGTTTTGCTGTATTAAAAATTACAGATGCAAACAGGGCAACAAGTGTCAAGGTAATCATAACCGAACTCACTGCTGCTACTGTCATCCAGCCATTTCGTTTTAAACTTTTTAATGATTCAAATAAATGGCGAAAAAATCTACTAATCATCGTATCCATATTCTCCTTTAGCTTCGTCACGAACGACACGGCCATTTTCAATGGCAATGACACGGTGGCGCAAGGTATTTACAATTTGACTGTTGTGGGTCGCCATCAAGACAGTCGTACCTTGGAGATTGATGCGTTCCAACAGATTCATAATTTCCCAAGAATTATCTGGGTCCAAGTTTCCTGTCGGCTCATCGGCAATCAAGACCTTAGGATTGTTGACAATCGCACGAGCAATCGCAATCCGTTGCTGTTCTCCACCTGAGAGTTCGTTAGGGAAAGAGCGAACCTTGTGTTTCAAACCGACCAAGTCCAATACTTCCATAACCCGTTTCTTAATATTGCGACGGTTCTCTCCGATAACTTCCATTGCGTAAGCAATATTTTCATAAACAGTTTTCTTAGGCAAGAGTTTATAATCTTGGAAGACTACCCCAACACTGCGACGGAGTAGAGGGATATCTTTCTTCTTGATTTTAACCAAATTAAAGCCTGCAACTGTTAGGCTCCCTTTTTCAATCTTTACTTCTCGATATAAAGCTCGAATAAAGGTTGACTTCCCTGCTCCAGAAGGCCCAACGATATAGGCAAATTCTCCTGGTTCAATACTAAGAGAGACTCCACGAAGAGCAGTCGTTCCGTTATCGTATTTTTTGATAACATCTCGCATTTCAATGATTGACATGTGAGTTCCTTTCTATTCTTAGCTGATTCGCCACTTGAGATAAGCGTCGATGAAACCATCAAGGTCTCCATCCATGACCTTATCTACCTGAGCGACTTCAAAGCTCGTACGGTGATCTTTTACCATGGTATAAGGTGTGAAGACATAAGAACGAATCTGACTTCCCCATGTGATTTCCTTTTTCTCACCTTTGAGGGAGTCGACTTCCGCAGCTTTCTTTTCTTGCTCCATTTGATAGAGCTTGGCTTGCAACATCTTCATAGCACGATCTCTATTTCCATACTGGGTACGATCGACTGTCGATTGAACGACTGTCCCCGTAGGAATGTGTGTCAAACGCACACCTGTTGAAACTTTATTGACGTTTTGTCCACCAGCACCACCTGAACGGAAGGTATCCATTTTGATATCATCTTCACGAATCTCCACTTCGATGGTATCATCCAACTCAGGCATAACCTCAACGGATGTAAATGAAGTATGGCGACGTTTGGCAGAGTCAAATGGCGAAATACGGACTAAACGGTGAACACCCATTTCCGACTTGAGAAGACCGTAGGCATTTGGACCTTCAAAGGACAAGGTCACAGACTTGATACCTGCTTCATCACCAGCTTGGTAATCCAAGACTTCAACTTTAAAGCCTTTGGCATTTCCATAGCGAGTATACATACGGAGCAACATATCACCCCAGTCCTGAGCCTCAGTACCACCAGATCCTGGATGGATCTCCAAAATCGCATTATTATGGTCATAAGGTTCTGACAAGAGAAGCGTCATCTCGTAGCTGGTCATCATCTTATCCAGTTCTGTCAACTGTTCAACCAGTTCATCACGTACAGACTCGTCTTCTGCCAAAAAGTCCAATAAAATCTCAACTTCATCCTGCAACTCCTCCATTTTACGGAAGGTGTTGTAGGTATTTTTTAATTCATTTAATTCTTGCGACGTTTTTTGGGCCGCGATATTATCGTTCCAAAAATCAGGTTCTGTCATCTTGTTTTCCAAGATGGCAATCTCTTCCTCTAGTCCTTCGAGGTCAAAGAGACCCCCTGAAAGAAGCTAATTTTTCACGATTTGCGTCAATTTTTTGACGAATTTCTGAAATGTCCATAAATACTCCTTTATTCACATCGTTTCATTATACCACATTCTCTCATTTCTTTCCATATTTTGCTTGTTATTTCAAATTGTATACAAAAAAGAGGGCTTTCACCCTCCATATTTATAACTTTTTAGCAGAGGTTCGAGCAATCTCCTCTACTTGGATACCTTGCGCTTCAAATTTCTCCTTCAGAAAGGTTAAATCAATCATCCCATCAATTTGAACTTCAATCACGACCTTACCATCCTTGCGCGGAATATTGACTGTGTGTGAAATATTCAGATTTTCTTCTACAATCAAGGTCACAATCTTGCCCAAAACCCCGACTTCATTTTCCGTAATAAACCGAACACGAATTCCTTCCTCGCCGTAGCCAGCGATTTCTAGAAAGGCTTGAAAAACATCACGATCTGTAATCACACCATAAACCTGTTGATTGTCCACAACTGGAAGAATACCGATTTTATTCTTCAACATGAGATAGGTCGCATCTTCTAGACTAGCATAACCTGACACTGTGATGACATCCCGAATCATGACGTCTTTGACTTTGGTCTTATTGAGAAGATAATTCATCTCATAGATGGAGAGACTGGTTGCTTTAGACGGACTGGCTTCAGCAATAGTTCCTTCTGTTACAAGACCAACCAATTGGTCATTTTCGATAACAGGTAAACGGTGCAAGCCTTGCTCGCGCATCAAATCTGCTGCATGTGCTACAGTCGTATCTGGACTGATATAAACTACCTTGCGGGTCATAAAATCTTTAACTGCCATGAGACTTCTCCTTCTTTATTGCTACTATAATTATACACTTTCTTACAAAAACTATCAAACGCTTTCATCTCTTTTTCAAGATTTTGTAACATTCAATCACAAAAAAAGAGAGAAACAACCTTCTCTCTTAAACTTAAATCGTAACGGAATCTCTATCCTTAATCATATAGCGTTTTAAAGGAGTTACGCTAGCTAGCCAGTACAATAGACCACCAAAGATCGCAGTAAAGCCACTACCAGTTGTGAGCAGGAACATAGGACTCTGGATATGCTTTGTTATAGGGTTGTAAACAAATAGTACTGCAACTAACAAGGAAATGATTACACAAGATAATCCTACCAGATTAAATCCTTTGGTAAACTCATAGGCGTCATGTCCTTCAAGGAAATAGGCTGAACGCAAATCGAGTTTTTGTTTTCTTAAGATAAAATAGTCAACAACGATCATTCCGATAATGGGTCCTTGAATATAGGCAGCCAGCGAGATGAAGGAACCAAAGTATTCATCCACTCCTCCCCAGATGGTGAGTAGGCTCACGTAAACCATGGCAATCCAAACCATTAGTTTATAGCTTACTTTAGGCATCCCGCTTTTTACAATCATACAGTTCACGTACGATCCTGTACCCTGAGTTCCAATATTAGCAAAAGCTACCAGTAGTAAACTTAAAAGGGCAAAGGCAGGAGTGCTCAACGTTGAAAGCATCGTTGTTGGGTCACTTTCATAGACACCTGTTTTGACAAACATAGCCAAAGCCATCACTCCACCTGTCGCAGCAAAGAATGGCGCAACAACCCCGTATGACAAGGCTGTAGCCCAATAGCCACTACGTTCTGATTTTGCCAAACGTGGTAAGACAAATGCTTGTGTAGACCAAGAAAAGGCTACGGCCACATTTCCTTCCCCTGACATCATAAAACGTTCAATCGGTGTCAAATTTTCTTGGATGGCAGGTTGGACATTCATAATATCCCTAATCGGAACCGCAACAAAACAGATTCCAACAATGATTAGCCCAACAAATAACAAGGCAACCACCAGGAAGCGATTAGTGCCTTTAATCACCTCTGGCCCCCCAAGAGCAATCAGCGTTCCAAGGAGAACACAGAGAGTGCCTAGAATCGGTGCCCATACTCCCTTGTCTAAACCAAGTCCAAAATTATTTGCCAAATGAATCATGGAGCTGGCAAAAAGATTGGCGGTAACGGCGTACCAACCAAAATTTGCCAGACTAATCACGGTTGATAGAACAGCCACCCCTTTTCTACCTAGAACGGCTCTCAACCAAATCCATAAATCAATTCCATATTTAACCGCAAACAAGATTGGGAGACATTCAATAAAGACCCAGATAATGTTAAAACTAAAAATATTAATCAACATTTGATTAAAGGTCAAATATTGAGCCACATAGGCTCCTTGGGTATAACACCAAGTTGCGATGGCAAAACCACTTGTCGATAAGAAGAGATCCCAGAAAGAATACTGACGATCCTTGTTGGTCATGGGAACGATTCCCGTTATCGTCTCCTGTTGAATGAAGTCATTCATCTTGGACATTTTATTGAATACCTCCTGTCATGGCTAGGATAATCAGAATATGATTGACTAGAATCATATCAATTACTAATGTAAAATTAACTTTCAAAAAAGAGGAAGCAAATAGATATAGATGAAGGTTTTCATTTATCCTTAAATCGTAACAGAGTCCCGATCATTGATCATATAGCGTTTTAACGGAGTTAAGCTAGCTAACCAGTACAATAAACCTCCAAAAATAGCAGTAAAGCCACTACCCGTTGTGATTAAAAAGATTGGGCTTTGAATCTGTGCTGTTACAGGGTTATAAACAAATAGTACCGCTACCAATAAGGAAATAAACACGCAAGACAATCCTACCAGATTAAAGCCATTTGTAAACTCATAGGCGTCATGTCCTTCAAGGAAATAGGCTGAGCGCAAATCAAGTTTTCGTTTTCTTAAGATAAAGTAGTCAACAACGATCATACCAATAATTGGCCCCTGAATATAGGCGGCTAGTGAGATGAAGGAACCGAAGTACTCTTCCACTCCTCCCCAGATTGTAAGTAGGCTCACGTATACCATAGCAATCCAAACCATTAGTTTATAGCTTACTTTGGGCATCCCGCTTTTAACAATCATACAATTCACATACGATCCTGTCCCCTGAGTTCCAATATTGGCAAAGGCTACTAGTAGTAGACTTAAGAGGGCAAAGGCTGGGGTGCTTAGAGTTGACAGCATGGTTGTTGGATCACTTTCATAAACACCTGTTTTGACAAACATGGCTAGAGCCATGACTCCACCTGTCGCAACGAAGAATGGAGCCACAACTCCGTATGATAAGGCTGTAGCCCAATAACCACTACGTTCTGATTTTGCTAAACGTGGTAAAACCAATGCCTGTGTAGACCAAGAAAAGGCAAAGGCAACATTTCCTTCTCCAGAAAGCATGAAGCGTTCTAATGGAGTTAAATCTCCTTGGGTAGCCGGTTGAATATTCATAATATCAGTTATAGGAACGGCGACAAAGCAGATTCCAACGATAATGAGACCGACAATCAACAGGGCGATTACCAAGAATCGATTGGTCCATTTAATCACTTCTGGCCCCCCTAGAGCAATAAGAGTTCCAAGAAGAACACAGAGTGTACCAAGAATAGGTGCCCATACTCCCTTGTCCAAACCAAGACCAAAATTATTTGCCAAGTGGATCATAGAACTAGCAAAAAGATTGGCCGCAACGGCATACCAGCCAAAGTTAGCCAAACTAATAATGGTTGATAACAGGGCTACTCCTTTTTTTCCGAGGACAGCTCTCAACCAAATCCACAAATCAATTCCATATTTAACAGCAAATAAAATTGGAAGACATTCAATAAAGACCCAGATAATATTGAAACTAAAAATATTAATCAACATCTGATTAAAAGTCAAATATTGAGCCACATAAGCCCCTTGGGTATAACACCAAGTAGCAATGGCAAAACCACTTGTCGACAAGAAGAGATCCCAGAAAGAATACTGACGATCCTTATTGGTCATGGGAACAATTCCCGTTATCGTCTCCTGTTGAATAAAGTCATTCATCTTGGACATTTTATTGAATACCTCCTGTCATGGCTAAGATAATCAGAATAAGGTTAATTAGAACCAAGCCAATGACTATAATAAAATCACTTTTTAGAAATGGCTGGGCAAACACATAGTTTGGTGATTCCATTTCTTCTAGCCTTCTTTTCGTTTCATTTGCTATTAATTCTTCAATTTCAGATGTCGGCTTCATCTCAATTCTCCTCCAAATATAAATCTAATGCAAGTTTTCCATACTGCTTGGTATAACGATACCAGATATAAAGAAATTCACCTACGGGTTTTCCAACACTTTCTTGGAACAGGGCCCACAAAAACCAATAATATGAAGTTACTGATACATAGGCAAAATAGTGACGTTTGGTTTTCTTATCTGGAACCTCTTGTAGATAGATTTCAAGTACCTTTTCAGCTTCTTCCACTGTATAATTTGAACACCCGATAAAGGTTCCTAAATCTCCTGCTGGATCTCCCATACCAGAATATTCCCAATCAATCAGGCTCATTTCTCCAGCTTCATTCAACAAGAAATTCGGGCTATAAGAATCTCCGTGGCAGAGAACCTTTTTCGCTTGATCTTCTTGTAGAAACTTCTCAAGAACTGAGACATTCTTATCCAACTCTTCAAGCCCATCAAATTCAAAACGATTGCTAGCCTTTAATTTTTGTCTAAAATCATCAATTCCCTCAAATTGGTCAAAGGAATGTCCCGTTTTTTCTCCAGATTGGTGCAAACGTCTCAAGAGCTCCATTGCTTTTGCTACATCATCCCAATTATCATAATCCAGTTGCTTGGCATTAGGGATAAATTCTGAAATTTTCCAGCCCTCATCCTTGTTCATGGCAACAAAAGTACGATCAATCTTCAATTTTGCAGCAATTTCCATGGAAGCCGCTTCACTAGCACGATCAATATAATTCTCCGTTCCTCTACCTGGATGACGGTAAACATATTTCTTCCCTAGGCAGTCAAATGAAAACGAAGTGTTGGTTAGACCATCTTTCAGGGGTTTAATATTGACAATATCTGAAGCTATACATCCTAATGTCTTACAGATATTATCAATGATTTCCGAATTAGTATTCACCAAATAGTGTTCATCAAACTGACGCAACTCATCTAGTGAATCAAACTCCTTAACAATGTCTGCTGAATAATGCCGAGCTTCCAAAGGAAGTTCTTTGACGTGACGACTATAATAATCTTCCCAGAGCTGTTCGCGATATGGTTCATGCTTAAATTCAGTTTCTAAAATATCTACGAATTTTTCACTAAATGCACGATCAAAATAAACATGCCCCACCATAGCCCAAGTATTCGTCCCACCGATTTGAATATCGATAATCGTGTGATTGGAGTCTTCCTTAGAGCAGTATTCGTCTGTGTCCCCTTCTGCAAATATTGTAGAATAGTAACCCCTGTAAATGTAGCGTTCAAACGGATTTTCTACAAAATAATTATCCGAAGAGCAAATATAAGTGTTAGAAAGTTGATCTCTGACTAGCATGAGAGAAGAACAGTTGTTGTACTTGTAGTAATCATTATTCACAACGATTTTAACGCCAAACTTCTCAGCAAGATAGAACATTTTTTCTTGCAGATAGCCTACAATAACTGTAATGTCCTCTATCCCAGCTTCTTGCAATTGCTTGATTTCTCTCTCAATCAAACGCTCACCTTTAACTTGAAGCAATCCTTTAGGTAGCTCATAAGACAGAGGAGCAAAGCGGCTACTCATACCTGCAGCCATGATAATGGCATTCTTCACCTGATACGGAGCCAAAGCCTCCTCACCTAAGTCAGTTAAGTGATTTTCCTCACTGATCCACTTCTCTTCTTTACATTCCTTGAGAAGATTATTTACCGTCCCCAAAGCGATGTCTAGCTGTTCAGCCAATTGTCTCTGCGTAAAGTTTTCGTCTTTGTGAGTCAACAAAAAACGTAAAAGTTTAAATTGTTTTTCTGATAGCATATCTTCAGCCTCTTTGTTCAATATTTTTGTTTATTTAATTATATGATGAACACATACTTTTGTCAAGTTAGATTCTATATTAAGAAAACGGATGCTCAAATCAGGTTCATCAAAATAGGGACCAAACGAAAAAAGAGCCCCAAATTGGAGCTCTTCAAATTCATCTACAAAACAATCCACTGGATTTGACGATTGCTTGCACAATCTCCATCTGTGACCTAAACTAGTCTCCCAGACTATATGAAAATTGCTTCCGCAACTCTCATCCACCGGCTAAAACAATCCAGTGGATTGGATGATTGCTTACGTAATCCTTATCTGTCGACTAAAAAGGTCCCCCGGACTATAGGGGAATTGCTGCGCAACTCTCATCCACCGACTAAAACAATCCACTAGATTGTTTTAGCCACCTAGATATGCTTTTCTGACTTCGTCTGATGCTGCGAGTTCTTTTCCTGTTCCTGATAGGACAATCTTGCCTGTTTCAAGTACATAACCACGATCAGAGATAGCAAGGGCCTTGTTAGCGTTCTGTTCAATTAGGAGAACCGTTGTTCCTTGCTTCTGAATATCTTGAATGATATCAAAAATTTCTTGGATAAAGATAGGAGCAAGTCCCATTGATGGCTCGTCCAAGAGAAGAAGCTTAGGCGTAGACATGAGAGCGCGTCCCATAGCCAGCATCTGCTGTTCACCACCTGAAAGGGTCGCCGCATCTTGGTTTTTGCGTTCTTCAAGACGTGGGAAGCGTGAGAAAACTTTTTTCAAGTTAGCTTGATTTTCTTCACGATTTCTCTTCAAGAAAGCTCCCATTTCTAGATTTTCCATAACAGTCAAACCCGGGAAAACATGGCGTCCCTCAGGAACTTGTGAAAGGCCACCTGCCACGATTTTTTGCGCTGGCATCTTTTGAATTTCTTTTCCTAAAAACTGAATTTTACCAGCACTTGGACGAACCAAACCTGAAAGGGTGCGAAGAATGGTTGTTTTACCAGCGCCATTGGCACCAATCAAGGAAACAACTTCACCTTCATTAACCTCGAAACTTACATCACGAACTGCTTGGATCATACCGTAATGCACAGAGAGGTTTTCAACTTTTAACATAGACATTAGGCTTCACCTCCTAGATAAGCTTCGATAACGCGTTTGTTGTTCTTGATCTCATCTGGAGTCCCATGAGCAATCAACCGACCATATTCAAGAACATAGATACGCTCAGTGACTTCCATAACCAAATTCATGTCATGTTCGATGAGCATGATGGTAATTTTAAATTCATCTTTGATACGACGGATCAATTCTGTCAATTCAGCTGTTTCTTGTGGATTCATCCCAGCTGCAGGTTCATCCAAAAAGAGGATTTTAGGTTCAGTTGCTAGAGCACGAACGATTTCTAATCGACGTTGTTGACCATAGGCCAGATTTTTAGCAAGTGTATCTGCATCGCCATCCAAATCAAAAATCTTCAACAAGCCCAAAGCTTTGCTTTTCAATTCTTCCTCATTCTTATAGAAAGCAGGCAAGCGTAGAAAGCTCGCAAGGACATGTTGTTTATGATGGTTACTAAATGCAATCAAAACATTTTCCAAAACTGTCAGATCCTTGAACAAACGAATATTTTGGAAAGTACGACTGAGTCCAAGTGAGGCAATCTTATAAGGAGTTTTCCCATTTAGGAGGTGACCATCTAGTGTCACCGTACCTTCACTTGGTTCATAAACACCCGTCAAGAGATTGAAAAGAGTTGTTTTACCAGCCCCGTTTGGTCCAATCAGACCAACCAACTCTCCCTCGTTCAATTCAAGAGTGACATCTCCAACAGCTGTTAGACCGCCAAAATGTTTGGTTAACTGTTTAACTTCAAGTAATGCCATTAGTTTTGTCCCTCCTTCTTCGATTTTTTAAAGAAACGTGATAGACTCAATTCCCATGTCCCAAGAAGTCCACCTGGTCTGAAAATCATGACCAATACAAGAGCCAAAGCATAGATGATCATACGTACGCTAGCTACATCTTGAAGGAGCATATTCAAAATTCCTAAAACAATCGCTGAAACGATGGTACCTGTAATAGAACCAAGTCCACCAAATACAACGATAATCAACACGTTGATGGAATTAATAAAGGTGTAATCTTTTGGCACAACAGATCCGATAAAACCAGCCTGAAGTGAACCAGCAATACTTGCTGTAATGGCACCAAAGACAAAAGCGATAATCTTGATCTTTGTAGTGTTTACCCCAATGGACTCTGCAGCAATCTCATCCTCACGAACAGATAGAGTAGAGCGTCCAATTGGACTACGTAAGAAGTTGAGGGTTGCAATAGTTGTGATAATTACAAAAAGATAAACCATCTGCCAGTTGGTAAAGTTTGGAATACCCAAGATACCAGCAGCACCGTTGGTCAAACTTCCACCATTAATGATAAAGATACGAATGATTTCTGAAACACCTAGTGTCGCAACAGCCAGGTAGTCTCCCTTCAAACGGAGTGTCGGGATTCCAACGAGCAAAGCGACTGCACCAGAAATCAAGGCACCCAAGAGCATTGCTCCAAAGAAGGCACCATAGGTTGGTGATTTTGAGCCAATAATCGCTGCTGCATAAGCTCCAATCGCCATAAAACCTGCATGACCAAGTGAGAATTGTCCTGAAAAACCGACAATTAAGTTCAGACCTACTGCAAGGATGATATTAATCCCAATTTGTTCTAAAATTTGGACATGGAATAGATTGAGAACACCAGCAGAAACCAGTACACTAATCAATCCATAACCTGCTAACAGAAGGAATAACCAGAGAATATTTACTTTAAGATTTGTCTTCATTGTTTACACCTTCTCTTTCACATTCTTGCCGAGGATACCTGCAGGACGAACAATCAGAATCAAAAGTAAGATTCCATATACGATAGCATCACGGAAATCAGACATACCGAAGGCAGTTGCAAAAGTTTCCAACAAGCCAATCACAAATCCCCCCAGAGCTGCACCAGGAATAATCCCGATACCTCCCAGTACGGCCGCAACGAATGATTTCAGACCTGGAGTCACACCCATCAACGGTTCAAGAGAGTTGTAGTAAAGGGCGATTAGGACACCTGCCGCTCCAGCAAGGGCTGAACCCAAAGCAAAAGTAAAGCTGATTGTACGATTTACATTAATTCCCATCAATTGAGCTGCGTCACTATCAACTGATACAGCACGCATCGCTTTACCCATTTTTGTTTTTTGAACAATCACTTGCAATAAAATCATCAAGAGTAAGGAAACTGCTAAAATCATTAACTGAACATTTGTTAAGCTGATTGGTCCTAAATCATAGCGAACTGTTTGAATGGCTTGAGGAAAGGCGCGAGTATTTGCACCGACCAAGTAGACCATTCCATATTCAAGTAGGAAAGACACTCCGATAGCAGTAATCAATACAGCAATACGCGTAGAATGTCGCAAAGGACGGTAGGCAAGAAACTCAATCACAACACCAAGTAGTGCAGTTCCTGCCATTGAAATAATCAAAGCTAAAAAGAAATCCATTTGGAAAGAATTAATCAAAAAGTAACCAATAAAAGCTCCCATCATATAAATATCACCGTGGGCGAAGTTGATGAGTTTGATAATTCCATAAACCATGGTATAACCCAGGGCCAAAAGTGCATAAACACTACCCAGAATTAAACCATTCACAAGTTGTTGGAGCATAGCATTCACTCTTTTCTATCATTATTTTTAGAAAATTTCTCAATTTTCACAAGTTCATAAACACCGAAACAGGGAGTGAGTCAAAGGCTCATTCCCTATTTCAGCTACTATTCTAATGTTATGGTTTTACAACTTCTGCTGCTTCCACTTTACCATTATTCATGGTCATCATGTAAGCAGTTTTCACTGTGTTGTGATCTGCATCAAAGCTCGTTTGACCAGTCACACCATCAAAGTCTTTGGTTTTAGCAAGGTTGTCCTTGATTTCACCTGAGTTTTTAGCACCTTTTGCAGCATTAGCTACTAGGTAAACTGAGTCATAGGCCAAAGCTGAGAATGTTGAAGGTTCTTCATTGTATTTAGCACGGTAGGCTTCAAGGAAAGCTTTAGCTTTTGCAGAAACATCAACTGTAGTTGAGAATCCTGAGATGAAGTAAATGTTTGATGCTCTTTCAGCAGTTGCTTGTTGAACAAATTCTTCACCGTTAAAGCCGTCACCACCAACGATTGGTTTATCAATTCCCATACCACGTGCTTGGTTTACGATTTTACCTGCTTCTGTGTAGTAACCTGGAACAACGATAGCGTCAAACTCTTTCCCTTTCATTTTAGTAAGGGCTGCTTGGAAGTCTGTATCACCTGCCACAAACGTTTCATCTGCTACAATCTCACCCTTGTAGGCTTCGCGGAAAGATTTAGCAATACCTTTAGCATAGTCACTAGCATTGTCCGTATAAAGAACAACCTTCTTAGCGTTCAATTTGTTTGTCACATAGTTTGAAATAATCTTCCCTTGGAAGCTATCTTGGAAAGTTCCGATAAATAGATATTCTTGACCTTTGGTCAATCCATCTTGAGTCGCACTTGGTGAGATCAATGGCACTCCTGCTTGAGTAGCGTTGGCTACAGCCGCAGCAGTTGCACCAGATGTCGCAGGTCCTACGATAGCTGTAACTTTTGATTGGGTAACTAGGTTAGTTGTAACAGAGGCAGCCTCAGCAGTTTCAGATTTGTTATCTTTATCCACAACTTCGATTTGTTTTCCATCGATACCACCTGCAGCATTGATTTCATCAACAGCAAGTTGGGCACCTTTTTGTTCAGAAGTACCATAGGCAGCTACAGCACCTGTTTCTTCAAAGTTAAAACCGATTTTAATAGTCTTTTCGTCTACTGGGTTACCAGTTGTATTTGACGCTCCTGACTTGACCTCTCCACAGGCAGCGAGAAGGGCCACACTAGCAAGAGCCACAAAAGATAGGGCAAATTTTTTCTTCATGTTAATCTCCTTATAGTTGTTTCAAAAATAGTATGTTAAGAATATACCGAATTATCAGAAAATTGTCAACACATTTATCTCATTTTTTAAATGATAACGTTTTCCTCAGTGCGATAGAGATTGCCAACAAAGGGAGTTTCTAACTCTTGAATGTGGCAACGTCTTATTTTTTTGATAAATCTTTCCTTACCTAATCTCTCAACTAAGTCATCTAGCTCCTCAGTTGGAACATAGAGCTGCAAGTAACGATGTCTTTTGGAATGGTAACAGATATCACCGTATTCCTGAAGTTTTTTTGCATCTCGATTATAGTAAAGATAGATGATTAATCCTGATCGATTTGTTTTTTCAAACATGAGGGATCCTCTTTCTAAGAAATCTTCCCCTATTATACCAAAAAAAGCAAACTCCGTCGAGTTTGCTTTCTAGGTTGCTTAGCTCAAAGAATTGTTGGCCATGATTTCATCAATGAAGCCATATTCGAGCGTTTCTTGGGCACTCATCCAGTAATCACGTTCAGCATCTGCATGAATTTGCTCAACTGATTTACCTGAGTTAGTCGCAAGGATTTGCTCCAAAGTCTTACGAGTTTTGAGCAAGTGTTCTGCAGCGATTGCCATATCTGTTTGTTGGGTACCACCACCTGTACCACCCATTGGTTGGTGAATCATGTACTCTGCATTTGGAAGCATGAAGCGTTTGCCTTTTGCACCACTTGATGCAATAACAGTCCCCATAGATGCAGCCATTCCCATAACGATTGTTTGGACATCTGCCTTGATAAAGTTCATGGTATCAACGATTGCCAAACCAGCTGAAACAGAACCTCCAGGTGTGTTGACATAAAGGTAAATATCTTTTGTGCTGTCTTGGGCATCCAAGAAGAGCAACTGGGCAATAACTGAGTTGGCCATATTATCTTCGACTGGCCCAGTTAGCATGATGATGCGGTCTTTCAGAAGACGAGAGTAAATGTCATAGGAACGTTCTCCACGGCTTGTTTGTTCAATAACTACAGGAATCATTCATTTCTCCTTTTAATGTTGAATTTTCTTAGTCATGCGACTCAATACAGAACTATTATATCTTTTTGGTCAAAAAAGGTCAAATTTTTGCTCTATACTATCGACAGAAACAAAAACTCAACCTCCTTTCAAAACTGAAACTAACCCTCAGTCTCAATGTTTACTTTGGAATTTTATTTGGTACCGAACAAGCGGTCTCCCGCGTCCCCAAGTCCTGGGACAATATAGCCATGTTCATTCAAGTGCTCGTCCAAAGCTGCTGTAAAGATTTCTACATCTGGGTGAGCTCCTTGAAGAGCCTTCACTCCTTCTGGAGCAGCTACTAGGCAGACAAACTTGATATTTGATGCACCACGTTTTTTAAGGGAATCTACGGCCAAGATTGCTGATCCACCTGTTGCAAGCATTGGATCAACGACAAAGATTTGACGTTGATCAATATCTTCAGGCAATTTCACCAAGTATTCAACTGGCTGAAGGGTTTCTTCATCACGGTACATACCGATGTGTCCAACTTTTGCTGCTGGAACCAAGCTCAAGAGCCCATCTACCATCCCGATACCTGCACGCAAGATTGGGACAATCGCCAATTTTTTACCAGCCAATTGTTTTTGAACGGTCTTTGTGATAGGCGTTTCGATTTCCACGTCTTCAAGTGGAAGATCACGAAGTACTTCATATCCCATCAACATTGCAATCTCATCTACTAGCTCACGAAAAGCTTTTGTAGAAGTGTCTGTACGACGCAAGATTGACAATTTATGTTGAATGAGTGGATGATTAATGACTTCAAGTTTTCCCATTTTCTGAATTCCTTCTTTCAATTTATTCTTCTTATTATATCAAAAAACGGTTTAAAAAGCTTTCTAAACCATTTATTTTTATTAATTTTTAAATCAAATCTGCCTCTTGAAGAGCTGTCTGAACAGTCTCTAATGGCAAATGGGTCAACTCGGTGCCTTTTTCATGATAAAGGTACTGGGCATAGTCATCCATTCGGTACTGGTTGATATAAACCACACGCTTGCAACCAACTTGTAGCAGTTGTTTTGTACAGTTCAGACAAGGAAAATGGGTCACATAGGCTGTAAAACCCTTTGGAACCCCTCGTTCGGCTCCTTGCAAGATGGCATTGACCTCGGCGTGAAGGGTACGGACACAGTGTCCTTCAATGACTAGACATTCGTGGTCAATACAGTGCTCCGTTCCTGATACTGAACCATTGTAGCCTGTTGAAATGACTTTATTGTCCTTAACTAGGACAGCTCCCACCTTGGCACGTTTACAGGTCGAACGATTAGCAATCAGTAAAGCCTGGGCTGCAAAATACTCATCCCAAGCCAGTCTTTTTTCTGTCATAAGTCTTCTCCTTGTCCTCTATTTTTTGAAAAATGGCAAGCGTAAGTCTGCAATCTTTTCAGCTGGAACCTTCATTCCATCCTTGATCCATTTGAGCAGAACTGATACGATAGCAGAACTCCAAAACGAATGAAGGTAGCTGCTGACACCTTTTGATTTTCCGTGGTATTTTTCCAGAAATTCCTGCATAGCTTGGACAAAAATCTTTTCCAAGTGATAGTCCAGAGCAAGTTGGATAATCTTGGCTTCTTTCTTAGCCGCTCGAAAAAGATGCACCCAGACCAGATAAAGATCGGTTTTAACATCGTAATGACTCAATTGTTCCATGATATTGTGAACGCTACGTTTAAAGACGCTTTCTAAAATCGCTTCCTTAGAGTCATAATTGCGATAGAAGGCAGCACGAGAGACACCTGCCCGCTTGACCAACTCTGAAATGCTGATCTTGGCCATGTCCTTTTTCTCCAGTAATTGCAAAAGCGCTGTTTCAATCGCTTCTCTGGTTAAAAAATTAGATTCTTGATTTGATTTCCTGAGATTTTCAAGAGATTTTTCAGATATTTTTCGTTCAGACATAACAATTTCTTTCTATTTGTGACAACAGAAGGGTAATACTTTTGTTTCAAGGGCTTTCATGATATAATTGTAAAAAAAGACAGAACCTTTGTCAATGTATAAGTGACAAAGACGGAGAATTTCTATGACTTGGAAGATTGTAGCTGACTCTGGTTGTGATTATCGTCAACTAGCAACTCCTGCTATTGATACTGAATTCATCAGTGTACCATTAACCATTCAAGTAGCTGATCAGGTCTTTATCGATGATGCTAATCTCGACATTGATCACATGATGGAAACCATGTATGCGACTTCTGAGGCTTCAAAATCAGCTTGCCCTAGTCCTGATGATTACTTGAGAGCATTCAAAGGTGCCAAACATATCTTTGTTGTTACCATCACTGGTACCCTTTCTGGTAGTCATAATAGTGCACAACTCGCTAAAAACATTTATCTTGAAGACAATCCTGACACACAGATTCATGTCATCGACACTTTGTCTGCTGGTGGTGAGGTTGACCTGATTATAGAAAAAATCAATGACTTGATTGACCAAGGACTTTCTTTTGAAGAAATTGTTGAAGCTATTACGGCTTACCAAGAAAAAACAAAATTGCTCTTTGTCCTCGCTAAAGTTGATAACTTGGTTAAAAATGGTCGTTTGAGTAAGCTTATTGGTACAGTTGTTGGCCTTCTCAACATCCGTATGGTCGGGGAAGCTAGTGAAACAGGAACATTGGAGCTACTACAAAAAGCCCGTGGTCCAAAAAAATCCCTTCAAGCAGCCTATGAAGAAATCATCAAAGCTGGTTATGCTGGGGGCCGTGTCGTGATGGCTCACCGTAGCAATAAAAAATTCTGTCAGCAGCTGTCAGAACGCTTGCTGGAAACATTCCCACAGGCCAATATCAAAATCCTCCCAACTTCTGGTCTCTGCAGTTTTTATGCAGAAGATGGTGGTCTGTTGATAGGATACGAAATTGACTAAAATCTTTACCATAAGAGATGCCAGGCATCTCTTATTTTTTGTGGTAAAATAGAGTTATGAAACATTTTGATACTATTGTCATCGGCGGAGGCCCTTCTGGCATGATGGCTACGATTTCTAGTAGCTTTTACGGGCAGAAAACTCTCCTTGTCGAAAAAAATCGCAAACTTGGAAAAAAATTAGCTGGAACTGGCGGTGGTCGCTGCAACGTAACCAATAACGGAAGCTTAGATGATCTACTAGCTGGAATTCCAGGAAATGGGCGCTTTCTATACAGTGTCTTTTCCCAGTTTGATAACCATGATATCATCAACTTTTTTACAGAAAATGGAGTCAAACTAAAGGTTGAGGACCACGGACGCGTTTTTCCAGCGACGGACAAATCCCGAACCATTATCGAAGCTTTGGAAAAGAAAATTGCAGAGCTGGGCGGTCAGATTGCTACTCAAACAGAAATTGTTTCGGTTAAAAAGATAGACGACCAGTTTGTCCTCAAGTCCGCAGACCAAACTTTCACTTGTGACAAACTGATTGTCACAACAGGTGGTAAATCTTATCCTTCTACTGGTTCGACTGGTTTTGGACACGAGATTGCCCGCCATTTTAAGCACACTGTGACCGAACTTGAGGCCGCTGAAAGTCCTTTATTAACAGATTTTCCACACAAAGCGCTTCAGGGGATTTCGCTGGACGATGTGACCCTAAGCTATGGCAAGCATGTTTTCACCCACGACCTGCTCTTTACCCACTTTGGTCTATCAGGTCCAGCAGCCCTGCGCTTGTCTAGCTTTGTCAAAGGTGGGGAGGTTATTTCACTGGATGTTTTGCCTCAACTTTCTGATAGCTATTTGATGACATTTTTAGAAGAAAACCGTGAAAAATCCTTGAAAAATGCTTTAAAAACTTTGCTTCCAGAACGCTTGGCAGAATTTTTGGTGCAAGGCTATCCTGACAAAGTCAAACAGCTGACTGAGAAAGAACGGGAACAACTTCTCCAGTCCATCAAGGCCCTCAAAATCCCTGTCACTGGCAAAATGTCTCTGGCTAAGTCCTTCGTCACCAAAGGAGGCGTCAGTCTTAAGGAAATCAATCCTAAAACCCTTGAAAGTAAGCTAGTCTCTGGGCTCCACTTTGCTGGAGAGGTTCTAGACATCAATGCCCACACAGGTGGCTTTAATATCACTTCTGCCCTCTGTACCGGCTGGGTGGCAGGCTCAAATCCAATAGATATCAAATAAGAAAGGAAGTCCTTTGGAACATATTATTTTACTAAGAGGCGTTACTCCTAATGGAAAAAATGCTATCCCGAAAATGTCTTATTTGGCGGATATTTTAACAGAAGCTGGGTTTCAATACGTTCGAACCTATATTCAAAGTGGGAATATCATTCTTGAAAGTGACTTAGATTTAGAAGAAATACGAGAACGCATTCATACTCTGATAAAGGAAAAAATTGGAGCTGACTTAAAAATGGTTATCAAGAATAAGGACGATTTTGAAAAGATTGTTCAAGAGAACCCATTTAAAGATGACTATCTTCATGATCGTGTACATGTGATTCTTTATCAGGGATTTATCCAAAGCCTGCCATTAGAAAATTTGAAAGCTGACTACGGTGAGGAAGAAATTTGTGTAGGCGATCACTGTCTCTACCTCTATCTCCCTAGAACTGCAAAACGAAAAAAGCTCAATACCAACTATCTTGAAAAACTTTTTGGCGTGGATTTGACCATGCGAAAGTTAAACGTCGTGGAAAAGTTACTAACAAAATAGGAAAAACAATATGAACAGACGAGAATTAGTCGAATTTGTCAACATGTGCATGATTAAAAACGGAAACAAAGTTCTAGTTCAAAATCGAGTTAGTCCCGACTGGCCCGGCATCACTTTTCCTGGTGGTCATGTAGAGCGTGGGGAATCTTTTACCGATGCAGTTATCAGAGAAGTCAAGGAAGAAACTGGACTAACCATATCCAAACCTCAACTTTGTGGTATCAAAGACTGGTACGATGACGAGGATTACCGCTCTGTCGTCCTTTTTTACAAGACAGAACACTTTACTGGTGAACTCCAATCTTCAGATGAAGGTACTGTTTGGTGGGAAGAATTTGAAAATCTGTCTCATCTGAAACTTGCAACTAAGGATATGTCAGACATGCTGCGTGTTTTTTTAGAAGACGATTTAAGTGATTTCTTTTACTACAAAGACGGTGACGACTGGCTTTATGAGTTAAAATAAAAGAGCAGAAAAAATGACCTGAGCTTCAAAAGTTAACTTTTGAAGCTCAGGTCATTTCTTAGTTCTTTTTAATCTGATAATAAATAAGGTCCGCAACGTAGTCTTTTCTCTCCACACCATTGGTAATGGTTTTTAGATAAGACATTCCCGCTTTTTCCATCACACGGCCTGAAGCTGGGTTGAGACTGGCGTAACGAGCTCTGACTTTTTGAAAGCCTGCTTGAGTAAAACAAAAGTCTAACACAGCTGTCATGGCCTCCGTCATCATACCACGACCCCAATAATTTTTTCCTAAAATATACCCAACCTCACAGCTAGAGTCGATCTCATCCATTGCAACGATGCTGATATCTCCAATCACTTGCTCTGGGTTTTCCTTTAGACAAATGGCCCATTTGTAATAGTTGGGATTGGTATAGGAGGCAACCCAATTTCGAATCGAGTTTCGAGTCACCTCGACATCAGGATGGGGATCCCAGCTGACATAGGTCAGATTCTCAGCAGACGAAGCCCAATTTTGAAACATGGCTTCCGCATCACTCTCCACAAATCTTCTCAAAATCAAACGGTCTGTCTGTAATATTTGCGTACTGATTGCTTTCATAATGTTACCTCGCTTTCTCATTTCTAGGCTCAGGGTAAAAACCTCCACTGGAGGTTTTTACTCCCAGAAGTCATCAAATACGGTGATTGGTAGGTGGCGTTTGTGTTGTCCTTTATGCCACCAGTTTTCAATAATCGCTTGAGCTTCTGGGCTGATTGTTTTGCCTTCTAGGTAGTCGTCAATCTCTTCATAAGTGACTCCGAGGGCGACTTCGTCTGCAATACCTGGTTTGTCTTCTTCTAGGTCTGCTATTGGGATTTTTTCATAAAGGGCTGGGTCTGCACCAAGCTCCTTCAAGAGTTGTTTTCCTTGGCGTTTATTGAGGCGGTAAAGAGGGAGAATGTCTGCACCACCGTCACCAAACTTGGTAAAAAAGCCTGTGATATTTTCCGCGGCATGGTCTGTTCCAATGACCGCTCCGCTATGGGCACCTGCAAGGGCATATTGGGCAATCATACGACTACGAGCTTTAATATTTCCCTTGTTAAAGTCTGAAACAGGACTTCCTGTCGCTTCAACTGCAGCTGTCATGGCATCAGCTGATTCCTTGATATTCACAATCAAGCTGACATCTGGCTGGATGAAAGCGAGGGCTTTTTGAGCGTCTGCTTCATCAGCTTGCACTCCGTATGGCAGGCGGATAGCGATAAATTGGTAGCTGTCATCTCCTGTCTCTGCCCGCATTTCTTCCATAGCTAATTGCGCCAAGCGCCCTGCTAAGGTTGAGTCTTGTCCTCCAGAAATACCTAGTACAAAAGTTTTAAGGAAGGGGTGTTTTTTCAAGTATCTTTTTAAGAAATCAATCGAAAGACGAATTTCTTCCTGGGCATCGATTACTGGTTTGACACCCAATTGCTGGATAATGGTCTCTTGCAAACTCATTCTTCCTCTCCTTCACCAAGGGCTTCCTTGCGCATCTTATCAATCAAGTCCATCTTGTCTTGCCAAATATCACGCGCCAAGTCCACTGGATAATGTTGCGGATTGAGTACCCGTTTATACTCATCCCAAAGCTTGTCAAATTCCTTACGTGCATAGGCCTGAATCTCAGTCAAACTAGGCAAGCTATAAACTAATGTTCCTTCTTTGAAAATATCCACCAAGAGAGGAACGGCATCAAAATTACGAACGGTCTTTTTGATGTAGGTATAAGTTGGATGGAACATCTTGATTTCTATCATGCCACTCACATCCACACCATCATAAGTGATGTAGTCACCTTCTGACTTGCCTTTTTCACGACTAGTAATGCGCCATACCTGCTTCTTACCTGGGGTCGATACTTTTTCAGCATTGCTTGAAAGCTTGATGGTATTGCGCATCTTACCAGTTTCATCTTCGATAGCTACAATCTTATAAACTGCCCCAAGAGCTGGCTGGTCATAGGCCGTAATCAGCTTGGTACCCACCCCCCAGACATCAATCTTGGCGTGTTGCATTTTGAGGTTAAGGATGGTATTTTCATCGAGGTCATTGGAAGCGTAAATTTTGGCATCTGGATATCCAGCCTCATCTAACTGTTGGCGAACTTTCTTGGAAATATAGGCTATATCCCCTGAGTCGATACGAACGCCTTTAAAATTAATCTTGTCTCCCAGTTCACGCGCTACCTGAATGGCAGCTGGCACACCGATACGCAACGTATCATAAGTATCTACTAGAAAGACACAGTCACGATGGGTTGAAGCATAGGCCTTGAAGGCTTCATAGTCGTTTCCATAAACCTGTACCAAGGCATGAGCGTGGGTTCCTAAGACAGGAATTCCAAAGAGTTTCCCTGCTCGCACATTACTAGTACCATTGGCTCCACCAATCACTGCTGCGCGTGTTCCCCAGATAGCTGCATCCATTTCTTGCGCACGACGTGTCCCGAACTCCATCAAGGGTTCATCCTCAATGACCGAACGAATACGTGCTGCCTTGGTCGCTATCAAGGTTTGAAAGTTAACGATGTTTAAGAGAGCCGTTTCAACCAACTGGCATTGGGCAAGAGGGCCTTCCACCTGCACAATCGGCTCATTAGCAAAAACCAAGTCCCCTTCCTGAGCAGAACGAACCGTTAGTTCTAACTTGAGATTTCGTAGGTAATCCAAGAATTCTCCATGATACCCAAGCGTCTCCAAGTAGTCAATATCGCTATCTGAAAAGCGCAAGTCTTTAAGATAATGTACAATTCTTTCCAAGCCAACGAAAACTGCATAGCCGTTCTGAAAAGGTTGCTGGCGGAAATAAACTTCAAAGACCGCCTTTTTATTGTGAATTCCTTGGTCAAAGTAAACTTGCATCATGTTAATCTGGTACAAGTCCGTGTGCAATGTCAAACTATCATCTGGATACATCTGTTTTCCTTCTTCCTACTTTACAAAGGTATGAACGTATTCTACAACTTTCACACCATCCGATAAATTAGTACTATTATAACACATTTTACCGAGATTGATAAAAAGCTAACAAGCTATTCTCCATTCTCCAGTTCATCCATATCTTGCTCAAACTTTTTTTGAGCCCATTCGCCATAACTTTTAAGGCCGAGATTGCCGATAAAAACCCAAGGAAGGTAGATCAGATAAGTGATGGCCCAAGCAGACAAATATTTAAGGTTCAGAGGATTGTGCTGATAAATTTCGATATTGAATTGATAATTCTCCAACATCAAGAGAGTCGTAATAGCGAGAGTTACCAGCAAACACCCTACAATCGTAAAATGAAAACGACTATAGTAGATCACTCCAAGTTGTCGTGCACGATTGAAAAAGAAGAAAATTCCTAAAAGAAGGGTAACCAGAAGAATATTAGAATTAAAAAGAGCAGGTGCTAATACAGCCACCAAATAACTTAGCAGAATGAGCCCGATAAACACATTAAAAGACTCTGTCCCAGCTTTGTTAATCAGTTGTTCTTCTCTTTCGTCTAATAATTGATAATAAAAAATCTATTTTTCATCTTCTTCCTCCCAAACTTGCTGATTTCTGCGATTCAAGTATAGGATAACTCTATCCATAGAAAAACTCCCAACGAGATAGATGATAACTGCTAGAAGCACTTTTAGGGTGTACTTCCAAGTCAATAGATTGACCAATTCCTCGCGATTGCCTACGATATCAATCAATAAAATCACTATAGAAAATCCCAAAGCAGATAAAATTCTTTCTTTTCCAGTATTCTCAACAATATCTCGAATATCAATTCCAACATACATGCGGCGAATAATGGCATACAAACCGACTCCAATCAATAAAAGTAATTCTGGTAAATAGGACAAAAGTGTTAAATTGAAAATATAAACTTTGGCAAAAATTTCCAGTGCCAAAAATAGGCACATTCCCAAGAGAATTTCTCCTGAAATGTTTCCGTCCAATTTTTCCGTACGTTCATCTTTGATCACAAGTTTTTTTCTATTTTTCATCTTCTTCCTCCCAAAATAATTGATCTAATGTTTTTCCTAAGCGTCTGCAAATGGACTGGCAAAGGGAGAGACTAGGATTGTATTTCCCAGCTTCAATCAAGCCTATAGTCTGCCTAGTAACACCCACAGCTTCTGCCAAATCCCCTTGTGTTAAATCACGCTCCACCCGAGCTAATTTTAATTTTAAATTTTTAGCCACTAGCGTCCTCCTTCACATTTTTAAAAAGTTGCGCTTCTTTTAAAAACATTATACCATATATCTAACTAAATGCAATATATAAATGTCATTTTGTAAGATTTTATTAACAAAAAACTCTCTATCATCTTACATGATAAAGAGTATTCGTTATTTTTTGCTACTTAGCTGAGCTCCTCTTCAAAGGAAAGAAGTCTAGGTCACAAATCCTTTTGGTAATAATATCTTTGTCCTGTATAGGGATAGTCTTGCAAGGTAAAAACTTCCTTGTAGCCATGACTTAGATAAAAATCTGGCGCTTGAAACTGGTAAGTATTCACAAAAGCAAAACGACAGTTTCGATTCTTGGCTTCATTTTCTGCTTGCTGCAGTAGTTTCGAACCGATTCCTTGTCCTCGTAGCTCCTCTTTCACAAACAAATATTCGATTTCCAGCCAATTTCCAAAAGTCTCAGCTACTAAGCCTGCCATAAGATTGCCCTTTTCGTCTTCGAGATAAAGATTCAGTGGCTCGCTTGCAGCCTCTTCTCTCTTGGAACGATTATAAGCACGAATTTGATTCCCGATTTCTTGCGCTTTATGCGACTCCTTATTTTCCAATCTAAGGTACATTCAAACCTCCTAATAAACTACTACAGCTTGATTATAATCTTATTTCGATAGACTGTCAAACAAGAAAAAACTCACCAAGCTGAGTTGATGAGTTCATGATTTATTTTCTAAATTTCCACTGGCTATAAATCCCAAAAACAAGAATCCAGATGGCTGAACCAACTGCCCCCATGAAAGTAGACTCTTGCAAAAAGAGAGTCACAAAAACAAAGACAAAAAAGAGGATGGTTAGGGGATTGAGCAAGCGATACTGAGGCATAAGGTAGCCATCAGCCATGAAATCTTGTGACTTGCGGTATTTGAGATGGGCTACCATAATCAAGATATAAATCGCGATGTAAACACCTGATGAGGATGCGGTGATCAAAGCAAAAGCATCTGAAACACCTGGTAGCACGTTGATAAAGGCTGCCAGAGCAATCAAGATCGCTGAGGCAATGATGGCATTTTGTGGAACATTGTGGCGAGAAAGGGTATCGACCTTAATGGCCTTTAAGAAACGATTTGGTGAATCATGGGCAATCTGATATAAGTGTCTCCCTGTTGAGTAGAGAGTTGAGTTAAGAGCAGACGCCGCTGATGTCAAGACAACAAAGTTGATTAGAGCCGCTGCCCACTTGATCCCTGCCAGTTCAAAAACCGTTACAAATGGAGAATCTGAAGAATTAAGATAAGACCAAGGAATAATGGCCATAATCGCAATGAGAGCTCCCCCGTAGAAGAAGATAATTCTGAGAGGAATTTCCTTAACAGCTTTGGGCAAGACCTGACGAGGGTTCTTTGTTTCAGAAGTTGTCACCCCGATAAACTCAATCATAAGATAGGCAAAAAATACCATTTGAAAGGCCATGACAAAGTTCATAACTCCATTTGGAAAAAGAGAGAACTGGTCGCTGATATTTGCCAAACTTGCAACACCATGAGGTGTCTTAAAGCCCGTCAAAACCATAAAGACCCCAGTGGCAATCATGGCTAAAATCGCCACAATCTTGACCATAGCAAACCAAAACTCGACTTCTCCAAAGAGCTTAACCGCAATCAAGTTGACCAAAGCCAAAATCGTTAAAAAGACAAGCTGAATCATCCAGCTAGGCCAGGTAGGGAACCAGAAGCGGACATAGTCTGAGATGGCAGTGATTTCTGCCATACCGATAAAGACAACAGACAACCAATAAGACCAAACTGAGAAATATCCCCAGCCTTTCCCCAAATGACGGGTGATAAAGTTGATAAAGGTATGCTGTTCTGGATCCTGATACAGCATCTCCCCAACAGCCCTCATCATCAAAAACATAAAGGCTCCTGTGATCATATAAATCAGAATGATCGAAGGTCCTGTAAGGCTGATAGAGCGACCAGCACCTAGGAAAAGTCCGGTTCCGATTGTTCCCGCAATGGCCATCACCTGAACATGGCGATTGGTTAAACCACGCTCCATTTTATTTTTCTTCTTATTTGAACTCATATAGTCTCCTATTTATCCAAAAAACCAAAAAGGAGTTGAGCAAGGCAAAACCTTCACTACTCCTTTTTCATCCTATTTAGGCTGTTTTCTCAACCTTTAAGATTTTGACATCATAGCTACCAACTGGTGTTTCAATTGTTGCAGTATCACCAGTCTTCTTGCCAATTAGAGCACGGCCAATCGGACTTTCATTTGATACTTTACCAGCAAAAGCATCTGCACCTGCAGAACCGACGATGATGTAGACCTCTTCTTCGTCTTCACCGACTTCTTGGATTGTTACTGTTTTACCGATTGCTACCTCATCTTGGGCAACTGCATCGCTATTAACAATTTCAGCATAGCGAATTTTTGTTTCTAGACTTGAAATTTGTCCTTCAACAAAAGCTTGTTCATCTTTCGCTGCTTCATACTCACTATTTTCTGAAAGGTCTCCATAGGAACGAGCAATCTTGATACGCTCTACGACTTCGGGACGTCGAACGAGTTTCAACTCCTCTAATTCTTTTTCTAGTTTTTCCTTTTCTTCAAGGGTCATTGGGTAAGTTTTTTCTGCCATTTTTTTAACTTTCTTTTCTATTTACTTTTTTAAAACAAAATTATGTGGAAAACCACATAATTTTAGTTTGAACTACTTGCTTGAGGTAACTTGCTATTGATATGCTCTGCAACGTTTTGATCATGTTCTTCTTTTGTTGTCGCAAAGTATACTTTACCATCTTCAACATTTGCTACAAAGTACAAGTACTCACTCTTTGTCTGGTTTACACTTGCTTCAATCGCATCCGAACTTGGGCTATCAACCGGTCCAGGCATGAGGCCAAGGTGTGTGTAAACATTGTATGGTGAATCAATCGTTGTATCAATTCCAGCGTCATCTGCTAAACTAATCTTTTGACCAAGTTTTCCTTGAGCATATAGGATAGCGATATTACTTTGAAGTGGCATACCAACATTCAAGCGGTTATAGAAGACACCTGCGATCTTCTTGCGGTCTTCGGTCTTAGCACCTTCTTTTTCGACAAGAGAAGCAATGCTGAGCAATTCATTAACTGTCAGATTCTTTTCTTTGATCGTAGCGTAATATGGTGACATAGCCTTATCCATAGCAGCCACCATCTCATCAATCAAACTTTCAACAGTTGTACCGTCTTTGATCGTATAGGTAGCTGGGAAAAGGTAACCTTCAAGACGATAACGAACGCCACTGTCTTTTGTTGGAAGACTTCCAAGTAGGTTTGGATACTTGGCTACTAATTGTGAGATAAAGGTCTCATCTTGAGCTTTTGCCAAGAAAGCATCCGCAGTAAGAGGTTCTTTAAATTCACCTTGAAGTTGTCCTACTGTTTGAGCGATTTGCTCTAATGTATAGCCTTCTGGAATTGTCAAGTTTGCAAGAACAGGTGCCTGAGCTTCAGGAGTCCCACCTTTTTCCAATTCTTGAATCAACTCATCCGTACTCATACTCTTCTTCAAGTTGTAATAACCTGACTTCAAGTTAGCATGGCTATAATATTTAGCATAAAGACTAAAGATAAGGCCATGTTTAACCAAACCAGATTTTTCCAAGGTGCTTCCAATTTCTTGAACATTTGCACCGTCTGGGATTTGAACCGTTACGTAATCCTTAGAGCTCGCATCCACAGGTTTCAAGGAATCTTGAACGTAACCATAACCAAAGTAACCACCAACTGCAACGAGTACTAGGAGAACTAGAACTGTTACTAGGCAACCTTTAGCTTTTGATTTTTTCTTTTTCTTAGTTGGTGTTGCACCTTGACGACGACTACGACGTGGAGCATCAGCTAATCCACTGCTAGATTCTGTAGAAACAGGCTCAACTCTTTCAGGCATTCCTGGGGTGATTTCCTCTTTCTTGTCTTCTGTTTTATAGGTTACGGCAACCTTAGTCGGAGTATCGTTAAATTCTTTTTCTTCGGGTTTAAGCTCAACTGGTTCTACCTTAGGTTGAACAGGTTCCACTACAGGTTCTTCAGCCAGATGAATCGGCTCTACTAGAGGTTCTTCAGATTCTACAACTTCAATCTTGTCAATGATTGGCTGTCTAATCTCTTTCTCTTCTTGGTCATCCGTTTCATCAGTTCTAGCACTTGAAAGTGGAGGAACACTTGGTGCATTTTTTAGGATTTTATCGACAACAGATAGGGAATCAGCCATCAACTCTTCTGTTGACGTTTCTGGTTCAAGATCTGAAGGAGTTGCTGAACTAGCTGGAGATGATGAAGCCGTCAGATTTGGAATCTCTACTTCTTTCTCTCTTTTATCTTGTTCTTTTACTCTTTCTAAATCACGTAGAATCTGCTCTTTAAAGCTTAATTTTTCTTCTTCTCTTGATTTTTCAGTCAAAAGCATTACCTCCTTGTTGACAATCCATAATATTATATCTTAAAAGTCGTAGAAAAGCAACCAACTAGGGCATTCCCTAGCTAGTTTTCTTTATTTTCAGGCTGCCAAACCATATCATACCAGGTTTCCCCAGCAAAGCTTGACTGGGATAATCCTTCATTAACAAAGCCATGTTTTTCGTAATAGGCGATAAGATAATCATGACACGTCAGATTAATGCCCTCTCGTTCATGTTCTAAAGCGACCTCTTTCAGAGTCTTTAATAGTCTTTTCCCAACTCCCAAAGCTTGTGCTTCCTTAGCAATAGATAGGCAAGTCACAGAAATATAACCTCCAGGTTGATGGCTATAGTCTTTTATTTCTTCTGTAAAGGACTGATCATGTAGATGGCGGTGTGGGACGACTGGACCTTCGATATAACCAAGAATACGCCCCTCCTTTTCAGCTACCAGAAAACTGGTCTGAATTTCCCGCAAATGCGCCTCAAAGACGGAACGAGGAATGGCCTCTTCAAGGGAGAAATTCTCTAGCTCTATCTCTATAATCCGATCTAAATCTGAAAATCTCGCTTGTCTGATTTTCATATTTCCTCCTGATAAAAGGGATTAGCCCAAGTCAGATACCATTCAGAACCACTGTCATATTGACTCCCTGTCACTTCTTCTTCAACAAAGCCATTCATTTCAAAATAAGATAGTAGTTCATCAGGACTCTGCAAAAGAATACCTTGATAATCTAGTTCGACTGTCACCTGTTTCAAGGCTGCAAGAAGAAGAGTTCCCAGACCCTGTCCCCAATGGTCAGGATGAATGGTCAATGATTTTATTTCTATCCATTTGGGATGAAGATACTGAGCTTCTCCTAAAACATAGCCTAGGAGCTGATTTTCATCCCCAGCTACAAGAAAGGTACCCGCAGTCTTGCGGATACTCTCTTCTAAGGATTGGCGACTAAATGCCTCTTCTGATGTAGGATTGGCTTCTTCAATCGCCAACATTTCTTCTAAATCTGATAAGGTAGCTTGCCTTATTATGATTGGAATTTCCATCTGTTTTCCTTATTGGAAGTTGCTTGTCAAGTTAGACAAAAGACGTTCAAATGAATATTCATAGGTTTGGATGTCTCCAGCACCCATAAAGACGTAAACAGCATTGTCATGGTCTAGGAGTGGAGAAACATTTTCAACAGTGATAACCTGGTGTTTTTTGCTGATTTTATTGGCTAAGTCTTCTACTTTGACATCACCATGGTCCACCTCACGAGCTGATCCATAGATTTGCGCTAGGTAGACGGCGTCTGCTTGATTCAATGCATGGGCAAATTCGTCCAACAAGGCAATGGTTCTTGTAAAGGTATGCGGTTGGAAGATTGCCACGATTTCCTTGCTTGGGTATTTTTGACGAGCCGCATCCAAGGTCGCAATAATTTCTGTTGGATGGTGGGCAAAGTCATCAATGATCACTGTATCATTGACAATTTTCTCAGTGAAACGACGCTTAACACCAGCAAAAGTTTTCAAGTGTTCACGAACCAAGTTTAAATCAAAACCTGCTGTGTAAAGAAGACCAATAACAGCTGTCGCGTTCATGATATTGTGACGGCCAAAGGTCGGGATATGGAATTGACCCAATTCTTGTCCACGAAAGTGAACGGTGAAGGTCGAACCAGTTGTTGAACGAAGGAGATCGCTAGCTACAAAGTCATTGCTCTCAGCTTCAAAACCATAGTAATAGATTGGAGCATTGGCTGTAATCTTACGCAACTCAGCATCCTCACCATATACAAACAAACCTTTGGTAATTTGTTTGGCATAGTCGTTAAAGGCATTGAAAACATCCTCTAGACTTGTAAAATAGTCTGGATGGTCAAAGTCAATGTTGGTGATGATAGAGTATTCTGGGTGGTAAGGCATGAAGTGACGCTCATATTCGTCTGATTCAAAGACAAAATATTTGGCATTGGCTGAGCCACGACCTGTCCCATCTCCAATCAAGAAGCTGGTATCTGTGATGTGAGACAAGACGTGTGACAGCATACCTGTTGTTGAAGTTTTTCCATGAGCTCCTGCCACTCCCATGCTGACAAAGTCGCGCATAAAGCTACCTAGGAATTCGTGGTAACGTTTGTAGCTGATACCATTTTGATCTGCATAGGCGATTTCAACGTTATTATCTGGACGGAAGGCGTTCCCCGCGATAATCTCCACATCACCTTGTAGGTTTTTTTCATCAAAAGGAAGAATCGCAATCCCTGCCTGCTCTAGTCCACGTTGAGTAAAGTAGTATTTTTCAACGTCTGAACCTTGAACCTTATGTCCCATTTGGTGCAACATCAAGGCCAAGGCACTCATCCCTGATCCCTTGATTCCAATAAAATGATATGTTTTTGACATGCTTTTCTCCCCTACTCAGTAATTCTTGTCAGATTCAACTCTTGGGCAACCTGACGTTCCTGTTCTGTTTGCTTATTCTTTTTATTATAGATTTGACTCTTCTTTAGAAAATCATAGTTGTTCTTTTTAGCTTTTTCCGTTTGGGTTTTTGAAATTGGATTCGCTACTTGGCCAACCTCCTCAGCTAAGATATAGTGAGACTGGCTCAAGTTTTTACTAAATTTGGCAAACTCACCTGGATTTTCCTTTTGAAATGGTGCTGTTGGTTGGTTTCCTTGACGAACAAGTGTTGAACCATTGTGTCGTCTGGTATGACTAACATCCTGAGTCAAATACTTGGCTGAACGTTTCTTCTTCAAATCCGCACGCGCCTCTTCTCGAGCCAATTCAGCATAGGTTTTTTCAACCTTTTTAGATTCTGGGCTCGGCTTTGACTCCTTATTAACCACTGGAGAAACTACGGTTTCTTCCTCATTGATAGGAGACCATTCCAAATAGTTCTTATCGCGGTAATCACCTTTGATATTGCTAATAAAGTCTGACTCATCGTACAAGTCCATGACTGGCATTTTGGTCAGCATGATCTCATCATCTGACACCAATGGAAATCGATCTTGTTTCATTTTGTATTTCCTTTCAACACTTCATTATAGCGTATTGTCTTGATTTTTCAAGTGCTGGCTTCAGAAATTCCCAAAATTTCACGAATTTCTGCCAGACTGAGACTCGCACGCGACTCCGTACCATCTAAAACTTGGGAAACCAAATGTTTCTTTTGTTCTTGAAGTTCTTGGATTTTTTCTTCAATGGTCCCCTTGGTAATCAAACGATAGACCTCGACCATCTGCTCCTGCCCCATGCGGTGAGCTCTTCCGATAGCCTGGGCTTCGACAGCGGGATTCCACCAAAGGTCAACTAAAATAACCGTATCAGCTCCCGTTAGATTGAGACCAACACCACCCGCCTTAAGGGAGATGAGAAAGGCATCTCTTTCCCCTTGGTTAAAGGCCTTAGTCATCTCCTGTCTGTCATGAGCAGGAGTTGAACCTGTGATTTTGAAGGAGGTCAAGCCCAAGTCTGGGAGTTCTTGCTCGATTTTTTCTAACATTCCTTTGAACTGGGAGAAAATCAAGACACGATGCCCGCCATCTGCCACTTGTAGCAATAAATCTCGGAGACTATCGAGTTTACCACTGGCTCCTTGGTAATCGTCCATGAAGAGTGCTGGCGTATCGCAGATCTGGCGCAATCGCATGAGGCCAGATAAGATTTCTACCCGACTTCTCTGAAATTCTTGATCTGTCACTTGCGCTAGGCGTTCTCGCATCTGTTGCAACTGGGCGAGATAGATAGCCTTCTGTTGGTCTTCCAGTTCATTTTTATAGACGACTTCGATCAGGTCAGGTAGTTCTGTTAGGACTTCTTCTTTCTTACGCCTCATGACGAAAGGCTTGATAAACTGCGCGACTCGGTCAGCCGGTAATTTCATAAACTCCTTTTTACTTGGCAAGAGCCCTGGAAGCACAATTTGGAAGATAGACCACAACTCTCCTAAATGATTTTCGATGGGCGTACCTGACAAAGCAAAGACTGCCGGTACCACAAACTGGCGCAAACTCTGAGCAATCTTGGTTTGGGCATTTTTCATGACCTGGGCTTCATCTAAGAAGAGAAAATCAAAAGCCATCTCTTGATAAAGCTCGCTGTCTTGACGAAAGGTGGCATAGCTAGTCACATAGATTTGGTGATTTTCAGAAAGAATTGCTTCTCGATTCGCTTTCAAACCATGAACAACAGCCAAATCCAACTGTGGGGCAAATTTTCTGAATTCATCTGCCCAGTTGTAGATCAAACCTGACGGAGCCAAAATCAAGACCCGACTATCTTCTGTCACCTGACTAGTCAAAAAAGCGATGGTTTGCAATGTTTTTCCCAGTCCCATATCATCTGCCAGAATGCCACCAAAGCCATAGTGATGAAGCATCTGGAGCCAACGGACTCCCTTTTCCTGATAGTCTCTCAAACTCGCCTGCACCCGTATATCTCCCAAAGGAAAATCCTCTGGATGGGTCAAATCATGAGCCAAATGTTGAAATTCCTTCGGAAATGCTATCCAATCGTGGCCTTCAAAAAGCTGAGAAAGACTATAAGCTAGGGATTTTCGAGCCTGGAAAGAACCATCTTTTAGCTCAACACCCAGTTCCTGCATATTCTGACGGATCTGCTTGGTTTCCTCATCAAAAAAGAATACTTGATCAGAAGAACTGATATAGAAATCCTGATTGCTGGTCAGGGCTTTGAGAGCTTGATCAATCTCTTCTTGGGCAATCCCTTGGAAATCAAACTGAATCTCCAACAATCCTCCCTTGGACTCAATCTGAACCTGAGGAGCTTGGACGCTGTAGAGCTGATTCATCTCATCAGATAAAGATACCTGACCCAACTTCTCAAAAGCTGGAATCGTATGGTGAAAGAAAGAATAAACTGCCTCTGGCTTCAAAGCCTGTCTCCAAGACTGAAAATCAGCCTCAAAACCAGCCCCTAAACAGACTTGAAATAGCTGATTTTCCAAGACGGTATCGCTTGAAAATGGTAATTGTTCCAGCTGTTGACGACTAGTCACCTTAACATCTCCATAGTCAAACTGGATATCCAAGCGGATGCGGTCGTCATCCTCTTTATCAAAGTAAAAGATTGGTGAAAAGAGTCTGATTTGCAAGCGCTCAGGAGCAGAAACCGTGCCCAGCTGTCCAAACAAAGGCAGGCAGGCGGCTAGGCGATCACGATCACTGTTGTCAAACTGGAGGCATTTTCCCCCTCTTTCTTCCTGAGGAAGCTCCTTAATTTCCTTTAGTAGGCTGATTTGTTTAGGATTTAAGAGATAAAAATTCCCCTTACGAAAGAGAATCGCTCCCCCATAGAATACGTTGACTCGCCCACATTCAGAAATCTCCATCTCAAAATAATCGGGATACTCCTGCACGGAAAAAGAGAAGAGTTCTGCATCGGGATCTAAATCGTGAAAGAGAAGATTTTCATAACTATCGATCTGGTGCTCAAAATGAAAATCTTCCAAGTTCATCAATAATTCCACCCCCTGCTCAAAAAAGGTCAGAGGGAAAAAGAGGTGACGACCTTGATTGGGGAAAAAGAGGTCTTGACTCAGTCCCTCCTCAATCAAGCCACATAAAAAAGTAAGAACTTCTTGACTAGCTGTATCAAAAGCATCCCAAGACAAGTCATTTTCATAGTATTTCCCAATCATATATGGCTTTCGATGGACCAAGACCTTCAAAAAGAGAGGGATATCACGAATGACATAATATTTTTGACTATCAACTAAACCAATTCGGAGAGTCCAAAGAAGGCGATTGGTTCCAGCTTCCACCTGGCCTTGAGCCGACAAAGTGTAAATTTTCTCTCTCTTCTGAGGTTGGATACGCTCCAAAAAACTACCGCCAAAACTAACCTTGGTTTCGACCTCTTCTTGCTCTTCATGTCCTTTTTCTAAGGCTTGTAAAATCACTTGGCCTTCTTCATCATTTTTCAGATAATGCTCGAGCGCTGCGAGGTGAACACAGTAACCTCTTTTTGGGAAAAAATCACAAGCACAAAAAACAAGATCATCCTCTAAACTGTAGCGCAAGTCTTCTCCCGCCACACGAGTATAGAGGCGATTCCCTTTTTCCTTGATGATCTCAATCTTGCCCGTCTCATAGAGAGCAACACCCTCCATACGCAACTTTCCTGGAATCAATTTAGCCATAGTTACCCCTTTATCTTATCTTTTCATTATACCACATTTTCCCCTACGAAAATAGCCTTCTAGGAAGACTTTTCTCCTAGAAGGCTGGATTTTTAAAGTGTAGCAAAAGTGGTCACGATGCGTTGGCAAACCTCTTCCAGTACTGACTTCGGCATAGCTACATTGAGGCGGGCATGAAGAGTTCCCTCCTCTCCAAAGTCCAAACCTCGGTTCAAGATAACCTTGGCTTCATTCTTCAAAAGCTCTTGCAAGCGGTCATCCGTTAGATCATAGTCTGAAAAATCAAGCCAGATTAAGTAGGTACCTTGCGGTTTCATGACCTTAATCTTAGTTTCGTTGCTCAAGACATCCACTACATAGTTAATGTGGTCCTCGATGACTTCTTTTAGCTCTCCTAACCAGTCCTTCCCATAATGGTAGGCAGCTTCTGTCGCCAAATAACCCAAGCCTGAAATTTCATGTTGGTTATTGGCCAACTGGCGTTTCTGAAAGTCAACTCGAAGTTTTGGATTTTCAATGACAGCATAGGAATTTTTCGTTCCAGCAATATTAAATGTCTTAGTGGCGCTGCTCAAGATAAGGGCAAAGTCTTTAAAGTCTGGATCGATTGTATTGAAAGACTGGTGTTTGTGACCAAAGAGAGCCAAATCTTGGTGAATCTCATCCGAAACTAGCAAAACACAGTGTTTCTGGCAGAGTTGCCCAATCTTTTCCAACACTTCCTTTTCCCACACACGTCCACCAGGATTATGAGGATTGCAGAGGATATAAAGTTTGACATCCTCTTCCACCAAATCCTTCTCAAGTTGATCAAAGTCAATCTCAAACAGACCATCCTTTTCCACCAAAGAGTTGGTAATCAATCGGCGATTGTTCAGTTTGACACTGCGGGCAAAAGGTGGATAGACCGGTGTATTAATCAGAACAGCCTCTCCTTCTTTTGTAAAGGCTTGAATAGCTGTTGAAATAGCTGGTACCACTCCCTCGATAAAGACGAGGACATCCTTGTCAAAGTAGTACCCGTGTTGTGTGGCTTCCCAGTCCTGAACCGACTCAATCAAAGCATCACTGGCATAGGTATAGCCATAGACCAACTGATCTGCGTAGGCTTGTACAGCTTGTCGAACCTCAGGCAAAACCACAAAGTCCATATCTGCTATCCAGGCTGGTAGAACTTCTCGATCAGCTTCCACTTCTTTCCATTTATAGGTATGGTGTCCAAAACGATTGGGCAGGCTTGTAAAATCATATTTTCCCATATCTGTCTTATCCTTCCAAAGCTTGGCGCAAGTCCGCAATCAAATCTCTAGCATCCTCAATCCCAATAGACAAGCGCAAGAGATCATCTGTTAAACCATAGGAATGGCGCACTTCTGCCGGAATATCCGCATGGGTTTGCGTCGTCGGATAGGTGATGAGACTCTCTACCCCACCCAAACTCTCAGCAAATGAAAATACCTTCAAGCTGTTTAGAATATGAGGAATTCGTTTTTCATCTGCTACTTTAAAGGAAATCATACCTCCACGACCTGTATAGAGCACTTCCTTAACAGCAGGTGAATCCTTCAAAAAGGCAACCACTTCTTGGGCATTGGCTGTAGAACGCTCCATACGAAGAGGTAGAGTTTTAAGACCACGAATCAACTGATAACTATCAAACGGTGACAAGACCGCACCAGTCGTATTCAAATTGTAGAAAAGTTGTTCATATAGTTCTAAACTATTAGTCACAACCACCCCAGCCAAGACATCATTGTGTCCTGCTAGATACTTGGTTGCTGAATGAAGAACAATATCCGCACCGTCTTCAATCGGTCGTTGGTAAATCGGACTGTAGAAGGTATTGTCCACCACTACTTTAGCACCCTTGTCATGAGCTAGTTTGGCTAGTTTTGCAATATCAAATTCCAACATCAAAGGATTGGTTGGCGTTTCGATATAGAGAACATCCACATCATTTTCCAGCTCAGTAATCAACTCTGCTTCAGTATTGGCATAGGTAAAATGGAAACGACCTTCCTTCTCCACTTGGTTGAACCAACGGAAAGACCCCCCATAAAGATCTCGCACAGCCAAGACTTTACTTCCTACTGGAAAAACACTAAAAGCCAGTACAATCGCAGCCATACCTGAGCTCGTCGCTAGGGCATAGTCTGCTGATTCGATTGCAGCCAAGACTTCCTCCGCCTTACTGCGAGTTGGGTTTTTAGTGCGCGTGTAGTCAAATCCAGTAGACTGACCGAACTCTGGATGCTGATAAGTTGTTGAAAAATGTAGTGGCGTCACCAAGGCACCTGTCGTCTTATCTGACTTGATACCCGCCTGGGCCAAAATTGTGTTGATGTGTAGTTCTTTGCTCATACAATACCTCCAAATCTATAGTAACTATTGTACCACTTATTTTCGCCAACTCATTTTCTTCTTTTCAAGAGCTAGTTATAGTTTCAAACTATACAAAAACGATAGCTTCCTGAGAAACTATCGTTTATCCTGTTGAATAGACTGGTTATTTAACGTGTTTTGCCAATTCTTCTTGAGCTTTCTTATTTGATTCTTCTTTTTCTTTCAGCCATTTTTCTTTAGCTTTTTCATACTCATCAGCCGTTACAGTCTTATCTTGTAACTTGAGGTACTTGTATGATTCCACACCCTTATTTCCTGCTTGTGAGAATGGTGCTGAGAATGGAACTGTCTTTCTCAAGCTAGGTGTTCCACCAAGGGAAACGTTTGGAATTGCAAGGGCGCTATCAACGAGCCAAGCTTGAATTTCAGCATATTTTTCATAACGTTTCGCTGGATCCTGCTCTTTATTGGCTTCTTCCAACATTTCAGTATAGGTATCAAGTCCAACTGCCTTAGCCTTGTCATTGACCTCACCTGGTTCTAGACCAAGGTTTTGCAACATACCGCCGTTATTGACATTTAGGATATCTAGATAGCTTGATGGATCCAAGTAGTCAGCACTCCAACCGCCATTATAGATATCAAAGTCTTTTTGAGCTGCCGTTTGAGCGAGGTAGCTAGAATTATCGAAGTCATCTGTTGATAATTGTTGGATATCAATAACCACATTCTCAGCTCCTAGAACAGATTCGATGGATTGTTTTAAAGAACTTGCTTCAAGTACACCTTTTTTAGCTGATTGGTCAACTGATACATCCAAGTGAATTGGGAATTGCACACCCTTAGCTTCCAATTCTTTCTTAGCTTCTGCAAATTTAGCTTTAGCCTTGTCAGGATTGTAGTATGGATCTTGCGCGTCTGCAAAGTTGATTCCTTGCCATTCTTGACCATAGTTGACCATCTTTTCTGAAACAACATCGCCAAAGTCTTTTCCGTTGATACTTACAAATGTAGGAGGTACCACTAGGTTACGAATAATCTTCGTTGCTCCGTCTTCTCCTTGAGATTGAGCTCCATAGGCTGTACGGTTATAAGCATAGTTGAAGGCTTGACGGAAGTTTTTATTCAGAACTGCTTCTTGTGTTGATTTCTTTTCGATATCTGAGGACTTAGAAGTGAAGTTATAAGATTTTCTGTCCAAGTTGAAGTTCAAGTAATAAGAAGTTGCGGTTTGCATACTATAGATGATGTTATCCTTGTTCTTCTCTTTAATTCCTTCAAAACTTGAGCTATTTGGATAGAGACGCGCGTAGCTGTAGACTCCTTCTACAAAGTTACGAGCTAGGGCATCTTGGTCACTACCATCATAGTAAGTCAATTTCACATCGTCCACAAAGACATTTTTAGCATCCCAGTAGTTCGGATTTTTCTTGTATTCGATAACAGATTTTGAAACAAATGATTTCATCAAGAAAGGTCCATTGTACAAAATGCTAGAAGGGTCTACCTTACCAAAATCATCCCCTTTTGATTTCAAGAAATCTGCATTGACAGGGAAGAGAATGGTTGAAGTTGTTTTAGAGTTCCAATAAGATTCTGGACGTGTCAAAGTGTACTGAACTGTTTGGTCATCAATCGCCTTCACACCGACAGTTGAAAAGTCAGTTGTTTTACCGTTGATATAGTCATCCAAACCTGCTACAGAGTCTTGAACCAGGTACAAGGCTTCGGATTTTTTATCAGCAGCATATTTCAAACCTGTCACAAAGTCTTGAGCAGTTACAGGTGCGTATTCTTCACCTTCGTATGTATACCACTTGGCATCTTTACGAAGTTTGTAGGTATAAGTCAAACCGTCCTTGGAAACAGTCCAATCCTCTGCCAAAGATGGGACATAGTTACCATATTGGTCATTTTCCATCAAACCATCTACCAGATTGGTAACGATATCATTGGTTGTTGCACGGTTCTCTGCTAGATAGTTCAAACTAGATGGATCACTAGAATAGACATAGTTATATGTTTTAGATGAACTTGCTGAGTTCCCACATGCGCTCAATAGGATACCTGCGCTTAACACGACACCTGCCAGTGTCAGATACTTGGCCTTAGACTTTTTCATTTCCAGAACCTCCTGTTTTAGATATTTGCCTTATTATACAGCTTTAGTTTTATTTAGTCAAGCAATTCCTGTCACAAAAGGTCGAAATTATATTATTTTCTATACAAATTTTAGATTTTTATCTATTTCGTTAGGTATATGCAATGAGTAGTGTAATATTTCTACCTCTTATTCCTAAGCGCTTTAAAAGCTGTCTTGTAATTTGGATATTCTCTTTGGTAGTGATTAATAACCAGTAAGACATCATTAAGTTCTTTAGAACATTTAGAGTGATAATTCTCGTTACTTTGAATGTTAGAAAAGAGAGAACCAATCTGATTCTCTCTCATGCTTAATTAGATCTCACCCTCTACAGTTGACAAAGAGCCAAAAACCCCAGATAGCCTTGAGCTATCCGGGGTTCTTGTTTTCATCGCTAAAATGATATCAACAATTTCATTTTAGTCGATTTCTGGGACTTAGTCTTCTAAATCCATTTCAGAAGCTGCTGATTTCTTCTTCTTGCCAAGAAGAGAGGCAGTTGCCAAGGCAGCTACTCCTAATCCAAGACCAGCAAATTGGTTACTTGCAGTTCCTGTATTTGGAAGTTTTCTACCGTTTGAACGTCCTGGTCCAGCAGGTTGTTGTGCAGGAGCTTGTGAGTGGTTCAATGCACTTGAGATTGAAGCACTGTCAGACAAGCTAGCTGAGGTACTTGCGCTATTGCTCAAGCTTGTGCTTGCTGATTCAGATGCACTAATTGATGCAGATACGCTGTTGCTCAAGCTTGCTGAAGTACTTGCTGAAGTTGAGGCATCGCCTGAACCATTGCTTGTGCTTGTTGAACCTGAACCGCTACCTGAGTTGTTGCTTGCACTGATTGATGCAGACACGCTGTCACTCAAGCTTGCGCTTGTTGAGACTGACTCACTTGCGCTGATTGAGGCTGAAGTACTATCGCTCAATGATACACTTACTGACTTGCTGAGTGAAACTGACTCACTTGCACTTACTGATTCAAGGTAGCTAGGAAGGTTAAACTCTGGTTTAGACTCGCTTGTTGGTTCACCTTTACTATAGCTGAATGAGTTAGATTGTTGTGACGCACTTGTACTCAAGCTGCTTGAAGTGCTATCGCTAAGTGATGTAGATGTACTTACACTGTTACTCAATGATGCACTTGCTGATGCTGAAGCATTGCCTCCAGCATTACTTGCTGTTTCAGATGCACTGATTGAAGCTGAGATGCTGTTGCTCAAGCTTGTGCTTACTGATTGGCTTGCACTGATTGACGCTGACACGCTGTTGCTCATGCTTGTGCTTACTGATTGGCTTGCACTGATTGATGCGGATACGCTGTTGCTCAAGCTTATGCTTGCTAATTGGCTTGTGCTTGCTAATTGGCTCGCACTGATTGAGGCTGACACGCTGTTGCTCAAGCTTGTGCTTGCTGATTGGCTCGCACTAATTGAAGCAGACACACTGTTGCTCATGCTGGTGCTTGCTGATTCAGATGCACTGATTGACGCTGACACGCTGTTGCTCAAGCTTGTGCTTGCTGATACTGAAGCACTAATTGAAGCAGATACGCTGTTACTCAAGCTTGTGCTTGCTGATTGGCTCGCACTGATTGAAGCAGACACGCTGTTGCTCATGCTGGTGCTTGCTGAGTGGCTAGCACTGATTGAAGCAGACACGCTGTTGCTCAAGCTTGTGCTTGCTGATACTGAAGCACTAATTGAAGCAGATACGCTGTTACTCAAGCTTGTGCTTGCTGATTGGCTAGCACTAATTGAAGCAGACACGCTGTTGCTCATGCTTGTGCTTGCTGATTCAGATGCACTAATTGAGGCAGACACGCTGTTGCTCAAGCTTGTGCTTGCTGATACTGAAGCACTAATTGAGGCAGATACGCTGTTGCTCATGCTTGTGCTTGCTGATTCAGATGCACTGATTGAAGCAGATACGCTGTTGCTCAAGCTTGTGCTTGCTGATTGGCTAGCACTAATTGAGGCAGACACGCTGTTGCTCAAGCTTGTGCTTGC
>NZ_GG730098.1:0-810 GCF_000162495.1 Streptococcus sp. M143 | reverse complement strand
AGAATAGGAAGTTTAGAGGCTTCCTTTTTGGGAGTTTAGCTCAGCTGGGAGAGCATCTGCCTTACAAGCAGAGGGTCAGCGGTTCGATCCCGTTAACTCCCATAGGTCCCGTAGTGTAGCGGTTATCACGTCGCCCTGTCACGGCGAAGATCGCGGGTTCGATTCCCGTCGGGACCGTAAGATAACGGAAGTTATTTTAGACTCGTTAGCTCAGTTGGTAGAGCAATTGACTTTTAATCAATGGGTCACTGGTTCGAGCCCAGTACGGGTCATATTTGCGGGTTTGGCGGAATTGGCAGACGCACCAGATTTAGGATCTGGCGCTTAACGGCGTGGGGGTTCAAGTCCCTTAACCCGCATAGTAGAAATTAGCCGGCTTAGCTCAGTTGGTAGAGCATCTGATTTGTAATCAGAGGGTCGCGTGTTCAAGTCATGTAGCCGGCATTAGAACTAGAAGAGGTCGATGCGAACGTAGTTCAGTGGTAGAACACCACCTTGCCAAGGTGGGGGTCGCGGGTTCGAATCCCGTCGTTCGCTTAGAGAGGCCGGGGTGGCGGAACTGGCAGACGCACAGGACTTAAAATCCTGCGATTGGAAACGATCGTACCGGTTCGATCCCGGTCCTCGGCATATAATAATGAGCACCCTTAGCTCAACTGGATAGAGTACCTGACTACGAATCAGGCGGTTAGAGGTTCGAATCCTCTAGGGTGCATTTTTTCTATTTAACTCGGGAAGTAGCTCAGCTTGGTAGAGTACTTGGTTTGGGACCAAGGTGTCGCAGGTTCGAATCCTGTCTTCCCGATTGAT
>NZ_GG730099.1:0-171582 GCF_000162495.1 Streptococcus sp. M143 | reverse complement strand
TCTGCAAACAACACCCCATGACTAGAAGATTCTTCTAACCATGGGGTGTTTTCTCTATAGGAGGGCTAGGTTATACTCCTCGAAAATCTCTTTAAACCACGTCAGCTTCGCCTTATCTACAACCTCAAAGCTGTGCTTTGAGCAGCCTGCGGCTAGCTTTCTAGTTTACTCTTTGATTTTCATTGAGTATTAGTTCTTTTTCTTGTTTTTTATCAACCATCCAAGTCCGAGAAGGGCAAGGATGCTGAATCCAGCAAGGGCAAGAAGGGATTTGTTCTCAGTACCTGTGTTTGGAAGGAGGTTCTGAGAGTGAGCCTCTGCAGCAGTTTCTTGAGTTTCAGGATTGGCTGCTAGGTTTTGAGCTTGGCCTTGTTCTGGTTCAACTTTCAAGCTAGAAAGATCAAATTCTGGTTTTTCTTCCACAGCTGGAGCGACAATAGCACCACCTTGAGACAAGCGGAGAACAACGGCAGTGAGAGCGTTTAATTTCAAGCCTTTTTCAGTCCATTCGAGACCTTGAGGTTTAGCGATTCCTACTGGTCCGGCTTGATTTTCATCTGCGAGGACTTCAGCCTTTCTCAAGTGAGCAAAGGCAGTTCCCAAGTTGAATTCGCGAGCCTTACTATCCGCATTGACAAAGACAGCGTAGACATCTCCATTTGGAGCAGTGATTTGGTAGCCGATGACCACGTCTTCTTTTTCAACACCATTTTGGCCTGGGACAGTGATGAGTCGGACGCGCTCTTTGATATCTTGTAGACTCTTGAGTCGGAAGGCGTCTGTAGATTGACGAAGAGCGATCAATCCTTTCATGTAGTCACGGCTCTTGACATTTTCAGGATATGCTTTGCTATCTGTAGCTTTGGTCCAATCAAACTTGTTGACAGCATCACTAGAGTCGTAAGAGTCATGGATAAAGTAAGGATAGACAAATGGTTTGCCGTCCTTATCACGCAATAAGTGAGACTTGTTTGGAACCTTATCCTCTGAGACAGGAGTCTTGTAGGCTGGATCAAGGAATTGTTTGGTACGTCCGTATTCCTGACCAGAGTGGATAAACGAAGTTCCTTGAGCAGTCAAGACCATGAGGTTTCCAAGTCGCAAACGGCGATGGATTTCAGCGTAGTTCTCAGCCTTGCTTGGGTCTTTTTTGATAGACTGGGCAATGATGTCAAAGAGAGTCAAGTTATCATGGGCTGCGATATACTGGATAACATCTCCAGGATTGTCAGCCTCAAAGTTTGTTGGTTGGGCAATGAGATTTTTAAAGATGGTATTGATATCGCGTTTGCCACCTGTGATAAAGGCAGGTTGACCTTCGTTTGGATAGCCAGACTTGAGGTTGTTGCGGATGTCGTCTGAAAAGACAGCGACAGTATCTGTTTTCTTCATCCAATCTTGGTCAGCAGGTTGTACAGGCGTATTTTCATCGCCAGTATAGGTTCTCCAGCCTTCACCTAGCATGATAAGATTTGGATTGAGGGCGCGTGCAGCCTTATATGCTTCTTCGATTGAAGCCGCATCGTGATCACCCATCATATCGAAGCGGAAGCCATCCACTTTGTAGGTTTCAACCAGATACTTGATAGAGTCTACCAAGACACGTTTAGACATGTAGTGGGTTGTTCCCAAACGACCGCCTCCAAAGCTAGTACGTGGAGTTCCGTCTGCGTCCATAAAGTGATAGTAGTTTGGCTCAATATCTTCAAAAATGTCAACATTGGCAGTATGGTTGTAGACCACGTCCAAGATGGCCCCCATGCCACGTTTGTGGATTTCGTTGATGAGGTTTTTGAATTCGGCAATACGTTTTTCTGGATCCTTAGGATCGCTTGAGTACATACCAGTCAAGGAGAAGTAGTTTTGAGGGTCATATCCCCAGTTGTAGTTGCTGTTGCTTGAAGCGTAGGCAGACAAACGTTCTTGGTTCTTCAATTCATTGACAAAGTAGTAAGACAAGACTGGAAGGAGCTGGATATGAGTCACACCCAAGTCTTTGAGATAGTCTAGTTTTTCGATAAAGGCTTCAAAGGTACCAAATGGTTTGGTCAAGTCTTTTGCGATGGCAGGATCCGAAGTGAAGTCACGTACATGAGCCTCATAGATGACGGCATCTTCACGCGATTTGAAGTTGTGAATCTTCCCATAGGTCAAGTCTTGCGGACCTAACTTCGCTGGATCGACAAAGGCAGCTTTAGCGACCTTATGAGCGGCATCTGTTTTTGCTAGGTCACTGTTCCAAGCCGCTAATGATTTGGCATAAGGGTCAAGAACGAGGACAGTTTTACCTTGTCGCTCGATTTGGTAGTGGTAGTAATAGCCAGTGTAGTTGCTGATACCGAGACCAGAGTTTACATCCAGAGTTTGTTTCCAGGTGCCTTTTTCTCCTTTTTCAAGGGCAACAGTTCCGACTACTTTTTCAGGATCTTTCTTGTCATATACGACAACGGAAACCTTATCAGCGCTTGGAGACCAGAGGGTGAGGTCAACACGCTTGCCATCTTCTTTTAGAGTTGCGCCGAGTGGACCATCGTAACTGTAGGACTCATCCTTGAGGCGCCAGCTTGAACGTGTGGTAAAGCGATCTGAATTGTAGCTGACAGTGTAAGGGTGTTGGGTGTCAGAGAAGTCGCCGATATAGGTCACTTTTTTACCTGCCTCATCCACTTCCACGTCTGTGATAGCTACTTTATTCCCTTGGTAATCAGTGATGCTGGAGTGTTTGAGGATATCGTCTTTCTTAGCTCCAACGAGGGTAGAAAAACTGCTTTCGATACGAGATTTAGCCACGTGTTGGGCACCAGTCATACGGATATCGTGAACGTAGTAGGGGTTGGTATAGATGGTTTCGTCATCATCTTTGAGGAAAATCTGACTGTGATTTTTTAGATCAGTGAATTTATAATCTTCTTTTCTGATTTTCACATCATCGCCTTTCTTGCTTTCGTCTAGTAATAAAAATCCAAATTCTCTCGCAGCTTCATTGAGTGGGATATCAATGTAACGGCCATATTTTCCAGTTGCGGTAAAGTCAGTACCGTCAGGCCATTCTCCACTGCTTGGATTTCTGACATCGCCCCAATACCAGAGAGATTTTTTGTCATAGTTGCCATCGGTGCGATAGTAGTTGACACGAATAGTTCCTGCTGGTTGAGGGCGGTAGTTGTATACCTTGTAGTTTTCATCTAGCCAGGCCTCGTTCATTTTTGGAGAGAGGCGCTCTACAGAACGATCCCCTGTCAGGTTATCCCCCTTGGTATTGTTGATAAGGAAGCTGACTTTCTTGGCTTGCACATTTTTGAGTTTGACATCTAGATAATAGCCGTAGTCATCTTGCTTGGCATCCTTGAAGGACTTGGCTCCATTGGGCCAGTTTTCAGACGGTTTTTCAACATCGTCCCAAGTCCAAAGACCTTGAGAATCTTTGTTTTCTTCAGGGAGTTTTTTTACATGGATGCGGAAGTGGTTGTCTGCGATGGGTTCTTCAGAGGATGTATCAGCTTGTGGTTTTTGATCTGAAGTTGGCGTCGAAGTGCTGGCATTTACTTTCTCTTCCTTGCTGTTAGCTTGGCTTGTAGTAGTATCTTCTGTTTTAGGTGTTTCTGGTGCTGTAGTAGTTTCCACAGCTGGAGCTTCTTTTTTAGCGTCCAGGGAAGCGTTTGCATTCTTTTGTTCAGAAATAGGCGTTCCCGTTTGAGTTTGACTAATTTCAGTCTCAGTAGGGGCCTTGGTCACAGCGCTGGTATTTTCCTGAGTTTGAGGAAGGTTTTCGTTGGCCGAAATAGTTGGCATTGTAGCAGAAAGCAAGACAATGCTAGCACCAATAAGGACAGAACCAGTTCCGTTCTTCAAGGAACGGATACCGTAAATCATTTTTTTCTCAGTTTGAGATGGGATCTTTTTCATCACAATTCTCCTTGTGTAGTTGTTCCTTATCAGTATAGCACGAGGTAAATATTAGTGCAAGCGTTTTCCTAGTTTTTGAGAGAAAATATAATGCTTCATTCTCTTGAAATTTTAAAATAATATATAGGAAAAGATTGTTTAAAAAATAGTAAAAAAACCTTGAAAAATCTGGCTAAATAGGGTATAATATAAATAATCATTTGTCGTCGGTTTTGTCTGAAATATTGTCCAGACAAGGCTCACAGCAGTTAAATCTTCTGAAAAAGTCAGATTTAGCTGCTCTTTTTGTGCTTTTTTTCAGGTTTTCGAGTGCTTGTAACAAAGATTTAAAGATTCTGAAAATTCATCAAAGGGACATGGTGATAGGGGTTTTTAAAACCATATGACGATTAGAAAAGCCTGATTGATAAGGCTTGGAATTTATTTACAAAGGAGAATCATCTTGGCAGGACATGACGTTCAATACGGGAAACATCGTACCCGTCGTAGTTTTTCAAGAATCAAAGAAGTTCTTGACTTACCAAATTTGATTGAAATTCAAACGGATTCATTCAAGGATTTCCTAGACCACGGTCTCAAGGAAGTTTTTGAAGATGTATTGCCAATTTCAAACTTCACAGACACAATGGAGTTAGAATTTGTTGGCTATGAAATCAAGGAACCAAAATACACGCTCGAAGAAGCACGTATCCACGATGCTAGCTACTCAGCACCAATTTTTGTAACCTTCCGCTTGATCAATAAAGAAACAGGCGAAATCAAGACTCAAGAAGTCTTCTTTGGTGATTTCCCAATCATGACCGAAATGGGTACTTTCATCATCAATGGTGGTGAACGTATTATCGTTTCTCAGTTGGTCCGCTCACCAGGTGTTTACTTTAATGACAAAGTAGACAAGAACGGTAAAGTAGGCTACGGTTCAACTGTCATTCCTAACCGTGGGGCTTGGTTGGAACTTGAAAGCGACTCAAAAGACATCGCCTATACTCGTATTGACCGTACTCGTAAGATTCCATTTACGACCTTGGTTCGTGCGCTTGGTTTCTCAGGTGATGATGAAATCTTTGATATCTTTGGTGATAGCGAATTGGTTCGCAATACTGTTGAAAAAGATATCCACAAGAATCCAATGGACTCTCGTACAGACGAGGCCTTGAAAGAAATCTACGAACGGCTTCGTCCAGGTGAGCCTAAGACTGCTGAAAGCTCACGTAGCTTGCTTGTCGCACGTTTCTTCGATCCACGCCGCTACGATTTGGCAGCTGTTGGTCGTTACAAGATCAATAAAAAACTCAACATCAAAACACGCTTGCTTAACCAAACCATTGCGGAGCCATTGGTAGACCCTGAAACTGGTGAAATCTTGGTAGAAGCTGGTACCGTTATGACTCGTAGCGTGATTGAAAGTATCGAGAGTCACTTGGATGGCGACTTGAACAAGATCGTTTATATTCCAAACGATGCAGCTGTTCTGACAGAACCTGTTGTCCTTCAAAAATTCAAGGTTGTTGCCCCAACAGACCCAGACCGTGTTGTAACCATCATCGGAAATGCCAATCCAGACGACAAGGTTCGTGTTGTAACTCCTGCAGATATCCTTGCAGAGATGAGCTACTTCCTCAACTTGGCGGAAGGTATCGGCCGTGTGGATGATATCGACCACCTTGGAAACCGTCGTATCCGTGCAGTTGGTGAATTGCTTGCTAACCAAGTACGTCTTGGACTTTCTCGTATGGAACGTAATGTCCGTGAACGTATGTCTGTTCAGGACAATGAAGTTTTAACACCACAACAAATCATCAATATCCGTCCTGTAACAGCTGCGGTTAAAGAATTCTTTGGTTCATCACAGTTGTCACAGTTCATGGACCAACACAACCCGCTTTCTGAGTTGTCTCACAAACGCCGTTTGTCAGCCTTAGGGCCTGGTGGTTTGACACGTGACCGTGCTGGATATGAAGTACGTGACGTGCACTACACTCACTATGGTCGTATGTGTCCAATCGAGACACCTGAAGGACCTAACATCGGTTTGATCAATAACTTGTCATCTTACGGGCACTTGAACAAATATGGTTTTGTTCAAACACCATACCGTAAGGTTGACCGTGAAACAGGTGTTGTTACCAACGAAATCGTTTGGTTGACAGCCGATGAAGAAGATGAATTTACTGTAGCACAGGCTAACTCTCGCCTCAACGAAGATGGTACTTTTGCTGAGAAAGTTGTCATGGGACGTCACCAAGGGGTCAACCAAGAGTATCCAGCAGAAGTGGTTGACTACATGGACGTGTCACCAAAACAGGTAGTTGCCGTTGCGACTGCATGTATTCCTTTCTTGGAAAACGATGACTCCAACCGTGCCCTCATGGGTGCCAACATGCAACGTCAGGCTGTGCCATTGATTGATCCAAAAGCTCCTTACGTTGGTACTGGTATGGAATACCAAGCAGCTCATGACTCTGGTGCTGCTGTTATTGCTCAGTATGGTGGTAAAGTTACTTACGCAGATGCTGACAAGGTAGAAGTACGCCGTGAAGATGGTTCGCTAGATGTTTACCACATCCAAAAATTCCGTCGTTCAAACTCAGGTACTGCCTACAACCAACGTACGCTTGTTAAAGTTGGTGATCTTGTAGAAAAAGGCGACTTTATCGCAGATGGACCTTCTATGGAAAATGGAGAAATGGCGCTTGGACAAAACCCAATCGTTGCCTACATGACATGGGAAGGTTACAACTTCGAAGATGCCGTTATCATGAGCGAACGCTTGGTGAAAGACGATGTCTACACATCTGTCCACCTTGAAGAATACGAATCAGAAACGCGCGATACAAAGCTTGGGCCTGAAGAAATTACTCGTGAGATTCCAAACGTTGGGGAAGATGCCCTTAAAAACCTTGACGAAATGGGAATTATCCGTATTGGTGCCGAGGTTAAAGAAGGCGATATCCTTGTAGGTAAAGTAACGCCTAAAGGTGAAAAAGATCTTTCAGCTGAAGAACGTCTCTTGCACGCTATCTTCGGAGACAAGTCTCGTGAAGTGCGTGATACTTCTCTTCGTGTACCACACGGTGCCGATGGTGTCGTTCGTGATGTTAAGATCTTTACACGTGCAAATGGAGATGAGTTGCAATCAGGCGTTAACATGCTGGTTCGCGTCTACATCGCTCAAAAACGTAAGATCAAGGTCGGAGATAAGATGGCCGGACGTCACGGAAACAAAGGGGTTGTCTCTCGTATCGTTCCTGTAGAAGACATGCCTTACCTTCCAGACGGAACTCCAGTTGATATCATGTTGAACCCACTTGGGGTGCCATCACGTATGAATATCGGTCAGGTTATGGAGCTCCACCTTGGTATGGCAGCACGTACTCTTGGTATCCACATCGCAACACCAGTCTTTGACGGAGCAAGTTCTGAAGACCTTTGGGACACTGTCAAAGAAGCAGGTATGGATAGCGATGCCAAGACAATCCTTTACGATGGCCGTACTGGTGAACCATTTGACAACCGTGTATCAGTTGGTGTCATGTACATGATCAAACTCCACCACATGGTTGATGATAAATTGCACGCGCGTTCAGTCGGGCCTTACTCAACCGTTACCCAACAGCCACTTGGAGGTAAAGCTCAGTTTGGTGGACAACGTTTCGGTGAGATGGAGGTTTGGGCCCTTGAAGCCTACGGTGCGTCAAATGTCCTTCAAGAAATCTTGACTTACAAGTCTGACGATATTAACGGACGTTTGAGAGCTTATGAAGCTATTACAAAAGGAAAACCAATTCCAAAACCAGGTGTTCCAGAATCATTCCGAGTTCTTGTGAAAGAATTGCAATCTCTTGGTCTTGACATGCGTGTCCTTGACGAAGATGACCAAGAAGTGGAACTTCGCGACTTGGATGAAGGAATGGACGAAGATGTCATCCACGTAGATGACCTTGAAAAAGCCCGCGAAAAAGCAGCCCAAGAGGCTAAAGCAGCCTTTGAAGCTGAAGAAGCAGAGAAAGCAACAAAAGCGGAAGCAACAGAAGAAACTGCTGAACAAGAATAAGCAGTTCACTTAGAATAGAAAGGGAAGAAATAGTGGTTGATGTAAATCGTTTTAAAAGTATGCAAATCACCCTAGCTTCTCCAAGCAAAGTCCGTTCATGGTCTTATGGAGAAGTCAAAAAACCTGAAACAATCAATTACCGTACCTTGAAACCAGAACGTGAAGGACTCTTTGACGAAGTCATCTTTGGTCCTACAAAAGACTGGGAATGTGCTTGTGGTAAGTACAAACGCATTCGTTACAGAGGGATTGTTTGTGACCGCTGTGGGGTTGAAGTAACGCGTACAAAAGTTCGTCGTGAGCGTATGGGGCACATCGAGTTGAAAGCTCCTGTATCTCACATCTGGTATTTCAAGGGGATTCCAAGCCGTATGGGCTTGACCCTTGATATGAGCCCTCGTGCCCTCGAGGAAGTTATCTACTTTGCGGCTTATGTGGTGATTGATCCTAAGGATACACCACTTGAGCACAAGTCTATCATGACAGAGCGCGAATACCGTGAGCGCTTGCGTGAGTATGGCTATGGATCATTCGTTGCCAAGATGGGTGCCGAAGCCATCCAAGACCTTTTGAAACAAGTAGATCTTGAAAAAGAAATTACTGAACTTAAAGAAGAGTTGAAAACAGCTACTGGACAAAAACGTGTCAAAGCTATCCGTCGTTTGGATGTTTTGGATGCCTTTTACAAGTCTGGGAACAAACCTGAATGGATGGTTCTTAACATCCTCCCAGTTATTCCACCAGATCTCCGTCCAATGTTGCAGTTGGATGGTGGCCGTTTTGCCTCATCTGACTTGAACGACCTTTACCGCCGTGTTATCAACCGTAACAACCGTTTGGCTCGTTTGCTTGAGTTGAATGCACCAGGTATCATCGTTCAAAATGAGAAGCGTATGCTTCAAGAAGCGGTTGACGCTTTGATTGACAATGGTCGTCGTGGTCGTCCAATCACAGGACCAGGTAGCCGTCCACTAAAATCATTGAGTCACATGCTCAAAGGTAAACAAGGACGCTTCCGTCAAAACTTGCTCGGTAAACGTGTTGACTTCTCAGGACGTTCCGTTATCGCTGTTGGTCCAACTCTTAAGATGTACCAATGTGGTGTGCCACGCGAAATGGCGATCGAGCTCTTTAAACCATTTGTGATGCGTGAAATCGTTGCCCGTGACATCGTGCAAAACGTTAAAGCGGCTAAACGCTTGGTAGAACGTGGAGATGAACGTATCTGGGATATCCTCGAAGAAGTAATCAAAGAACACCCAGTCCTTTTGAACCGCGCACCGACCCTTCACCGTTTGGGTATCCAAGCCTTCGAGCCAGTCTTGATCGATGGTAAGGCCCTTCGTTTGCACCCGCTTGTCTGTGAAGCCTACAATGCCGACTTTGACGGGGACCAAATGGCCATCCACGTACCGCTTTCAGAAGAGGCTCAAGCAGAAGCTCGTATCCTCATGCTCGCTGCTGAGCACATCTTGAACCCGAAAGATGGTAAACCAGTTGTTACCCCATCTCAGGACATGGTTTTGGGTAACTACTACTTGACGATGGAAGAAGCTGGTCGTGAAGGTGAAGGAATGGTCTTCAAAGACCGTGACGAAGCTGTTATGGCTTACCGCAATGGCTATGTTCACCTCCACTCACGTGTTGGTATCGCGACAGACAGCCTCAACAAACCTTGGACTGAAGAACAAAAACACAAGGTCTTGCTGACAACAGTTGGTAAAATCCTCTTCAACGACATCATGCCAGAGGGTCTGCCTTACTTGCAAGAACCAACAAATGCCAACTTAACAGAAGGTGTTCCAGCTAAATACTTCTTGCCACTAGGTGGAGATATCAAGGAAGCAATCAGCAATCTTGAACTCAATCCTCCATTCAAGAAGAAAAATCTTGGGAATATCATCGCTGAAATCTTCAAACGTTTCCGTACGACAGAAACTTCTGCCCTACTTGACCGCATGAAGAACCTCGGTTACCACCACTCAACTCTTGCAGGTTTGACAGTGGGTATTGCCGATATCCCAGTCGTTGAAGACAAGGCTGAAATCATCGAAGAATCACACAAACGTGTAGAGCAAATCACCAAACAATTCCGTCGTGGTATGATTACAGACGACGAGCGCTACAACGCTGTTACAGCTGAATGGCGTGCTGCCCGTGAAAAATTGGAGAAACGTTTGGTTGCCAACCAAGATCCTAAGAACCCAATCGTTATGATGATGGACTCTGGAGCCCGTGGTAACATCTCAAACTTCTCACAGCTTGCCGGTATGCGTGGTCTGATGGCCGCTCCGAACGGACGTATCATGGAATTGCCAATCCTTTCAAACTTCCGCGAAGGTTTGTCAGTACTTGAAATGTTCTTCTCAACTCACGGTGCCCGTAAGGGTATGACCGATACGGCCCTTAAGACAGCCGACTCAGGTTACTTGACTCGTCGTTTGGTTGACGTTGCCCAAGACGTTATCATCCGTGAGGACGACTGTGGCACAGACCGTGGTCTCTTGATCCGCTCTATCGCAGAAGGAAAAGAGATGATCGAGTCTCTCGAAGAGCGCCTCAATGGTCGTTACACGAAGAAAACTGTTAAACACCCAGAAACTGGTGCAGTGATCATCGGTCCAAATGAGTTGATTACAGAAGACAAGGCGCGTGAAATTGTCAATGCTGGCGTGGAAGAAGTTACTATCCGTTCCGTATTTACATGTAACACTCGTCATGGTGTCTGCCGTCACTGTTACGGTATCAACTTGGCGACAGGTGATGCGGTTGAAGTTGGTGAAGCAGTTGGTACAATCGCTGCCCAATCTATCGGGGAACCTGGTACACAGCTTACAATGCGTACCTTCCACACAGGTGGGGTTGCCTCAAATACCGATATCACTCAGGGTCTTCCTCGTGTCCAAGAAATCTTTGAAGCCCGCAATCCTAAAGGGGAAGCGGTCATCACAGAAGTCAAAGGGCAAGTTACTGCTATCGAAGAAGATGCATCAACTCGTACCAAGAAAGTCTTTGTTAAGGGTGAAACTGGCGAAGGTGAGTACGTGGTTCCATTTACAGCCCGTATGCGTGTTGAAGTTGGAGACCAAGTCTCTCGCGGTGCAGCCCTTACAGAAGGATCTATCCAACCAAAACGTCTCCTTGCTGTTCGCGATGTCTTGTCAGTTGAAACCTACCTCCTCGGTGAAGTACAAAAAGTTTACCGTAGCCAAGGGGTAGAAATCGGTGACAAACACATCGAGGTAATGGTTCGTCAAATGATCCGTAAAGTTCGTGTCATGGATCCAGGTGACACAGATCTTCTCATGGGTACCCTCATGGATATCAACGACTTTACAGACGCCAACAAAGACGTCCTTATCGCAGGTGGAGTTCCAGCGACTGGTCGCCCAGTTCTTATGGGGATCACCAAAGCCTCACTTGAAACCAACAGTTTCTTGTCAGCGGCTTCCTTCCAGGAAACAACCCGTGTCCTTACAGATGCGGCCATCCGTGGTAAGAAAGACCATCTCCTTGGACTCAAGGAAAATGTTATCATCGGTAAGATTATCCCAGCAGGTACTGGTATGGCTCGCTACCGTAACCTTGAACCACAGGCTATCAATGAAGCAGCATATCTGGCTCCAGAACAAGAAGAGACAGAAAATGCTCCAGTAGACGAAACTGTGGAAATCCAAGTTGAAGAAACAGTAGAATAAAAGCAAACGAGAGAACCTTTGGGTTCTCTTTTGTTTTACTCTTCTGTTTATTGGGGTTAGGTGAGCACGACGCAATATCTCTCAAATCGCTTCAACTGTTTTTCATTTTTGTCAGTTGAGCGTCAAAATTGGACATTTGAGAAGAGAGGGGAATTTTTATCTTTCTCGCAGAGTATAATCATGTATACGAAGGGAGAACTGAAAATGATAAAATCAATTCGCATCTTATTGTTGCTGGCTTTGATCCAGATTAGTCTGAGTAGCTGTTTACTGTGGAAGGGAGCCATCTTAACCTTAAAGCAATCAAGCGCCTATTTTCTAGTGTTTATCGTATTGGCATCAGGTCTGTGCGCAGGGATGAATTTCTTTTATACTCGAGATCAGAATGTTCATAGCATTATAAACAGTCAGAAAAAAGTGAAACTATTTTATAGTATCTTGTTGGTTTTAAACCTAGTAGGCGTCTGTCTGGTGTTGTCGGAGACTATTTTAACACAGACAGCTGTTCAGCAAGAGTTGGTAGATCTTTTCTTGCCTTCCTTCTTTTTCTTGTTTGGGATTGATTTACTTGTCTTTTTACCGCTTGAAAAATACAGCCGAGATTTGGGAAACACTCTCAATAAGAAAAAAACAGTTGTCCTGACAGTTCTCGCAACCTTGCTGTTCTTGAGAAATCCAATGACAGTTTTATCCATTGTTTTTTATGTTGGTTTAGGCTTCATTTTTGCTCGGTTTTTATTTCCAAAATCTATGAGAAGAGAATTTTCCTTTTACGGTCACGTAATCCGAGATATTTTACTTGTTAGCGTCATGTGTATATTTTTTTAAAAACACTTTTCTATCAATAAAAATCCCTTATTTTACCAAAGTTGTTATAGTAAGTTTGTAAAGAAAATTTACATAAAATAGAACTTTTTGGTATAATAGTAGCATGTACACAAAAAATGAAGAAGAGCTGATCAATCTGGGAGAACGCCTAGGAACCTTGCTCCAAAAAAATGATGTTTTGATCTTGTCCGGAGAATTGGGTGCTGGTAAAACAACCTTTACAAAGGGTCTTGCCAAGGGCTTGGGGATTCGTCAGATGATCAAAAGTCCAACCTACACCATCGTGAGAGAGTATGAGGGTCGCCTTCCGCTCTACCACTTGGATGTCTATCGGATTGAGGGGGATGCTGATTCGATTGACTTGGATGAGTTTCTCTTTGGTGGTGGTGTGACCGTTATCGAGTGGGGACATCTTTTGGGTGAGGATTTGCCAGATTCCTACTTGGAGTTGGAACTCTTGAAAGAGGCTGAGGGTCGTCGCCTCTATTTTGCCGCTCAGGGTTCTCGTGCTGAGGAATTGATCAAGGAGCTTCAAGATGGAGTATGAACTTTGTATTCGTGAGGCTGAAGTTCAGGATGCGGCTGCTTTGGTTGCATTCTTGGATTTAGTTGGACAGGAGACAGATTTCACCAGTCTGGATGAAAATGGTATCCTGATGACAGAATCTGAAATAGTGCTTTTTATTGAAAAGCAAGCGACTTCAGATAACCAAATCACTCTCCTAGCCCTCCTGAATCATGAAATTGCAGGTGTTTTGAACATCACGGCAGAGCAACGTATACGGATTCGTCACATCGGGGATATCTTTTTGGTCATCCAAAGGAAGTTTTGGAATCATGGCTTAGGAAGCATACTCCTTGAAGAGGGAATTGAGTGGGCTAAAACCAGTGGAGTTCTGCGTCGTTTGCAGCTCAGTGTACAAAAGCGCAACGAGGCGGCTATCCACCTCTATTCAAAATTTGGATTTGTTACAGAAGGCTTACAAGAAAGAGGAGCCTATTTAAAAGAAGGGATATTTTTAGACGTTTACCTGATGGGTAGACTGATAGATAAATGATAAGATGGTAAAAAAAATAATCGGAATGCTACTAGCTTTTCTAGCAGTAACGGCTTTAGGTGTGGGTGCGTATGCCTATACTATTTATTATCAAGGAACTGAAACCTTAAGTAAAAAAACTTATAAGAAAATTGGTGAAGAAACCAACGTGATTGAGGCGACTGAGCCTTTGACCATTCTTTTGATGGGGGTAGATACGGGAAATGTAGAACGTACAGACCCTTGGGCGGGGAATAGTGATTCCATGATTCTTCTGACAGTCAATCCGAAAACCAAGAAAACCACTATGATGAGTTTAGAACGGGATATTTTGACCAAGATTGAGACTGGAAATGGCCAAGTTCAGGAAGCGAAACTCAATGCTGCCTATGCCAATGGCGGTGCAGAGTTGGCTATTTCAACCATTCAAAAAATGATGAACATTCATATTGATCGTTATGTGATGGTCAACATGCAAGGACTCCAACAGCTAGTTGATGCAGTTGGGGGCATCACAGTCAACAACACACTCGGTTTTCCAATTTCGATTGCTGATCAGGAAGAATTTAATAAAATCTCGATTGGAGTCGGTGAGCAAACTTTGAATGGTGAGGAAGCTCTGGTCTATTCACGGATGCGTTATCAGGATCCTGAGGGAGACTATGGTCGTCAAAAACGTCAACGTGAAGTCATTCAAAAGATTATGGAAAAGGTCTTGAGCCTCAATAGTATCAGTCATTATCAAGCTATCTTAAAAGCGCTTAGTGATAATATGCAGACAAATGTTGATTTGTCTGCCTCCAGTATCCCACAACTACTTGGTTACCAAGATTCCTTTAAAAACATCGAAACTCATCAACTTCGTGGTGAAGATGCTGAGTTGCAAGGAATCTCTTACCAAATCGTAACGAGAGAGCATATGCTGGAAATGCAAAATCTCTTGCGTCGTTCCCTAGGGAGAGAGGACGTAGCAGAGTTGGAGACCAACGCTGTTCTGTATGAAAATCTTTATGGTCGAACAGCACCTTCCACAAATGCTTCAAACGAAGAGATAGAATAAAACAAAGAATCAAATCGTGGGACTTTCCTGCGATTTTTTCAAAAAAATTCGAATAGATAGGTAGGAGGAAAGATGAAAGCAGAAATCATTGCTGTAGGAACGGAAATTTTAACAGGGCAGATCGTCAATACCAACGCACAGTTTTTATCAGAAAAGCTAGCAGAAATTGGAGTAGATGTCTACTTCCAAACAGCTGTCGGAGATAATGAAGCGCGTCTCATGTCCTTGCTAGAGATTGCGAGTTCGCGTAGTAGTCTAGTCATTTTGACAGGGGGCTTAGGGCCAACTGAGGATGATTTGACCAAACAAACTCTGGCAAAATTTTTGGGAAAAGGTTTAGTGTTTGACCCTCAAGCGCAAGAGAAACTGGATGTCTTTTTTGCTCATAGACCTGACTATGCTCGGACACCCAATAACGAGAGGCAAGCTCAAATTGTAGAAGGGGCAACTCCACTGCCAAATGAGACAGGTTTAGCAGTAGGAGGGGTATCGGAAGTGGATGGCGTGACTTACGTAGTCCTTCCAGGACCTCCTAGTGAGCTGAAACCCATGGTCTTAAATCAGCTCTTACCTAAGTTAATGACTGGTACCAAGTTATACTCACGTGTGCTCCGTTTCTTTGGGATTGGTGAAAGTCAGTTGGTGACCATTTTGGCGGATTTGATTGATAATCAAACCGATCCGACCTTGGCACCTTATGCCAAAACGGGAGAGGTGACCTTGCGCTTGTCCACAAAAGCACTCAGTCAAGAAAAGGCTGATCAAGCATTGGACACCTTGGAAAATCAAATCTTAGATCGCCAGACTTTCGAAGAACTTTCTCTGCGAGACATCTGTTATGGATATGGGGAGGAGACCAGCCTAGCAAGTGTCGTTGTAGAAGAGCTTAAGAAGAGAAAGAGAAGCATTACTGCAGCAGAGAGCTTGACGGCAGGCCTCTTTCAGGCTACTTTAGCGAACTTTTCAGGCGTTTCTGCTATCTTTAATGGTGGTTTTGTCACATATAGTCTAGAAGAAAAGTCCAAGATGCTGGATATTTCCGAGCAAGAGCTGAAAGAACACGGGGTTGTCTCAGAGTTTACGGCTCAAAAGATGGCAGAGCAGGCACGGCTCAAGACTCAGTCTGACTACGGAGTCAGTTTGACGGGTGTGGCTGGGCCAGATAGCCTAGAGGGGCATCCAGCTGGGACAGTCTTTATCGGATTGGCACATGCAAAAGGGACAGAAGTTATCAAGGCTAATATCGCAGGACGGAGTCGAGCAGATGTACGTCACATCGCGGTCATGCATGCCTTTAACCTAGTTCGCAAGGCTTTATTAAGTGACTAACTTTTGATATAATAGTAAATAGGTCTTAGGACTATTAGAATACAGGAGAATAGAATGGCGAAAAAACCAAAAAAATTAGATGAAATTTCAAAAAAATTCGGAGCTGATCGTGAAAAAGCCTTGAACGATGCTCTGAAATTGATTGAGAAAGACTTTGGTAAAGGCTCAATCATGCGTTTGGGTGAACGTGCGGAGCAAAAAGTGCAAGTGATGAGTTCAGGGTCGTTGGCTCTGGATATTGCTCTTGGTTCAGGTGGTTATCCTAAAGGACGTATCATCGAAATCTATGGACCAGAGTCTTCTGGTAAGACAACGGTTGCCCTTCATGCGGTGGCGCAGGCGCAAAAAGAAGGCGGTATTGCAGCCTTTATCGATGCGGAACATGCTCTTGACCCAGCCTATGCTGCAGCCCTTGGTGTGAACATTGACGAATTGCTCTTGTCACAACCAGATTCAGGGGAGCAAGGTCTTGAAATTGCAGGAAAATTGATTGACTCAGGTGCAGTTGACCTCGTCGTTATCGACTCAGTTGCAGCCCTTGTACCTCGTGCGGAAATTGATGGGGATATTGGAGATAGCCACGTTGGTTTGCAGGCTCGTATGATGAGCCAGGCCATGCGTAAACTCGGAGCTTCTATCAATAAAACCAAAACAATTGCCATTTTTATCAACCAGTTGCGTGAAAAAGTTGGAGTCATGTTTGGAAACCCAGAAACAACTCCTGGTGGACGTGCTCTGAAATTCTACGCTTCAGTCCGTTTGGATGTTCGTGGAAGCACACAAATCAAGGGAACTGGTGACCAAAAAGATACCAATGTCGGTAAGGAAACCAAGATCAAGGTCGTGAAAAACAAGGTGGCTCCACCGTTTAAGGAAGCCTTTGTTGAAATTATGTACGGAGAAGGGATTTCTAAGACCGGTGAGCTCTTGAAGATTGCAAGTGATTTGGATATCATCAAAAAAGCAGGAGCTTGGTACTCTTATAAGGATGAAAAGATCGGTCAGGGTTCTGAAAATGCTAAGAAATACTTGGCAGATCACCCAGAAGTCTTTGATGAGATTGACCATCAAGTGCGTGTTCAATATGGCTTGATTGAAGATGAAGAAGGAACAACTCCTACTTCTGTCGTTGAGGATCTAGCACCTAACCAAGAAGTGACACTTGACCTAGGCGATGGACTTGAAATCGAAATCGAAGAATAACATAAAAAGTAGCAGATAGGAACTGCTACTTTTTATGTTTATTCCAGATGAAAGAACTAATGGTCACTAAAACGACGGTATTCGATATGAAAGTCAAAATAATGTTCATCTTGCAACTTCTGGAAGATGTCGCGATAGGCTTCTTCGTCAAAGTGGTCGCCACGATAGAGGATTTCAAAACTCAGATCATCGTACTCTAGGAAAGCATTGGCTGTTTTAAAGCCACTTTGTCGATAGAAGTCCATGCGGGCCTTTCTTTGCTCCAAGTTATCGCATTCTTCATCCAAGCGCTCGACTTCCAACAACATGGTTCGCTGGTAAAAATCAGTCAGCTTTTCAATGATTTCTTTTCCATACCCATGGCTTCTCAAGTGGGGCATGATAGCAAAAAAGCTAATATAGAAGGCTTTTTGATTGGAGATGGAGAAGGCAAAGCCAACAAACTCTTCTTGGTTATAAAAAGCAAAAAAGTGGGCGTCATCTCGGTCCTGATAGCGTAAGAACTCTGACAGAGGAACTCGTTCTTCCTCGGGGAAAGCTTCCTTGTTTAGCTTTTCAACCTTATCAAGATCAGGAAATACATCGGTTATTAATTGACTGGTCAAACTCATAAGTGACCTCCTTTTCTTGATTATAGCAAATTGTCTCTCTGTAAGCAATTGATTTCAGGATTCGTTAAAGAATCTTGTCGGTCCTCTGGAAAGCTGATATAATAGCTTTATGAATAAGAAACGATCCGTGGACTTGATACATGGTCCTATTCTTCCTGCGCTGTTAAGCTTTGCCTTTCCAATCTTGCTGTCAAATATTTTCCAACAGCTTTATAATACAGCTGACGTCTTGATTGTTGGGCGTTTTCTTGGTCAAGATTCCTTGGCTGCAGTAGGGGCAACAACTGCCATTTTTGACTTGATTATAGGTTTTACGCTTGGTGTTGGAAATGGCATGGGGATTGTCATTGCCCGCTATTATGGGGCTCGTAATTTCACTAAAATTAAAGAAGCAGTAGCAGCCACTTGGATTTTAGGTGCTCTTTTGAGCATTGTGGTCATGCTGATGGGCTTTGTTGGTCTGTATCCACTCTTGCAATATTTAGATACCCCTGCAGAAATCCTTCCTCAATCCTATCAATATATTTCTATGATTGTGACCTGTGTCGGTGTCAGTTTTGCCTATAATCTCTTTGCTGGCTTGTTGCGGTCCATTGGTGATAGTCTAGCGGCTCTTGGATTTCTGATTTTCTCTGCCTTAGTCAATGTGGTTCTGGATCTCTATTTCATTACGCAACTGCATCTGGGAGTTCAATCTGCGGGTCTTGCTACCATTATTTCGCAAGGCTTATCAGTGGTTCTCTGCTTTTATTATATCCGAAAGAGTGTTCCAGAACTGCTCCCTCAATTCAAGCATTTTAAATGGAACAAGGCTTTGTATGCGGATCTCTTGGAACAAGGTTTGGCTATGGGTTTGATGAGTTCGATTGTGTCTATCGGTAGCGTGATTTTACAATCTTCGGTCAATACCTTTGGAGCTGTGATTATTAGTGCTCAAACAGCAGCTAGACGCATTATGGCCTTTGCTCTGCTTCCGATGACGGCTATTTCTTCTGCCATGCCGACCTTTGCCTCTCAAAATCTCGGGGCTAAGCGACCAGACCGCATTGTTCAAGGACTTCGAATCGGTAGTCGTTTGAGCATGTCCTGGGCAGGTTTTGTTTGTATTTTCCTCTTTTTTACCAGTCCCACCTTGGTTTCCTTCTTGGCCAGTTCGACAGATACTTACTTGGTAGAAAATGGCACTCTCTACCTGCAAATCAGTTCAGTCTTTTATCCGATTTTGAGCCTTTTGCTGATTTATCGCAATTGCTTGCAGGGATTGGGGCAGAAAGTCCTTCCTCTAGTTTCCAGCTTTATAGAACTAATCGGGAAAATCGTTTTTGTGGTTTTGATTATCCCTTGGGCAGGGTATAGGGGAGTTATCCTTTGTGAACCCCTTATCTGGGTTGCCATGACCACCCAACTGTACTTTTCACTTTTCCGTCATCCCCTGATAAAAGAAGGCAAGGCAATCTTGGCAGCCAAAGGACAATCCTAGCTGGATTTGCTGAATAAAATCCATTTCCTCTAGTGAAAATCGAAAAAACTTGTGTTATAATAAGAAAGATTAAAATGTGAAAAAAGGAGATTCCTAATGGGACGTAAATGGGCCAATATCGTAGCCAAGAAAACGGCTAAAGATGGAGCTAACTCTAAAGTATATGCAAAATTTGGTGTAGAAATCTATGTAGCAGCTAAAAAAGGTGATCCAGACCCAGAATCAAACACTGCTTTGAAATTCGTTATCGACCGTGCGAAACAAGCCCAAGTGCCAAAACACGTTATCGATAAAGCGATTGATAAAGCAAAAGGAAACACAGACGAAACCTTTACAGAAGGACGTTACGAAGGTTTTGGACCAAATGGTTCTATGTTGATTGTGGATACCTTGACTTCAAACGTCAACCGTACCGCAGCCAATGTCCGTGCAGCTTTTGGTAAAAACGGCGGAAACATGGGTGCTTCAGGTTCAGTTTCATACCTCTTTGATAACAAGGGTGTGATCGTATTTGCGGGTGAGGACGCTGATGCAGTCTTTGAGCAATTGCTAGAAGCAGATGTGGATGTGGACGATGTAGAAGCAGAAGAAGGAACAATCACTGTTTACACAGCTCCAACAGACCTTCACAAGGCTATCGTTGCCCTTCGTGAGTCTGGTATCGAAGAATTCCAAGTGACTGAATTGGAAATGATTCCTCAGTCTGAAGTGGAATTGTCAGGCGAAGACCTTGAAACCTTTGAAAAACTTTACAGCGTTCTTGAGGACGACGAAGACGTACAAAAGATCTACACAAACGTAGATGGATTCTAATAGAAAAACGAACAGTTTTACTAGCTGTTCGTTTTTTTGATATTTGAACTTAGACTCTGGTTTCAGAATCGTTTTGTTTCTTGCTTTTTTCTAGACCTAGACCGACTGCATGTTTTTGGACGAGCAAGAGTTGTCCATTGTCCTGTTTTGCAAAAGTTAAGGTAACAGTCTTGATCTTGTCACCAATGGAGATATAGGTGATTTTTCTCGTATCATAGCCTCCGATAGTGGAGTCAAACTCGGAGTCTGGTAGTCCGTGTTTTTTGATAATATCCTTGTAGTTGGTACCACCTTTTCCTTTGTTATCAAGGTCACCTTCGATTAAGGCGTCGAACTGTTCCTGGGTCCAGGTGAAGTTATCGTCTTCTTCCTCCTCTGGGATGGAATAGGCGCTATCATCTGTCAAGTCGCTTTCTTCTTCGCGCTCCATTGAGGCACTTGCCTCGCTGTAGGAACGGTTAAACTCCCTGGCAAACTCTTCGTAGACATTAGCGTAAAGTATCTGGGTCGTAAAGAAAAGTACAACAGAAGCAATTGCTAGGGATGTTCCGATAATGGCCATCGTTTTCCGTTTTTTAAGGTTGACGATAAGGCCGATAATGCCCAAGATCAAAGCGACAATAGCGATGAAAAAAGACAGATAGTTAATAAACGGAATCCAAGACCCTAAAAGTGCGATGGCTCCAAAAATAGTTGCTAAAATCCCTAAAACTTTTTGTTCTTCTGGTTTCATTTGAAAGTTTTCTCCCTTCATCGAGTGAATGGATTTCTATCCACGGTAGTTAGTGCTTATTATAGAAAAAATATTGCCTAATGTCAATTTAAACTAAAATAGTTCTCTTGGAAACTTTTTTCTTGACATTTCTTCTGGAAGTGATAGAATAGTTCTCATAGAAACTTAATTAGTTCTCCAGAGAACTATATTTATCGTGAGAAAGGAGCAATCATGGACAAGCCGATGTTGATGTTTAAACGTTTTGGGCACCAGGTTCACCTGATGGTACAAAAAGAAGCCAAGCGATGTGGCATTGAATTCATGGGTGGACCGCAAGGGCAGGTTCTGCGTTTTTTAGATCATTGTGAGCAAAAAGAGGAATTGGTCCTGATTAAAGATATCGAGCAGGAACTCAATATTACCAAATCTGTGGCGAGTAATTTAGTCAAGCGCATGGTACAAAATGGTTTGGTCGAGTTAGAGGCCAGTCCAAGTGATAAACGAGCAAAATTTGTTCGTTTGACGGATAAATCGCGTTCGCAGATGCAAGAAGTTAAGGCTTTTTTTGATCGGATTGATCAGAGTCTGCTAGAGGGTGTTTCAAAGTCAGACTTGGCAATATTTGAAAAAGTTCTCGGTCAGTTGCAAAAAAATGTTGAGAAGATAGGAGGAGAAGATGAAGAAACTCGCTAAACGTATTACAGGAAAAGAGTGGGGGATGATTGTCCTTACGATTCTTTTCACTTGTTTCTCGGTCTATCTCGAGTTAGAAGTGCCGACCTATATTTCGCAAATTACAGAATTACTGGGAACGTCTGGAACGCAGTTGGGTGAACTCTGGTCACCAGCTGCGAAGATGATTGGTTTGTCTTTATTGGCTTTCTTTTCATCTGTTATGGTTGGTTTCTTTGCCGCTCGTGTTGCAGCATCCTATACAACCCATCTACGTAGAGACGTATTTCATCGTGTTTTAGATTTTTCGCAGACAGAGATCAAACGTTTTTCAATCCCCAGTCTCTTGACTCGGACGACCAATGATATTACCCAGGTACAGATGCTCTTTACCATGGGCTTGCAAGTGGTCACTCGTGGGCCAATTATGGCTATCTGGGCCATTGGAAAAATCCTTGGGAAATCGGAATACTGGCTCTGGGCGGTCGTTGTGGCTGTTATTGTGAATGTCTTGATGACCACCGTTCTCATGACTCTGGCCTTTCCAAAACAATCGGTCATCCAAAAATTGACAGATAAACTCAATAGCATCACTCGTGAAAGTTTGACTGGGATTCGAGTTGTTCGCGCATACAATGCGGAAGATTACCAAGATGAAAAATTTGAAGTAGCCAACGATGAAGTCACTCGTCTCAATCTTTTTGTCAATCGATTGATGGCTATTATGAACCCGATTATGATGGCGATTTCCAGTGGACTAAGTTTAGCTATTTACTGGATTGGTGCCTATATCATCAACGATGCAAGTTTGACAGAACGTCTACCGCTCTTTAGTGATATGGTGGTCTTCATGTCCTATGCTATGCAGGTCGTGATGGGCTTCCTTCTCATGGGAGCACTCTTTATCGTTCTTCCACGTACCTTGGTTTCGGCAGGACGTATCAATCAAGTATTGGATCTGCATTCTTCTATTGAAAATCCTAGTCATGCACAGACAGCGGACCCTTCAGTTCAAGGACAAGTGGAATTCCGTGATGTGACTTTCCGTTACTCTAAAAACTCAGAAGCAGTCGTGGAACATGTCACTTTCAAAGCAGAAGCGGGTCAAACCGTAGCCTTTATCGGATCGACTGGATCAGGTAAGTCCACCCTAGTCAACCTCTTGCCTCGTTTTTACGACGTTTCAGATGGAGAAATCCTAGTTGATGGTGTCAATGTGCAAGATTATGACTTGGAAGATTTACGCAATAAGGTCGGCTATATTCCTCAAAAAGCAGTCCTCTTTTCTGGAGATGTCAAGGGGAACTTGGACTTTGGTAAGAGCAAAGAAACTCCTCTAAGCGAGGCTGCTATGTGGCAAGCTCTTGAATTGGCCCAGTCTAAAGCATTTATCGAGGACAAGGAAGCAGGTCTTGCATCAGAAGTAGCCCAAGGTGGAACCAACTTCTCAGGAGGTCAAAGACAGCGTTTGGCCATTGCGCGTGCCTTGGCTCGTAAACCAGAGATTCTCATCTTTGATGACTCTTTCTCAGCCTTGGACTACAAGACAGATCGTGTCCTTCGCCAAGAGCTAGCTGAGAAAACAAAATCCATGACCAAGCTCATCGTAGCGCAACGGATTTCTACCATTATGGACGCCGACCTGATCTTAGTTTTGGATCAAGGTAAAGTCGTGGGACAAGGCACCCACAAGGAACTTCTTGCAACCAATGAAGTCTACCAAGAAATTGCCTACTCACAACTATCGAAGGAGGAATTGGAACATGGAAAATAAAAAAGTTTCGGTCTGGAAACAGTGCAAACCTTATATGGCAGGCCTCCAACTCCCTCTCCTAATAGCAGTTGTGGCTGCAGTCATTTCAAGTATCATTACCGTTTATGGTCCAACTAAGATTAAAGAAATTACTAACTTGATTTCAGATGGCTTGGCTACAGAAATCGACTTGGTAGCTGTGTCAAACATTGCTGGATTTTTGGTTGTTCTGTATGTATTTGGAGCTATCCTTAATTATACACAGGCCTATATCTTTTCAACGAGCATTCAGCATTTTTCAAAACGCTTGCGGACAGCAATCGCTGAAAAAATCAATCGTTTGCCACTTGGCTATTTTGACCGTCATTCACAAGGAGATACCCTTTCGCGCGTGACCAATGATGTGGATACAGCAGCGCAATCTCTCAACCAAAGTCTAGGGACAGTTCTTTCAGCTAGTTTCTTGTTGATTGCTGTCTTGGTGACCATGTTTGGGATGAACTGGATTTTGGCATTGGTAACAGTTGTATCAACCCTTGTTGGTTTTGCGGTGGTTTCCGTAATCATGGCCAAGTCACAGGGTTATTTTAAAGCCCAACAAAATAATCTAGCGGCCGTCAATGGTTATGTGGAAGAGATGTACTCTGGCCATAATGTAGTGACTAGCTACAACGCAGTGGACACCTCCAAAGCGAGATTTGCAGGTTTAAACCAAGACTTGCATGACAGTATCTGGAAATCTCAGTTTATCTCTGGTATCATGATGCCAGCCATGATTTTTGTTGGGAATTTTAGTTATGTCTTGGTCATCATCGTTGGTGCAGCGCTTGCTCTAGAAGGGCATATCAGTATCGGGATTATTGTAGCCTTTATGGTCTATGTACGGACCTTCTCCCAACCTCTGTCACAGATTGCCCAAGGGATTACGAGCCTGCAACAAGCGAGTGCAGCCATGACTCGTGTATTAGAATTTCTAGCTGAAGCAGAGATGCAGGATGAATCTCATAAGGAAAGACAATTGGCCCATATGAAAGGGGAAGTAGTCTTTGATCATGTGTCCTTTGGCTATACACCAGAGCGCACTATCATCCATGATTTTTCTGCGACAGCTCATGCAGGTCAGAAAGTCGCGATTGTTGGACCGACTGGAGCTGGTAAGACAACCATTGTCAATCTTTTGATGAAGTTCTATGAGATAGATAAGGGAAGTATCCGCATCGATAGCGTGGATACTAAGGACATGAAACGCTCAGAAGTACACGATGCCTTTTCAATGGTCTTGCAAGATACTTGGCTCTTTGAAGGAACGATTCGAGAGAACCTGATCTATAATCAGACAGACATCAGTGATGAACGAATGATGGAAGCCAGCAAGGCTGTGGGAATCCACCACTTTATCATGACTTTGCCAGATGGTTACGATACTATCTTGGATGACACCGTAACCTTGTCTGTTGGACAAAAACAGCTCTTGACCATTGCTCGTGCCTTGCTCAAGGACGCGCCACTCTTGATTTTGGATGAGGCGACTTCTTCTGTTGACACACGGACAGAGGAGTTGATTCAAAAAGCCATGGACCGTTTGATGGAGGGTAGAACTTCCTTTGTCATCGCCCACCGCTTGTCAACTATTCGTAATGCCGACTTGATTCTTGTCATGAAAGATGGCAATATCATCGAACAAGGCAACCATGAGGAACTGATGGCACGAGGTGGCTTCTACGCTGACTTGTACAATAGTCAATTTACAGAAGACGAAGCAGAAGAATAAATCAAAAGAAGGCTTGACGGTCTTCTTTTTCTGCACTATACTAGAAGACAAATGTCTCACCAGTAGACAAAAACAAGGTAATGAATGAGAAATTTAATGAAAAATTATCAAGAATGGTATCGAAATATCAGCTCCAGACTAACCAACTATCCCACCCTTTTATTTCTATTACGCAGTTTCAATCGTTTGATGACAGTCGCCATGCCCATGGTCTATCTGATCTTGCTAGCCACCACTTACCTGCAACTAGGACTTGGTCAGCAAGTTGGGATTTATTTGCTTATTCCTGCAACAGGTTTTGTAATTTTGTCTCTTTTCCGTAAGAAAATCAATCACCCGCGACCTTATGAAACTTGGGACATCAGTCCCCTGCTTGAAAAGGATAGTTCGGGGCAGTCTATGCCTAGTCGCCATGTCTTTTCTGCAACCATCATCTCCATGGCCTGTCTGCATGCTAGTCTACCTGTTGGATTGATATGCTTGCTCTTTTCAGCTTTGTTGGGGTTGGTGAGGGTTTTAGGGGGTGTTCATTATTCCAAAGATGTCTTGGCTGGCTATGCTTGTGGTCTGGTGTGGGGGTTCCTTTTCTACCTATTCTGACATGTAAGTCAAGCTAGTCTGACAACCACTTACTGCTCCATATTGACCACTTGCTTTTTTCCCCTTGTTTTCCTAATTTAGCTTTGATATAGTAGAGTCAGAAAGGAGATGTGATGAAGTTACGAATTGAGATTGACGGCAATTTAGAAGAAACTGAAATTGTCATCAAGACCCCTGCTTTGACAGATGAAATTGCGGACTTGCAACGGCTCTTGCAAGAGTCAACAGCTCCGAGGTTGATTTTTTACAAGGGGACAGGTGAATATTATCTAGACCTGTCAGAGATTCTCTTCTTTGAAACCGACGGTAGCAAAATCTACGCCCATACCCACAAAGAAGCCTATGAAGTTCGGCTCAAACTCTATGAGTTGGAGACCATCTTGCCTCACTATTTTAGCCGAGTATCCAAGTCGACCATCGCCAACATCCGTCAGATCTACTCAGTGGACAAGTCCTTTTCAGGAACTGGCACCATTTCCTTTTATCAGACCCACAAGGAGGTTCATGTGTCACGACATTACCAATCCCTCCTAAAAGAAAACCTAAGAAACATGAGGTAAAAGACATGAAAAAGAAAGCATTTGGTATTATTCTATTGGTTTTAGCAGCTTGGATTTTGCTGCAAGGAAATTTTGGCATTCCTTCTTTGGATGGCAAAATATGGCCTTTGCTAGGAATTGTTTTTTTTGCTTATAAGTCCATTGAGTCCATCCTTAGACGCCATCTAACTTCGGCAGTTTTTACAGGTTTACTGGCGCTCATCATTGCAAATTACGCTTATGACTTGTTGCCGGTGCCTAATCATTCTCTCATCTGGGCTAGTATCTTAGCAGTGCTAGGTGTTGGTTATCTGACGCATTCAAGTAAGTTTTGGTATGGCAAAAAATGGTGGTACAACGGTGAACGAACAGTCGTCACGGATAAGGAAGTCGCTTTTGGTAGCGGGACCTTCTATAAGCAAGATCAAGATCTCGTAGATGACCAAGTGGAAGTCGCTTTTGGGGATGCTAAAATCTACTATGATAATGCAGAGATGCTAGGTGATTTTGCAACTTTAAATATTGAAGTGGCCTTCGGGAATGCAACTGTCTATGTTCCACAACACTGGCGTGTCGATTTGAAAGTAGAAACATCCTTTGGTGCAGCTAAGGCAGATGCTCCTGTAGCACCAACCAGCAAAACTTTGATTATTCGTGGGGAAGTTGCTTTTGGTAAACTTGGAGTTGTTTACGTCAAATAAAAAAATATTTTAATTCTCTTGATAAATTCAAGAAAGTGTGATAACATAGTACGGTATGTGGTGCTAGCACATCCGCTATATTAGATCTAATAGGAGGAAAACACAATGGCTAAAGTATGTTACTTTACAGGTCGTAAGACTGTATCTGGAAATAACCGTTCACACGCGATGAACCAAACAAAACGTGCCGTAAAACCAAACCTTCAAAAAGTTACTGTTCTTATCGATGGTAAACCTAAAAAAGTTTGGGCTTCAGCTCGTGCTTTGAAATCAGGTAAAGTTGAACGCGTTTAATAAAAATGAAAAGGCCGCTTAGGTCTTTTTCTTTTGCTCGATAGATAAAACCATTTGAAAAATAGAGTAAATATCCGCCGATACAGCATTCTGCTTTTACACTTGGAATGAAATATGATAAAATAGAGTATCAACTAGTTGAGGTAAAAAAAATGACTGTAAAAATTAATACAAAAGATGGTCAAATCGAGCTGACAGATGAAGTGATTGCAACCGTTGTAGGTGGTGCAGCAACTGAGATTTTTGGTGTGGTCGGTATGGCTAGCAAAAATACCCTCAAAGATAATTTCCAAGCCCTTCTTGGCAAGGAAAATTATGCAAAAGGTGTAGTCGTGAAGGCAGCCGAAGATGGCAGCATTGCAGTTGATGTTTATACCGTCTTGAGCTACGGAACAAAGATTAGTGAAGTCTCAAAAAACATCCAAGAGCGCGTTCGTTTTAGTTTGGAAAACCAACTAGGAATCACTGCTCAGACTGTGAATGTCTACATTCAAAATATCAAAGTTGTAGGAGAATAATCGTGTCAAAAATTACTACCAGCTTATTTCAAGAAATGGTGCAGGCTGCATCAACTCGTTTGAATAAGCAAGCTGAATATGTCAATTCATTAAACGTCTTTCCAGTTCCAGATGGAGATACTGGGACAAACATGGGAATGACCATCGAGAATGGTGCCAAAGAAGTAGCAGACAAGCCAGCTTCTACAGTTGGAGAAGTGGCGAGCATTCTTGCTAAGGGACTCTTGATGGGTGCGCGTGGAAACTCAGGGGTTATCACTTCTCAGCTCTTCCGTGGATTTTCCCAAGCTATTAAGGAAAAAGACGAATTAACAGGTCAAGACTTGGCTCTTGCTTTCCAATCTGGTGTCGAAGTAGCCTACAAGGCGGTTATGAAACCAGTTGAGGGAACTATTTTGACAGTTTCTCGTGGTGCGGCCATTGGGGCTAAGAAAAAAGCCGAGGAGACAGATGATGCTGTTGAGGTCATGCGTGCAGCCTTGGAAGGTGCTAAGAGAGCTCTGGCTAAGACTCCTGATATGCTCCCAGTCTTGAAAGAGGTTGGTGTCGTGGACTCTGGTGGTCAAGGTTTGGTCTTCATCTATGAAGGTTTCCTTTCAGCACTCACTGGTGAATACAGCGCTTCTGAGGACTTTGTAGCGACCCCTGCCAACATGAGTGAAATGATCAATGCTGAACACCACAAGTCAGTTGCTGGACATGTGGCAACAGAAGATATTACCTTCGGTTACTGTACGGAGATCATGGTTGCTCTCAAACAAGGACCAACTTATTCTAAGGACTTTGACTATGATGAATTCCGTAACTACTTGAATGAACTTGGGGACTCGCTCCTTGTTGTCAACGATGATGAGATTGTCAAAGTTCACGTCCATACAGAAGATCCAGGTCTTGTCATGCAAGAAGGACTTAAATATGGTAGCTTGGTCAAGGTTAAAGTGGACAACATGCGCAACCAACACGAAGCACAAGTTGAAAAAGAAGCAGCACAAGTCAGCAAGCCAGCTGAAGAGAAGGAGTATGCCCTTATCGCAGTAGTAGCTGGTCAAGGATTGGCAGATATCTTCCGTGCCCAAGGTGTGGATTATGTCATCGAAGGCGGTCAGACGATGAACCCTTCAACAGAGGACTTTATCAAGGCTGTTGAACAGGTCAATGCTCGCAACATCATTTTCTTGCCAAACAATAAAAATATCTTTATGGCAGCTCAGTCAGCAGCTGAAGTGCTTGAACAACCAGCTGTTGTGGTAGAAGCACGTACAATTCCTCAAGGGTTGACAAGCCTGCTTGCCTTTGATCTAAGCAAATCAATCGAAGAAAACAAAGAACGCATGACTGCAGCCCTCAGTGATGTCATCAGCGGTAGTGTAACAACAGCCGTTCGTGATACAACTATCGATGGCTTGGAAATTCATGAAAATGACAATCTTGGTATGGTAGATGGAAAAATCCTCGTGTCAAATCCCGACATGCATCAAACCTTGACAGAAACCTTGAAACATATGTTGGACGAAGATAGTGAAATCGTGACTTTCTATGTCGGTGAAGATGGAAGCGAAGAACTTGCCAATGAAATTGCCCAAGAAATCGCAGAAGAATTTGAAGATGTTGAAGTAGAGATTCACCAAGGTCAACAACCTGTATATCCATATCTTTTCAGTGTGGAATAAAAATTTAATCGATTAAAAAGAAAGTTGATTTTGCAACTTTCTTTTTTTATGACATTTGTCATATTTCCTAGTGACAGAAGCATCTAGCTCCGCCAAATTCAAAAGACTATAATTGAAGTATGAAATGGAGGAAGAAGAAATGAAAAATAAAATGATTGTCGCAGTGAGTTTAGTAGCAGCAGGAGTTATGACCTATCTCATGTTTTCAGGATTGGACGAGGGTTTCTATCATTTTCCTTGGGAGCTCTTTGCTGGCTTTGGAATGATGTCTTGGCTTGTCAGAGAAGGTTTGAAATTGGTCAGAGATGTGAAAAAGGAGTTTGAGGAATGAAAAAAGCAATCATCTATTTCTTTATCGGCCTGTCACTCTTGGTATGGTTAGTGGAAATGTTTACTGGTTGGTTTGACCAAACCTTGCTTCGCCAATTCATTCGTGGTGCTTGGGGGTTTGGATTTATGATTTTTGTCGTTTTCCCTATGGGAATGAAGTGGTTGAAAGGAGAATCTCATGACTGTGATTAAAGTTGAGAAATTGAGTAAGAAAATAAAAGACAAGGAGATCTTGCGGAACATCTCTTTTGAAATCAACGATGGTGAATGTGTCGCCTTGATCGGGCCTAACGGAGCAGGAAAAACAACCTTGATTGATTGCCTCTTGGGCGACAAGTTCGTGAGCTCAGGTCAGATAGCCATTCAAGGCTTTGCACCAACAGATCCTCGATTAAAGCAGCTTATTTCTGTCTTACCCCAAGAAAATGCAGTTGTCCAAAGCTTGAAAGTGAAAGAACTTCTATCATTTTTCAAGTCACTTTATCCCGACAGTCTTTCAGACAAAGAAATTGATGACTTGCTGAGATTCTCAGACAAGCAGAAAAATCAGCTAGCGGGCAAGTTGTCTGGTGGGCAAAAACGTTTGTTCTCTTTCGTGTTGACTTTAATCGGTCGTCCGAAAATTCTATTTTTAGACGAGCCAACTGCTGCCATGGATACCTCGACACGTCAGCATTTTTGGGAGATTGTCGATCACTTGAAGAAAAATGGTGTGACCATTGTCTATTCTTCTCACTATATCGAAGAGGTGGAGCATACGGCTGATCGCATCTTAGTCCTCCACAAGGGTGAATTGATTCGTGATACGACACCTTATGCCATGCGTGGTGAAGAACAAGAAAAACACTTTACCGTACCTCTAACTTATCAAGATTTTGTCAGTACCTTGACTATGGTTCAAGAGCTTGAAATCAAGCAAAATGCTCTTTCCTTCACAACCAAAGAAGCCAGCCAAGTATGGGAAGCCTTGCAAGAACAGGGCTGCACGATCGAAGAAATTGAAGTTCGCAATCGAACTCTCTTAGACAGTATTTTCGAAACGACTCAAGACTAAAGGAGATTGACGATGAAAAATATGACAAGTCTCATGAAAGTGGAAATCATTCTGATGAAACGGCAAGCAGTCTACTACTTGCTATCCATCGGACTTCCAAGTGTGTTTTACCTTATTTTCTCTGGTATGATGTCAGGGTCAGACATTCCAGAAATTGCTCTTCAAGCCTATCTTTTTGCCATGACGCTCTTTAGTATCATGTCAAGCGCCTTTTTCAGTATCCCTAGCACACTCGAGTCTGATAAGACAAACAACTGGCAAAAATTGATTCAACATTCTCCAGTATCTATGGTAGAATATTATGTATCAAAACTGTTCAGTACTCTGCTGACTTTCTTGTTATCAATTATAGTTGTCTTTTCGGTTGGTCATTTTGTCCGTGGAGTGACTCTGCCTTGGCTTGATTGGTTGGTGATTGGAGTTATTTTGCTGGTCGGAAGCGTGGTCTTTATCAGCATGGGTGTCTTGGTGAGCTTGCTTCCCAGTGCTCAATTGATGACGGTTATTGGAAATATTGCCTATATTGCTTTGGCTGTCCTAGGTGGACTCTGGTTCCCTTTGAGTTCCTTCCCAGAATGGCTCCAATCCATTGGAAAACTGACTCCAACCTATCAACTGATGCAGGTCGTCTCTACTTATATGGAACACCACGAGTTTAACATTCTTGCCACCTTGGTTGTACTAGGTTATACAGTTTTCTTTGGTGTACTGGTAATCCAGCTGAAAAAACGGATCGAGGTAAAATAAATCTATGTTGGAAAAATTAAAAAACACTCATTATATGTTTCATATTTCATTAGTGTTTATCATCTTTCCTATAGCGGGTGTCATCAGTGGAGAGTACCCGCTTTTAACCTTGTTCTGGACATTATTATTTGTCTTAGCCTTTTATTCGATTTTATTAAGTCAAAACCGTACTGTGCAGTGGCTGGCTTGGTGGGTCATGATTGCCTACATTTTTTATACATCGGTTTGGCTGAATTCGGGTTTCACATGGTTTATCTTTTATTTATCTAATCTCCTCATTTATGAGCTGGATGAGATTTCTCTTCACTCTTGGCGTTTTGTCAGTTTTGTTGTCTTGCAGCCATTGATTTTAACCGGGATTTATATGGTCAATCATGTTAGTCCCTGGCAACTGCTCTTTTTCTTGCTGACCTTTGTCTTTTCTGATGCTTTTACCTTTGGTCTCTACCGAATTCGAGTATCAGAGGAAATAAAAGAAGAAAAGAGAAAGCAAAATGCTAAGCTCAATCTTTTCTTGGCTGAAAATGAACGCAGTCGTATCGGCCAGGATCTCCATGACAGTCTAGGCCATACCTTCGCCATGCTGAGTGTGAAGACGGATCTTGCCCTCCAACTTCTTCAAATGCAGGCCTATCCTCAAGTGGAAAAAGAATTAAAAGAAATTCATCAGATCAGTAAAGAATCTATGAATGAAGTTCGTACCATCATTGAAAATCTCAAAACCAGAACACTTGCTTCCGAGTTTGTGACTGTTAAAAAAATGCTGGAAATTGCAGGAATTGAAACGGAAATCAATCACCAACTAGATACTGCTAGCCTAACTCAGGAATTAGAATCAACGGCCTCCATGATTTTACTTGAGTTAGTGACCAACATCATCAAACATGCCAAAGCGTCGAAAGCCTACTTAAAATTAGAACGAACAGAGAAAGAACTCATTTTAACAGTAAGAGATGATGGCTGTGGCTTTGCTTCTCTAAAAGGAGATGAGCTCCATACCGTTCGAGACCGTGTCCTTCCTTTTTCAGGAGAAGTAAAGGTAATCAGTCAGAAACAGCCGACTGAAGTGCAGGTTCGACTACCTTATAAGGAGAGAAACTAAGATGAAACTACTTGTTGCAGAAGATCAAAGTATGTTGCGAGATGCTATGTGCCAGTTGCTTACCTTTCAACCAGATGTAGAGTCTGTCCTACAAGCCAAGAATGGGCAAGAAGCAATCCAACTTTTAGAAAAAGAGTCTGTAGATATCGCCATTCTTGATGTAGAGATGCCTGTTAAGACAGGTCTCGAAGTCTTGGAGTGGATACGAGCAGAAAAGTTAGAAACAAAGGTAGTTGTGGTGACAACCTTCAAGCGCCCAGGCTATTTTGAACGAGCGATCAAGGCTGGAGTGGATGCTTATGTCTTAAAAGAAAGAAGCATTGCAGACCTCATGCAAACCTTGCACACTGTTCTCGAAGGGCGCAAGGAATATTCCCCTGAATTGATGGAAGTGGTGATGACGCATCCCAATCCGTTAACAGAGCAAGAAATCGCTGTTTTAAAGGGAATCGCTCAGGGCTTATCTAATCAAGAAATCGCAGACCAACTCTATCTATCAAATGGAACCGTCCGAAACTATGTCACCAATATTCTTTCGAAACTAGATGCTGGTAATCGAACAGAGGCAGCCAACATTGCAAAAGAATCTGGTTGGCTTTGATAAGAAGAGTTAAAAAATTCCGAAACGATAACTTGAATCGAAGGAAATCCATAGAATTTAGGAGGCAAAATTGCCTCCTTTTCTTTGTTTAAAAAAGCGGTTAGAGCTAGTGTCAAAGAGATAAAAGATCAGAATAAAAACGAAAAATATCTTGACAATGAAGGAAAAAATGTGTTACAATAATAGACGGTACTTTTTACTTTTGGTCTCTCAAAAGTGTACAGGGACGTGCTGACAAATGTTGCAAAAGTACACACAGATGGTAGCTGTCACCAAGTGTATCATCACCAAAAATAAAAAAACACAGGAGAATGTAGATGCCTACAATTAACCAATTGGTTCGCAAACCGCGTAAATCAAAAGTAGAAAAATCTAAATCACCAGCTTTGAACGTTGGTTACAACAGTCATAAAAAAGTTCAAACAAACGTTTCTTCACCACAAAAACGTGGTGTTGCGACTCGTGTTGGAACAATGACACCTAAAAAACCTAACTCTGCCCTTCGTAAATTCGCTCGTGTACGTTTGAGCAACCTTATCGAAGTTACTGCCTACATCCCAGGTATCGGACACAACTTGCAAGAGCACAGCGTGGTGCTTCTTCGTGGTGGACGTGTAAAAGACCTTCCAGGGGTACGTTACCATATCGTCCGTGGTGCACTTGATACTGCAGGTGTTAACGATCGTAAACAAGGCCGTTCTAAATACGGTACTAAACGTCCAAAAGCATAAGGAAAGGGGATAAAGAGAAATGAGTCGTAAAAATAGAGCTCCAAAACGTGACGTATTGCCAGATCCGCTTTACAATTCACAACTAGTTACTCGTCTTATCAACCGCGTTATGCTTGATGGTAAACGTGGTACAGCTGCTTCAATCGTTTACGGTGCTTTTGAGCAAATCAAAGAAGCTACTGGCAACGATGCACTTGAAGTATTTGAAACAGCTATGGAAAACATCATGCCTGTACTTGAAGTACGTGCACGTCGTGTTGGTGGATCTAACTACCAAGTCCCAGTTGAAGTTCGTCCAGAACGTCGTACAACACTTGGACTTCGTTGGTTGGTAACAATCGCTCGTCTTCGTGGTGAACACACAATGCAAGATCGTCTTGCAAAAGAAATCTTGGATGCTGCGAACAACACTGGTGCAGCAGTTAAGAAACGTGAAGACACTCACCGTATGGCTGAAGCTAACCGTGCCTTCGCACACTTCCGTTGGTAAGATAGGATACGAAAGCGTTAAGAAAGTCCAAGAGAAAATAGGGAATCGAAGTAGGTTGCGATTGCAACCAATGAGATTCATCTTTTTCTCCAGACTTTTAGCTTGAGTTCAACTTAGCTAACTTAAGCTTTTAGCCCGAGTTCAATTTAACTTACCATCTCGTAAGTTGAAACCAACAAAAACAAGATAAACATTGAGAACGGGTAGGTCCTGCCTATCCGTTTTTTCTAAATAATGTTATAATAGATTGTAAAATAAAAAATAGGAGAAACTAACCTCATGGCACGCGAATTTTCACTTGAAAAAACTCGTAATATCGGTATCATGGCTCACGTTGATGCCGGTAAAACAACAACTACTGAGCGTATTCTTTACTACACTGGTAAAATCCACAAAATCGGTGAAACTCACGAAGGTGCGTCACAAATGGACTGGATGGAGCAAGAGCAAGAACGTGGTATCACTATCACATCTGCTGCGACAACAGCTCAATGGAATAACCACCGCGTAAACATCATCGACACACCAGGACACGTGGACTTCACTATCGAAGTACAACGTTCTCTTCGTGTATTGGACGGTGCGGTTACTGTTCTTGACTCACAATCAGGTGTTGAGCCTCAAACTGAAACAGTTTGGCGTCAAGCAACTGAGTACGGAGTTCCACGTATCGTATTTGCCAACAAAATGGACAAAATCGGTGCTGACTTCCTTTACTCAGTAAGCACACTTCACGACCGTCTTCAAGCAAACGCACACCCAATCCAATTACCAATCGGTTCTGAAGATGACTTCCGTGGTATCATCGACTTGATCAAGATGAAAGCTGAAATCTATACTAACGACCTTGGTACAGATATCCTTGAAGAAGATATTCCAGCTGAATACCTTGACCAAGCTCAAGAATACCGTGAAAAATTGATTGAAGCAGTTGCCGAGACTGACGAAGAATTGATGATGAAATACCTCGAAGGTGAAGAAATCACTAACGAAGAATTGAAAGCTGGTATCCGTAAAGCGACTATCAACGTTGAATTCTTCCCAGTATTGTGTGGTTCTGCCTTCAAGAACAAGGGTGTTCAATTGATGCTTGATGCGGTTATCGACTACCTTCCAAGCCCACTTGATATCCCAGCAATCAAAGGTATCAACCCAGATACAGACGAAGAAGAAACTCGCCCAGCATCTGATGAAGAGCCATTTGCAGCTCTTGCCTTCAAGATTATGACTGACCCATTCGTAGGTCGTTTGACATTCTTCCGTGTATACTCAGGTGTTCTTCAATCAGGTTCATACGTATTGAACACTTCTAAAGGTAAACGTGAACGTATCGGACGTATCCTTCAAATGCACGCTAACAGCCGTCAAGAAATCGACACTGTTTACTCAGGTGATATCGCTGCTGCCGTTGGTTTGAAAGATACTACAACTGGTGATTCATTGACAGATGAAAAAGCTAAAATCATCCTTGAGTCAATCAACGTCCCAGAACCAGTTATCCAGTTGATGGTTGAGCCAAAATCTAAAGCAGACCAAGACAAGATGGGTATTGCCCTTCAAAAATTGGCTGAAGAAGATCCAACATTCCGCGTTGAAACAAACGTTGAAACTGGTGAAACAGTTATCTCTGGTATGGGTGAACTTCACCTTGACGTCCTTGTTGACCGTATGCGTCGTGAGTTCAAAGTTGAAGCGAACGTAGGTGCTCCTCAAGTATCTTACCGTGAAACATTCCGCGCTTCTACTCAAGCACGTGGATTCTTCAAACGTCAGTCTGGTGGTAAAGGTCAATTCGGTGATGTATGGATTGAATTTACTCCAAACGAAGAAGGTAAAGGATTCGAATTCGAAAACGCAATCGTCGGTGGTGTGGTTCCTCGTGAATTTATCCCAGCGGTTGAAAAAGGTTTGGTAGAATCTATGGCTAACGGTGTTCTTGCAGGTTACCCAATGGTTGACGTTAAAGCTAAGCTTTACGATGGTTCATACCACGATGTCGACTCATCTGAAACTGCCTTCAAGATTGCGGCTTCACTTGCTCTTAAAGAAGCTGCTAAGACTGCACAACCAGCTATCCTTGAGCCAATGATGCTTGTAACCATCACTGTTCCTGAAGAAAACCTTGGTGATGTTATGGGTCACGTAACTGCTCGTCGTGGACGTGTTGATGGTATGGAAGCACACGGTAACAGCCAAATCGTTCGTGCTTACGTTCCACTTGCTGAAATGTTTGGTTACGCAACAGTTCTTCGTTCTGCATCTCAAGGACGTGGTACATTCATGATGGTATTTGACCACTACGAAGATGTACCTAAGTCAGTACAAGAAGAAATCATTAAGAAAAACAAAGGTGAAGACTAATCAGTCCTCACTCTAGAAGGAAGTCACTTAGTGGCTTCCTTTTTATGTTCTATGTCAAGGAAGGTTAGAAAAATATACCCTAAACTAAATTTGGCAGTAATAAAATTGTTCAATTCCCTATTCATATTTATAAAAATAGGAAAAACATTCATAAAAACACGTTTAGATAGAAAATTCAGAAAATTGCTTCTTTTGTCTTGAAAATTTTTGAAAAAATGGTATGATAGTAACAAGCTATTTTTAAGAGAAGAGAAAGGGGAACAATGGAAAAAATCAGTTTAGACGCTCCTAAGACGGGATCGGATCTAGTTTTGGAAACCCTCCGTGATTTAGGAATTGATACCATATTTGGTTATCCTGGTGGGGCTGTCTTGCCTTTATATGATGCGATTTATAATTTCAAAGGCATTCGCCACATCTTGGGTCGCCATGAACAAGGCTGTTTGCATGAAGCTGAAGGTTATGCCAAATCAACTGGAAAGTTGGGTGTTGCTGTCGTCACGAGTGGACCAGGAGCAACAAATGCCATTACAGGGATTGCAGATGCCATGAGCGATAGCGTTCCCCTTTTGGTCTTTACGGGTCAGGTGGCGCGAGCAGGGATTGGGAAAGATGCCTTTCAGGAAGCAGACATCGTGGGTATTACCATGCCCATTACCAAATACAATTACCAAGTTCGTGAGACAGCAGATATTCCTCGTATCATTACGGAAGCTGTTCATATTGCAACGACAGGTCGTCCAGGTCCTGTTGTGATTGACTTGCCAAAGGATGTATCTGCCTTAGAGACGGACTTCATCTATTCACCAGAGGTGAATTTACCAAGTTACCAACCAACGCTTGATCCGAATGACATGCAAATCAAGAAAATCTTGAAGCAATTGTCTAAGGCTAAAAAACCTGTATTGCTAGCTGGTGGCGGGGTTAGTTATGCAGAAGCAGCTGCCGAGCTCAATGAGTTTGCTGAACGTTACCAAATTCCAGTGGTGACCAGTCTTTTAGGGCAAGGTACGATTGCGACAAGCCATCCGCTCTTTCTTGGTATGGGAGGCATGCACGGTTCTTTCGCAGCTAACATTGCCATGACCGAAGCGGACTTTATGATTAGTATTGGTTGCCGTTTCGATGACCGCTTAACTGGAAATCCTAAGACCTTTGCTAAGAATGCCAAGGTCGCCCATATTGACATTGACCCAGCTGAGATTGGTAAGATTATCAGTGCAGATATTCCTGTAGTGGGGGATGCTAAGAAAGCCTTGCAGATGCTACTGGCAGAACCAACTGTTCATAACAATACTGAAAAGTGGATTGACAAAGTTACCAAGGACAAGAACCGCGTTCGTTCTTATGATAAGAAAGAACGTGTGGTTCAACCGCAGGCCGTTATTGAACGCATCGGCGAGTTGACGAATGGAGATGCCATTGTTGTCACAGACGTTGGCCAACACCAAATGTGGACAGCTCAGTATTATCCTTACCAAAATGAGCGTCAGTTAGTCACTTCGGGAGGTTTGGGTACCATGGGATTCGGAGTTCCTGCAGCTATAGGAGCCAAGATTGCCAATCCGGAAAAAGAAGTGGTTCTTTTTGTCGGTGATGGTGGTTTCCAAATGACCAACCAAGAACTAGCCATCCTAAACATCTACAAGGTACCGATTAAGGTAGTCATGTTGAACAACCACTCCCTAGGAATGGTTCGTCAGTGGCAGGAATCCTTCTATGAAGGTAGAACGTCAGAGTCAGTCTTTGATACTCTTCCTGACTTCCAGCTGATGGCACAGGCTTACGGAATCAAAAACTACAAGTTTGATAATCCAGAGACGATAGAGAAGGATCTAGAGGTTATTCTAGAGGATGTGCCGATGTTTATCGAGGTGGATATTTCTCGTAAGGAACAGGTCTTACCGATGGTACCAGCTGGTAAGAGCAATCATGAGATGTTGGGGGTGAAGTTCCATGCGTAGAATGTTAACAGCAAAACTACAAAATCGTTCAGGAGTCCTCAATCGCTTTACAGGTGTCCTTTCTCGTCGTCAGGTCAATATTGAGAGTATCTCAGTTGGTGCAACAGAGAATCCTGATGTATCAAGGATTACCATCATTATTGATGTGGCTTCACATGATGAAGTGGAGCAAATTATCAAGCAACTCAATCGTCAGATTGATGTGATTCGCATTCGAGATATCACAGACAAACCACATTTGGAAAGAGAAGTTATCTTGGTAAAGGTATCTGCTCCTGCTGAGAAGCGTGCAGAAATCTTGGCCATTATCCAACCTTTCCGTGCAACGGTGGTGGATGTGGCTCCAAGTTCGATTACGATCCAGATGACGGGAAATGCTGAAAAGAGTGAAGCTTTATTGCGAGTGATTCGACCATATGGTATTAAAAATATCGCTCGTACGGGTGCAACTGGATTTACCCGTGATTAAAAATCCTACTTAAATTTGTTAAACTAGCCTAAAAGGCAATAAATAATAGAAAAGAGAGAAAAACTATGGCAGTTCAAATGGAATACGAAAAAGATGTAAAAGTAGCAGCACTTGACGGAAAAAAAATCGCCGTTATCGGTTATGGTTCACAAGGACATGCGCATGCGCAAAACTTGCGTGACTCAGGTCGTGATGTCATCATCGGTGTACGTCCTGGTAAATCTTTTGACAAAGCAAAAGAAGATGGATTTGACACTTATACAGTAGCAGAAGCCACTAAATTGGCTGACGTTATCATGATCTTGGCACCAGATGAAATCCAACAAGAATTGTACGAAGCAGAAATCGCTCCAAACTTGGAAGCTGGAAATGCAGTTGGATTTGCCCATGGTTTCAACATCCACTTTGAATTTATCAAAGTTCCTGCAGATGTAGATGTCTTCATGTGTGCTCCTAAAGGACCAGGTCACTTGGTACGTCGTACTTATGAAGAAGGTTTTGGTGTTCCAGCTCTTTATGCAGTTTACCAAGACGCTACAGGAAATGCGAAAAATATTGCCATGGACTGGTGTAAAGGGGTTGGAGCAGCTCGTGTAGGTTTGCTTGAAACAACTTACAAAGAAGAAACAGAAGAAGATTTGTTTGGTGAACAAGCCGTACTTTGTGGTGGTTTGACTGCCCTTATCGAAGCAGGTTTTGAAGTCTTGACAGAAGCAGGCTATGCTCCAGAATTGGCTTACTTTGAAGTTCTTCATGAAATGAAATTGATCGTTGACTTGATCTATGAAGGTGGATTCAAGAAAATGCGTCAATCTATTTCAAACACTGCTGAATACGGTGACTATGTATCAGGTCCACGTGTGATTACTGAGCAAGTTAAAGAAAACATGAAAGCTGTCTTGGCAGACATCCAAAATGGTAAATTTGCAAATGACTTTGTAAATGACTACAAGGCTGGCCGTCCAAAGCTCACTGCTTACCGTGAACAAGCAGCTAATCTTGAAATTGAAAAAGTTGGTGCAGAATTACGTAAAGCAATGCCATTCGTTGGTAAAAACGATGACGATGCTTTCAAAATCTACAACTAATTCTTAGAATAAAAACAGAAGGCGAGTTGGGGGGTACCTAACTCGCTTTTTACCTTGTAAAGTATTTGAGGAGGAGACATGCTAAGTGCAAAAGATGTGGTGAAAGCCCACAAAGTTTTAAGTGGTGTAGTAGTCAATACACCACTGGAATATGATCATTATTTATCGGAGAAATATGGTGCTAAGATTTATCTGAAAAAGGAAAATGCGCAACGAGTTCGCTCTTTTAAAATTCGTGGAGCTTATTATGCCATTTCACAATTGACAAAAGAAGAACGTGAGCGAGGTGTGGTCTGTGCATCAGCGGGAAATCACGCCCAAGGTGTCGCATACACTTGTAAGGAGATGAAGATTCCTGCGACAATTTTTATGCCCATCACAACACCGCAACAAAAGATTGGGCAGGTTCGCTTTTTTGGTGGAGAGTTTGTGACAATCAAGTTGGTTGGGGATACCTTTGATGCTTCTGCTAAGGCAGCGCAAGAGTTTACGTTGTCAGAAAACCGTACCTTCATTGATCCTTTTGATGATATCCATGTTCAAGCTGGTCAAGGGACTGTGGCCTATGAAATTCTTGAAGAAGCCCGTAAAGAGTCTATTGATTTTGATACAGTACTAGTTCCGGTAGGTGGTGGCGGACTGATTGCAGGGGTTTCGACCTATATCAAAGAAACCAATCCCGCTATCGAGGTGATTGGTGTAGAAGCCAATGGTGCCCGTTCGATGAAGGCAGCCTTTGAGGCTGGAGGACCAGTTAAACTCAAAGAAATTGACAAATTTGCTGATGGCATAGCTGTGCAGAAAGTTGGGCAGTTGACTTATGAAGCAACTCGTCAGAATGTTGAAACTCTTATTGGAGTAGATGAGGGTTTGATTTCGGAGACCTTGATTGATCTTTATTCTAAGCAAGGGATTGTCGCCGAACCTGCTGGAGCGGCCAGCATTGCAGCCTTGGAAGTTCTATCAGACTATATCAAAGGTAAGACGATTTGCTGTATCATTTCTGGGGGAAATAACGATATCAACCGTATGCCAGAGATGGAAGAACGTGCCTTGATTTACGATGGCATCAAGCATTACTTTGTAGTCAATTTCCCACAACGTCCAGGAGCTCTACGAGAGTTTGTAAATGACATTTTGGGGCCAAATGATGACATCACTCGTTTTGAATATATCAAACGAGCAAGCAAGGGGACAGGGCCAGTCTTGATTGGGATTGCTCTTGCTGATAAGCATGATTATGCTGGCTTGATTCATCGGATGGAAAAGTTTGACCCATCTTATATCAATCTAAACGGAAATGAGACCTTGTATAATATGCTAGTCTAAAATAAATTTGCTATCATATTATTTGCCAATTTCCTATAATGATGCTATAATGATGGTGACGAAAGGGGGAGATTCCCATGGTTTTACATGTTTTACTTGTTCTCTTTATTCTAGTGCTGATTGCATCAGCGATTATTATCAGCTCTGTGTATGTGGTACGACAACAGTCTGTCGCTATTATCGAGCGTTTTGGTAAATATCAAAAGTTGAGTAATAGTGGTATTCATGTACGAGCGCCTTTTGGAATTGATAGAATTGCAGCCAGAGTGCAGTTGCGTCTATTGCAAAGTGAGATCGTCGTGGAAACAAAAACACAAGATAATGTATTTGTGACCATGAATGTGGCAACTCAGTATCGAGTGAATGAAAACAATGTCACAGATGCTTACTATAAACTAATGAGACCAGAAGCTCAAATCAAATCCTATATTGAGGATGCCTTGCGTTCGTCCGTGCCGAAATTGACCTTGGATGAACTATTTGAGAAAAAAGATGAAATTGCATTAGAAGTTCAAAAGCAAGTAGCAGAAGAAATGTCTACATATGGTTACATCATTGTAAAAACACTGATTACGAAGGTTGAGCCTGACGCTGAAGTTAAACAATCAATGAATGAAATCAATGCTGCTCAACGTAAGAGAGTCGCTGCGCAAGAACTTGCAGAAGCAGATAAGATTAAAATCGTGACAGCAGCGGAAGCAGAGGCAGAAAAAGATCGCCTACACGGGGTAGGGATTGCAGAACAGCGTAAGGCTATTGTTGACGGACTTGCTGATTCTATTCAAGAATTAAAAGGAGCCAATGTTGAACTCACGGAAGCCCAGATTATGTCCATTCTATTAACAAATCAGTATTTGGATACTTTGAATAATTTCGCAGACAATAAGGGCAATAATACCATCTTCCTACCAGCAAATCCTGATGGAGTTGAAGATATACGAACAAGCATATTATCAGCTTTAAAAGCTAAGTAATAACAATTCATTATTTGTTTTCAATAAGTAGATGTTTTTTGTAGATAATCCTAAAAGAATGGATATATTTCAGTATCGTAAAGAACAAAATAGGAGAAGAACATGGCTAAATCAAACTTTGAAAAAGTAGAATCAGTTGTTGGCTGGGTTCGTGATAAGAAAATCACAGGTTACCGTATCTCTAAGGAAACAAATGCACGTGAAATGTCAATTATTGCTTTGGCACAAGGTCGTGCAAAAGTGAAAAATATTTCATTTGAAACAGCCCTAGGTTTGATTGATTTTTATGACAAGAATCATGAAAAATTTGAAGATTAAACTAGGCTTACAGGCAGATTCTTAAAATGGATCTGCCTTTTGTTTTGAAAAGAGTTAGTAAAAAGACTACATATTTTATGCAGTCTTTGTTTGTTATTTGAGATAGCGCTGAAGAAATTCTCGCGTTCGTTCTTCTTTAGGGTTCGTGAAGAGGTCTTCTGGCTTGCCTTCTTCGGCAATGACACCCTTATCCATAAAGATGACACGGTGTGAGACATCGCGGGCGAACTCCATTTCGTGGGTGACGACAATCATGGTCAAGCCTTCTTGAGCTAGATCCTGCATGATTTTAAGGACTTCACCGACCATTTCTGGATCCAGGGCAGATGTTGGTTCGTCAAAAAGGATGGCGTCAGGATTCATGGAGAGGGCGCGAGCGATGGCCACACGTTGCTTCTGGCCACCAGAGAGTTGTTTGGGTTTGGCTTGCCAGTAGCGTTCTCCCATGCCGACTTTTTCAAGATTTTCTTTGGCAATTTTTTCAGCTTCAGAGCGTTCTCGTTTAAGGACAGTCGTTTGGGCGACGATCGTATTTTCGAGAACATCGAGGTTTTCAAAGAGATTGAAGGATTGAAAAACCATTCCGAGTTTTTCCCGATAGTGAGTAAGGTCATAGCCTTTCGCAAGGACGTTTTCTCCTCGATAGAGAATCTTTCCCTCTGTAGGTGTTTCAAGTAGGTTGATAGAACGTAGGAAGGTTGATTTTCCGCTTCCTGAGCTCCCGATGATGGAGATAACCTCTCCTTTGTGGACTGACAGAGAGATGTCTTTTAAGACTTCATTTTGTCCATAGGATTTTTTGAGGTGTTTAATTTCAAGAATGGGTTGATTCATTATTTCAAGTCCTCCGTTTGCATTTGATTAGCACCTGTAGTGTAGGTATCCATGTCCATGCGTCTTTCGATAAAGCGTAGAATACGGGTCACTGTGAAGGTGAGGACAAAGTAAATCACGGCGATGATTGTAAATGTCTGGAAGTATTGATAAGTTTGGGTGGCCACAGTATTACCAGAGAAGTAGAGTTCTACCACAGAGATCACATTCAATACAGAGGTATCTTTGATATTGATGACAAACTCATTACCAGTAGCAGGTAAGATATTGCGAACGACCTGAGGTAGGACAACCTTGCGCATGGTCTGATTATGGGTCATACCAAGAGCAGTTGCGGCTTCAAATTGTCCCTTGTCGACTGCTAGGATACCTCCACGGACGATTTCTGTCATATAGGCACCAGTGTTGATTGAAACGATGAAGATGGCAGCCAGTGTACGGTCAAGGTTAATACCGAAGGCTTGTGCTGTACCGTAGTAGATAACCATAGATTGAACGATCATAGGCGTACCACGGAAAATTTCAATATAGACATTAAGGATCCAGCCAAGTAGTTTTTGCAAGCCATAGATGGCCTTGTTTTCAGATAGAGGGGCCGTACGGAAGACTCCGATTGCAAGCCCGATAATAAGCCCTGCGATGGTTCCGATAATGGAGATCAAGAGTGTGATGCCAGCACCACGCAGGAGTTGTTGCCAGTTTTCAGAAAGGATCTTAGCGACTTGACTAAAGAAACTACTTTCTTCCTCCGTTGTTGTCGCCTCAACTGGTTGCTCTTTGATCATCCGATCCATAAGAGCTACTTGTTCGTCCTTAGAAATGGTTTCGATGCTGGCATTGATTTGGCTGATGCGGCTGTCATCTTTACGAAGTCCAATGGCAATAGCGGTGTCTTCTTCTCCGGTTTCAAAGCCTTTGTCAAGCTGGACCATCTTGAATTTGGAGTTGGCAGATTCAGCGGTCAGGGCTTCAGGGCGTTCTGAAACATAGGCATCGATGACACCTGCTTCAAGTGCTTGACGCATCTGAGCAAAATCCCCCATGGCTGTTTCTTTTTTGGCACCTGGGATTTGGGAAATCAAGTCATAAAGGTAAACGCCTTGTTGAGACGTGATTTTTGCTCCGCTAAAATCGTTTAAAGATTTGGCGTTGGCATAGGCAGAGTCCTTTTTGACCAATAGAACAGGTTCACTAGTATAGTAACTGCTTGAAAAGGCAATTTCTTGTTTACGTTCAGCCGTTGGGCTCATACCTGCAATGATCATATCGATTTTGCCAGAAGTAAGAGCAGGAACAAGTCCTTCCCACTTGGTTTTAACGACCAAAGGTTCCTTACCTAGATCTTTGGCAATCTTTTTAGCAATTTGAACATCGTAGCCGTTGGCATATTGGTTGGTACCGTCGATTTTGACGGCACCGTTACTATCGTCGTCTTGGGTCCAGTTGAAGGGAGCGTAAGCTGCCTCCATCCCGATGCGTAAATATTCGTCGGCTTGGACCTGGCTAACTAATCCCAGTGTAAGGGCTAGGCTAGCAAGGATAGATAAGCATAATTTTTTCATGTTTTCTCCTATTTCTAGTCTAAAAATGACTCTCTCTATTGTATCGAAAAATAGTGAGATTTTCAATACAAGTAAGCCTTTACTTATAAAAAATGATATAATGATAGCAAAGATAAAAAGGGGGATTGTGTTGTGAAAAAGACTTTTTTCTTGCTTTTATTTAGCTTGTTTTGTATTTTACCACTCTCTGTTTTTGCGGTTGATTTCAAGATTCGCTCTTATCAAGGTGATTTGTATATTCATGCAGATAATATGGCAGAATTTAGGGAGAAAGTAGTATATCATTTTGATGAGGATTTTAATGGACAACTAGTAGGACTTGGTCGTGCTGGTAAGATGCCAAAGGGCTTTGAAATAGATTCCAGTCCGAAGGTTCAGGTATGGAAAAATGCTGCTGCCATTGAAAATGTCAATAGTGAAGTGATAGAAGAATCGGAAGGGTATACTGTAAAAGTGTATAATCCAGGCCAAGAGGGGGATACCGTTGAAGTGGTAATCACATGGCAACTAAAAAATCTCCTATTTCTATATGATGATATTGCGGAACTTAATTGGCAACCTCTGACGGATAGTTCAGAACCTATCGAAAATTTTGAGTTTCGAGTAATGGGCTTTAATGGAGCAGAAAAACTTTTCTTTCATACAGGGAAACTCTTTACAGAGGGCAATGTAGAGAAGATAGATAGTGTTTATCGTGTTCATTTACAGAATCTACCTCGCCAGCGTGGGGTTGAATTGCATGCATATTGGCCTAGAAAAGATTTTGGAACAGCTTTGGATCAGGGATTGAAAGGCAATCGTTTAGCAGAATTTGAAAAAATAGAGGAATCCATTACTGCTGAAAAAACTCAAAGTAAAGCTCTGGCTACGTGGATTATCCCTTTACTGCTCTCGATTTCTTTAGTCTTAAGTGTCATTTTCTACCACATTTACAGAAGAAAAACCTCCCCATCGAAGAAATATGCTAAAAATCACCGTCTCTATGAACCGCCAATGGACTTAGAACCGATGGTTTTATCGGAAGCTGTTTACTCCACTTCTTTAGAGGAAGTCAGTCCCTTGACCAAGGGAGGCGGGAAGTTCACCTTTGACCAACTCGTTCAGGCAACCTTGTTGGATGTAATCGACCGTGGAAATGTTTCAATCATCTCAAATGGAGACGAGGTCCGTCTAAAAGTCGTAAAAGAAAAAGGATTAGCAAGTTTTGAAAAAGATTGCCTTAATTTGACCTTTTCAGGAAGAGAGGAAGTGCTTGTTTCAGATTTGTTTGCAGATTACCAAGTGTCAACTAGTCTTTACCAAGGTGCAAAAGCAGCTGATGAAAAAAGGATTCAGAAAACAGGACGTAAGCTTAAGTCGTCTTTCGAGCAAGCTCTGAAGCAGATGCAGGATGGGGTGAGAAAGCGGGTTTCCTCTTTGCAACTTCCAGATTATTATCGTCCACTGAGTAATGGAGAAAAAATCTTGCGATTGACGATAGGTGTCTCTACGCTTCTACCTGCTTTCGTTGGTTTTGGCTGGTTCTTGTACAGTTTGGATGCTCATGGGTATCTTTCCCTGCCACTTCCTATCCTTGGGTTTGTGAGCTTGATGTTAGCTGCCGTCTATTATTGGACAACCCGATTTGATACTCGTGATGGTGTTTTAAATGAAGAAGGGTTAGAAGCGTACTATCTCTGGACTAGTTTTGAAAACATGCTTCGCGATATCGCCCATCTAGACAAGGCAGAATTAGAAAGTATTGTTCTTTGGAATCGCCTCCTTGTCTATGCTACTTTATTTGGTTATGCGGACAAGGTGAGTCATTTGATGAAATCTTATCAGATTCAAGTTGAGAACCCAGATATCAATCTTTACGTAGCTTATGGCTGGCACAGTATGTTTTATCATTCAACTGCTCAAATGAGTCACTATGCTAGTATTGCAAACACAGCAAGTACCTACTCTGTATCTTCTGGAAGTGGAAGTTCTGGCGGAGGATTCTCAGGAGGAGGTGGCGGTGGTAGTATCGGAGCCTTCTAGAAAAAATCTATCGCAACATCCGAAATTATGCTATAATAGAGGACAGAAAAAGGAGTAATGTATGTATTTTATTGAAATTTTGAAGTCAATCTTTTTTGGGATTGTTGAAGGAATTACAGAATGGTTGCCCATTTCAAGTACAGGACACTTGATCTTGGTGGAAGAATTTGTCCAATACAAGGACCAAAATGAAGCCTTCATGTCCATGTTTAATGTTGTCATTCAGCTTGGCGCTATTTTAGCAGTTATGGTCATTTACTTTAACAAGCTCAATCCCTTCAAACCTGGTAAAAACAAGGTCGAAGTTCGTAGAACTTGGCAATTGTGGTCAAAAGTCTTCGTTGCAACCTTGCCTTTGCTATTGGTCTTTAAACTAGATGATTGGTTTGATGCCAATTTCCATAACATGGTTTCGGTTGCCATTATGTTGATTATCTATGGTGTTGCCTTTATCTATCTTGAAAAACGAAATAAGGCGCAAGCCATTGAACCAACAGTAACAGAGCTAGACAAGTTGCCTTATAAAACAGCTCTTTACATTGGACTCTTCCAAGTCCTCGCCCTCTTCCCAGGAACGAGCCGTTCAGGTGCCACTATCGTCGGTGGTTTGTTGAATGGAACGAGTCGCTCTGTTGTAACAGAGTTCACCTTCTATCTCGGAATTCCTGTTATGTTCGGAGCTAGTGCTTTGAAGATTTTCAAATTTATTAAAGCAGGTCAACTCTTGAGTATTGGGCAATTATTCCTGCTCTTAGTCGCTATGGGTGTTGCCTTCGCGGTCAGCATGGTTGCTATTCGTTTCTTGACCAGCTATGTGAAGAAACACGACTTTACACTCTTTGGTAAATACCGTATTGTACTCGGTAGTGTCTTGTTGCTCTATAGTTTTGTGCGTTTGTTTGTATAAGAAAAAGCTTGAGGGAATTTTCCTTCAAGCTTTTTAAAATCCTGTCACTGTAATTCCTAGTAGACGGATACCTTTCTCTTTTTCAGCTAGTTCTTCGTAGAGTTGAAGGGCAGTTTGAGAAATCTGACTAGCGTCCTGTGTTGCTTGTGAGAGGCTTTTCCGCCTAGTTAGAGTGGAGAAGTCAGTATAACGAATTTTAAGGATAATGATTTTTCCAGCTTTGTCTTGTTTGCTGAGATTGTGAGCTACTTTTTCAGATAGAAGAGTCAGCTCTTTTTTGATGTCCTCTTCAGCCTGGAGAATCTTACCATAGGTTTTCTCTTTGCCGATGGACTTACGAATACGATTGGATTTGACTGGAGAATTGTGAATGCCCCTAGCCTTTCGATAAAGATCAAAACCGAGTCTGCCAAACCGATCGATTAAAGTGACTTCAGAAACGTCTAATAAGTCTGCGCCAGTATAAATACCCATTTCATGAAGCCTTTCCACTGTTTTCTTGCCCACTCCATGAAATTTAGCAATATCCATTTGTTTGAGAAAATCTTGGACCTGGTCAGGGAGGATAACTGTCAAACCATGTGGCTTTTGATAATCGCTGGCCATTTTAGCTAAAAATTTATTGTAAGAAACGCCAGCAGAAGCAGTCAGGTGTAGTTCCTGCCAGATATCCTGTTGGATGAGACGAGCTATTTTGACGGCTGACTTGATACCGAGTTTATTTTCTGTCACATCCAAGTAGGCCTCGTCAATACTCATAGGTTCAATCAGATCGGTGTAACGTTTAAAAATAGCTCGAATCTCAAGTCCCACAGTTTTGTATTTTTCATAATTGCCCGAGATAAAGACGGCTTGAGGACAACGCTCATAAGCTTCTTTAGAACTCATGGCAGAGTGAATGCCAAAGGCTCGTGCCTCGTAGCTACAAGTAGACACAACTCCCCGTCCGCCTGTTTGTCTGGGATCACTCCCAATGATGACAGGCTTGCCCTTTAACTTAGGATTATCTCTTATTTCCACCGCAGCAAAAAAGGCATCCATGTCGATATGGATGATTTTTCTGGACAAATCATTAATCAATGGAAATATGAGCATTTTGCTTCCTTTCTAATGTCATTTTTTATTCATTATACCTTTTTTTCTGAAAAAATGGAAAAGAGTACTCATTCTTTCAAATATATAATACAGATCGTACCGATAAACGGACTGTATTAGAAAAGAAAGTGATAAAAAAGCCTTTTTTCGCTTGTTGAAATCGGTTACTGTATGGTATACTGATCTCATGAATGTAACAGATGACTGTTACTAGAAAGAAAAATGAGGACATTAACATGGTTGTTAAGACAGTTGTTGAAGCACAAGATATTTTTGATAAAGCTTGGGAAGGCTTCAAAGGCGTAGATTGGAAAGAAAAAGCAAGTATTTCTCGCTTCGTTCAAGCCAACTACACACCTTACGATGGAGATGAAAGTTTCCTTGCTGGACCAACAGAACGTTCACTTCACATCAAAAAAATCGTAGAAGAAACAAAAGCACACTACGAAGAAACTCGTTTCCCAATGGACACTCGTCCAACATCTATTGCTGATATTCCTGCTGGATTTATCGACAAAGAAAACGAATTGATCTTTGGTATCCAAAACGATGAACTCTTCAAATTGAACTTCATGCCAAAAGGTGGTATCCGTATGGCTGAAACTACTTTGAAAGAAAATGGATACGAACCAGACCCAGCTGTTCACGAAATCTTTACTAAATACGTAACAACAGTTAACGACGGTATCTTCCGTGCCTACACTTCAAACATTCGTCGTGCTCGTCACGCTCACACTGTAACTGGTCTTCCAGATGCCTACTCACGTGGACGTATCATCGGTGTTTACGCACGTCTTGCTCTTTACGGTGCAGACTACTTGATGCAAGAAAAAGTAAACGACTGGAATGCAATTAAAGAAATTGATGAAGAAACAATCCGTCTTCGTGAAGAAGTAAACCTTCAATACCAAGCATTGCAACAAGTTGTTCGCTTGGGTGACCTTTACGGAGTTGATGTCCGCAAACCAGCGATGAACACGAAAGAAGCTATCCAATGGGTTAACATCGCCTTCATGGCTGTCTGCCGTGTTATCAATGGTGCTGCTACATCTTTAGGACGTGTGCCAATCGTATTGGATATCTTTGCAGAACGTGACCTTGCTCGTGGTACATTTACTGAATCAGAAATCCAAGAGTTCGTTGATGATTTCGTTATGAAACTTCGTACAGTTAAATTTGCTCGTACAAAAGCTTATGACCAATTGTACTCAGGTGATCCAACCTTCATCACAACTTCAATGGCTGGTATGGGTAACGATGGTCGTCACCGTGTTACTAAGATGGACTACCGTTTCTTGAACACTCTTGACAACATCGGTAACTCTCCAGAGCCAAACTTGACAGTTCTTTGGACTGACAAATTGCCATACAACTTCCGTCGCTACTGTATGCATATGAGCCACAAACACTCTTCTATCCAATACGAAGGTGTAACAACAATGGCTAAAGACGGATACGGAGAAATGAGCTGTATCTCATGCTGTGTGTCACCACTTGACCCAGAAAACGAAGATCAACGCCACAACATCCAGTACTTCGGTGCTCGTGTAAACGTTCTTAAAGCTCTTCTTACTGGTTTGAACGGTGGTTACGACGATGTCCACAAAGACTACAAAGTATTTGACATCGATCCTATCCGTGACGAAGTTCTTGAATTCGAATCAGTTAAAGCGAACTTTGAAAAATCTCTTGACTGGTTGACTGACACTTACGTAGATGCTTTGAACATCATCCACTACATGACTGACAAGTACAACTACGAAGCTGTTCAAATGGCCTTCTTGCCAACTAAACAACGTGCCAACATGGGATTCGGTATCTGTGGATTTGCTAACACTGTTGATACATTGTCAGCTATCAAATACGCTACCGTTAAACCAATCCGTGATGAAGATGGCTACATATACGATTACGAAACAATCGGTGAATACCCACGTTGGGGTGAAGATGACCCACGTTCAAACGAATTGGCAGAATGGTTGATCGAAGCTTACACAACTCGTCTACGTAGCCACAAACTTTACAAAGACGCAGAAGCTACAGTATCACTTTTGACAATCACATCTAACGTTGCTTACTCTAAACAAACTGGTAACTCACCAGTCCACAAAGGTGTATACCTCAACGAAGATGGTTCTGTGAACTTGTCTAAACTTGAATTCTTCTCACCAGGTGCTAACCCATCTAACAAAGCTAAAGGTGGATGGTTGCAAAACTTGAACTCACTTGCTAGCCTAGACTTTGGTTACGCAGCTGACGGTATCTCATTGACAACTCAAGTTTCTCCACGTGCTCTTGGTAAGACTCGTGACGAGCAAGTTGATAACTTGGTAACAATCCTTGATGGTTACTTTGAAAACGGTGGACAACACGTTAACTTGAACGTTATGGACTTGAACGATGTTTACGAAAAGATCATGTCAGGTGAAGACGTTATCGTACGTATCTCTGGATACTGTGTAAACACTAAATACCTCACTCCAGAACAAAAAACTGAATTGACACAACGTGTCTTCCACGAAGTTCTTTCAATGGATGACGCATTGAGCTAAGATTCAATTGTAATAGAGAAAAGCCAGTCGATATGACTGGCTTTTTGTGTGCTTAAAAATTTTTTAAAAAATAGTCAAATTTGGTCAAAAATTATTGACTTTTACTGACCAATGTGATATAGTAGAAACATAAGGAAAATGAATTCCTTAAAAAGCTCATTTTCAACGAATTAGTCTTTGAGAATGAGGTATAGAATCCCGAGAAAGGGGTGAGGCCTATGTTAAATCTAACAGACTTTGAAAAGAAGATGATAGAAGGCTTATTTAAAAAAGAAAAACCAGAAATTATACGTAGAGTAGCGAGTTAGCTAGTCTAAAATTTTTAAAACAAAGGTCAAAGATAGTCAATATCAGAGATCGCAATTAATTAACAATAAACGAGGTAAAGAATATGAACAACAACTTTAATAACTTTAACAACATGGATGATTTGTTTAACCAATTGATGGGTGGTATGCGAGGATACAGTTCTGAAAACCGTCGCTACTTGATTAATGGACGTGAAGTGACTCCTGAGGAATTTGCTCATTATCGTGCAACTGGTCAATTACCAAGAAATGTAGAATCTGATGCGCAAATGCAACAACACGCTTCAGGTATGAAGCAAGATGGTGTCCTTGCTAAACTAGGTCGTAACTTGACAGCAGAAGCTCGCGAGGGCAAATTGGATCCTGTTATCGGACGAAACAAGGAAATTCAAGAAACATCTGAAATCCTCTCACGTCGTACGAAGAACAATCCTGTACTTGTAGGAGATGCAGGTGTTGGTAAGACAGCCGTTGTCGAAGGTCTAGCACAAGCGATTGTGAATGGAGATGTTCCAGCTGCCATCAAGAACAAGGAAATTATTTCTATTGATATCTCAGGTCTTGAGGCTGGTACTCAATACCGTGGTAGCTTTGAAGAAAATGTTCAAAATCTTGTTAGCGAAGTGAAAGAAGCAGGAAATATTATCCTCTTCTTTGATGAAATTCACCAAATCCTTGGCGCTGGCTCAATCGGCGGAGACAGTGGTTCTAAAGGGCTTGCGGACATTCTCAAGCCAGCTCTCTCCCGTGGTGAGTTGACTGTTATTGGAGCGACAACTCAAGACGAATACCGTAACACCATCTTGAAAAATGCAGCTCTTGCTCGTCGTTTCAACGAAGTCAAGGTCAATGCTCCTTCAGCAGAGGATACTTTTAAAATCCTTCAAGGGATTCGTGACCTCTATCAACAACATCACAATGTTATCTTGCCAGACGAAGTCTTGAAGGCAGCAGTGGATTATTCTATCCAATACATTCCACAACGCAGCTTGCCAGATAAGGCTATCGACCTTGTCGATGTAACGGCAGCTCACTTGGCAGCTCAACATCCTGTAACAGATGTTCATGCTGTTGAACGAGAAATCGAGGCAGAAAAAGACAAGCAAGAAAAAGCTGTTGAGGCAGAAGATTTTGAAGCAGCTCTTAATGCCAAGACACGCATTGCAGAATTGGAGAAAAAAGTCGAAAACCACACAGAAGACATGAAAGTGACTGCAAGCATCAACGATGTGGCTGAATCTGTGGAACGAATGACAGGTATTCCAGTGTCACAAATGGGAGCGTCAGACATCGAACGTTTGAAAGATATGGCTCATCGCTTGGAACACAAGGTAATCGGCCAAGATAAGGCGGTTGAAGCAGTAGCTCGTGCTATCCGTCGTAACCGTGCTGGTTTTGATGAAGGCAATCGCCCAATCGGTAGCTTCCTCTTTGTAGGTCCAACTGGGGTTGGTAAGACCGAGCTCGCTAAGCAATTGGCACTGGATATGTTTGGAACTAAGGATGCTATCATTCGTTTGGATATGTCTGAATACAGTGACCGCACAGCTGTATCTAAGTTAATCGGTACAACAGCAGGTTATGTGGGTTATGATGACAATAGCAATACTTTGACAGAACGTGTTCGTCGTAATCCTTACTCTATCATTCTCTTGGACGAAATTGAAAAGGCGGATCCTCAAGTAATCACCCTTCTCCTTCAGGTCTTGGATGACGGTCGTTTGACTGATGGTCAAGGAAATACAGTGAACTTCAAGAACACGGTCATTATCGCGACATCAAATGCTGGATTTGGCTATGAAGCTAACTTGACAGAAGATGCAGATAAACCAGAATTAATGGATCGTTTGAAACCATACTTCCGTCCAGAATTCCTTAACCGCTTTAACGCAGTTATCGAGTTCTCACACTTGAATAAGGAAGACCTTTCTAAGATTGTGGACTTGATGTTGGCTGAAGTCAACCAAACCTTGGCTAAGAAAGACATTGATTTGGAAGTCAGCCAAGCAGCTAAGGACTTTATCACAGAAGAAGGCTATGACGAAGTTATGGGTGTTCGTCCTCTCCGTCGCGTGGTTGAACAACAAATTCGTGATAAGGTGACGGACTTCCACTTGGATCATCTAGATGCTAAACATTTGGAAGCAGATATGGAAGATGGCGTTTTGGTTATTCGTGAAAAAGCCTAACTCAAGATTTTGAGAATAAAAAAAGAAGGAACTAGCTAAAAGCTGGTTCCTTTTTGTGTTTAGATGACATGGCGCTCAAAGGCATCATCTGAGATTCCTTGTTCCAGGATGAGTTTTGCCCATTCTTTAGCAGAAAAGAGGCTGTGGTCCTTGTAGTTTCCGCAAGATTCGATGGTTGTTCCAGGGACATCTTCCCAAGTAGTGGTTTCAGCAATTTCCTTGAGCGAATCCTTGATAACAGCTGCAATTTCAGCACTGGTATGGCGACCCCACATAATCATGTGGAAGCCTGTGCGACACCCAAATGGTGAACAGTCAATCATGCCGTCAATTCGGGTACGGATGAGTTTGGCCAAGAGGTGTTCGATAGTGTGAAGCCCAGCAGTAGGGATAGAGTCTTCATTTGGCTGTACCAAGCGAATATCAAAGTTGGAGATGATGTCTCCCTTTGGCCCCGTTTCTTCCCCAATCAAGCGAACATAAGGTGCTTTAACAATGGTGTGGTCAAGTTCAAAACTTTCAACAATAACTTCTTTTGACATGGTCGTTCCTTTCAGTTTTCTTCTTTCATTATATCATAAAGCCTGCTCTTGATGGAGTTTAATAAATGACTTTTTGAGACTAGCATTATAACAAAGTCTCCATACAAAACCCTCAGGATTATAAAGATAAAGGAAAAGAAAAACTGAGTTCTTTCTAATGAAGCTAGAGTGACTTTTGAAAGGTGGGATCAACTTTTAGAATTTTTGCTCGATCTCTGAACTAATTCTGAACTAGATTGGATATACTGGAGAAAATAAAGATAAAGGAGTTCAGTATGGAACATATGGTGAAAATAGAAGGAGTCTGCAAGAAGCATGGCAGCAAGCAGATTTTGGAAGATATTTCTTTTACAGCTAGAAGCGGTCGGATTACAGCTTTTCTGGGTCCAAATGGTGCAGGGAAAAGTTCGACCTTGAGGATTCTCTTGGGGTTAGATCGGGCGACGTCTGGGACTGCGACTTTTGATGGGCAAACCTATCAGTCAATGACCTATCCGCTCAGAACGGTAGGTGCAGCCTTTGACGGCATTGGCGGTTTGCCAAATCGAAAGGTCTATGACCACTTGAGGATTATTGCAGCGAGTAATGCCATTCCCAAGTCTCGGATCGATGAGGTTTTGGAGATGACTGGAATCGCTTATAAGAGGAAGGACCTCTTATCAAGCCTGTCTCTAGGGGAAAGTCAGCGGCTGGGTTTGGCAGCAGCTTTGCTGGGCGATCCTCAGTTTCTTATATTAGATGAGCCGACTAATGGACTGGATCCAAGTGGGATTAAGTGGTTTAGAAAGTTCATTCGTCAGCAGGCTGATTTAGGGAAAACGGTACTTCTATCTTCTCATATCCTGTCAGAGGTGCAAATGGTGACAGATGATGTAGTCTTGATTCATCATGGGCGAATTATTGAGCAGGGACGATTGGAAGAGGTGCTACAAGATTCAGACAGTCTAGAAGATCTCTTCTTTGATTTGACAGAGGAGGTTTAGGATGAAAGAAACGATGTCTTTATTGCATTCAGAATGGTTGAAAATTCGCTCAACCAAGGCTTTCAGAGTGAGTATGGCCTTCATGCTGCTCTTGGTGCCTGCCGTATCCTGGCTAGAGGGCCGACAGTATTTGTCCATTGGCTTGGATGCCACCCCTGAGATGGTTCCCGGTCTGGCAGAAGCCATTGATCCGCTGGAATATCTGGGTCTCAACGGGGCATCTATGGCGGGCATGGTTTTGGTCATCTTAGCTGGAATTTTGGGAGCTATGGAATTTCAGTCTCATAGCTTGAGAACCAGTCTTTTATCCTGTAATAACCGTCTGAAGCTGCTTGTCGGAAAACTCATGACCTTCACTTGCTTTTCTCTTGCCACTAGCTTTTTATCAATTTACTTTAGTTATATGGTCATGCATCTGGCTTTAGGAAAGGAAGGGCTTGATCCGATTCTGCTCAATCAGGTAGCTTGGAGTTTGATTTTGTGGAAAACTTTATCTCTAACCTTATTAGGAATCCTTTCGTTTTTGTTAGGTTTATTGGCTCGGACCATGCTAGTTCCTCTGCTTTTTCTCGTGCCACAGATCTATAATCTGGGAAACTACCTGGCAGCTCACACGAGTTGGGGGGCTTATTTGCCACAGCCGGCAGGAGAGTTGTTTACTGCAACGCCGACTTCCCAATATGCCAACAATCCCTCACAAGGACTGTTGATACTTGGTGCATGGTTACTAGTCATCGGCGGTATTACCTCTCTGCGCTTTTTGAAGACGGATTTAGGAGGGCGATACTGATGATAAAAGCTCTACTTAGAAGCGAATGGATTAAGTTCCGTTCTTACTATCTCGCTCTTGGTGCCGCCTTGGTGGCTCTGGTAGTCGTTCCTTTTTTTCTGATGAATCTTGACTACAGTCAGACAGCAGTTGGCCAGACGAAGGCTCTGAGCGAGGCTTTGCATGCCCTCTATCTGGCGCAGCCTGTCATCGTCATCTTTACTTCCCTCTATTTTGCCCAGGAGTTTGTCAAGTCAGGGATGCGAACGAATTTTCTAACCGTATCAAATAGAAAGGCTTGGTTGGCTGGGAAAAGCCTTTTTCTGGCCTTGCTGCTCTTGGCTCTCTACAGTGTCGTGATAGGCAGTTGTTTCCTTGTTATGCTGGCTCGTTTTGACCTAGCCTTCAGCTGGTCCTTACTGGGGGAATTCCTCTATTACAGCTCTTTTGGTCTTCTCAGCAATCTTTTTCTGGCTTTTTTAGCAGCTGGACTCGCTTTGCTCTTTCAATCTTGGATTGTGCCGGTGTCGGTGCTCTTTCCTCTCTTGATTGGTCTCAGCCGTCTATTGGCAACTTTCATCAAAGAAGCAAAATACCTGCCCGATCTGGCTACGCTAAATCTTTTTGAGTATGAAGGGCTTCAGCATTCAATAGATCTATCAGGGCTGGGAACACAGCTGTTATGGTTAGCTTTGGTTTGGAGCTCTGCTATATTCTTAACCTTGAAACGAGATGTTCGCTAGAGGTATGCTATAATGGAAATTATGAGACAGTATCGTATTTTGGTGGTTGATGACGACCAAAGCATTTTGAAGCTGGTGAAAAACGTCCTAGAGCTTGATGCTTATGATGTGACGACGCTTGATCAGATAGAAGAGCTAGAGCTGACGCATTTTGTCGGATATGACTTGATTCTGCTGGATGTGATGATGGAGCCTGTAAATGGTTTTGAGCTGTGTTCCTACATTCGTCCTCATCTTTCGTGTCCAATCATCTTTCTGACGGCCAAGGAGTTGGAGGCGGACAAGGTGGAAGGGCTCTTTCGTGGAGCAGATGACTATGTTGTCAAGCCTTTTGGAACCAAAGAATTGCTGGCGCGTGTCAGAGCTCATCTTCGGCGGGAGGAAAGACGTGAGGAGCGCTATTCTGAAATTGCTTCTTGTCAATTTTATCCGGAGCGCTATGAAGTTGCCTGTTTTGGTAAAGTCTTGAAATTCTCAGAGCGAGAGTTTAAATTGCTGCATTTACTAGCTAGCAATCCCAAACAGACCTTTTCAGCTGAACGCCTGCATACCTTACTTTATCCAGAAAGCTCAGAAACACAGCTTCGCTCCATCTCAGAATATGTATATCAGATTCGCCAAAAATGCAAACAAGAAGGGCTGCAAGCAATCGCAACAGTGAGAGGAGTAGGCTATAGATGGCAATTAGAACCCGAAATTTCAAAAGCCTAGTCTGGACAACCAGTTTAAAAATCGTCTTTTTTCATGTTTTGATTTTTGTGCTTATCGGCTATGAATTTACACAAGGCAGCGATTATGCCCTTTTCACCTTGTTCTTTTGGGCAGGGAGCTTGCTGCTGATTACTTTTTATCATATTTTGAAATTGCTCCGAAAAATCGACAGGGAAATAAAAATGCTAAGGAGCGAGAAGCTTTTAGAAGAAAATCAAAGCCAGCTTTTTCGGATCGAGGAAATGCTAGAAGTTTATAGCGATTTACGAAGCAGCCATCAAGAAAATGCTCGTCTTCTAGAAAAAGAGCAGCAGCATAATCAGGAATTGATTCTACAGCTATCAGCGACATCGCACGATTTGAAAACGCCCTTAACTGTGATTAAGGGGAATGCTGAGCTCTTGGAATTGGCGCAGTTGAGCCAGCCTCAGGCAGACTATGCTGCTGAGATTTTGCAGGCTAGTCACAAGATGGAAGAGTATTGTGGCTCTTTGATTGATTACGCTAAGACTTTTCAGATTGATTCTAATCAGTTCATTCAGCTTTCCTTGGAGGACTTTTTGGCTTCTTTACAGGACGACTGGGCGCTGTTCAGCAAACAGGAAAGCCATCGTTTCTACCTCCAAGAAGATTGTGAGCTTAGTCTGATTTTGTCAATTCATTTGGACTATCTCAAGCGAGCTTTGCTCAATATTTTACTGAATGCGCTTGAACATGCAGACCAGAATCAAAAGGAAGTAAAGCTGATGGTATCAGTGCAGCAGGACCAGTTGGTTTTTGCTATCTGGAACAATGGCCCTGCATTTTCAGAGGAGATGCTGCTGGGAGCGGAACGGCTCTTTTATCAGAGTGACCAAAGCCGCAATTCAGCTAATCCCCATCATGGTATCGGCTTAGCCTTTTCTAAGCAGGTAGCTTTCTTGCACGGTGGTCGTCTGACCCTGCTCAATCCAGACCAAGGAGGCGCCTGTGTCGAGTTGACAACTTCATTGAAATAAATGAGAATTGAAAATCATAAAAACGCATAATATCAAGTGTTCAAAAGCCTTGATATTATGCGTTTTATCTTTTATCATGTAAAGATTTACTGGATTTTTCCCTCGAATTGAGTTTTATCCAGCCTTGTTTATTTACTTCCGATACAAGCGATCGTATTGGTAGAATGGGTCAAAGGTTACGTTGATGCCTAGTTTGCGAAGGACATTCTTGTCTTCGTCGGTCAAGATGATGGTTGAGTGGGCTTCGCTTCCTTTGAGGTTGCCAAGTTCTTCCATGGCACGCGCAGCATCAGGATTTTCCATAGCTGTGATTGCAAGAGCAATCAGGATTTCATTTGAATGCAGGCGTGGATTGCGACTGCCGAGATGATTAATCTTAAGGCCTTGAATTGGTTTGACAACTTCAGGCTCGATTAGTTTCACTTCTTTAGCGATGTCAGCTGATTTCTTGATGGCATTAATCAAGGCAGCGGCTGTAGGACCAAAGAGTTCTGAGTTTTTACCAGTGACAATGTCGCCAGATGGCAATTCGAGAGCTAGGGCAGGGCCACCAGTTTCTTCTGCTTTTTGGCGTGCAGCAACAGCAACCTTACGGTCTGCAGGTGTGATACCGAGGTCGTTCATGAGAAGTTCAATCTTCTTGACAGCAGATTCTCCGACTTTTTCAGCTTTAAAATCAAGTACAGTCTGATAGTAGCGACGGATGATTTCTTGTTTAGAAGCTTCGATAGCAGCTTCATTATCTGTAATAGCAAAACCAACCATGTTGACACCCATGTCTGTTGGTGAAGCGTACGGAGATTCACCGAGAATGCGTTCCAACATACGTTTGAGCACTGGGAATATTTCGATATCACGGTTGTAATTGACAGTGGTTTCTCCGTAGGTTTGGAGATGGAAGGGGTCAATCATGTTGACATCATCAAGGTCTGCTGTGGCAGCCTCGTAGGCCAAGTTGACTGGATGATGAAGGGGCAGATTCCAGACAGGGAAGGTTTCAAATTTAGCGTAGCCAGACTTGATACCATTGATTTGGTCATGGTACATGTTTGACATACAAGTTGCCAATTTCCCAGAACCAGGTCCAGGAGCAGTTACGACAATCAAGTTGCGACTGGTTTTGATGTAGTCGTTTTTCCCCATACCTTCTGGAGAAATGATGTGGTCCATATCAGTCGGGTATCCTTTGATTGGATAATGAAGATAAGAATCAATCCCGTTTTTCTCAAGTTGGTTGCGGAAGGCATCTGCAGCTGGTTGGCCAGCGTACTGTGTGATGACAACGGAACCAACAAAAATTCCCAGCTCATTGAATTTGTCAATCAAACGAAGAACTTCTTGGTCATAAGAAATGCCTAGGTCGCCACGCGCTTTAGAATGCTCGATGTTGCTTGCGTTAATAGCAATCACAACCTCAACCTGCTCTTTCAATTCTTGCAAGAGCTTGATTTTGTTGTCAGGCTCATAACCGGGAAGAACACGGGCAGCGTGGAAATCTTCTAACATTTTGCCACCAAACTCCAAATAGAGCTTGCCATCAAATTGGTTGATGCGCTCCAAGATATGGTCGCGCTGTAGATTCAAATATTGTTCAGAACTAAAAGCTTGTTTTTTCATTTTTTTACCTCTGACCTCTATTATAATAAAAAATTGGAAGATAGGAAACTACGGAGCTAAAAAAGAAATTAAAAAGATTAGGCAAACGCTTGCACTAAGTTAAAAAAAGCGCTATCATAGACTGTAGATTATTAAAACAATGAGGTAAGAAAATGCAAGAAAAATGGTGGCACAATGCCGTAGTCTATCAAGTCTATCCAAAGAGTTTTATGGACAGCAACGGAGATGGGATTGGCGATTTGCCAGGAATTACTAGTAAGTTAGACTATCTAGCTAAGTTAGGAATCACAGCGATTTGGCTTTCTCCTGTTTATGACAGCCCTATGGACGATAATGGCTATGATATTGCTGATTATCAAGCCATTGCAGCTATTTTCGGAACCATGGAGGATATGGATGAACTGATCGCAGAAGCTAAGAAGCGTGATATTCGAATTATCATGGACTTGGTGGTCAATCATACCTCGGATGAACACGCCTGGTTTGTAGAGGCCTGTGAAAATCCTGACAGCCCTGAGCGAGACTACTATATCTGGCGGGATGAGTCCAATGATTTGGAGTCTATCTTTAGTGGATCTGCTTGGGAATACGATGAAAAGTCGGGTCAATACTATCTCCACTTTTTCAGTAAGAAACAGCCTGATCTCAACTGGGAAAATGAAAAAGTGCGCCAGAAAATTTATGAGATGATGAACTTCTGGATTGATAAAGGCATTGGCGGTTTCCGTATGGATGTCATTGACATGATTGGGAAAATTCCTGATGAGAAGGTAGTGAATAATGGTCCTATGCTCCATCCCTATCTCAAGGAAATGAATCAAGCAACCTTTGGCGACAAAGATCTCTTGACAGTAGGAGAGACCTGGGGAGCAACGCCAGAGATTGCTAAGCTTTACTCGGATCCAAAAGGACAAGAATTGTCAATGGTCTTCCAGTTTGAACACATCTGTCTTCAGTATCAGGAAGGGCAACCTAAGTGGCACTACCAAAAAGAGTTAAATGTAGGGAAATTAAAGGAAATTTTCAACAAATGGCAGACAGAGTTGGGAGTTGAAGACGGTTGGAATTCCCTCTTCTGGAACAACCATGACCTCCCTCGCATCGTCTCTATCTGGGGAAATGACCAAGAATACCGTGAAAAATCTGCTAAAGCCTTTGCAATCCTGCTTCATCTCATGAGAGGGACACCTTATATCTACCAGGGTGAGGAGATTGGGATGACCAATTATCCGTTTGAAACACTGGACCAAGTAGAGGATATAGAATCCCTCAACTATGCGCGTGAAGCTCTTGAAAAAGGTGTTTCTCTGGAGGAAATTATGGACAGTATCCGTGTCATCGGTCGTGATAATGCCCGTACTCCGATGCAATGGGATGAGAGTAAAAATGCTGGCTTCTCAACAGGTTACCCTTGGTTGGCAGTCAATCCAAACTACGAAGAAATCAACGTTCAAGAAGCACTGGCAAATCCAGATTCTATTTTCTATACCTATCAGAAGCTGGTTCAAATCCGTAAGGAGAATAGCTGGCTGATTCGAGCTGACTTTGAACTACTTGATACGACTGATAAGGTCTTTGCTTATATCCGTAAGGACGGTGACCGTCGATTCCTAGTCGTGGCTAATTTGTCCAATGAAAAACAAAACTTTTCAGTAGAAGGAAAAGTGAAATCTGTCTTGATTGAAAACACTGTGGCTCAAGAAGCGCTTGAGAAACAGACCTTGGCTCCATGGGATGCCTTCTGTGTGGAAATGACTGACTAAAATGAGAGAACCTCAAGTCTTTGATGCTTGAGGTTCTTTTACTAAAAATTATGTAGAAAAATCTTTAAAAAATATTTGTTAGAATTTTCTAAAAAATCTGTCGAAAGTCCTTGCTTTTATGAAAAAATAGGGTATAATGGTGAAAACACTATCTTTAAGGAGATTACTTATGAAATCGAAAAAGTGGCTCTTAGGAGCAGGTGCTGTTTTGAGTGCAGCCCTACTGTTAACTGCTTGTGGGCAAAGTGAAAAGAAGGCTGATGCTCCCAAGACATTTTCTTATGTCTATGCAATAGATCCATCATCTTTGGACTACAGCGTGACGAGCAAGAGCTCAACTTCTGACGTTATAGCCAACGTTGTCGATGGCCTCTTGGAAAACGATAAATACGGGAACTTGATTCCGTCGCTTGCAGAAGATTGGTCTGTTTCTAAAGATGGCTTGACCTATACCTACAAACTTCGTAAGGGTGTAAAATGGTATACTTCTGAGGGAGAAGAGTATGCTGAAGTCAAGGCTCAGGACTTTGTTACGGGTCTGAAACATGCAGCTGATGGTAAATCAGACGGCCTCTCTCTCCTTCAAGATTCTATCAAAGGTTTGGCTGCCTACATTAGTGGTGAAAGCAATGACTTTTCTACTGTAGGAGTCAAGGCTGTTGACGATTATACGGTTGAATATACACTCAATAAACCAGAAAGTTTCTGGAACTCTAAAGTCACAACTGCAACCATGCTTCCAGTTAATGAAGAATTCTTGAATTCTAAAGGGAGTGACTATGGTGCACCAACACCATCAAGTATTCTTTATAACGGTCCTTATTTCTTGAAATCATTGACTTCAAAATCAGTCATCGAATATGAAAAGAATCCAAACTACTGGGATAAGGACAATGTTAAGATTGACAACATCAAACTAACTTTCTACGATGGATCTGACCAAGAATCTTTGATTCGCAGCTTTACACAAGGTGCTTATACAACAGCCCGTCTCTTCCCAACAAGCTCAAACTTTGAGTCAACTAAGAAAGAGTACGGCGATAAGATTGTCTACAGTCCACAAGAAGCGACAAGCTACTACCTCACTGTTAACGTAAACCGCCAGTCTTACAATAAAACAGCCAAAACAGACGAAGCTCAAAAAACATCAACCAAAGAAGCTCTTCTCAACAAGAACTTCCGTCAGGCACTGAACTTTGCCCTTGACCGTCACTCTTACACGGCTCAGTTGAATGGTGAAGAAGGGGCGGACAAGATTATCCGTAATAGCCTAGTACCTCATGACTACGTTCAAGTAGGTGAAAAGACATTTGGAGAGTTGGCTCAGGCAGAGCTCGTTTCTTATGGTGACCAGTGGAAAGATGTAGCCCTTACAGATGGCAAGGATACGCTATACAGTCCTGAAAAAGCCAAGGCAGCCTTTGCAAAGGCTAAGGCAGAATTGCAGGCCAAGGGTGTCACCTTCCCAATCCGTTTGGATGTTCCAGTTGAACAGACCGATGTCATTGCCGTTCAACAAACCAACTCACTCAAGCAGTCTATCGAGTCAACACTTGGTACAGAGAATGTCATTGTTGATGTCCTTCAAATGACAGATAATGAAAAAATGAGTATTACGTCCCAAGCCAAAGTGCCATCCCAAAAAGATTATGACTTGAATGGAACTGGTTGGGGGCCAGACTATCAGGACCCAGCTACCTACCTCAACATTCTTGATGCTAAGAAGGGTTCTGCTCTTAAACACTTGGGGATCACTCGCGGAAAAGATCCAGAAGTGATGGCTCAGGTCGGTCTAGACGAATACAAGAAACTCTTGGATGATGCCGCAGCTGAAACCAGCGACCTTAATAAGCGTTATGAAAAATATGCTAAAGCTCAAGCTTGGGTATCGGATAGTTCACTTTTAATCCCAGTTGCTTCTTCAGGTGGTTCTCCAACGGTTAGCCGTACTGTACCATTTACAAAAGCTTACTCTCAAGTCGGGATCAAGGGAGACCCATTTGTATTCAAAGGATTGGAATTGCAAAATGACGTTGTGACTGCAAAAGAATACGAAGAAGCCTTCAAGAAATGGCAACAAGAAAAAATCGAGACAAATGCCAAATACCAAAAAGAACTTGAAAAACACGTCAAGTAATCTATAAACAGAAAAGGAAGTTGCAGGAAACTGTGCTTCTTTTTTGTTTTGAGACACCAGTTGTCATAAAGGCAGTAACTTTACATTTTTGAATAAATTTGATAAAATATGGTTATGTTATAAAAAGTGACATAAAGGAGTGAATGATGATCAAACTGAAAAAAAGACTAATCGGGACAGGTCTTGTCTTAGCGACAGGGATTTTGCTCTCTGCATGTGGACAGTCCAACACAGATACTAGCACTTATTCATCAACATTTAGTGCGAATCCAACAACTTTTAACTATCTTCTAGATTATTATGCAGATAACACTGCCGTTATTACCAATCTCGTAGATGGATTGCTAGAAAATGACAGCTATGGGAACCTCGTACCTGCTCTTGCGGAGGATTGGTCTGTTTCATCAGATGGTTTGACCTATACCTACAAGCTTAGAAAAGATGCCAAGTGGTATACGGCTGATGGTGAGGAATACGCTTCAGTCAAAGCTCAGGATTTTGTCACTGGGATCAAATATGCTGCGGACAACAAGGGGCAAGCCATGGATCTGATTCAAAATTCAATCAAGGGATTGAATGACTATGTGACGGGTGTGACCAATGACTTTTCAACTGTTGGTGTCAAAGCCTTGGATGACTATACGGTTGAGTACACTTTGACACGACCAGAACCTTATTGGAACTCTAAGACAACCAATAGTATTCTTTTCCCAGTCAACGAAGAGTTTTTGAAATCAAAAGATAAAGACTTTGGTACCTTGACACCAGACAGCATCCTTTATAACGGTCCATATCTGTTAAAAGATTTCACATCAAAATCTTCGATCGAATATGTGAAGAATCCACACTATTATGACCATGATAAAGTAACCATTGAAAAAGTTAAGTTAGCCTACTTTGATGGGTCAGATCAGGAGATGACCATTCGAAACTTTGAAAGTGGTGCTTACTCGATTGCAGGAGTCTATCCAAACAGTTCGAATTATGCTAAGACAAAAGAAAAATACCAAGACAATATCCTCTATAGCTTACAAGACAAGACATCTTGGTACTTTAACTTTAACGTCAACCGCAAAACCTATAATCATACCGCTAAAACAACGGACGAACAAAAGAAATCAGCTCAAACAGCTATCTTAAATAAAAATTTCCGTCAGGCTATCAACTTTGGAATTGATCGAACAGCCTACTCTGCTCAATCTAACGGTGAAGAAGCAGCGAGCAAAACCCTTCGTAATACTCTGGTTCCCCCAACATTTGTCCAGGTGGGAGATAAGACCTTTGGAGAAGTAACAGCATCTAAACTTGTAAACTATGGAACTGAGTGGTCAGGTATCAATTTGGCAGATGCTCAAGATGCTTACTTCAACAAGGAAAAGGCCCAAGCAAAATTTGCGGAAGCTAAAAAGGAATTGGAAGCCCAAGGCGTGACTTTCCCAATCCATTTGGATGTCCCTGTTGATCAGACGAATAAAAATGCGGTTTCTGGTATGAACTCGGTTAAACAAACCCTTGAAACAGTACTAGGTTCTGACAATATCGTCATTGATGTTCAACAGCTTTCTACAGATGACTTTGGAAATGTTGCCTTCCTAGCACCAAATCCAGCAGCTCGTGACTACGACCTAAACTTTGATGGTTGGGTTGGTGATTACCAGGATCCATCAACTTATCTAGATCCATTCAATGCTGAAACTGGCTTCTATCTCAAGATTTTTGGTCTTGATGCCAAGGAAGACCAAGAGCTCATCAAGAGTCTGGGATTAGATACCTATACGAAACTTTTAAAAGAAGCAGATGCTGAGAACAAAGATGTCGCTAAGCGTTATGAAAAATACGCTGAAGCTCAAGCTTGGATGATTGACAATTCTCTAGTCATGTCTGCTATGTCAAATGGTGGTACAGCCTCTGTAACTAAAGTAACTCCGTTTACACGTGCCTACTCCCTAGTAGGTATCAAGGGTGACGGAAATAATTATAAGTATATGAGATTACAAAAAGACCCTGTTACCAAGAAACAATTTGATGAAGCCAAGACTAAGTGGGAAGAAGAACGAAAAAAAGCCATCGAACAAAGTCAAAAAGAATTTGAAAATCATATCAAATAAAAAGTTAAATAAGGTCTCTTGCAAGAGATCTTGTTTTTGTTTGCTCAAGGTCCTAAATAATGAAAGCGGTCACTTCAAAATATAGCTAAGAAAAAAGGAATGAAAACGCTGAGAATTGTGGGAATGAATGGAATTTGTCCTACTTTTGTGATATAATTACTTTAATTATTATAGTATAGGGGAGTGTCATGACGAAACGTTCAAAGAGATCTCGCTCGGGGAAAGTAAAGCGAAGCGTTAACATAGCCTTGTTAGCTATTTATCTATTGTTGGCTGGCTTTTTATTGTTTTTGATTTTTAAATACCATATCCTTGCTTTTAGATATCTTAATCTAGTGGCAACTGCGTTAGTTCTACTAGTTGCCTTAGTAGGGCTGCTCTTGATTATCTATAAAAAAGCTGAAAAGTTCACCATTTTTCTATTGGTGCTCTCTATCCTTGTCAGCTCTGTGTCGCTCTTTGCAGTACAGCAGTTTGTTGGACTGACCAATCGTTTAAATGCGACTTCTAATTACTCAGAATATTCTATCAGTGTTGCTGTTTTAGCAGATAGTGAGGTTGGAAATGTTACGCAACTGACGAGTGTGACAGCACCGACTGGGACTGATAATGAAAATATTCAAAAACTACTAGCTGATATCAAGTCAAGTCAGAATACCGATTTGACGGTCAATCAGAGTTCGTCTTACTTGGCGGCTTACAAGAGTCTGATTGCAGGTGATACTAAGGCTATTGTCTTAAACAGTGTCTTTGAAAATATCATCGAGTCAGAGTATCCAGATTACGCATCGAAGATAAAAAAGATTTATACTAAGGGATTCACTAAAAAAGTAGAAGCTCCTAAGACGTCTAAGAATCAGTCTTTCAATATTTATGTGAGTGGAATTGATACCTATGGCCCGATTAGTTCAGTGTCGCGTTCAGACGTCAATATCCTGATGACTGTCAATCGAGATACCAAGAAAATCCTCTTGACCACAACGCCACGTGATGCCTATGTACCAATCGCAGACGGTGGAAATAATCAAAAAGATAAATTAACCCATGCGGGCATTTATGGAGTTGATTCATCCATCCACACCTTAGAAAATCTCTATGGAGTGGATATCAATTACTATGTGCGATTGAACTTCACTTCTTTCTTGAAATTGATTGATTTGTTGGGTGGGGTAGATGTTTATAATGATCAGGAATTCACAGCTCTACACGGGAAGTTTCAATTCCCTGTAGGCAATGTTCATCTTGATTCAGAACAGGCTCTCGGTTTTGTTCGCGAGCGCTACTCCCTAGCAGATGGCGATCGTGACCGCGGGCGCAATCAACAAAAGGTGATTGTGGCTATCCTTCAAAAATTAACGTCGACCGAAGCACTGAAAAATTATAGTACGATTATTGATAGTTTGCAAGATTCTATCCAAACAAACATGCCGCTTGAGACCATGATGAACTTGGTCAATGCTCAGTTGGAAAGTGGTGGAACTTACAAAGTGAATTCGCAAGACTTGAAAGGTACAGGACGGATGAATCTTCCTTCTTATGCGATGCCAGATAGTAACCTCTATATGATGGAAATTGACGACAGTAGCCTTGCATCTGTCAAAACTGCTATTCAAGACGTGTTGGAGGGTAGATGAAATGATTGATATTCATTCGCACATTGTCTTTGATGTAGATGATGGTCCCAAGTCAAGAGAGGAAAGCAAGTCTCTCTTGATAGAAGCCTACAGGCAGGGGGTGCGAACCATTGTCTCTACCTCTCACCGTCGCAAGGGCATGTTTGAAACTCCGGAAGAGAAGATAGCAGAAAACTTTCTTCAGGTTCGGGAAATAGCTAAGGAAGTGGCGAGTGACTTGGTCATTGCTTACGGGGCTGAAATTTACTACACACCAGATGTTCTGGACAAGCTGGAAAAAAAGCGGATTCCAACCCTCAATGATAGTCGTTATGCCTTGATAGAGTTTAGTATGAACACCCCTTATCGCGATATTCATAGCGCCTTGAGCAAGATCTTGATGTTGGGAATTACTCCAGTCATTGCCCACATCGAGCGCTATGATGCTCTTGAAAATAATGAAAAACGCGTTCGAGAACTGATCGATATGGGCTGTTACACGCAAGTAAATAGTTCACACATCCTCAAACCCAAACTTTTTGGAGAACGTTATAAATTCATGAAAAAAAGAGCTCAGTATTTTTTAGAGCAGGATTTGGTTCATGTGATTGCAAGTGATATGCACAATCTAGACGGTAGACCTCCTCATATGGCAGAAGCATATGACCTTGTTACCCAAAAATACGGAGAAGCGAAGGCTCAGGAACTCTTTATAGACAATCCTCGAAAAATTGTAATGGATCAACTAATTTAGGAGAAATGATGAAAGAACAAAATACGATAGAAATCGATGTATTTCAATTATTTAAAACCTTATGGAAACGCAAGCTAATTATTTTATTAGTGGCACTGGTGACGGGGGCGGGAGCTTTTGCATATAGCGCTTTTATTGTTAAGCCAGAATATACGAGTACCACGCGTATTTACGTAGTCAACCGTAATCAAGGAGATAAGCCGGGACTGACGAATCAGGACTTGCAGGCAGGATCTTATCTGGTAAAAGACTACCGCGAGATTATCCTTTCGCAGGATGTATTGGAAAAGGTAGCGACAAATTTGAAATTGGATATGCCAGCAAAAACGTTAGCCAGCAAAGTTCAAGTGACGGTACCAACTGACACTCGTATCGTCTCAATCTCTGTCAAGAATAAACAACCAGAGGAAGCCAGCCGCATTGCTAATTCTCTACGAGAAGCTGCTGCAGAAAAGATCATCGCTGTAACGCGAGTATCTGATGTAACGACACTTGAAGAAGCGCGACCAGCTACGACTCCCTCTTCTCCAAATGTTCGACGCAACACCTTGTTTGGTTTTCTTGGAGGAGCCGTCGTAACAGTAATTACTGTTCTTTTGATTGAGTTGCTCGATACCCGTGTGAAACGTCCTGAAGATGTCGAAGATTTACTGCAAATTCCACTTCTAGGGGTCGTTCCAGATTTGGACAAAATGAAATAGGAGGAAGTTATGCCAACGTTAGAAATCTCACAGGCAAAATTGGATCTTGTAAAAAAGGCAGAGGAGTATTATAATGCTTTGTGCACGAACCTACAGTTAAGTGGAGATGATTTGAAAGTATTTTCTATCACTTCTGTGAAACCAGGAGAAGGAAAATCAACGACTTCCACTAATATCGCTTGGGCTTTTGCGCGTGCAGGTTACAAAACGCTGTTGATTGATGGAGATATCCGCAATTCTGTTATGTCAGGTGTCTTTAAAGCAAGGGATAAAATCACAGGTCTGACAGAATTTCTATCAGGAACTACAGACCTGTCACAAGGACTTTGTGATACCAATATCGAAAATCTCTTTGTGATTCAGGCTGGTACTGTGTCACCAAATCCGACGGCCCTTCTTCAAAGTAAGAATTTAAGTACAATGCTTGAAACCTTGCGTAAATATTTTGACTACATCATTGTAGACACTGCTCCTGTCGGTGTCGTGATTGATGCGGCTATCATTACGCGAAAATGTGATGCTTCTATTTTAGTGACAGCAGCAGGTGAAACAAATCGACGAGATATTCAAAAAGCGAAAGAACAGTTGGAACAAACTGGGAAGCCGTTTTTGGGAGTTGTGTTGAATAAATTCGATACTTCAGTATACAAACACAGTCCTTATGGAAATTATGGAGATTACGGGAAAAAATAAAAAATAGGTTGGGGGATAGAGATGAATGGAAAAGTAGTAAAGCCTTCATTGGCCATAATCCAGAGTTTTCTTGTTATTTTATTGACTTATCTGCTTAGCGCTGTGAGAGAAACGGAGATTGTTTCAACAACAGCTATTGCACTTTATATCCTCCATTATTTTGTCTTTTATATCAGTGATTATGGACAAGATTTCTTTAAAAGGGGATATTTGCTTGAACTTGTCCAGACATTGAAATATATCCTATTCTTTGCGCTAGCGATTAGTATTTCTAATTTTTTCTTAGAAGATCGATTTAGTATTTCCAGACGAGGCATGATTTACTTCCTCACATTAGATGCTCTTTTAGTCTATGTGCTAAACCTATTTATCAAGTGGTATTGGAAGCGGGCTTACCCCAATTTTAAAGGAAGTAAGAAGATCCTCTTGCTCACAGCAACTTCTCGTGCCGAAAAGGTACTGGATAGATTAATAGAATCAAATGAGGTTGTTGGGGAGTTGGTAGCTGTCAGTGTTTTAGACAAACCAGATTTTCAGCATAATTCTTTAAAGGTAGTAGCAGAGGAGGAGATAGTAGACTTTGCGACTCATGAGGTGGTCGATGAAGTCTTTATCAATCTTCCAAGTGAAAAATACAATATTGGAGAGCTTATCTCTCAGTTTGAAACGATGGGAATTGATGTGACAGTCAATCTAAATGCTTTTGATCGTAGTTTGGCACGTAACAAGCAAATTCGTGAGATGGCAGGATTAAACGTTGTGACTTTTTCTACAACATTTTATAAGACTAGCCACGTGATTGCTAAGCGGATTATTGATATTATCGGTTCTCTAGTAGGGCTGATACTATGTGGTCTAGTCAGTATTGTACTGGTCCCTTTGATTCGAAAGGATGGGGGCTCTGCTATTTTTGCTCAGACGCGTATAGGAAAAAATGGTCGCCACTTCACTTTTTACAAGTTCCGCTCCATGTGTGTAGATGCTGAGGACAAAAAAAGAGAACTCATGGAACAAAATACCATGCAGGGTGGAATGTTTAAGGTGGATGATGACCCACGTATCACGAAAATTGGTCGTTTTATACGAAAGACTAGCTTGGACGAGCTGCCACAGTTTTATAATGTTCTAAAGGGAGATATGAGTTTGGTAGGTACACGACCACCAACAGTGGACGAGTATGAACACTATACCCCAGAACAAAAACGTCGTTTAAGTTTTAAACCTGGGATAACAGGATTATGGCAGGTCAGTGGACGAAGTGAAATCAAGAATTTCGATGAAGTTGTCAAATTAGATGTGGCCTATATTGATGGTTGGACAATCTGGAAAGACGTTGAAATTTTATTGAAGACAGTTAAAGTTGTATTGATGAAGGATGGAGCGAAATAGTTCATATGAATGAGAGAATTCAAATATTAGGAATTACTATTGATCCATTAACGATGAAAGAAACAGTGGATGCTGTTGAACAGTATGTTTTAAAGAAGCATCCTTTGCACTTGATGGGAGTTAACGCGGATAAAATTAATCAGTGCCATGAAGATGAGAAAATTAAAAAAATCGTTAATGAATCAGGAATAATTAATGCCGACGGTGCTTCAGTGGTTTTAGCGAGTAAGTTTTTAGGAGCGCCTGTCCCTGAACGAGTAGCTGGTATAGATTTGATGCAAAATTTGCTAGAGTTATCAAATAAAAAAGGATACTCAGTTTACTTTTTTGGAGCCAAAGAAGAAATTTTGCAAGATATGCTAAAAGCTTTTAAACAAAGATATCCTGATCTTGATGTTGTTGGTTATAGAAATGGATATTTTTCACCTGAAGATGAAGAAAAGATTCAGGAAGATATTAAAGATAGAAAACCAGACTTTGTGTTTGTAGGGATTACTTCTCCTAAGAAAGAATATATTATCCAATCATTCATGGATAATGGAATTAATGCTGTTTTTATGGGTGTTGGTGGCAGTTTTGATGTATTATCAGGGCACATCAAACGAGCTCCATTATGGATGCAAAAATTGAATCTGGAATGGTTATTCCGCGTAGCTAATGAACCTAAACGCCTTTTTAAGCGTTATTTTGTAGGGAATATTTCATTTATAAGAAAAGTCTTAAGAGCGAAAAGGGGATATAAATTTTGAACCAAACAGAAATGGTTAAATTGATTCAGAAAGTTGAATTGGATGCTATAAAAGAGTTTCAAAAAATTTGTAAAGAGAACAAAATAGATTTCTTCCTTCGTGGGGGGAGTGTACTTGGGGCAGTCAAATATGATGGCTTTATTCCATGGGATGATGACATGGATATTGCTGTGCCCCGTGAAGGCTACGATAAACTTCCAGGTATCTTTAAGGGTAGAATTATCGCAGGCAAATATCAGGTTCTTGCTTATCAATATTGCGATACTTTACATTGCTACTTTCCTCGCTTATTCCTTTTAGAAGATGAACGGAAACGTTTGGGCTTGCCACGAAATACCAATTTAGGCCTGCATTTGATTGATATCATTCCTTTGGATGGTGCCCCAAATCATTCATTTTCAAGAAAGCTTTACTTCGGTAAAGTATACTGGTATCGTTTTTTAGCAAGTTTAGGAACTACTTATGTTGGAGATCATGTGGATATGCATTCCGTTAAGCAAAAACTAATCATCGGTTTCTTTAAAAAGCTAGGATTTGCAAAACTATTTCCTCAAAATTCTGTTTATAGACGCTTGGATAATCTCTATAAAAAGTATGATTGGAAAAAGCAGAGGTATGCTGGAACTATCAATGCCTCTTTATTTGCTAAAGAAGTTATGCCAGTAGAGATTTGGGGAGAAGGAGTAGAGAAGCCTTTTGAGGATACCTTCTTTAAAGTTCCAACGGAGTATGATCGCTACTTGAAAAGACTTTATGGGGAAAACTATCTTCACGAAGAGCCTAGTGATGATGAAAAGAAATCGCATTTAGGAGGACAATAATTTGTTTTGTTATATTATTTTGCATTACAAAGTATTAGAGGAAACTATTTCTTGTGTTAAATCAATAAAGGAAGCGAATTCCAATTCAAAACAGATAATCATTATTGATAATTTTTCTAATAATGGTACGGGTGAAAAACTACAAGAGCTTTATGAGTCGGATTCAGAGATTGATGTATTGATTAATCATGAAAATGCTGGTTTTGCTCGTGGAAATAATGTAGCTTATCAATTTGCTAAGGAAAAGTATAACCCCGATTTCATGGTTATCATGAATAACGATATTGAGATAGAAACAGAAGATTTTGAAAAAATCGTGACAGATATCTATCGTGAGGAGAAATTCCATTTGCTTGGGCCAGATATCTTCTCGACTACTTATCAACTTCACCAAAACCCAAAACGGTTGACACATTATACTTATGAAGAAGTTAAAACTCTAAATGAAAAATTTAAAAAAGGGAGCCAAGTTAGTCTAGTTTTAAAAATCAAATGTTGGATGAAAGCTAGTAAAACTCTTCGAACAGCAATCTATCAAAATAGACGTAAAAAAGGATCAGTAGACTATAGAAAACAGGTAGAAAACCCAATTCTTCATGGTTCGTTTATTGTATATTCAAGAGATTTTATCGAAAAAGAGGAGTATGCTTTTAACCCTAACACCTTCTTCTACTATGAAACAGAGATATTAGATTATGAAGCTGAATTAAAAGGATACAAGAGAATTTACACACCGAAGATTAAGGTATTGCACCATCAAAATGTTGCAACTAATCAGGTTTATACAAACTTAGTAGAAAAAACTTTATTTTCAAACAAATGCAACTTTGAATCCACTAGTTATTTTTTAACTTTAATGGAGAAAAATAAAATTAGTCGGTAATTATTAAAAATGAATAAAAAAATGATGAAAAAAATTTTATATGTGACAAATGTTGATTGGAATTGGATAAAACAGCGTCCACAATTTATTGCAGAAAGCTTATCTAATTTTTATGAGATACTAGTTCTGTATCGCTATTGGTATAATAGAAAAGGGTTGACTGAGGATAGAAATACTAACATTACAAATATATCACGTATTTATGCCCTACCTTTTGTTAATAGGTCACCTAAACTAAAGCAACTGAATGATAAAATTGTTGCTTGGAAAATTCGAAGAAAAGTTAAGACCTTTAAACCAGAATATGTATATTTGACAAATCCAATGCAGTTTGCATCTCTTGTAGACAATTCAGAACAAAAAATAATATATGATTGTATGGATTATCATGTGGCTTTTATAGAGGATAGAGAGGAACGCCAGCGATTAAAGGATTTAGAAGAGAAACTGGTCAATAGAGCTAATTTAATCTTGGTTTCGAGTGAGAAATTAAGAGAAAATATTATTTCTGATTATAACTTGGAAGAACAGGTTGATAAAATAGTGGTGGTTAGAAATGGTTATAATGGTAAAATCTTAAGCATTCCTACTCAGCATAAAAAGAATAACCAAAAGCTTGTACTTGCATATGTTGGAACTATCAGTCATTGGTTTGATTTTGATATCATTTTACGAAGTTTAGAAGATTTTGATAATATTGAATATAAGTTGATTGGTCCGATTAGTAAAGCTGTTATTCCTGAACATGATAGAATTCATTATTTAGGAAGTGTACCACACGAGAAGATTTATCAGTATATTGAGAATGCAGATGTTCTTATTATGCCGTTTCAAATTAATGATATTGTTGAAGCAGTGGATCCAGTCAAGTTGTATGAATATATTAACTTTAACAAAAATATACTTACGGTATGTTATAAGGAAATTCTGAGATTTGAACCATTTGTATACATGTATTCAAATTATTCAGATTACCAAATGAATCTGGTGCAATTGATTGAAAATAATAATTTGAAATATGACAGTATAGCTAGAGAAGATTTTTTGAAAAGTAATACTTGGGAAAAAAGAGCGGAGATGATTCATCAGTTGATTAATCAATTGTAATTTTTTGTGGAGAGATGAATGAAGAGACAGAAGTTTGAATTTATAGAGATTCTATACTATTTTACAGTGATGCTATCAGTGGGAATGTTTCTTATGTTTTCCCTCAACTTATATTGGCACAGAAACTTATTAACTATTTTATCTATTGCACTCTTATTTTTAATGATTCCTATACTGATTGTTAATGCTAAAAGAATTTCTAAATCTGCTTTTATCTATGGTACTTTTTTATTTATATGTATTATATATGAGATCTTAAGAGCTAAAACTCTTTATAATTACAGTGTGAGTAGTATTTTTTTGGCATCTAGGCAATATATATGGATTTTTCTATTTTTTGTATTGATTTACCTTTTTAAAAACAAACAAGAAAACATGAGAAAAATTTTAGATAATACACTCAATATTTTTATGTTTTCTCTTGGGATTAGAGCATTCACTTGGTTTTTATATACATTATTTCAAGTTGAACTATTTCCATCTATTTTAAGAGAATTCGGAGATTTGTGGTATAGAAATGAATTTTCGGTACGAATAGATGGAACGCCATTAATTATAATAGGTTTGCTAATCTCCGCTTTTTTCTATTTTAAATTTGGAAATAGGAAATACTTTTATTATTTGTTCTTGATATTAATGTATATAACATTTGTAAATCAGACAAGAATGCTATTGGTTTCTGTTTTGATTTCAATTTTTCTCATGTTTGTATATTCTAGAAGAACTTCTAGATTGCTCACCTCTTTAAGTTTTATAACTGTAATTATAGTATTCGTTTATGGAGGTGGATTGGATTATATTAAAGCGTATTTAAATATAGATACTGGATCATTTGATATGGGGTTAGGATTTAGATACTGGGAGTTGAAATACTATCTTGGTTTATTAGCTAATGGTGTATGGAAACTTGGGGTTGGAATTCTAACATCAAGTAATATAAATAGTAATTTTATTTTGGCTGGGCCAGGTGCTGTTAAGATGTACCTAGATGATTTAGGTTTTTTAGAGTTGTTTGTTCAATTTGGTGTGGCCGCAATTTTTATGTATGGTTATATATTTTATAAAATAATCAATTTAATTCTAAGAATGTCAAATGATAAATATAGAGTTGACCGAGCCTTTTTTATTGCACTCTTAACTAATTTAATAATTACTTCAATTTCTTTAAATATCTTTGGAGCGCAGAGAAGTTTCTCATTGGCAATTGTTCTTGCATTAATATTCTACTATGACTATAGGCTAAAAAATGACATAGAAAATTAGGTGTATAATGGATAAAGTATGTATAGTTATTCTCAATTATAATAATTATGAAGATACGATTGAATGTGTACAAAGTTTGAGAAGTACTATAAAATCAAATGAGTATGACATCGTGATTGTAGATAATAATTCGGTTAATGATAGTGTCAAAGAGTTATCCAGGGCGCTATCCCCTATTAAGATTATCACTAGTCTAGAAAATAGAGGATATGCGAATGGAAACAATATTGGAATAAAGTATGCTGAGGATAATGGATATGACTACATTTGTATATTAAACAACGATACACTAATTGAGGTTGATTTTTTGGAATCGTGTAAACGAGAACTAGAAGATAATTCCTCTGTTGCTTTTGTTAGTCCAGTGTTAGTTGAATATAAAAATAATAACTTGGTACAATCTACAGGTGGTGATATTTTTATTAATAGAGGAATTGTAACTTTAAAAAATCATGGTGCTCAGAGAGACAAACTTCCTTCTAAAATCGAAAGTGACTATATTGGGGGAGCGTGTTTGATGTTCAAAACCTCTATCTTGAAAATTATTGGATATATACCTGAAAGCTATTTTCTATTTTATGAAGAAACTGAATGGTGTTATAGAGCTAAAAAATTAGGATATAAGAATATATGTCTTACTCAAAGTTATGTTTATCATAAAGGTTCGGTCTCTATAAAAGCGGTTAATGGACTTCAAGAATATTTAATGGCAAGAAATAGAGTTGTATTTGTTCGAAGAAATGTAAATAGTAAACTAAGGTATACTGTTTTCTTGTTCTATTTATTCCTGCAACAACTTTATCATTGTTTCTTGAGAAGAGATTGTTCTAGAAGAAAGTATAAATATTATTTAGATGGTGTATTTAATAGAATTGATCCATCCTATCCATTTATTTTCATAAACGAATAAGTTACTGCTTATAACTGTAGATGCACTAAGATAATTAGATTAAATAAGCAAAGAGAGTGGTCATTATAGGATCATAATTTAAAATAGTTAGGTGAAACATGGAAGTGTTTGATATATCTCAAATAAAAACAAAAATAGTTGCATTTGATTTTTTTGATACTGTTGTACATAGGAATTGTCATCCTGAGCAAACTTTGTATCAGTGGGCTAAGGAAATGGCTTTGGAGCTGAATTTTGATGTATCTCCTGCAATATTATACAAGATCAGAAAAAGTGTCGAAAACAATAAAGAGTTAGGCACTGAAGAAATGTGTTATCTAGATCTTTTGTCTGGAATATATAATGAAATTAAAGATAAGATAAAAAATACATCGAAAGAAGAGTTTATTCATAGAGCTAAAATTCTAGAATTGAAAATTGAATTACAACATATTTACTTGGATTCGGAAATTAAAGAAGTTTTAAAAAAATTGAAAAGTGATTCAAAACAGATTATCTTAGTTTCGGATTTTTATACTGATAGAGAATTAATAGAAACTATATTAAAAAAATTTGAAATTTTTGATTATTTTTCTTCTATCTATATTTCGAGTGAGAAAGCTTGCCGTAAATCCACAGGAAATTTATATAAGCTAATTTTGAAAGAATTAAATTTAAATCCTACAGACATTACCATGATAGGAGATAATTATAAATCTGATTATGAAGTACCGCGTTCTCTAGGATTAAATGCTATTTATAGACAATACATAGATAAAAATACAACAGTAGCAGAGAAAGAGTTGGTAAGACTCTATAATCAAATTTTATTTTCTAACAGTAAAAAAGCACCGTTTAATATTTTTTTAGCTGACATCGTATTCTTTATTTCGAAATTGCATAAAAAGATGATTCAAGATGATGTTCAAATAGCACTCTTTTGCTCAAGAGAAGGACAGTTATTGAAAAGACTTTTTGATATATATCAAGATACTTTTTTTGGGAAAAATCAAAAGATTTGTACAGAATATTTTTATGTTTCTAGACGATCGACATTATATTCTTCTTTTACTTCTTTAGAGAATGAAGAATTTGAGATGATTTTTCGTCAATATAAAAAAATTACATTACAAAATTTCTTATTAAACTTGAACTTTGCTAATAATGAAATCACATCGATTTGTCAAGATTTAAAAGAGAAACCAACATATGTATTAACAGTAGACGATCATTTATTAGAGAAACTAAAAAAACATCCTCAGTTCATTACGAAGTTCAATAAAGAGAAAAAAGACAGTCAATTACTACGTGATTATATAGAACGTTTAACTAAAAATCAAAATGAAGTATATTTAGTCGATGTGGGTTGGAAAGGAACGATACAAGATAGTATCAAAAAGGCTCTTCCAGACAAGAGAATAGTAGGTTATTATCTAGGATTGATGCTCAATGTTTACTCAGTAGAAAATAAAACGGATAAAACTGGTCTATTATTTTCTGATTATCCAAATAAATCGGAATTTTATGATATTGTGAGTAGAAATTTTGAATTTTATGAAGATATTTTTGTAGCAGATCATGGTCCAGTTTTGAAATATAAAAAAGATAGTGAAATTATTCCCATTCTTGAAGATGATAAGAAACATGTGAGTATTTATCAGGCAGTTAAAGATTATCAAGAAGAGTTAGTATTTGGATTTTCAGAAATTTTGGAAGCTTATAAGAAAATGAAGTTTCTCCCTTTTGAACAAAAAAATCTATGGCTAATGATGTCGCTAAAAAAAGAATGTATTTATATACCTAAGTTACAATCATTTTCTGAATCTTTAAAAGAAAAAGTTGTTGAAAATTTTGGTGAGATAGTAACTCTTAAGACTACGAAAAAATCTTTAAAAACGTTATTAAGAGAGAAAAGCGATCTACTTTGGGTTGATTTCGTTTATAGATTGTTTGGTGGTGTCAATTTCCTATTTATTCCAGAATTATATACAAGAGTTATATTTTTATTGAAATATTTAGATTTGAAATTGAGGTTGAAAAATTATGGGGAATAAATCCATAAAGTTGAATGCATTATTAAATATTGTCCTGACGCTATCAAATATCATCTTCCCATTAATCACTTTTCCTTATATATCTAGAATATTGAATCCAACTGGTATAGGTTTAACTTCATTTTTTAGTTCAATAGGGAATTATGGTATTTTACTTGCTTCTCTGGGAATTTCAACTTATGGTATCAAAGCAGTAGCAAGTGTTAGAGATGATAGAGACAAGTTGTCAAAGGTAGTGCAGGAGTTAATGATTATAAACGTTGCTATGTCTATAATAACAACTGCAATACTATTATTTTTGACTATATTTATAACACAATTGAATAAAGAATTTTCACTCTTATTGCTCACATGTGGGACAATTTTATCTTCTCCTTTTGCCTTAAATTGGTTGTATAGTGGAATGGAAGAGTATACTTATATTACTACTCGGTCAGTAGTGTTTAAAATTCTATCATTAATATTGATTTTTCTACTTGTGAAAAGGCCAGAGGATTATATTGTTTTTGCTAGTATTTCATTGTTTTCTTCTCTAAGTTCAAATATCTTAAATCTATGGCATAGCCGACATTTCATTAATATTAAATTATATAAAAATTTACAATTTAAACATCATTTTAAACCGATGTGGTATTTATTTGCTTCATTACTTGCAGTAAATATTTATACTAATTTAGATACAGTTATGCTCGGTTTTATTAATGGTAATGAGGCTGTGGGATACTATTCTGTGGCATCAAAGGTTAAGTGGATTTTGCTTTCTCTTATTACATCTATTAGTGCAGTTTTGCTACCGAGACTTTCATTTTATATTAGTAAAAATGACACCTCGAATTTTAGAAAAATATTAAAGGAGTCATCTGCGGTTATATTTTTTATTGCGATTCCATTGATGGTATTCTTTATTGTAGAGGCGAAAGATAGTATCTTATTACTAGGAGGAAGTCAGTATCTTCCTGCGACTTTAGCCATGCAAATACTTATGCCAATTTTACTTATTTCTGGTTTTTCGAATATTACAGGAAATCAAATATTGATTCCAATGAATAGAGAAAAATATTTTATGGTTGCAGTAACGATTGGTGCTATGATTAATCTTATTTTGAATCTACTGTTAATGCCTAAGTTTGGAATTATTGGTGCTTCTGTCGCAACTCTTTTTGCGGAATTGTCGCAGATGATGGTACAACTACATTTTTCAAAAGAATATTTAGTATCAAATATATCGATAAAGAGTTTGGTTAATGTGATAATTGCAACAGTTGTTTCTACAATACCACTAATCATTTTGAATCAGCTGATAACGATAACTATACCATTTTATTCTCTAATGCTAGCAGGTTTTGCTTTCTTTTCATTATATTTAGTAATTCTGCTTTTATTAAAGGAGGAAGTGACGATTCAATTATTTTCTCTTCTTGCAAAGAAGAAGTAAATTGGTCAGAAATTGAAATGTATAAACAAATAAAGAATTTAATTATTGATTTAGGAGGAAATCATGAAGATAATGCTAGTTTTTGGTACACGTCCAGAAGCGATAAAAATGTGTCCATTAGTGAATGAGTTGAAAAAACAGGCAGATATGGAAACAGTTGTTTGTGTAACTGGTCAGCACAAGGAGATGGTTAGCCCTGTTTTGGAATTGTTTGGAGTTCAACCAGACTATGATTTAGAAATAATGAAAGCTAATCAAACCTTGTTCTCTATAACAACAAGTATTTTAGAAAAAATTAAACCTGTTTTAGAAGAAGAACAACCAGATATTGTTCTAGTTCATGGTGACACTACTACAACATATGCAGCAGCTTTGGCAGCATTTTATCTTGGAATTAAGGTTGGCCATGTTGAAGCTGGGTTACGAACTTACAACCTGCAAAGTCCCTTCCCAGAAGAATTTAATAGACAATCGACTTCTATTATTGCAAATTATCATTTTGCCCCTACAGAATTAGCTAAAGAAAATCTAACAAAAGAGGGTAGGAACAATGTTTATGTGACTGGCAATACGGTGATTGATGCACTTACAACCACAGTACAAAAGGATTATACACACCCTGATTTAGATTTAAACGCTGATAATCGTCTCATTCTATTGACTGCTCACAGACGTGAAAATCTCGGAGAACCTATGAGGCATATGTTTAGAGCTGTTAAACGAGTTTTAAATGAATATGACGATGTTAAGGTAATTTATCCAATTCATAAGAATCCTTTGGTGCGTGAAACAGCCGCGGAAATTTTTGGAGACACAGAACGGATTCAGATTATTGAACCTTTAGATGTCCTTGACTTTCATAACTTTATGAATCATAGTTACATGATTTTAACTGATTCGGGAGGAGTTCAAGAAGAAGCGCCTTCTTTAGGTAAGCCCGTATTGGTCATGCGTGATACTACAGAAAGACCTGAAGGAGTGACTGCTGGAACGTTGAAATTAGTAGGAACTGATGAAGAGACAATTTATCAAAGTTTTAAGATGCTTTTGGATGATCCTAAAGAGTATAAAAAAATGAGTCAAGCAAGTAACCCTTATGGAAATGGTGATGCTAGTAAACAGATTGTTCGAATTTTACGTGGAATTTGAGTGTGTTCAGATAAAGTAATATAGAAAGGTACCCTATTATGAAAGGTATTATTCTTGCGGGTGGCTCAGGTACCCGACTGTACCCCCTTACACGCGCTGCGTCAAAACAGCTGATGCCGGTTTATGATAAACCCATGATTTACTATCCTTTGTCAACCTTGATGTTGGCCGGGATTAAGGACATTTTGATTATCTCAACACCACAAGATTTACCCCGTTTTAAGGACTTGCTATTGGATGGCTCCGAATTTGGGATTAAGCTTTCCTATGCGGTACAGCCAAATCCAGATGGGCTTGCTCAGGCTTTTATTATCGGTGAAGAATTTATCGGTGACGATAGCGTTGCCTTGATTTTAGGCGACAATATCTACCATGGTCCTGGTCTGAGCACAATGCTTCAAAAAGCAGCCAAGAAAGAGAAAGGTGCGACTGTTTTTGGTTACCACGTTAAGGATCCAGAACGTTTTGGTGTTGTAGAATTTGATGAAAATATGAATGCTATCTCCATCGAAGAAAAACCAGAACAGCCGCGCTCTAACTATGCAGTGACAGGACTGTATTTCTATGATAACGATGTTGTCGAAATTGCCAAGAGTATCAAACCAAGTCCTCGAGGAGAATTAGAAATCACAGATGTCAACAAGGCTTACTTGGATCGTGGTGATTTGTCTGTTGAGCTTATGGGACGTGGTTTTGCTTGGTTGGATACAGGAACTCACGAAAGTCTCTTAGAAGCAGCTCAATATATCGAAACGGTTCAACGTATGCAGAACGTGCAAGTGGCAAATCTGGAAGAAATTGCTTATCGTATGGGCTATATCAGTAAAGAGCAAGTGCATGAATTGGCGCAGCCGTTGAAGAAGAATGAATACGGACAATACTTGCTCCGTTTGATTGGAGAAATTTAGATGACAGATAATTTTTTTGGAAAAACACTTGCAGTGCGTAAGATTGATGCAATTCCAGGTTTGTTAGAGTTTGACATTCCAGTTCATGGAGACAATCGTGGCTGGTTTAAGGAAAATTTCCAAAAGGAAAAAATGCTGCCACTTGGCTTTCCTGAAAGCTTCTTTGCTGAAGGGAAACTGCAAAATAACGTCAGCTTTTCTCGCAAAAATGTTCTTCGAGGCCTCCATGCTGAGCCTTGGGACAAGTACATCTCTGTTGCAGATAATGGGAAGGTTCTAGGATCATGGGTTGATTTGCGTGAGGGTGAAACTTTTGGGAATGTTTACCAGACAGAGATTGATGCTAGTAAGGGAATCTTTGTCCCTCGTGGCGTAGCCAATGGATTTCAAGTCCTATCTGATACAGTTTCTTATAGCTATCTGGTTAATGACTATTGGGCGCTTGAACTCAAACCTAAGTATGCCTTTGTTAACTACTCTGACCCAGAATTAGGAATTGAGTGGGAAAATCTGGAAGAAGCAGAGGTATCTGAAGCGGACAAACATCATCCCCTACTTAAGGACGTGAAGCCTTTGAAAAAAGAAGATTTGGAATAAGGAAATAATATGACTAAATATAAAAACATCATCGTGACAGGTGGGGCTGGTTTTATTGGCTCTAACTTTGTCCACTATGTTTACAATAACTTTCCAGATGTGCATGTGACAGTGCTGGACAAGCTGACTTATGCAGGTAATCGTGCCAATATTGAAGAAATTTTAGGCGACCGTGTTGAGTTAGTTGTTGGAGATATTGCTGATGTAGCCTTGGTAGATAAGTTAGCAGCTGAAGCGGATGCCATTGTACACTATGCGGCAGAAAGCCACAATGACAACTCGCTCAATGACCCGAGTCCCTTTATCCACACCAACTTCATTGGAACCTACACACTTTTGGAAGTGGCTCGTAAATACGACCTTCGTTTCCACCATGTGTCAACTGACGAAGTCTATGGGGATCTCCCTCTGCGTGAAGATTTGCCAGGTCATGGAGAAGGGCCGGGTGAGAAATTTACGGCTGAAACCAAGTACAATCCAAGCTCACCTTACTCATCAACCAAGGCGGCCTCAGATTTGATTGTCAAAGCTTGGGTGCGCTCATTTGGCGTCAAAGCTACTATTTCCAACTGTTCCAACAACTATGGTCCTTACCAGCATATTGAGAAGTTCATTCCACGACAAATCACCAATATCTTGAGCGGTATCAAGCCAAAACTCTATGGTGAAGGTAAAAACGTCCGTGACTGGATCCATACCAATGACCATTCATCAGGCGTTTGGACAATTCTGACCAAGGGTCAAATCGGCGAAACTTATTTGATCGGTGCTAATGGTGAGAAGAACAACAAGGAAGTGTTAGAGCTCATCCTTAAGGAAATGGGACAGCCAGCTGACGCTTATGATCATGTGACCGACCGTGCTGGCCACGACTTGCGTTATGCTATTGATGCCAGCAAACTTCGTGATGAGCTAGGATGGAAGCCAGAGTTCACCAACTTTGAAGCAGGTCTCAAAGAGACCATCAAGTGGTACACGGATAACCAAGACTGGTGGAAATCAGAAAAAGAAGCAGTCGAAGCTAACTATGCTAAGAAACAACAAGTGATTAAATAAATGCATACAAAAAAGCAAGAGAATTCAAGGTCTCTTGCTTTTTATGTGTGTCGTAATCTTTTATTTTCTTACTTCTTGTTTATAAAACTCTTTAAGGGCATCTTGCCAGGTTGGAATGACGAAACCTGTCGCCTTTGCTTTTGCCAAGCTCATAGTTGAGTTGAGGGGGCGTTTAGCCTTGGCAGGAAACTTGCTGGAGTCTACTGGTAGTACTTCAACATCACTGTCCTTAAGAATTTCAACAGCAAAGTCATACCAAGTGGTATCCTCAGCTGCATCATTTGATAAGTGGTAGTAGCCATATTCTTTTTGATTTTCAGTCAAGTAGGTCATAAATTCGGCCAAGGTACGTGTCCAAGTTGGGCGACCGTGTTGGTCGTTGACTACAGTGAGAGTTTTATGGGTTTTGGCTAGATTTTGCATGGTAAAAACAAAGTTTTTTCCATAATTTCCAAAGACCCAAGCAGTGCGGATAATGTAATGCTGTGACGTAAGGCTTTCAACAAGCTCTTCACCCATTCGCTTGGTACGTCCGTACTCTGTCTGCGGATCAGGTAGGTCATCAACTTCCCATTCTTGTCCGACGGGTTTCTTTCCATCAAAGACGTAGTCTGTTGAGATATAGACCAGAGTAGCTCCGTATTTCTCAGAGGCCTTAGCAACATTTTCAGTTCCAGTTACGTTTATGGCAAAATCCAGTTCTTTTCCTTCATCTTCAGCTGCATCAACAGCAGTATAGGCTGCGCAATGATAGACTAAAGTTGGCTTAACCTCAGCAAATACTTTTTCAACCATTTCAGAATTAGTGATATCCATTTCGGCCACATCCACCGCAACATAGTCCACATTTCTTTCATCTAGCAGATAACGTAGTTCTGTACCGAGTTGACCATTTGCACCTGTAATTAAGATCATATCTTTCTCCTTGATTGTTCTTATACTTAATTATAGCAAAAATATAGAAAAATTGGTTTTTAGTGAAACTTTTTTCGGTATAAACTTTGTTAGTAAAGCCCAAGAGAGACGAATAATTATTACTTTAGAATATCCTTGAAACTATTTTTCAGAATATACCAAATTAACACAAAAATTCTGAAAATTCTGTTGACATCTTTTTGAAAAGAGTCTATAATGGAGAGAAAGTTTTAAAGGAGAAAATGATGAAAAGTTCAAAACTATTTGCCCTTGCGGGCGTGACATTATTGGCAGCGACTACTTTAGCTGCATGCTCTGGATCAGGTTCAAGCGCCAAAGGTGAGAAGACATTCTCATACATTTATGAGACGGATCCTGATAACCTGAACTATTTGACAACTAATAAAGCAGCTACAGCAAATATTACCAGCAACGTGGTTGATGGTCTGCTAGAAAATGACCGCTACGGGAACTTTGTGCCGTCTATGGCTGAGGATTGGTCAGTATCCAAGGATGGATTGACTTACACTTATACTATCCGTAAGGATGCAAAATGGTATACTTCTGAAGGTGAAGAATACGCGGCAGTCAAAGCTCAAGACTTTGTAACAGGACTTAAATATGCTGCTGATAAAAAATCTGATGGTCTTTATTTAGTTCAAGAATCAATCAAAGGATTGGACGCCTATGTTAAAGGAGAAATTACAGACTTCTCTCAAGTAGGAATCAAAGCCCTTGATGATTATACAGTTCAGTACACATTGAACAAGCCAGAAAGCTTCTGGAATTCTAAGACAACGATGGGAGTTTTGGCTCCAGTAAATGAAGAGTTCTTGAACTCCAAAGGGGATGACTTCGCCAAAGGGACAGATCCTAGTAGTATTCTCTATAATGGACCATTCTTGCTCAAATCGATTGTAGCCAAATCTTCTGTTGAGTTTGAAAAGAATCCAAACTATTGGGATAAAGATAATGTCCACATTGGCAAGGTGAAATTGTCATACTGGGATGGCCAAGATACCAACAAACCAACTGAAGCCTTCAAAGATGGCAGCTATACAATGGCACGTCTCTTCCCAACAAGCGCGAGCTACCCAGAGACTGAAAAAGCCTTTAAAGACAATATTGTTTACACACAACAAGATTCAACAACTTTCTTAGTTGGTATCAATATCGACCGTCAGTCTTATCAACATACTTCTAAGACAGCTGATGAACAAAAAACATCTACCAAGAAAGCTCTTCTAAATAAAGATTTCCGTCAAGCGCTTGCCTTTGGTTTTGATAGAACTGCCTATGCCTCTCAAGTAAACGGCGCAAGTGGTGCGACTAAACTGCTTCGCAACTTGTTTGTCCCACCTACATTTGTTCAAGCAGATGGTAAAAACTTTGGTGAGTTGGTCAAAGAAAAATTGGTGACATACGGTGACGAGTGGAGCAACGTGAACTTGGATGATGCCCAAGATGGACTTTACAATCCAGAAAAAGCCAAAGCAGAATTCGCCAAGGCTAAGACAGCTCTTCAAGCAGAAGGTGTGAAATTCCCAATCCACTTGGATATGCCTGTAGACCAAACAAACACAACGAAAGTTCAACGTGTGCAATCTTTGAAACAGTCACTTGAAGCAACTTTGGGAACAGATAATGTAGTTGTGGATATCCAACAACTTCAAAAAGACGATGTCTTGAACATCACCTACTTTGCCGAGACTGCTGCTGGTGAAGATTGGGATATCTCAGATAACGTTGGTTGGTCTCCAGACTTTGCGGATCCATCTACCTACCTTGATATTATCAAACCATCTGTAGGAGAAAATACAAAGACTTACCTAGGATTTGACTCTGGAACCAACAACGCTGCTGCCAAGCAAGTTGGTTTGGAAGACTACGAAAAAATGGTTGTGGAAGCTGGGGAAGAAACTACTGACGTTTCAAAACGTTATGAAAAATATGCTGCTGCCCAAGCTTGGTTGACAGATAGTGCCTTGATCATCCCAACAACTTCTCAAACTGGTCGTCCAATGTTGTCTAAGATGGTACCATTTACTCTTCCGTTTGCTTACTCAGGTAACAAAGGTATGAGCGAAGCCCTTTTGTACAAATATCTAGAAGTACAAGATAAGCCAGTAACAACAGAAGAATACCAAAAAGCCCAAGAAAAATGGCTGAAAGAAAAAGAAGAGTCTAATAAAAAGGCTCAAGAAGATCTCGCAAAACATGTGAAATAACTGTTGCAGAATATAAGAAAGGATTTAGTATTTCTCTTGAATGCTGAATCCTTTTTTACATTTGTAAAGAAAGATTCTAAATTTGGAGCTTCTTTTTGTCAGAATAGAGAAAATTTTCCTTAATTTTACTTGTTTCCTATTGCTTTCTCAGCTATTATTTGTTATATTAAAAACATAATTATTTTTTATTTATCAGGGTTAAGCATTGCACTTTCAGAGGAAGGAGTATTTTTTAAAAAGAAAATGTAAACGCTTACTCAAAAATGAAAGGATTTAGGAGTTTATGAATAAAAGATCATTTGAAAAACGTTGTAAATATAGTATTCGGAAATTTTCATTAGGTGTTGCTTCTGTTATGATTGGGGCTGCATTCTTTGGGACAAGTACAGTTCTTGCAGATAGCGTGCAGTCTGGATCCACGGCGAATTTACCAGCGGATTTAGCTACTGCTCTTGCAACAGCAAAAGAAAATGATGGGCGTGATTTTGAAGCGCCTAAGGCAGGAGAAGACCAAGGTTCTCCAGAAGTTACGGATGGACCTAAGACAGAAGAAGAACTATTAGCACTTGAAAAAGAAAAATCAGCTAGTTCAGATAAGTTACCAGAAGGCTTAGAGGGCAAATTAGATAAGGCTGAAGATAAAGGGAAAGAAGTTGATAAGGATCAATTAGCTAAAGATACTGAGAATCTCGTTCCAGAAGATGTAGCTAAAACAAAGAATGGTGAATTAAACTACGGAGCAACTGTCAAAATCAAGACACCATCAGGTGAAGGTAGTGGGATTGTCATTGGCGAAAATCTGGTTTTAACTGTTTCACATAACTTTATAAAAGACGTTCCAGATGGTAATAATCGCAAGGTTGTTTATAATGATAAGGGGGATGGGGATATCTATAGCATTTCCTATCCAGGACTACCAGATGTTAAATTTAGTAAAAAAGACATTATTCACTGGGATCGTGAAGGTTTCCTAAAAGGTTACAAGAATGATTTGGCTCTTGTTCGATTGCGAACTGTTCTGGAAAATACGCCTGTTGAAGTAACCAAAAAGCCAGTAGTTAAGAAAATCGGAGATAAGCTCCATGTCTTTGGTTATCCAGAAGGGAAATTGAATCCGATTGTCAACACTACAGTTGATTTTGCAGAACAATATGGAGAAGGTGTCCAAGGGATCGGTTATCAAGGAGGAAAACCAGGTGCTAGTGGTGGCGGTATCTTTGATACAGAAGGAAAACTGGTCGGTGTTCATCAAAATGGAGTTGTTGGCCAACGGAGTGGTGGTATTCTCTTCTCACCTGCTCAATTGAAATGGATCCAAGATCACATGAAGGGAATTTCAAGTGTCAAACCTGCAGACTTGGAAGAGAAAGAAAAACCAACCGAAGACAAACCAAAAGAGGACAGACCTGCAGCTGCTAAACCTGAAACACCTAAGACAGTAACTCCTGAATGGCAAACAGTAGAGAAAAAAGAACAACAGGGAACAGTCACTATCCGAGAAGAAAAAGGTGTCCGCTACAACCAACTATCCTCAACTGCTCAAAATGATAACGCAGGCAAACCAGCCCTATTTGAAAAGAAGGGTTTGACCGTTGATGCCAATGGAAATGCGACTGTTGATTTAACCTTCAAAGATGATTCTGAAAAGGGCAAATCACGCTTTGGTGTCTTCCTGAAATTTAAAGATACCAATAATAATGTTTTTGTCGGTTATGACAAGGATGGCTGGTTCTGGGAGTATAAATCTCCAACAACCAGCACTTGGTATAGAGGTAGTCGTGTCGCTGCCCCTGAAACAGGATCAATTAACCGCCTATCAATTACCCTCAAGTCAGATGGTCAGCTCAATGCAACGAATAATGATGTGAAGCTCTTTGATACAGTAACTCTACCAGCTGCGGTCAATGACCATCTTAAAAATGAGAAGAAAATTCTTCTCAAGGCGGGTTCTTATGGCGATGAGCGAACAGTTGTTAGTGTTAAAACTGATAACCAAGAGGGTGTAAAAACAGAGGATACTCCTGCTGAAAAAGAAACAGGTCCTGAAGTTGATGATAGCAAGGTGACTTATGACACTATTCAGTCTAAGGTCCTCAAAGCAGTGATTGACCAAGCCTTCCCACGTATTAAAGAATACAGTTTGAACGGGCATACCTTGCCAGGACAAGTCCAACAATTCAATAAAGTATTTATCAACAAACACGAAGTTACACCTGAAGTTACTTACAAAAAAATCAATGAGACAACTGCAGAGTACTTGATGAAGCTTCGCGATGATGCTAATCTTATCAATGCGGAAATGACAGTTCGTTTGCAAGTTGTGGATAATCAATTGCACTTTGATGTGACCAAGATTGTCAACCATAATCAAGTTACTCCAGGTCAAAAGATTGATGATGAAAGAAAACTGCTTTCTTCTATTAGTTTCCTTGGCAATGCTTTGGTCTCTGTTTCGAGTGATCAAGCTGGTGCCAAGTTTGACGGGGCAACCATGTCAAACAATACCCATGTCAGCGGAGATGATCATATCGATGTAACCAATCCAATGAAAGACTTGGCCAAGGGTTACATGTATGGATTTGTTTCTACAGACAAGCTTGCTGCAGGTGTTTGGAGTAACTCTCAAAACAGCTACGGTGGAGGTTCTTATGACTGGACCCGCTTGACAGCCTACAAGGAAACAGTCGGGAATGCTAACTATGTCGGAATTCATAGTTCTGAATGGCAATGGGAAAAAGCTTATAAGGGCATTGTCTTCCCAGAGTATACCAAGGAACTTCCAAGTGCTAAGGTTGTTATCACTGAAGATGCCAATGCAGACAATAAAGTGGATTGGCAAGATGGAGCTATTGCTTATCGTAGCATCATGAACAACCCTCAAGGTTGGGAAAAAGTCAAGGATATCACAGCTTATCGTATCGCGATGAACTTTGGTTCACAAGCACAAAACCCATTCCTTATGACCTTGGATGGTATCAAGAAGATCAATCTTCATACAGATGGTCTAGGACAAGGTGTTCTCCTTAAAGGTTATGGTAGTGAAGGTCATGACTCTGGTCACTTGAACTATGCTGATATTGGTAAACGTATTGGTGGTGTTGAAGACTTCAAGACCTTGATTGCGAAAGCGAAGAAATATGGTGCTCATCTAGGTATCCATGTTAACGCTTCTGAGACTTATCCTGAGTCTAAATACTTCAATGAAAAAATCCTCCGTAAGAATCCAGATGGTAGCTATAGCTATGGCTGGAACTGGCTAGACCAAGGTATCAACATTGATGCTGCTTATGACCTAGCACATGGACGCTTGGCTCGTTGGGAAGACTTGAAGAAAAAACTTGGTGACGGTCTCGACTTTATCTATGTGGACGTTTGGGGTAATGGGCAATCAGGTGATAACGGTGCCTGGGCTACCCACGTTCTTGCAAAAGAAATCAACAAACAAGGCTGGCGCTTTGCGATTGAGTGGGGCCATGGTGGTGAATACGACTCTACCTTCCAACACTGGGCAGCTGACTTGACCTATGGTGGCTACACTAATAAAGGTATCAACAGCGCCATCACGCGCTTTATCCGTAATCACCAAAAAGATGCTTGGGTAGGAGACTACAGAAGTTACGGTGGTGCAGCCGACTATCCACTTCTAGGTGGCTACAGCATGAAAGACTTTGAAGGCTGGCAAGGACGAAGTGATTACAATGGCTATGTAACCAACTTGTTTGCCCATGACTTGATGACCAAATATTTCCAACACTTCACTGTAAGCAAATGGGAAAATGGCACACCAGTTACCATGACCGATAACGGTAGCACCTATAAATGGACTCCAGAAATGAAGGTTGAGCTAGTCGATGCAGCAGGTAACAAGGTTGTTGTGACTCGTAAGTCAAATGATGTCAATAGCCCGCAATACCGCGAACGTACAGTAACGCTCAATGGACGTGTTATCCAAGATGGTTCAGCTTATTTGACTCCTTGGAACTGGGATGCAAATGGTAAGAAACTTCCTGCTGATAAGGAAAAGATGTACTACTTCAATACGCAAGCTGGTGCAACAACTTGGACACTTCCAAGTGATTGGGCAAATAGCAAGGTTTACCTTTATAAATTAACTGACCAAGGTAAGACAGAAGAGCAAGAACTAACTGTAAAAGATGGCAAGATTACCCTAGACCTTCTAGCAAATCAACCATACGTTCTCTATCGTTCAAAACAAACCAATCCTGAAATGTCATGGAGCGAAGGCATGCATATCTATGACCAAGGATTTAACAGTGGGACCTTGAAACACTGGACCATTTCTGGTGATGCTTCTAAGGCAGAAATTGTCAAATCACAAGGCGCAAATGAAATGCTTCGTATACAAGGCAATAAGAGCAAGGTCAGCCTTACTCAGAAACTGACTGGCTTGAAACCAAATACCAAGTATGCTGTTTATGTCGGTGTTGATAACCGTAGTAATGCTAAGGCAAGTATCACAGTGAATACTGGCGAGAAAGAAGTGACTACTTATACCAATAAGTCACTCGCTCTCAACTATATCAAAGCATACGCTCATAACAATCGCCGTGACAATGCTACAGTTGACGATACAAGTTACTTCCAAAACATGTACGCCTTCTTTACAACAGGATCGGACGTATCAAATGTTACTTTGACATTGAGTCGTGAAGCTGGTGATGAAGCAACTTACTTTGATGAAATTCGTACCTTTGAAAATAATTCAAGCATGTACGGAGATAAGCATGATACAGGTAAAGGAACATTTAAACAAGACTTTGAAAATGTTGCTCAGGGGATCTTCCCATTCGTAGTGGGTGGTGTCGAAGGTGTTGAAGACAACCGCACTCACTTGTCTGAAAAACACGATCCATATACACAGCGTGGTTGGAACGGTAAGAAAGTCGATGATGTTATTGAAGGAAATTGGTCATTGAAGACAAATGGACTGGTTAGCCGTCGTAACTTGGTTTACCAAACCATTCCACAAAACTTCCGCTTTGAAGCAGGTAAGACCTATCGTGTAACTTTTGAATACGAAGCAGGATCAGACAATACCTACGCCTTTGTAGTTGGTAAGGGAGAATTCCAATCTGGTAACCGTGGTACGAAAGCAAGCAACTTGGAAATGCATGAATTGCCAAATACCTGGACAGATTCTAAGAAAGCCAAGAAGGCAACCTTCCTCGTGACTGGTGCAGAAACAGGTGATACTTGGGTAGGTATCTACTCAACTGGAAATGCAAGCAATACTCGTGGTGATTCTGGTGGAAATGCCAACTTCCGTGGATATAACGACTTCATGATGGATAATCTTCAAATCGAAGAAATTACCCTAACAGGTAAGATGTTGACAGAAAATGCTCTGAAGAACTACTTGCCAACGGTTGCCATGACCAACTACACCAAAGAGTCTATGGATGCATTGAAAGAAGCGGTCTTTAACCTCAGTCAGGCAGATGATGATATCAGTGTCGAAGAAGCGCGTGCAGAGATTGCCAAGATTGAAGCCTTGAAGAATGCTTTGGTTCAGAAGAAGACAGCCTTGGTAGCAGAAGACTTTGAAAGTTTGGATGCGCCAGCTCAACCAGGTGAAGGTCTAGAGAATGCCTTTGATGGTAATGTGTCTAGTCTATGGCATACATCTTGGAATGGTGGAGATGTAGGCAAGCCTGCAACCATGGTATTGAAAGAACCTACTGAAATCACAGGACTTCGCTATGTACCACGTGGTTCAGGTTCAAACGGTAACCTGAGAGATGTGAAACTGGTTGTCACAGATGAGTCTGGCAAGGAGCACACCTTTACTGCAACTGATTGGCCTGATAATAATAAGCCGAAAGATATTAACTTTGGTAAGATAATCAAGGCTAAGAAGATTGTCCTTACTGGTACCAAGACATACGGAGATGGTGGAGATAAATACCAATCTGCAGCAGAACTTATCTTTAATCGTCCACAGGTAGCAGAAACACCGCTTGACATGTCCGGCTATGAAGCGGCTTTAGCTAAGGCTCAAAAATTGACAGACAAAGAAAATCAAGAGGAAGTAGCTGGAGTTCAGGCAAGCATGAAATATGCTATGGATAGCCATCTCTTGACGGAAAGAATGGTGAAATACTTTGCAGATTATCTCAATCAATTAAAAGATTCCGCTCCGAAACCTGATGCTCCGACAAGCAGTAAGGGTGAAGAGCAACCACCAGTTCTTGAAGTCCCAGAATTCAAAGGCGGAGTCAATGCGGCAGAAGTGGCTGTACATGAAGTCCCAGAGTTCAAGGGCGGCGTTAATGCGGCAGAAGTGGCTGTACATGAAGTCCCAGAGTTCAAGGGCGGCGTTAATGCGGCAGAAGCAGCTGCTCATGAAGTCCCAGAGTTCAAGGGCGGCGTTAATGCGGCAGAAGCAGCTGCTCATGAAGTCCCTGAGTTCAAGGGCGGAGTCAATGCAGCAGAAGTAGCTGTTCATGAGGTTCCTGAGTTCAAGGGAGGAGTCAATGCGGTTGAAGCCTTGGTTCACGAATTGCCAGAATACACCGGTGGCGTCAATGGAGTTGAGCCAGCTGTACATGAAAAACCAGAGTACACAGGCCCACTAGGTACAGCAGGTGATGAACCAGCACCAACTGTTGAGAAACCAGAGTATAAGTTGACACCAGCTCCACTAGCTGATACAAAGACATCAGAAATCAAAGATACTCTGAAAAATGAAGAAAGCAAAAAGACACTCCCAGAAACAGGAGAAGACCAGTCTGATACAGCCCTCTTCCTAGCAGGAATCAGCCTAGCATTGTCAGCTGCCCTCTTTGCTATTAACAGTAAAAAAGAATAGATATTTATTTATTCCACAACTACATTGTTTGGATAAGTGACTTGGACTTCTATGGGAGTCAGAGTCGGAAAATGAATCAAACACCTGGAGAGGACCTCTTGGTTCTCTCCTTTTTAAAAGGAGAAATGATAACGCTTACTAGCGTAGGCGGATGAAAGGAAATAGGAGAAATATGGACAAACACTTTTTTGAGAAACGCTGTCATTATAGTATCCGCAAATTTGCAATTGGTGCAGCCTCAGTTATGATTGGTGCTAGTATCTTTGGAGCCAATATGGTTCAGGCAGCAGAAACAGCAGCGCCTTCAGAGACAGAGGGAAGTATCACTCATGTTCAAGCCCTGGATAAGTTACCAGATGATTTAGCCGCTGCGCTTGAAAAAGCAGATGCAGAAGCTGCAACAGAAGGAAATCAAGAGGGTAGTCAGGCAACCGAAGAAGGAACAAAACCTGCAGCAAGTGAGGAGGCAAAACCAGAGACAAGTCCTGCAAGTCCCAAGCCAGCAGAAACGCCGAAACCGGTTGAAACACCAAAGGCGGATAATCAACCTGCGGAAACCACTCCACCCGCAACAAAACCAGCTGAAAAGACAATCGAAGATAGAGAAGATGTAAACCACCTCGAAGGCGCTACTGCTCAGGCGAGCAACCATGAGACTGGGACCCACTTTACTGCAGATAAGGCTATCGATGGAGATGACAATACTCGTTGGGCAACGGACAGAGATGTACCAAAACCAACCTTCGAATTGACTCTTCCAAAAACCACCCTCATCAAGCATGTAGAAATTGACTGGGATCGTCGTCTTCGTAATGGGCAAAATGACCCAAATATCAAATCTTGGAGTCTCTATTACGCAGGTCAAGAAGACGTGGGTGCTAATGGAGAAAAACAATGGAAACTCGCTCATACCAAGACTGGAGACCCTGTTTTAGATGAGAAAGTAGACTTAGCTGAGAGTATCAAAGCTAAGTATCTCAAACTTGAAGTCAATGATTATCAAGCGGGAACAATGGGCTGGAGAAACGTTGGAATTCAAGAAATTCGAGCTTATTCAAACGTTCCGGACCATAGTAAGGTAACGGATATCCGCCAAGTTGATCAGTTGGATGTGGCTGAAGATGGCAAGTCTCTTGTCCTACCAAGTTTGCCGGGTCAGGTTAGTCTGATTGGCAGTAACAAGCAGGGTGTGATTGACCTTCAAAATCGCATCTACCAACCTCTGACAGATCAACGTGTCAAGGTCATGGTACAACAAATCAAAGACAGCCATACCTTTACCAAAGAGTTTGAAGTTGTTATCAAGGGGCTACATCAAGATGAGGGTGTGGGTGTCAAACCAAAAGTAGCACCAGCTGTTCAACAATGGTATGGGAAAGAAGGCCAATCTTCTATCACTTCAGATACAGTTCTTGCGACAGGAAATTCAGGCTTTGATCAGGCAGCAACCTTCTACCAGTCAGACCTTGCCAGCCGTGGATTGGAACTAGCAACAGGTGACAAGCAAGCTCAAAAACGAATCGAATTTAAAAAGGTTGAAAACAAGGGTTACGGTAAGGAAGGGTATGGCATCACTATCCAAAATAATGTGATTACCATCGAAGCTGCCACAAACACAGGAGCCTTTTACGCCACTCGGACTCTTCTTCAAATGGGAGAAACAGACCTACAAAATGGCGAAATTCGTGATTTCCCAAGTTTCAGCCACCGTGGCTTTATGCTAGATACAGGTCGTAAATTTATCCCTTACGACACCCTTGTAGACATCATGCTCAACATGGCTTACTACAAGATGAACGACTTGCAGTTGCACCTTAATGATAACTATATCTTTCTCAAGGAACACTTGGCAGGAAAGAATCTTTCTAAAGAGGAAGAACTCAAGTATGTCCTTGAACATGCCAAGACTGGTTTCCGTGTGGAGACAGACATTGTCGGTAAGAATGGCCAAAAATTGACATCAGATGAGCATTATACCAAGGAAGAAATGCAAAATCTGATTAAACTTGCCAAGGCCTTGCATATCAACCTAGTGCCAGAAATTGACACACCAGGTCATGCACTATCATTTGTCAAAGTTCGCCCAGACCTCATGTATCAAGGTAGTTTGAGCGATTATGCAGGCAAGCACAATGTTGAGCGCGTAGCCATGCTAGACTTGGATAACAAGTACGAAGAAACTCTTAAATTTGTCAAATCAGTTTATGACAAACTCCTCGATGGTCCAGATGCACCGCTTCATGGCGTGTCCACTGTTCATATCGGAACGGATGAATACTATGGCAGCAGAGAAAGCTATCGTCGCTATGTCAATGACCTTATCAAATACATTAAAGGAAAAGGCTATACCCCTCGAATCTGGGGCTCACTCAGTGCGAAACGTGGGAACACTCCTGTTGATTGGAACGGAGTAGAAGTTGATATCTGGAGTATTAGCTGGCAACGACCAAATGAAGCCATTGCTCAGGGAGCTAAGATTATCAACATCACGGATGTACCGACCTATAGTGTGCCAAGTGGAAGCAATAGTCAAGCAGCCTACGGGGACTATGCAAACTACGAACGTCAGTACAATAGCTGGACACCGAATGATTTTAGAACAGGTGGCGGTCCACTTCTACCAGCTTCTCATCCAAGTATCCTTGGTGGTGGGCACGCAGTTTGGAATGACAATATCGACCTTCATGAGACAGGTTTGACCTCTTATGACATCTTCAAACGCTTCTTCAAGAGCATGCAAACCACTGCAGAGCGCACTTGGGGATCTGACCGTGCAGCTGCGACCTTTGCAGAACGCACCCTACCAACGAGCCCTTATGCGCCACAGTCAAATCCTGATAAAGAGATTGATCAAAGCGACTTGTTTACCATCAATCCTGAAACAGTCAAGAACTATGCGAGCAAGAAAGTGAAGACAAGCGAGCAGGGATTGGCTTTTGAGAAAGACAGCAGTATCGAAGGCTTGGCAGGTGATGTTGGTCCAAGTCATGTCTTGAAGTTTGATGTAACTGTCACTGGAGACGGTGAACAAACCTTCTCAACAAGTGGGGACAACCGTATCTATCTAGCTGATAAAGATGGCTACCTTGCTTATCAATTTGAACAGTTCCATATTCAATTCAATAAAAAACTTGAAAAGAACAAACGTTATCAAATCTCCATCGTAACCAAACCACAGTCAACCGAAGTCTATGTAGATGGTGAAAAGATTGAGCGTATCACAAATCCAGCTCACCCTCGCTTTGCCCACAATAGCTTGGTACTACCGCTTGAAAGCATCGGTGGTTTCAAAGGAATCTTGCATAGTGCAGAGTTGTCAGATAAACCATTTGTAAATCCTCGTTTGATTGCAAATGATAAGATTACTGCAACCGCAAGCAGTCAGCAACTTCCAGGGAACGCGACTGAAGGCGCTGTTGAAAAGGCCTTTGACAATGATCCAAATACCTTCTGGCATACTAAGTGGACTGGTGACACTGCGCCATACACTCTTACTATGACCTTGAAAGAAGCAGAAAAAGTCAATGGCTTGACTTATCTTCCACGTCCAGGTGGTGGAAATGGTGTCGTGACGCGCTACGAAATCTACGCACAAAAAGATGGCCAAATGGTCAAGGTTTCAGAAGGAAGCTGGGACAACAACGCCCAAGAAAAAACAGTCAACTTTGCGGCGGTAGATACCAACAAGATTGAGTTGAAAGTATTGGAAGGCGTTGGTGGTTTTGCAAGTGCAGCTGAAGTTCATCTATTGAAACCTGTCAAAGAAGAGCAAGAAACGCCTGCACCGAGTCAACCAGAAAAACCAACTACACCTGAAAAACCAAAAGTAGAGCAAACAGGTGATGGAACAGTTGAATTGGCAGATCAATTCACAGCAAGTAAACCAGCTAGCGAAGACAGCATTGCAGCTGCTAGCAAGAGCGCAGACTATCTCAAGAAAGAGTACAAGGTCTTCCCAACTCCACAAAAAGTGACCTATGGCGAAGGTGTTACAGCCCTTCGTAAGCAAGTCAATCTGGTTATGGGGGATCAACTCGACATCTATACTCGCAATCGCTTGAAGAGTGTCTTGCAGGATAATCAAGTATCTTATACAACTGGTAAGACAGCAATCGCTGGCGCAACCAATATCTATCTTGGAGTGCATGGACAAGGTTCACAAGCAGAGCAAAACTTGTCCAATGTTTCAGCAGGTCTCTTTGACAAGATTGATGCCTATGCCTTGACCATCAAGGATAACTCAATTTCTATCGTCGGAAAAGACACGGATGCAGTCTTCTATGGTTTGACAACCTTGAAACACATGCTTAAGGAAAGCCAAGTGCCAGTCCTTCGCAATGTGACAGTAGAAGATTACGCAGAGCTCAAGAACCGTGGCTTTATCGAAGGTTACTATGGAAATCCATGGTCGAATGCCGATCGTGCAGAGCTCATGCGTTACGGTGGCGATTTGAAATTGAACCAATACTTCTTTGCACCAAAAGATGATCCATACCACAACAAGAAATGGCGTGAACTCTATCCAGAAGAAAAACTAGCTGAAATCCGTGAACTTGCTCGTGTCGGAAATCAAAGTAAAACCCGCTATGTCTGGACCATCCATCCATTCATGAACAACCGCATCCGCTTTGGCAATGAAGCGCATTACCAAGAAGATTTGGCAACCATCAAGGCTAAATTTACCCAGTTGATGAAAGTGGGTGTCCGTGAATTTGGTATCCTAGCAGATGATGCTCCAAGCCCAGTTGGAGGCTACAATAGCTACAACCGCTTGATGCAAGATATGACCAAGTGGTTGACTGAAATGCAGGGAACTTACAGCGGTCTTCGTAAAGAAATGATCTTTGTTCCTGGACAGTATTGGGGTAATGGACGTGAAGATGAGTTGAAATCTCTCAATGAAAATCTCCCAAGTTCAACATCCATGACCTTGACGGGTGGTAAGATTTGGGGTGAAGTCTCTGAAAGCTTCCTATCAACTCTCAAGAACAATCTATCCGCAGGTGGCAAAACCTATCGCCCAGTTTCACTTTGGATTAACTGGCCTGTAACAGATAACTCTAAACAACACTTGATTCTAGGTGGTGGTGAGAAATTCCTTCATCCAAATGTGGATCCAAGTTTGCTGTCTGGTATCATGTTGAACCCAATGCAACAGTCTGAACCATCTAAGATTGCCCTCTTTTCAGGAGCTCAATACTCATGGAAACAGTGGAAATCAGAAGAAGAAGCTAAGAAAATCAATGACATTGCCTTCAACTTTGTAGAAAATGGTCATTTTGAAGATAGCAAGGTATCGGCAGCCTTCCGTGAACTTGGTAAGCACATGATCAACCAAAACATGGATAATCGTGTCGTCAAACTAGAAGAATCTGTAGACTTGGCTCCAAAATTAACAGACTTCATGACCAAGCTTAAAGCAGGTCAGGATGTGACTGCTGAACGTATAGCCTTGCGTGCAGAATTTGCCAAGATTAAAGAAGCAGCTGAGCTCTATAAAGCATCAGGTGATAAAAAAATGGTTGCCCAAATCCACTATTGGTTGGATAATGCAATCGACCAAATGAATGCTCTCGATGCCTTCCTTACAGGAACTGAAGCCATGGCTACCAACGATGCAGCCAAACTTTGGGATAGCTACTATAAAGGCTTGAAGTTCTACGAACAGTCTCAAACTCATACCTTCCATTATGTAGACCATATGGAAAAAGCTGAATTGGGTGTTCAACATATTCGTCCATTTATCCTATCCTTGAAAGAAGTTTTGGCGTCTGAAGTTCAAAAAGTCTTGCATCCAGATCAAATCATCAGTACCTTTATCACCAATCGAACAGGTGTAGAGGGTGGCTTGGCAGAAGTAACGGATGGCGATTTGGCAACTCATGCGATTATTAAATCACCAAATAGCATCAAGACAGGTGATTATATTGGTATGAAGTTCAACAAACCAGTAGCGATTCAAACCTTGACCTTTGCAATGGGAACGCAGGCAAATCCACGTGATACCTTTAGTAAGGCAGAAGTACAGTATCAAGATGAAAATGACAACTGGGTAACCTTGAAAGAGCCAAGCTATGTCGGAAATGAATCCCTTCTTAAGTTTGAAAATCTCAATATCAAGGCCAAGGCAGTTCGCATGATTGCGACAGCAGATCGCGAGAACACTTGGTTTGCAGTTCAGGAAATTGCAGTTAACCGGTCAGTTGAAAAAGCTCGTAGCCAGCAAGCAACGACAGTTAGTCTAAGCTCAAACTTAGTTTACAAACTAAATACCTCAGCCCGTCAAATCACTGATGGCAAGGACAATACAGAAGCCATGATGGCAAATGCTGACGGTAGCAATACGACACCAGTAGATGCCTGGGCACAACTTGACCTCGGTGAAGTCAAGTCAGTCACTAAAGTACGACTTCGCCAAGGAACGGGTGATAAGCTTGCCACAGGTGTACTTGAGTACTCTACAGATGGAACTGCATGGCAAGAGTTGGATCGCCTATCAGGAGAACAAACCAAGGAAGTGACCAGAGCGATCAATGCTCGTTACATCCGAGTACGCAATACCAAGGCCCTCGACCTCTGGTGGCGTATTCAGGACTTCTCTGTTGAGACACGCTCTGGAAACAGTGAGTTAACAGACACCAACGTCGACGCCTTGAAGGAAACACCAGTAGTGGATAGCTTAGGCAGTTACGAACTTCAAATTCCAGCTGGAACCAAACTCCCTGCTCATAGCTATCTAGGTATGAAGCTTGACCGTATCCATCAGATCAAGAGCATCCAGCTCAAAGGCCAAGCCAACCCTTCTCTTAGCCTAGAGTATTCTGCAAATGCACAAGAATGGACACCAGCCAGCCAGTTGACAGACAGATCTGTGGCAACCCACTTAGTACGTTATGTGCGTCTGGTCAACAAAACAGATCAGGAACAAGCTGTCACAGCCACTTCTCTCCTTGTGACAACCAAAGAAGTGCAACCAACCAAACTAGAATCTACAACTATGGGCATTCATCCAACATACGGCAGCAATGATGTTCGTAAACTGAACAACCTAGATCAACTATTTGACGGTGTTTACAACAACTTCGTTGAGTTTTCAGACTATGCCCATAAAGATGGTCATGTGACCTTGAAACTTGGTAGCGAACGCACTATCAAGAAGATTAGAGCCTACATCCAAGACGGAACTCAAAACTACCTTCGTGATGGCAAGATCCAAGTCAGCCAAGATGGTAAAACTTGGACAGATGTCGTGACAGTAGGAGATGGTGTAGCCAATAGCCAACACGATGATTCTCTGACAGATGGTTGGACACATGATTCTAAGATGCCAGGAAATCGCTACATCGAAGGAGAATTGACGACACCAGTCAAAGCTAACTATCTCCGTGTCCTCTATACGGCAGACTATGATGCCCGGTTTGTAGGCTTTACAGAATTGGTCATCAATGACGGTGAATTTGTCAAACCAATCAATGATCCAACAGTAGAAGGAAATAGTGGAGAAAGCCAAGGTAATCTCTACAACAACCTTGTAGACGGCAAAGTCTTGACCAGCTACAAGTCTGAAAAAGACAAGGGCGAATTGGTGTATCACTTATCTGAGCCAACCAATGCCAACCACCTTCGTCTCGTTTCCAGTCTTCCTGAAGGAGCGAAAGCACGTGTTCTTGCTAGAACACTCAAGGATGGTCAAGACAGTTGGACAGACCTCGGTGCCATTACATCTAGTCTCCAAACCTTTGCTATCCGAAATGGTGGCTCTCTTCTAGACGTCAAATTAGTCTGGGAAGGTGGCAAGGCTGAGTTTTATGAATTGGCAAGCTTCCATCAAGCATTAACAGAAGAATCGGTTCAATCAAGCAAGGGTGAAGAAGAACCACCAGTTTTGAGCAAACCGGACTTTACAGGTGGTGTGAATGCGGCTGAGGCAGCAGTGCATGAGGTACCAGAATACACAGGCCCACTTAGTACAGCAGGAGATCAGCCAGCACCGATAGTTGAGAAACTAGAGTTTACAGGTGGTGTGAACGCGGTAGAAGCAGCAGTACATGAAGTACCAGAGTACACAGGTCCACTTGGTACAGCAGGAGACCAACCAGCACCGATAGTTGAGAAACTAGAGTTTACAGGCGGTGTGAACGCGGTAGAAGCAACAGTACATGAAGTACCAGAGTACACAGGTCCCTTATCAACAGTAGGCGACCAGGCAGCACCGACAGTAGAGAAACCAGAGTTTACAGGTGGTGTGAACGCGGTAGAAGCAGCAGTACATGAAGTACCAGAGTACACAGGTCCACTTGGTACAGCAGGAGACCAACCAGCACCGACAGTTGAAAAACCAGAGTACAAATTGAACTTAAGTCCACTCGCTGATACTAAGACTCCAGAAGTTAAACAGGATGATCAGAAGGAGCTTCCGGCAACAGGTGAAAGCAAATCTGACACAGCTCTCTTCCTTGCAGGCGTTAGCCTAGCTCTATCCGCTATCTTTATCGCGAAAGGGAAAAAGGAATAGCATCTGATTACCTTTGCTTTTGACAAATTTTAGCATCAAGAGAAAGTGAAAAAGACAGCACCATAACCTCTACAAAAGTTAGAGAAACTATCAAAAGAGTTATGGTGCTGTTGGGATAAACTATTGAGCTATAAAGAATAAAAATCCTGAGAAGTAAAATTCTCAGGATTTTGCTTATTGTTGCGGTTGACTTGGTTGGTTTTGCTCAGCAGGTGTAGTTCCTGATTGTTGAGGAATCGTCTGCGTTTGACTTGTGTTTGGAGTAGTTGAACTTGACTGAGAAGTCGAGCTCTCAGATGTTGAGCTAGAACTTTCAGATGTCGAACTTTGTTGTGTAGATGATGAAGGAGTCCACGTATTGCGTGCTCCATTCTTAAAGACAAATTCTCCGCTTCTGTAAAGGCCTTCAGGCATGGTCCAATCTCCAGGGTGATCATCAGTTGAGAGATAGGTCATCATTGAACGGTAGACCTTAGCTGCAACGTAGAAGCCATCACCAACGATAGGAGTAAGTCGGTTAGAGTAACCGGTCCAGACAGCCATTGAATATTTACGAGTATAGCCGACAAACATTTCGTCTGGAGCTACATAACCAGAGTTTTTGATGTATTTTTCAATCTCGTCATCTGTATAGTTTGATGTACCAGTCTTACCAGCTTGTGGTAGCCATGATAGGTAGGCACCACGACCAGTTCCGTAGGTTAGAACCGTTTTCATCATTTCCGTCATCATGTAGGCAGTAGTTTCTTTCATTGCCCGAGTACCAGGGTCAGAGAATTCTTTTGAACTACCATCACTAAAGATGATTTTGTTGATGTACATTGGCTTATGGTAAATACCGCCATTGGCGAAGGCAGCATAGGCTGCGGCCATTTTTTCACTGCTTGCCCCATACTTTTTGTTAGATTCTGTTGTGTTACTTGAAATCGCGTTGGCATAGTGCATATCTGGGTAGTCAATACCGAGTCCATTTAGGAAGGTCTTGGCTCTATCCAAACCGACTTTATTCAAGGTTTCTACAGCTGTAACGTTCCGTGATTGTTGAAGAGCATACTGCAACGTGATGTTTCCAAAGTAACTCTTATCCCAGTTGTAGACAGGTGTGTTGGTGCCAGGATAGTTATATGGTACGTCATGAACAACCGAAGCGGTTGAGTCATAGATATCGTACTCCAAGGCTGGCGCGTAATCTGTGATTGGTTTCATGGTTGAACCCCAGTCGCGGTTTGTTTCGACAGCTTGGTTCATACCGAAGGAAACATTGCTAGATTGATGGCGTGCACCTAGCTGGGCAATGACCTTTCCATTTGTGACATCAACGATGGTAGAAGCTACTTGCAACTCATCATCTGGATAATTAACGTATTCGTCGGTATTGTAGATATCCCAGAGACGTTGTTGAACGGCTGGATCAACATTGGTATAAACTTCCATTCCTGTTGTCAAAAGGTTGTAACCAGTTTCCTGTTCGACTTGGTCGATTACTTCTTTGAGATAATTATCCATATAGGCTGGATAGTTGTTTCCAGAACGGAGGCTCTGCAGTCCATCTGTAATGGGAGTGTTAATGGCTTTTTCGTATTGTTCGGCAGAAATGTAGCCTTGACTTTTCATTTCCGAGAGGACAAGGTCACGGCGTTCTTGTGCCGCTTCTGGATGAGAATAGGGATCATATTGATTTGGAGCCTGGGGCATTCCAGCTAGGAGAGCCAATTGAGGTAGACTTAAATCTTTGAGGTCTTTACCATAGTAGTTTTGGGCTGCCGTTTGCATTCCGTAATTTCCGTTGGACATATAGACCTTGTTGATGTAGTAAGTTAGGATCTCTTGTTTGGTCGCTTTTTGTTCTAGCTGAACGGCTAGCCAAGCTTCCTGTGCCTTACGTGAAAGTGTTTGATCAGATGTTGATGTTGAGAAATAGGTTAGTTTAATCAACTGCTGTGTCAAGGTAGAACCACCTTGAAGACCACCCCCACCACGGAGGTTTCGTAAGGAAGCGCCTAGGATACGAATTGTATCTACTCCTCGGTGACTGAAGAAACGATGATCTTCAATAGAGACAATTGCATTGACCAGCTCCGTAGGGATTTCATTAGCCTGTGCATTGACACGGCGCTCAGAACCCAGATCAGCGATCAGTTCATTTTTGCTGTCATAGATCTTACTAGACGTTGTAGCGACTAGTTTGCTTTCGGATAGAGCCGGAGCCTTGCTTACATAGTAGAGAAAAAGGCCTCCACCTAGCATAATAGCTGCGATAAATACAGTCAAGAGGCAGATACTGACATACTTAACTATTCGCAGGAAAGTTTGTTTGTTCATCTTATTTTACCACCTAGTAAATGTTCTTTGATAACTTCGAGATAGGGAATCTGTGGAAAGGCACCAGGCTCAATCCTATATCCATTTTCTCGAATATATCCAAGTGGCATTGACTTTTGTCCCATATCTTGATGATAGAAACGAATCAAGTCAATGGCCGGCAATAAGTAGGTTTCTTGCTGAGAAGAAAAGTGAAGGAGGACAAAGCAGATTCCTTGCTGGGCAAGAACTTGTTCCATGTGTTGGATCTGATGGAGATGGAAATTCTTCATCGGGATCGCATGTTTTTGCCTGGTTTCCTTTGCTTCAAAGTCGATGTAGTATCCATCATAAACCCCTGAATAGTCAGTCGTTGAGGCCTGTCTAAAGTAGGCTTCAACGATCTTGGCTCGACTTCGTTGGGGATAGTCGACACGTACGATTTGGATGGGAGTCGGTTTCTTGTGAATAACTGCTAACCCATGCGACAAATAGTAGTCGTTCGTAGCGTTGATCATCTTTTCAAAAGACATTCCCCGATTTGCGAAATTTTTAGTTTGTGACGGGGGTACTTGTCTCTTCTGTGATGAAAGTTTATGTGGATAGTTGACCATAATTCTCCTTATTGGTACAATAACATCACTCTATTATATCATAAATTTACAAAGAAAGGGTTAAAAATGACAACAGCCTTGATTTTAGGCTATTCTGCCTTCGACCTTGGTCTCTTTAATGACAAGGATATTCGCGTTGATATTATCAAGACAGCCATTCGGAGAGACCTGGAACGTCTAGCTGAGGACGGAGTGACATGGCTTGTCTTTACAGGAACTCTGGGCTTTGAGCACTGGGTACTTCAAGTGGCGAAAGACATGCAAGCAGACTATGGCTTTCAGTTGGCAACGATTTTTGCCTTTGAAACCCATGGTAGTAACTGGAATGAAGCCAATCAAATCAAACTTAGTGAGTTTAAGCAGGTTGACTTTGTCAAATATGCCTATCCACAATATGAACACAAGGGACAATTACGCGATTATCAGAAATTCCTGCTGGAAAATACAGATACTTGTTACCTCTTTTATGACGAAGAAAATGAAACCAAGTTACAGTATTTTTACCAGATGATGAAAAATAAAGAAGGCTATATTACAAAAAGATTAACATTTGAGGATCTGAATGAAGTAGCAGAAAATTTTTCCGAAAAGTGAGGCTTTGACCTTGATTTTTGTTTGTCTTTTTTTATATAATAAGAATAGCAATCAAGAATGGAGAGAGAAATGGCAAGTATTATTTTTTCGGCAAAAGATATTTTTGAACAAGAGTTTGGACGTGAAGTTCGTGGATATAGTAAGGCAGAGGTAGACGAGTTCCTAGACGATGTGATCAAGGACTACGAGACTTACGCGGCTTTGGTTAAATCTCTTCGTCAGGAGATTGCTGATTTGAAGGAGGAATTGTCTAACAAGCCACAGGCAAGTTCTACTCAACAAAGTTCTATCGAAGTAACAAGTTCTACTCCAATGACAAATTTTGATATTTTGAAACGATTGAATCGACTTGAAAAAGAAGTATTCGGTAAACAAATCGTAGACAATTCTGAGTTGTAATTAGGTGTCTATTAGATGCAATTTTTGGATAATCGCGTGAAGAGAATCCCTTTTCATGAGGAAAGTCCATGCTAGCACAGGCTGTGATGCCTGTAGTGTTTGTGCTAGGCGAAACCATAAGCCTAGGGACGAGAGATCGTTACGGCAGTCGAAATGGCTAAGTCTTCGGATAAGTCAGAGTAGGCTTGAAAGTGCCACAGTGACGGAGTCTTTCTGGAAACGGAGAGAGTGGAACGCGGTAAACCCCTCAAGCTAGCAACCCAAATTTTGGTCGGGGCATGGAGTGCACGGAAACGAACGTAGTACTCTGACTGCTATCAGTTATAGGCTGTTAGCGGTAGACAGATGATTATCGAAGGAAGTGGTCCTAGTCACTTCTGGAACAAAACATGGCTTATAGAAAATTGCATATAGGTTGGGGCTGAGAAATCTTTCTCAACCTCATTTTTTAAAGTGAACAAAAGAAAGGTCTTGCAAGACTAGAAATGAAAGAAAAATTTAATTTAATCGCAACTGCTGCAGCGGGGCTCGAGGCTGTCGTTGGACGTGAGGTGCGAGAGTTAGGCTATGATTGCCAGGTTGAAAACGGTCGTGTCCGTTTTCAAGGAGATGTGAGAGCTATCATCGAGACCAATCTTTGGCTTCGTGCAGCGGATCGCATCAAGATCGTAGTCGGGAGTTTTCCAGCTAAGACCTTTGAAGAGCTTTTTCAAGGCGTTTTTGCTCTAGATTGGGAAAACTATCTCCCGCTTGGGGCTCGTTTTCCGATTTCAAAGGCCAAATGCGTTAAGTCTAAACTTCACAATGAGCCCAGTGTTCAGGCCATTTCTAAGAAAGCCGTTGTCAAGAAATTACAAAAACACTATGCCCGCCCAGAAGGTGTTCCCTTGATGGAAACTGGTCCCGAGTTTAAGATAGAGGTATCCATCCTTAAGGATGTGGCAACTGTCATGATTGACACGACAGGTTCTAGCCTTTTTAAACGTGGTTATCGTACGGAAAAGGGTGGAGCGCCTATAAAAGAAAATATGGCAGCGGCGATTTTACAACTCTCTAACTGGTATCCAGACAAGCCCTTGATTGATCCGACCTGTGGTTCAGGAACTTTCTGTATCGAGGCGGCTATGATTGCCAGAAAGATGGCACCAGGCCTTCGCCGTTCCTTTGCTTTTGAGGAATGGAACTGGGTCAGCGACCGGTTAATTCAAGAAGTGCGTACTGATGCTGCCAAGAAAATTGACCGTGAACTGGAACTGGATATCATGGGCTGTGATATAGACGCTCGTATGGTGGAAATTGCCAAAGCCAATGCTCAAGCAGCTGGTGTGGCTGGAGATATCACTTTTAAGCAAATGCGGGTACAGGACTTGCGCTCAGACAAAATAAATGGCGTCATCATTTCCAATCCACCATATGGAGAGCGTTTATCTGATGATGCAGGAGTTACCAAGCTCTATGCAGAAATGGGACAGGTCTTTGCCCCACTGAAAACCTGGAGCAAATTTATCCTGACGAGTGACGAAGCTTTTGAAAGTAAGTACGGAAGTCCAGCGGATAAAAAGCGCAAACTTTATAACGGAACCTTAAAAGTGGATTTGTATCAATACTTTGGTCAGCGTGTGAAGCGCCAAGAGGTAAAGTAGAAAGGAAGACAGATGAGTAAAAAAAGACACAATCGCCATAAAAAAGAGCATCAAGAATCCAAATTTGATTTTGACGAGGCGAAAGATCTGACAGTTGGTCAAGTCATCCGTAAAAATGAAGAAGTTGAAGCTGGAGTATTGCCTGAGGACAATATCTTGGATAAATACATCAAACAGCACCGCGAGGAAATCGAAGCCGACAAGTTTGAAACACGTCAATTTAAAAAAGAAGAACTGCAGGAAGCTCAGGCTCAAGAAGAATTGACACAGGAAGTCTCAGAAATCACTGAAGAGTCGGCACCAATCATAGAGGAACCCGAGACAGTTTCAGAAGAAACGGTGTCAGACTCAGTGGAATCTACAAGCTCGGATGTGGTTTTGCCTCCTTTGGGAGAAGAAAATCAAGACTTGGAACCGCTTGTGTTGGAAAAGCAAACGCCAGCAGAGGTTGCTGATGAGAAAGAAGAGGAAGAGACAGCTCTACTTTCACGCTCAGCTCAGGCAGAATCAGAAACAATTTCTAATTCTAAAAAGAAGCGCGTGTTTGTTATCGGCTCAGCCTTGGCTACAGCCCTTATCTTGGCAGGTAGTTACTATATCTATCGTCAAGTAACTCGCTCCAACCAAGCTATCCAGTCTTCTCAATCATCTTCTAGCAATCAAGAAACACAAGCGGCTCTACAAGAGTTTAATACCCTCTACGATGCCTTTTATACGGATGCTAATAAAACAGCCTTGAAAAATAGTCAGTTTGACAAGTTGAACCAACTCAAGGCTCAACTAGATAAACTCGAAGGCAGTCGAGAATATACCCTTGCCAAGTCTAAGTATGATAGTTTAGAAACTCAAATCAAGGCTGTGCAAGAAGTGAATAATCAGTTTGAAACTCCAGCAATTACTGATGGTGTCTTGGATACCAATGCGAAGGTCAAGGCAGATGCTAAATTTACAGAAATTAAAACAGGGAATACAGAGCTAGATAAACTGTTAGATAAGGCCATTAGCCTTGGTAAGAGCCAGCAAACAAGCGCCTCTAGTTCAAGTTCAAGTAGCAGTAGCCAAGAAAGTTCAAGTACAACGATTGATAGCAGTACGAGCAGTTCGTCTGCTTCATCAAGTTCAGCGCCTGCCAGCAGACCAGAAAGTGGAGGTTTGTCTAGCGATGGTGTCAATCTTCAAAGAAGTGCTAGTCGTGTACCGTACAACCAATCAGCTGTAGAGGATAGCAGCAACCCTGCCTGGAATTTTGCAGATGGTGTTTTGGAACAAATCCTAGCAACATCACGTGCTCGTGGCTATATCACTGGCAATCAATATATCCTAGAACGGGTCAATATCGTAAACGGAAATGGTTATTACAACCTCTACAAACCAGATGGAACCTATCTCTTCACCCTCAACTGTAAGACTGGATACTTTGTCGGTAATGGAGCTGGTCACGCGGATGACTTGGACTACTAGTCCAATTGTTACAAAATTCTTTCCTTTCATAGGTAAAAATGATAAAATAAAACATATTAAACAAGAGGAGTGTCACATGACAAAAGCTAACTTTGGTGTCGTAGGTATGGCCGTAATGGGTCGTAACCTTGCCCTAAATATCGAATCTCGTGGTTACACAGTTGCCATTTACAACCGTAGTAAAGAAAAAACAGAAGACGTGATTGCTTGCCATCCAGAAAAGAACTTTGTGCCAAGCTATGACGTTGAAAGCTTTGTAAACTCAATCGAAAAACCTCGTCGTATCATGCTGATGGTTCAAGCTGGACCTGGTACAGACGCAACCATCCAAGCCCTTCTTCCACACCTTGACAAGGGTGATATCTTGATTGATGGGGGAAACACTTTCTACAAAGATACTATCCGTCGTAATGAAGAACTAGCAAACTCAGGTATCAACTTTATCGGTACTGGGGTTTCTGGTGGTGAAAAAGGTGCCCTTGAAGGTCCTTCTATCATGCCTGGTGGACAAAAAGAAGCTTACGAATTGGTTGCTGATGTTCTCGAAGAAATCTCAGCTAAAGCACCAGAAGATGGTAAGCCATGTGTGACTTACATCGGTCCTGATGGAGCTGGTCACTATGTGAAAATGGTCCACAACGGTATCGAGTATGGTGACATGCAATTGATCGCAGAAAGCTATGACTTGATGCAACACTTGCTAGGCCTTTCTGCAGAAGACATGGCTGAAATCTTTACTGAGTGGAACAAGGGTGAATTGGACAGCTACTTGATCCAAATCACAGCTGATATCTTGAGCCGTAAAGATGATGAAGGTCAGGATGGACCAATCGTAGACTACATCCTTGATGCTGCAGGTAACAAGGGAACTGGTAAATGGACTAGCCAATCATCTCTTGACCTTGGTGTACCATTGTCACTTATCACTGAGTCAGTATTTGCGCGCTATATCTCAACTTACAAAGAAGAACGTGTGCATGCTAGCAAGGTTCTTCCAAAACCAGCTGCTTTCAAGTTTGAAGGAGACAAGGCTGAGTTGATTGAAAAGATCCGTCAAGCCCTTTACTTCTCAAAAATCATTTCATACGCACAAGGTTTTGCTCAATTGCGTGTGGCTTCTAAAGAAAATAACTGGAACTTGCCATTTGCGGACATCGCATCTATCTGGCGTGATGGCTGTATCATCCGTTCACGTTTCTTGCAAAAGATTACAGATGCCTACAACCGTGATGCAGACCTTGCTAACCTTCTCTTGGATGAATACTTCTTGGATGTCACTGCCAAGTACCAACAAGCAGTTCGTGATATCGTAGCTCTTGCTGTTCAAGCTGGTGTACCAGTACCAACCTTCTCAGCAGCTATTACTTACTTTGATAGCTACCGTTCAGCTGACCTTCCAGCTAACTTGATCCAAGCGCAACGTGACTACTTTGGTGCCCACACTTACCAACGTAAAGACAAAGAAGGAACATTCCACTACTCTTGGTATGACGAAAAATAAGTAGGTCTGCCATGGGGAAACGGATTTTATTACTTGAGAAAGAACGAAATCTCGCTCATTTTCTCAGTCTGGAACTCCAAAAAGAGCAATACCGTGTTGATCTTGTAGAGGAGGGGCAAAAAGCCCTCTCCATGGCTCTCCAGATAGATTATGACTTGATTTTACTGAATGCTCGTCTGGGGGATATGACGGCTCAGGATTTTGCAGAGAGGCTGAGTCGGACAAAACCAGCCTCAGTGATCATGGTCTTGGACCATCGCGAAGAATTGCAAGACCAGATTGAGACAATCCAGCGCTTCGCCGTTTCTTACATCTATAAGCCAGTGATTATTGATCAGCTGGTGGCTCGTATTTCAGCGATTTTCCGAGGTCGGGACTTTATCGACCAACACTGTAGTCAGATGAAGGTCCCAACGTCTTACCGCAATCTGCGTATGGATGTAGAACATCATACCGTTTATCGTGGCGAGGAGATGATTGCTCTGACGCGCCGTGAGTATGACCTTTTGGCCACTCTCATGGGAAGCAAGAAGGTCTTGACTCGTGAGCAGTTGTTGGAAAGTGTTTGGAAGTACGAAAGTGCGACAGAAACCAATATCGTGGATGTTTATATCCGTTATCTACGTAGCAAGCTTGATGTAAAGGGTCAAAAAAGCTACATTAAAACCGTGCGTGGTGTTGGGTATACCATGCAAGAATAGAAAAGCAGTTGCAGTTGTGTGACTGCTTTTTTTGAGGATTTCCTATATATTGACATACGGTAAGGTCTTTGCTACAATCAGTTGCGGAGGATACTAAAATGAAATTCTTGAAAAAAATCATGCAAGTCGCACTAGCAGTCTTCTTTCTTGGTCTGTTAGCGACAAGTACAGTATTGGCAGATGATTCAGAAGGCTGGCAATTTGTCCAAGAAAATGGTAGAACCTACTACAAGAAGGGGGACCTCAAAGAAACCTACTGGCGAGTGATTGATGGGAAGTACTATTACTTTGATCCTCTATCTGGAGAGATGGTTGTCGGCTGGCAATATATACCTGCTCCGCACAAAGGGGTTACGATTGGTTCTTCTCTAAGGCAAGATATTGCTTTTAGACCAGATTGGTTTTACTTTGGTCAAGATGGGGTACTACAAGAATTTGTTGGCAAGCAAGTGTTAGAAGCAAAAACCGCTACAAATACCAACAAACATCATGGGGAACAATATGATAGTCCAGCAGAGAAACGAGTCTATTATTTTGAAGATCAGCGTAGCTATCACACTTTAAAAACTGGTTGGATTTCTGACGAAGGGCATTGGTATTATTTACAGGAGGATGGTGGCTTTGATTCTCGCATCAACAGATTGACTGTTGGGGAGATAGCACGTGGTTGGATCAAGGCTTATCCTCTAACCTATGATGAAGAGAAGCTAAAAGCGGCTCCATGGTACTACCTAGACCCAGAAACTGGAATTATGCAAACTGGTTGGAAATATCTTGGTAACAAGTGGTACTATCTCCGTTCATCAGGAGCTATGGCAACTGGTTGGATTAAAGATGGTTCAACTTGGTATTACCTAGACCAATCAAATGGTGATATGAAAACTGGCTGGGCTTATGTCGGTAACAAGTGGTACTACTTCCGTTCATCAGGAGCTATGGCAACCGGTTGGTATCAGGAAGGTTCGGCTTGGTATTATCTAAATGCAAGTAATGGCGATATGACGACTGGTTGGTTCCAGGTCAATGGCAAATGGTACTATGCTTATAGCTCAGGCGCTTTAGCAGTGAATACGACTGTAGAAGGCTATTCTGTCAACTATAATGGCGAATGGGTCCAATAATGAAAGAGGCGATTGTGAAGGAAACAATCGCTTTTTTTGTGAAAATATAATAAAATAGATAGGAGAAAATACTACTGTATGAAAAGTAAGACGGTCTTTTCGTCTGGTTAAAGGAAAACATGACAAAAAAAGTGGGTGTCGGTCAGGCACATAGTAAGATTATTTTAATAGGGGAACACGCAGTTGTCTACGGCTATCCTGCCATTTCCCTACCTCTCGTAGAGGTGGAAGTGACTTGCAAGGTGGTCCCTGCTGAAAGCCCGTGGCGTCTTTATGAGGAAGATACCTTGTCCATGGCGGTGTATGCTTCACTGGAGTATTTGGATATCAAAGAAGCCTGCATTCGCTGTGTGATTGACTCGGCTATTCCTGAAAAACGGGGAATGGGTTCGTCAGCAGCTATCAGCATAGCGGCCATTCGAGCTGTTTTTGACTACTATCAAGCCGACCTGCCTCATGATGTACTAGAAATCTTGGTCAATCGGGCTGAGATGATTGCCCATATGAATCCAAGCGGGTTGGATGCCAAGACCTGTCTCAGTGACCAACCTATTCGCTTTATCAAGAACGTTGGATTTACAGAGCTAGAGATGGATCTATCCGTCCATTTGGTGATTGCAGATACAGGCGTTTATGGTCATACACGCGAAGCCATCCAAGTGGTTCAAAGCAAGGGGAAGGATGCTCTGCCGTTTTTGCATGCCTTGGGAGAATTGACCCAGCAGGCAGAAGATGCAATTAGACGAAAAGATGCTGAAGGATTGGGGCAAATCCTCAGTCAAGCGCATTTACATCTAAAAGAAATTGGTGTCAGTAGCCCTGAAGCAGACTCCCTCGTTGAAACGGCTCTGAGCCATGGTGCTCTGGGTGCCAAGATGAGTGGTGGTGGGCTAGGAGGCTGTATTATCGCCTTGGTAGCCAATCCAGCTCAAGCACAAGAACTAGCAAAACGATTAGAAGAGAAAGGAGCTGTTCAGACATGGATCGAAAGCCTGTAACAGTACGTTCCTACGCAAATATTGCCATTATCAAATATTGGGGAAAGAAAAAAGAAAAAGAGATGGTTCCTGCTACTAGCAGCATCTCTCTGACTTTGGAAAACATGTATACAGAGACGACCTTGTCGCCTCTACCGACGGATGCGACTGCTGATGCCTTTTATATCAATGGTCAGCTTCAGAGTGAGGCTGAGCATGCCAAGATGAGCAAAATCATTGACCGTTACCGTCCGGCTGGGGAAGGTTTTGTCCGTATTGATACCCAAAACAATATGCCGACTGCGGCTGGTTTATCCTCCAGTTCCAGTGGTTTGTCCGCCTTGGTCAAGGCCTGCAATGCTTATTTCCAGCTTGGTTTGAATCGGAGTCAGTTGGCTCAGGAGGCTAAGTTTGCCTCAGGCTCTTCTTCTCGCAGTTTTTATGGACCACTAGGTGCTTGGGATAAGGATAGTGGGGAAATTTACCCTGTAGAGACAGACTTGAAACTAGCTATGATCATGTTGGTACTAGAGGACAAGAAAAAACCAATCTCTAGTCGTGACGGGATGAAACTCTGTGTGGAAACCTCGACGACCTTTGATGATTGGGTGCGCCAGTCTGAGAAAGATTATCAGGACATGTTGCTCTATCTCAAGGAAAATGACTTTGCCAAGGTTGGGGAATTAACGGAGAAAAATGCCCTAGCCATGCACGCTACGACCAAAACAGCATCACCAGCCTTTTCTTATCTGACGGATGCTTCCTATGAAGCCATGGACTTTGTCCGCCAACTTCGCGAGCAAGGAGAATCCTGCTACTTTACCATGGATGCTGGTCCCAATGTTAAGGTCCTCTGTCAAGAGGAAGACTTGGAGCATTTATCTGAAATCTTCGGTCAACGTTACCGCTTGATTGTGTCAAAAACAAAGGATTTGAGTCAAGATGATTGCTGTTAAAACTTGCGGAAAACTATACTGGGCGGGTGAGTATGCTATTCTAGAGCCAGGGCATTTAGCCTTGATAAAAGCTATCCCCATCTATATGAAGGCTGAGATTACCTTTTCTGAGAACTACCGTATCTATTCAGATATGTTTGATTTTGCAGTGGACTTGACGCCAAATCCTGACTACAGCTTGATTCAGGAAACGATTGCTCTAGTGGAAGATTTCCTCGTTTATCATGGGCAAACCTTGCGACCTTTTTCCTTGGAAATCCGTGGAAAAATGGAACGGGAAGGCAAAAAGTTTGGTCTGGGTTCTAGTGGTAGCATCGTTGTTTTGGTGATCAAGGCCCTGCTGGCTCTATATGATATTATGGTTGATCAGGATTTCTTGTTCAAGCTGGCAAGCGCGGTCTTACTCAAGCGAGGAGACAACGGCTCTATGGGAGACCTTGCCTGTATCGTAGCAGAGGATTTGGTTCTCTACCAGTCTTTTGATCGCCAGAAGGTGGCTGCTTGGTTGGAAGAAGAAAATTTGGCGACAGTTTTGGAGCGTGATTGGGGCTTTTCTATCTCACACGTACAACCTGCCCTAGAATGTGATTTCCTAGTGGGATGGACCAAGGAAGTAGCTGTGTCTAGTAATATGGTCCAGCAAATAAAGCAAAACATCAATCAGAATTTTTTAACTTCTTCAAAAGCAACGGTGTCTGCTTTGGTAGAAGCCTTGGAACAGGGGAATGCAGAAAAAATCATCGAGCAGGTGGAAACAGCCAGTCAACTTTTAGAAGGTTTGAGCCCAGATATTTACACGCCTTCGCTGAGACAGTTGAAAGAAGCCAGTAAAGATTTACGGGCTGTTGCCAAGAGTAGTGGAGCTGGTGGTGGTGACTGTGGCATTGCCTTGAGTTTTGATGAGCAATCAACTGAAACCTTAAAAAACCGTTGGGCTAATCTGGAGATTGAGCTCTTATACCAAGAAAGGATAGGACATGACGACAAATCGTAAGGACGAGCACATCCGCTATGCCCTTGAGCAGAAAAGTTCCTATAATAGCTTTGATGAGGTGGAGTTGATTCATTCTTCCCTGCCTCTTTATGACCTGGATGAGATTGATTTGTCTACAGAATTTTCAGGTCGAAAGTGGGACTTTCCTTTTTATATCAATGCCATGACGGGTGGAAGTGATAAGGGGAGAGAAATCAATCAAAAGCTGGCTCAGGTGGCAGAAGCCTGTGGGATTTTATTTGTAACGGGTTCTTATAGTGTAGCCCTCAAGGATCCTACAGATGACTCATTTTCTGTCAAGTCTAGCCATCCGAAGCTCCTTCTTGGAACCAATATTGGATTGGACAAGCCCGTTGAACTTGGTTTGCAGACTGTGACGGAGATGAATCCGCTACTTTTACAAGTGCATGTCAATGTTATGCAGGAATTGCTCATGCCTGAGGGAGAAAGGAAGTTCAGAAGCTGGTATTCGCATCTGGCAGACTATAGCAAGCAAATCCCTGTTCCTATTATTCTCAAGGAAGTGGGCTTTGGGATGGATGTAAAGACTATCGAGAGAGCCTATGAACTAGGAATTCAAACCGTTGACCTGTCAGGTCGTGGTGGTACCAGCTTTGCTTATATTGAAAACCGTCGCAGTGGCCAGCGTGATTACCTCAATCAATGGGGCCAGTCTACTATGCAAGCCCTCCTCAATGCCCAAGGCTGGAAAGACAAGGTCGAACTCTTGGTCAGTGGAGGTGTTCGGAATCCGCTAGATATGATTAAGTGCTTGGTATTTGGTGCCAAGGCTGTAGGACTGTCACGTACCGTTCTGGAATTGGTTGAAAGCTATACCGTCGAAGAAGTGATTGGTATTGTTCAAGGCTGGAAAGAAGATCTGCGTTTGATCATGTGTGCCCTTAATTGTGCAACCATAGCGGATCTGCAAAACGTAGACTATATTCTTTATGGTAAACTAAAAGAAGCTAAAGATCAGATGTAGAGAGGTCGGGACAAGAATCCCGCCCTTTTTTGTAGCCTTTTGTCAACTGTAGTGGTCTGAAAGAACTAAGCTTGTAGGAGCGATTTCTGTCCAATCTCCTTTTTCCATCCTCAGACCGAGGTGACTTTTTTGAATTGTGATAAAATAGAAGGGAGAGGATGCATCTATGAAAAAATTTCAAATCTTTTTATTTATTGAAGCCTGTCTGTTGACGGGAGCTCTGATTTTGATGGTATCAGAGCATTTTTCGCGTTTTCTACTGATTCTATTCCTCTTTCTTCTCCTGATACGCTATTATGCAGGCAAAGAGGGCAACAACTTTCTCCTCCTTGTGGCGACTATTCTTTTCTTTTTCATTGTCATGCTCAATCCCTTTGTGATTTTAGCTATCTTTGTAGCGGTGATCTACAGTCTCTTTCTTCTCTATCCAATGATGAATCAAGAAAGAGAGGAGACCGATTTGGTCTTTGAAGAGGTGGTGACGGTTAAAAATGAAAAGAATCGCTGGTTTGGCAATCTCCATCATTTCTCTAGTCACCAGACCTGCCAGTTTGACGATATCAACCTCTTTCGCCTCATGGGCAAGGACACCATTCATTTAGAAAGAGTTATCCTAACCAATCATGACAATGTCATTATCCTTAGAAAGATGGTCGGAACGACTAGGATTATCGTACCTGTAGATGTGGAAATCAGCCTCAGTGTTAACTGTCTTTATGGAGATCTTACCTTCCTTCATCAACCTAAGAGATCCCTCCGCAACGAACACTATCATCAGGAAACCAGAGACTATCTCAAGAGTAAAAAGAGTGTCAAGATTTTCCTAACTACTATGGTTGGCGATGTGGAGGTGGTCAGAGGATGAAAAAGCAATCGTACCTATTAATCGGCCTGACTTCTTCCCTCTTTATCCTCTTTTTGGCTAATAGTTTACTTGATATTTTTGAACTGGATTGGTCCTATTTGCTACAAGATATCGAAAAAACAGAGAAACTCATCTTCTTGATCTTGGTCTTTAGCCTTTCCATGACCTTCTTTTTTGTCCTCTTTTGGCGTGTGATAGAAGAAGTCTCTCGCAGAAAAATGCAGGTTAATCTCAAGCGACTGCTGGCAGGAAAAGAGGTATTTTCCTTTGCAGATCCAGACTTGGAGGCCAGTTTCAAGTCCTTGTCTGGCAAGCTTAATCTCTTGACAGAAGCTGTTCAAAAGGCTGAAAATCAAAGTCTGGTCAAGGAAGAAGAAATCATCGAGAAAGAAAGGAAGCGGATTGCACGTGACTTACATGATACGGTTAGTCAGGAGTTGTTTGCGGCCCATATGATTTTATCAGGTGTCAGCCAGCAGGCTTTGAAGCTTGATAGAGACAAGATGCAGACCCAGTTGCAAAGTGTCGCAGCCATCCTAGAAACAGCCCAGAAAGATTTGCGAGTCTTGCTCCTACATTTGCGACCAGTAGAGTTGGAGCAAAAGAGCTTGGTTGAGGGGATTCAAATCCTCTTAAAAGAGCTTGAGGACAAGAGTGATCTCAAGGTTAGTCTCAAGCAGAATGTGTCTAAATTGCCTAAGAAGATTGAAGAACATATCTTCCGTATTTTGCAGGAGTTGATCAGCAATACCCTCCGCCATGCTCAGGCATCTTGCCTAGATGTCTATCTCTATCAGACAGATGTTGAATTGCAGCTGAAGGTAGTGGACAATGGGATTGGTTTCCAGTTAGGGAGTTTAGATGACTTGAGTTATGGACTGCGAAATATCAAGGAGCGAGTCGAAGATATGGCAGGAACGATTCAACTCTTGACAGCTCCCAAACAAGGACTGGCGGTTGATATCCGTATTCCCCTGCTAGACAAGGAATCATAAAGGAGTAGAGATGAAAATTTTACTGGTAGATGACCATGAAATGGTCCGATTGGGCTTGAAAAGCTATTTTGACCTCCAAGACGATGTAGAAGTTGTGGGCGAGGCTGCCAATGGGGCTCAAGGTATTGAGTTGGCCTTGGAACTGCGCCCAGATGTCATTGTCATGGATATTGTTATGCCTGAGATGAATGGGATTGATGCTACCTTGGCCATCCTCAAAGAACGGCCTGAAGCCAAGATTTTGATTGTGACCTCTTACTTGGACAATGAAAAAATCATGCCAGTCTTGAATGCTGGTGCAAAAGGCTATATGCTCAAGACTTCTAGTGCAGACGAACTGCTTCATGCAGTTCGTAAGGTGGCTGCTGGCGAGTTAGCCATTGAACAAGAGGTCAGCAAGAAAGTCGAATACCATCGCAATCATATCGAGCTTCATGAGGAATTGACTGCGCGTGAACGTGATGTGCTTCAACTCATCGCCAAGGGTTATGAAAATCAGCGCATCGCTGATGAACTCTTTATCTCTCTCAAGACGGTCAAGACCCATGTGTCCAACATTCTTGCCAAGCTTGAGGTTAGTGATCGCACCCAGGCGGCGGTCTATGCCTTTCAGCACCACTTGGTCGGGCATGAGGATTTTTAGATGAGTCTTGCAGATTTACTTGAGGAGCTAGAAGCAGCAAAAGACCCTGAGAAAGCAGGCTCTATGGAAGCCTATATGCGTCATCAATTTCCCTTTCTAGGCATTGCAGGTCCTGAAAGAAATGCACTCTATAAAAAGTATTTTCCAGAAGCGAAAAAAACAAGAATTATCGATTGGGATTTTGTAGACACTTGCTGGGAAAAGGAGCCAAGAGAATACCAGTATGTGGGCGCCAACTATTTGAAAGCTATGCAGTCTTATCTAACGAAGGATGATTTGCCTAAGCTTGAGCATCTAGTCGTGACCAAGTCTTGGTGGGACACGGTAGATATCCTAGACCGAGTAGTAGGGAGTTTGGTAGCCGACCATCCGGAACTTGAAGAAGTGCTTTTAAAATGGAGCCTCTCAGACAATATCTGGTTGAGGCGAGTCGCTATTGACCACCAGTTGTTAAGAAAAGAGAAAACGAATGTCCAACTGATGGAAAAGATCCTACTCAACAATCTGGACCAGACAGAATTTTTTATCAACAAAGCCATCGGCTGGGCTCTAAGAGACTACTCTAAAACCAATCCCGAATGGGTAGCAGCTTTCATCGAAAAAAATAAGAAGAGAATGGCTGAACTCAGTATCAAGGAAGCCAGCAAGTACCTTTAGCATCGTTGAAAAGCGTATTCATTACTTGAAAAAAGTCGCTCGTTTATGTTATAATAGACTGTATTTAAAAATTTTAAGGAGAAATGACAGAATGTCTGTATCATTTGAAAACAAAGAAACAAACCGTGGTGTCTTGACTTTCACGATCTCTCAAGACCAAATCAAACCAGAAGTGGATCGTGTCTTCAACTCAGTAAAGAAAACTCTTAACGTTCCAGGTTTCCGTAAAGGTCACCTTCCACGTCCTATCTTTGATAAAAAATTTGGTGAAGAAACACTTTACCAAGATGTGTTGAACGCTCTTTTGCCAAACGCTTATGAAGCAGCTGTAAAAGAAGCTGGTCTTGAAGTGGTTGCGCAACCAAAAATTGACGTCACTTCAATGGAAAAAGGTCAAGACTGGGTTATCACTGCTGAAGTCGTGACAAAACCTGAAGTTAAATTGGGTGACTACAAAAACCTTGAAGTATCAGTAGATGTAGAAAAAGAAGTCACAGACGCTGATGTTGAAGAACGTATCGAACGCGAACGCAACAACTTGGCTGAATTGGTTATCAAAGAAGGCGCTGCTGAAAATGGCGACACTGTTGTGATTGACTTTGTTGGTTCTATCGACGGTGTTGAATTTGACGGTGGAAAAGGTGAAAACTTCTCACTTGGACTTGGATCAGGTCAATTCATTCCTGGTTTTGAAGACCAATTGGTTGGACACTCAGCTGGCGAAACTGTTGATGTTGTCGTAACATTCCCAGAAGACTACCAAGCAGAGGACCTTGCAGGTAAAGAAGCTAAATTCGTGACAACTATTCACGAAGTAAAAGCAAAAGAAGTTCCAGCTCTTGATGATGAACTTGCAAAAGACATCGACGAAGAAGTGGAAACTCTTGACGAATTGAAAGAAAAATACCGCAAAGAGTTGACTGCTGCTAAAGAAGAAGCGTACAAAGATGCCCTTGAAGGCGCAGCAATCGATAAAGCTGTAGAAAACGCTGAAATCGTAGAACTTCCAGAAGAAATGATCCACGAGGAAGTTCACCGCTCAGTAAATGAATTCCTTGGAAACTTGCAACGTCAAGGTATCAATCCTGACATGTACTTCCAAATCACTGGAACTACTCAAGAAGACCTTCACAAACAATACGAAGCAGAAGCTGAGTCACGCACTAAGACTAACCTTGTAATCGAAGCAGTTGCCAAGGCTGAAGGATTTGACGCTACTGAAGAAGAAATCCAAAAAGAAATCGAACAATTGGCTGCGACTTACAACATGGAAGTGGCACAAGTTCAAAACTTGCTTTCAGCTGATATGTTGAAACACGATATCGCAATCAAAAAAGCTGTTGAATTGATCACAAGCACTGCAACAGTAAAATAATCTTAAATGATAAAAAGCCCACCTGACTAGGTGGGCTTTTTGCTGGTCTATTTCCCAAAAATCTCTTTGAGGTCTGCATCTGTAATCCCGATCATGGCTGGGATGCTAGACCAGTTCTCCTCAGTGAGGGTGTAAGATAGAGGAGAATCCTCTTGATTTGTCGTTTGGCTAGGAACGGGGCTGGTTTGTTCAGATGATTCAACCAGATCCTTGAAGCGCTCAATCAGATAGGTCTTACGGGCAGTTCCGATATGTTTAACTGCATAGTCAAAGGCCTGTAATTCGCCTAGTAGGATGAGCTTGCTCCTAGCCCGTGTAATAGCTGTATAGATGAGATTGCGTTCCAGCATGCGCTTGCTAGCACTGGTGATGGGCAGGATGACAACGGGAAACTCACTTCCCTGAGACTTATGGATACTCATAGCATAGGCTAGTCGAATCTTGTACCATTCGTTGCGTGGATAGATGACCTCATTGCCATCGAAATCAATGACAATCTCATCTTGTTTGGACTCGGTGTATTTTCCAGGAATCAAATCTGTGATGTAGCCTAGGTCTCCATTAAAGACATTGACTTCAGCGTCGTTGACTAGGTGAATGACCTTGTCCTCTGTTCGATAGTGATACTGAGTTGTTTCAAAGCTAACCTGCCCCTTTTGAAGAGGATTGAGTAGGTCTTGCATGAGTTGGTTGATGGCGTCAATACCAGCAGTTCCTCGATACATAGGAGCCAATACCTGAATATCACGAGCTGGAATGCCACTTCTGAGAGCAGCACCGAGAATTTTCTCAATGGTTGCAGGGATATGGCTACTCATGATTTCAAAGTAGGAGCGGTCTGCTTTTTTCTGAGAAAAGTCAGCTGGCAAGATGCCTTGTCGAATCTGACTTGCCAAGGTGACGATAGTTGATTCTTGACTCTGACGATAAATCCGTTCCAAGCGAGTCTGCGGAATCAGGGGTATCTGGAGTAGGTCAGCTAGTACCTGCCCAGGACTGACAGAAGGTAGCTGGTCGCTATCACCCACGATGAGGATTTTACTGTTTGAAGAGATGTTGGAGAAAAGTTGGTTGGCTAGCCAAGTATCCACCATGGAAAACTCATCTACAATGATAAAATCAGCATCCAGATAATCTTCCAGATGGCTGGTATCATCGTCACCTGTCATTCCCAAATGACGGTGTATAGTAGCGCTAGGCAAACCTGTCAATTCATTCATGCGCCGAGCTGCTCGACCAGTTGGGGCAGCGAGAAGAATAGGTAGGTTGCTTTTTTTCCTGAGGTCAAGTCCTTCTAAGAGTGCATAAACAGCGATAATCCCATTGATAACTGTCGTCTTACCAGTACCAGGCCCACCTGTCAGGATAAAAACATTGTTCTGGATAGCATCGCAGATAGCCTGTTTTTGGATACCATCGTATTGGATACTCAGTTCTTTCTCGACGCTAGCGATATGCTTTTGAATGGTTTCCAAATCATGATTCTTTTGTTTTCCTTTTTCAAGGATACGAACCAAGTGACTGCGGATGCCTTCTTCAGCGAAAAAGAGGCTATTATCAAAGATTTTAGTGTCAATCTGCTGAACCTTGTCTTCTTCAATCAGATGAGATAATTCCTGAGCGACTTGGCTGGGATCCAGTTCCACGGGACGGGAAGACTCGAGGAGAGTCAGGGTCTGTTCTAGCAAATCACGGGCTTTCATATAGGTATCACCCGTATCCATACAACCTTGAAAGAGACTGTGGACAAGGCCAGCACGGAAGCGCTCGGGAGCTTGGCTTTCGATGCCTAGTTCGGCGGCTAATTGGTCAGCAATGGTAAAACCCAAACCCTTGATATCCTCAACCAGTTGATAGGGATAGTTTTCGACAATATCCAGCGTTTCTTCCTTGTAAAAGTCTTGAATCTGAAAGGCCAATTTATTAGGAATGCCGTAGTTGGCTAGTTTTGCCAAGACCATTTCTGTCCCATAGTTGAGACGAAGTGTAGAGACGAAAGCCTCACGGTTTTTGGCAGAGAGTCCTGAGATGCTTTCTAGCTTTTCAGGATGCTCCAGAATTTCGTCAATGGTATTTTCACCATAGCAATCCACGATTTTTTGAGCCGTTTTGAGACCAATTCCCTTGAAGTGGCTACTCGAAAAGTACTTAACTAGCCCTTTTTTAGTTGGTTTTGCCCGTTCATAACGGCTGATTTGCAGTTGTTCTCCGTACTTGGAGTGTTGAACGATTTGTCCCCAAAAGGTGTAGTCTTCCCCTTCAATCACGTCAGTCATAGTTCCTGTAACGATGATTTCAAAATCGTCAAAGTCCTCCGCATTGGTATCTTCGATATCTAGGAGGAGAATGCGATAAAAATTGCTGGGATTTTCAAAAATAATCCGTTCAATAGTGCCTGAAAAATAAACTTCCATAGATTTCCTTTTTGATAGAAAAAGAGCTGGGATAGAGCTTTCAGTTAGGCTTTCCTTGGATTTGGGACTTGGTACAAGATATTGCCAAGTTGCAATCTAATCCTAAAAGCTAACTCAAAAAGACTATCGCAGCATCTAGTTGCTGGTTTTAAAAAATTCCGATACGGTTGAGTGGCCAGAAACGGAATTTGGCTTCTCCTTTGATTTGACTGGCTTTAAAGGTTCCGACATGGCGACTGTCACTGGAAACCAAACGGTCATCTCCAAGGAGGAGGTACTCACCCTCGGGTACGGTAAAGCTGAAGCTGGTGTTGAAATTCACATCGACAGTAAAGGCTTGAGCTTTCTGGGCTAGACTTCTAAAATAGACTCCCTTATCCCCTTCAAAGCCTTTCCCCGAATAGGCGTTTTGCAGTTTATCATTTTTAAACTGTTGGAGGTAGTCTGCTAGGTAAGGTTCGTCAGTTTCTTGATTGTTGATAAAGAGCTTGTCGTTTTCGTAGCGAATGGTATCTCCGGGCATGCCGATGACGCGTTTAACGATGTCTTTATTTCCATCATCTTCATGGGCAACTACAATGTCAAAGCGGTTAATAGGGAGGTGTTTGACGACAAAAAGAATCTCTCCATCAGCTAGGGTCGGATCCATAGAGTGTCCTTCCACGCGGACATTGGTCCATAGAAAGAGACGACTGAGACCAACTACTATAATGATGAGGAACGTAAGTCCCCACTCTTTTAGAAATGTTTTAAAATAATTCATAATTTACCTTTCCAGAAGTGCTTTGGCTTTTTCAGTATTTTTAAAATGAAGCTTGGCACAGAAGTTGAGCCCTTTCATGCCATAGGCTTGAAGGATTTTGCTAGCAACCTTATCAGATGCAGTTCCAGCGCCACTTGGCAGTTGATAGCCTAGTTCTCGTCCAAGATTTTCCAAGCTTTCGAGGAAGAGATCTCGCGCGATGATGGAGCTAACTGCAACAGCTAGGTATTTTCCCTCGGCTTTTTCTTCCAAGCTGATCTTGTTTGGGAAACGATTGGCTTCTTGGGTCAAGTACTTGTCATAGTTTTTAGGACTTGTAAAAGCATCAATGACGATTCTTTCTGGCTGGACTCCTTTTTGAAGAAGGAGAAAGATAGCCTGATTGTGAAGGGCAACTTTTACAGAAACAGCATTGTAACGCTCTCCGATAACTTCGTTGTACTTGCTCGGTGAAAGGAGGAGCGCTTGGTGCTGGACCTTTTCTTTAAGGATAGGGGCGATCTGACGAATCTTTTGGTCTGTCAGGGTCTTTGAATCCCCCACGCCGAGTTTTCGCAAGAAGTCATGCTGGTCAGGTGTTACGAAGGAGGCCACGACAGCCAGCCCACCAAAGTAGGAACCATTTCCCACCTCATCAGTCCCAATCATAGGAAAATCTTGTCCACTGTTTTCTTGTCGGACTTGATAGCCAAAGAAAGTGGCGTACTGTTCAGCAGCTTCGCCCTGCAGGAGGACCTTTCCAGAAGTATAAATGGAAACCGTTGCCTGAGGCAGTCGCAAAAAATAGCGAATATAGGGATTTTTACTAGGATTGAGAGCCTTCTGATACTGACTCAAAAAGCTCTGAATTTCCTGTTCACTTGGTGTGAGTGTGATACTTGCCATAATCTCTATTGTACCACAAAAGCAGGAGAATTGGTAAAAACTGACAAAGTTAGCGAAATTTGGTATAATATCGTGAGGTGAATTTTATGGCAAATCTAAATCGATATAAGTTTACATTCGGGAAAAAGACATTAACCTTGACAACAGAGCATGACAACCTCTTTATGGAGGAAATCGCTAAGGTTGCGACTGAAAAATACCAAGCAATTAAGGAACAAATGCCTGGAGCGGATGATGAAACCATTGCCCTTCTTTTAGCGATTAACAGCCTATCGACGCAGCTTAGTCGTGAGATTGAGTTTGACGATAAGGAGCAGGAGCTTAAAGACCTTCGAAATAAGCTAGTGGCAGTCAAGCAAGAGCAGAGCAAGATTGAGGATTCCCTATGATTTCGATCCTTCTCTTACTGGTTCTAGCTTGGGGTTTTTACATCGGCTACCGTAGAGGTTTGGTGCTACAAGTTTATTATTTCCTCGTGGCAGTGATTTCAGCCTTTATCGCTGGGCAGTTTTATAAATCGCTGGGAGATCAATTTCACTTGCTTGTCCCTTATGCCAATCCTCAGGAAGGGCAGGGCACCTTTTTCTTCCCTTCAGCCCAACTTTTTCAGCTAGACAAGGTCTTTTATGCGGGTCTGGCCTACCTTCTAGTTTTCGGAATTTGTTACAGTATCGGACGTTTTATCGGTTTGTTCCTACACTTGATTCCGACTAATAAGCTAGGGGGCATCTGGTTTCGTATCGGAGCAGGTGTCTTGTCTCTATTGGTAACCTTATTTGTCTTGCAAATGGCTCTGACCATTCTTGCAACGGTGCCTCTGGCAGCTGTGCAAAATCCCCTTGAAAAGAGCATGGTAGCCAAGCATATCATCCAAAGTGTCCCTTTTACGACAAACTTTATCAAACAACTCTGGGTGACAAATTTAATCGGATAAAAAGGGCGGGATTCTTCCTAGCCCTTTGTTTACAGATTGGACGACTAGGGTCAGGTAAAGTTCAAAAACCTCTAGGTACTACAATCTTGTAAACAAGTATACAAGGAAAGAATATGAATACAAAAATACTAGAAACCTTAGAATTTAATAAAATAAAAGCCTTGTTTGAACCGCATCTCCTGACAGAACAAGGACTAGAGGAGCTAAAAGCCTTGGTTCCAACTGCCAAGGCGGATAAGATCAAACAAGCCTTTACAGAGATGGAGGAAATGCAAGTCTTATTTGTGGAGCAGCCTCACTTTACAATCCTAGCGACACGTGAGATCTCAGCTGTCTGCAAGCGTTTGGAGATGGGGGCGGACCTCAATATCGAGGAGTTCCTGCTCCTCAAACGGGTCTTACTTGCTAGCAGAGAGTTACAAAGTTTTTATGCCAATCTCGAAAACGTACGCTTGGAACAGTTGGCGAGATGGTTTGAGAAACTCCATGATTTTCCTCATTTACAAGGGAGCCTCCAAGCCCTAAATGACGCAGGATTTATCGAAAATTTCGCCAGTGAAGAATTAGCACGTATCCGTCGGAAAATCCATGATAGTGAGAGCCAAGTTCGAGATGTCTTGCAAGACTTGCTCAAGCAAAAAGCTCAGATGTTGACGGAAGGGATTATCGCTAGCAGAAATGGCCGTCAAGTCTTGCCCGTCAAGAATACCTACCGCAACAAGATTGCAGGTGTTGTCCATGACATCTCTGCCAGTGGGAATACAGTCTATATCGAACCCCGTGAGGTCGTGAAACTGAGCGAAGAAATCGCTAGTCTGCGAGCTGATGAGCGCTATGAGATGATTCGCATCCTGCAGGAACTATCGGAACGGGTTCGTCCTCATGCTGCAGAGATTGCTAATGACGCTTGGATTATCGGCCATCTGGACCTGATTCGTGCTAAGGTGCGTTTTATTCAAGAAAGACAAGCAGTCGTTCCTCAACTTTCAGAGAACCAAGAGATTCAACTCCTTCATGTTCGCCATCCTTTGGTCAAAAATGCAGTGCCAAACGATGTACACTTTGGTAAGGAATTAACGGTCATTGTCATTACAGGTCCCAATACAGGTGGGAAGACCATCATGCTCAAAACCTTGGGCTTGACTCAACTCATGGCCCAGTCAGGCTTGCCCATTTTAGCTGATAAGGGGAGCCGAGTCGGTATTTTCGAAGAAATCTTCGCAGATATTGGAGATGAGCAGTCTATCGAGCAAAGCTTGTCGACCTTCTCGAGTCACATGACCAATATCGTAGATATTCTTGGCAAGGTCAACCAACACTCACTTTTACTCTTAGATGAGCTTGGCGCAGGTACCGATCCGCAGGAAGGTGCTGCCCTTGCTATGGCTATTTTAGAGGATCTTCGTCTACGTCAGGTCAAAACTATGGCGACGACCCACTATCCAGAACTCAAGGCCTACGGTATTGAGACAGCCTTTGTGCAAAATGCTAGCATGGAGTTTGATACAGCCAGTCTGCGTCCTACCTATCGCTTTATGCAGGGAGTTCCTGGCCGAAGCAATGCCTTTGAAATTGCCAAACGTCTAGGCTTGTCAGATGTCATCGTTGGGGATGCTAGCCAACAGGTCAACCAAGATAATGACGTCAACCGCATTATTGAGCAATTGGAAGACCAAACGCTTGAAAGTCGTAAACGCTTGGACAATATCCGTGAGGTGGAGCAAGAAAACCTCAAGATGAACCGAGCACTCAAAAAGCTTTACAATGAGCTCAATCGGGAAAAGGAAACTGAGCTCAACAAGGCGCGTGAACAAGCAGCTGAAATTGTGGAACTAGCGCTAAGTGAGAGTGACCAGATTCTCAAGAATCTCCACAGTAAGTCTCAACTCAAACCTCACGAAATCATTGAAGCCAAGGCTGAGCTGAAAAAACTGGCTCCTGAAAAAGTGGACTTGTCTAAAAACAAGGTCCTTCAAAAGGCCAAGAAAAAACGGACTCCAAAGGTGGGGGATGATATTGTGGTCCTCAGTTATGGACAACGTGGAACCTTGACCAATCAGCTTAAGGACGGCCGTTGGGAAGCCCAAGTTGGCTTGATTAAGATGACCTTGGAAGACAAGGAATTTGACTTGGTTCAGGCCCAACAAGAGGCACCAGTCAAGAAGAAACAAGTCAATATCGTGAAACGTGCTTCTGGTCGTGGTCCGCAAGCAAGACTAGATCTCCGAGGCAAACGTTACGAAGAAGCCATGAATGAGCTGGATGCCTTTATTGACCAGGCCCTACTTAATAACATGGCGCAGGTAGACATCATCCATGGGATTGGAACAGGTGTTATCCGTGAGGGCGTTACCAAATACCTACAAAGAAACAAGCATGTCAAGAGTTTTGGCTATGCCCCACAGAATGCTGGAGGCAGTGGCGCAACCATTGTGACCTTTAAAGGTTAGAGAGAAGTAGGATTCGGCCTTTCTGAGAAAAGAAATGGAAAGTCAAAAATTTTCATAGAATTTATTGACAAAAGCTAACTTTTCTTGTAAAATAATAAAAATTAAATACCAACACCGAATGAAGTTTAATAGAAGTGGAGAAAGGTTTGTTTTCCATGACTGTAAATGGACGGAACTCTGGAGAGACCGTAAAGGCACCGAAGGGGCAAGGCAGGCAACTGCTCAAACTCTCAGGTAAAAGGACAGAGCTAAGATAGATCGCTTTTTGGCATTTATCTAGGCATTCCAGAGTACATGTATCTTGCATGTGCTCTTTCTTTTGGGGTTGAAAGATAGGAGTAGGACATGTTAGAATTGCTAAAAGCGCTTGATGCTTTCGTTTGGGGACCTCCCCTCTTGATTTTATTGGTCGGAACGGGTATCTACTTGACCATCCGACTAGGACTTTTACAGGTGGCTCGTCTCCCTAAAGCCTTTCAGTTGATCTTTACCAAGGATAAGGGGCATGGCGATGTGTCGAGCTTTGCTGCTCTCTGTACGGCTCTAGCAGCCACAGTTGGTACGGGAAATATCATCGGAGTTGCGACAGCTATTAAGGTTGGTGGGCCAGGTGCTCTCTTTTGGATGTGGATGGCTGCCTTCTTTGGGATGGCGACCAAGTATGCTGAAGGATTGCTGGCTATCAAGTACCGCACTAAGGATGCAAATGGGGCTGTAGCTGGAGGACCCATGCACTACATTCTTTTGGGAATGGGAGAAAAGTGGCGTCCCCTTGCAATCTTCTTTGCCCTAGCTGGTGTATTGGTTGCCCTTCTGGGGATTGGTACCTTTACCCAAGTCAATTCAATTACAGAATCTATCCAAAATACAGCTCAAATTGATCCAGCTATCACAGCTCTTGTGTTGTCTGTTTTTGTAGCGATTGCAGTCTTTGGTGGACTCAAATCCATTTCCAAGGTTTCAACAGCAGTCGTTCCTTTTATGGCCATCGTCTATATTCTAGGAACCTTGATTGTGATTTTCTTTAATATCGAGAAAATCCCAGCCACACTTGCCCTCATCTTTACTTCTGCTTTCAGCCCTGTAGCTGCAGTAGGAGGATTTGCTGGTGCGACTATCCGTACTGCGATTCAAAATGGTGTGGCGAGAGGAGTCTTTTCGAATGAATCTGGTCTTGGTTCAGCTCCGATTGCAGCCGCTGCGGCTAAGACAAATGAGCCTGTTGAGCAAGGCTTGATTTCCATGACAGGAACCTTTATTGACACCCTGATTATCTGTACTCTGACAGGTTTGACCATCTTGGTAACTGGGGTTTGGAGTGGTGATTTGAATGGAGTAGCGCTTACCCAGTCAGCTTTCTCAACAGTCTTTTCACACTTTGGACCTGCCCTCTTAACCATCTTCCTTGTGCTTTTTGCCTTCACTACGATTCTAGGTTGGAACTACTATGGAGAACGCTGTTTCGAGTTCCTCTTTGGAGTTCGTTTTATATGGCTCTATCGGGTGGTCTTTGTGCTCATGGTCTTGTTGGGAGGTTTTATCGAGTTGGACATGGTCTGGATTATTGCAGATATCGTCAATGCCTTGATGGCCTTGCCTAACCTGATTGCCCTTTTGGTCTTGTCGCCCGTAGTTGTTGCTGAGACTAAGAAGTATTTTAAGAACTAATCCAATCACACTTTTAGTGTGATTTTTTCATTTCATAAACATTTCCTATCATGGCAATTGAAAATATATATTATCCAAGGGGGAAATTCTATGATAGACTAAATGACAATAAAATGAAAAGAGGTTTCTTATGACAACATTTACCATCCACACAGTAGAATCAGCACCAGCAGAAGTGAAAGAAGTTCTTGAAACAGTACGAAAAGACAACAATGGCTATATTCCCAACCTAATCGGTCTCTTGGCCAATGCCCCAACCGCGCTTGAAGCCTACCGAACTGTCGGAGCCATCAACCGTCGCAATAGCCTGACACCAGTGGAACGCGAAGTAGTGCAAATCACGGCAGCCGTGACCAATGGTTGTGCTTTCTGCGTGGCAGGTCATACTGCCTTTTCAATCAAACAAATCCAGATGAATGATGATCTTCTCCAAGCCCTTCGCAACCGCACTCCAATTGAGACAGATCCAAAACTAGATACTCTAGCTAAGTTTACCTTGGCGGTCATCAATACCAAGGGTCGTGTAGGAGATGAAGCTTTGGCTGAATTCTTAGAAGCCGGCTATACGCAACAAAATGCCTTGGACGTAGTTCTCGGTGTCAGCCTAGCCAGCCTTTGCAACTATGCAAACAACTTAGCTGATACGCCAATCAATCCAGAATTGCAACCTTATGCCTAGTTCGAATCATAAATAAAATGAAGGCTGATTTATCCAGTCTTCATTTTTCTATGCTATTTTAAAGGCTTTTATGCTATACTGATAATAATATGATTAACGGAGGTTGCCATGAAAAAACTCCCCTTGGTATTTTCTGGTTGTTTGTTAGGTTTGGCAGGTGCAGGAAACTTGATTGCGGATACTTGGCCTGTTCTTTCGCACCTATTTAGTTTGACTGGATTGGTCTTATGGATTTTCTTTCTGATTCTTCATCTTTTTAATTGGGAAGAAACCAAGAAAGAATTGACCAAGCCCCCTCTTTTATCTGGTATAGCTACCTTTCCTATGGCGGGGATGATTTTATCGACCTATGTCTTGCGACTAGTTCCGTCTATGCCTATCCTATCCCAGCCTTTGTGGTGGTTTTCTTTTATTTTGGATTTTGCTTTGATCGCTTATTTTTCTCGTCGCTTTCTTGGAGTGGAGGAAAGAGCTAGTGCAACACCAAGCTGGACAGTACTTTATGTGGGCATAGCAGTAGCAGCCTTGACCTATCCAGTCGTTGGCCTGATTCAGATTGCCTACCTAACGGTGACTTTCGGCTTTCTCGCTACTTTTTTTCTCTATCCGTTGATTTACAGTGATCTAAAGAAACAGCCATTGACTCCAGCCCTACTAGGGCAAGAAGGAATCTACTGCGCTCCTTTTTCTTTGCTCTTAGCAGCTCTGGTGCGTATCGGGGGAGTTACTCTTCCGACCTGGGCCTTGTTACTGCTGATGCTTGTCTCTCAGTCTTTTTTCATCTTCGTTTTGACTCGCTTGCCCAATATTTTAAAACAAGGCTTTCAACCAGCCTTCTCAGCCTTAACCTTCCCAACCATTATCACAGCTACATCGCTTAAAATGGCTCAAGGAATTGTAAAACTGCCTATCTTAGATTATCTAGTGTTTGTGGAAACCCTCCTTTGCTTAAGTATTTTACTCTTTGTCTTGAGTGGTTATCTAATTTGGTTACGAAAAAAGGTCTAGCTATTATCTAGCTAGGCCTTATTTTTTATGGTTTGATAACTTCAGCTCCACCCATGTATGGACGAAGTACTTCTGGAATAGTTACAGAACCATCTGCATTTTGGTAGTTTTCAAGAATAGCGGCTACTGTACGTCCAACTGCAAGTCCAGAACCGTTCAAGGTGTGAAGGAGTTTAACCTTGCCATCGGCTTCATCACGGTAACGGATTTGAGCACGACGAGCTTGGAAATCTTCTGTATTTGAACAGCTTGAGATTTCACGGTAGGTATTTTGTGCTGGAATCCAAACTTCCAAATCGTAAGTCTTGGCAGCTGAGAAGCCCATATCTCCAGTAGAGAGCGCGACCACACGGTATGGAAGATTAAGCTTTTGAAGAATATTTTCAGCGTTGGCTGTCATTTTTTCTAATTCTTCATATGATTCTTCTGGTTTGGCAAATTTGACCATTTCAACCTTGTGGAATTGGTGCAAACGAATCAAGCCACGTGTATCACGACCAGCAGAACCAGCTTCAGAACGGAATGATGGGCTCATAGCAGTGAAGTAGATTGGTAGGTCTTTTCCGTCAAGGATTTCATCACGGTAGTAGTTTGTAAGAGGCACTTCAGCGGTCGGAATAAGGACATAGTTGGTGTCACTCAATTCAAAGGTATCTTCCTTGAATTTTGGATATTGACCAGTACCAAACATAGAATCATGGTTAACCATGTAAGGCGTGATGACTTCTGTGTAGCCTTCCTTGCCATGTTCATCCAACATAAAGTTATAGATGGCACGTTCCAAACGAGCACCGAGGCCTTTATAGAAAAGGAAACGAGCACCCGTCACTTTTCCACCACGTTCCCAGTCAAGGATACCGAGGTCTTCACCCAGATCCCAGTGAGCTTTTGGTTCAAAGTCAAACTCGCGCGGAGTTCCCCAACGGCGAACTTCAACGTTGTCATCCTCATCAGCTCCAACAGGAACGCTGTCAGCTGGGATGTTTGGAAGAGTAGTGGTAAATTCTGTCAATTTAGCATCGATGTCCGCCAATTCAGCATCCAAGGCTTTGACTTCAGCAGATAGGGTTTGCATAGCAGCAATCTTGTCATCAGCATTTTCCTTATTGCGCTTGGCTTGAGCAATCTCTGCAGAAACTGTGTTACGTTCTGCCTTGAGGTTTTCGACCTTGACCAAGATATCACGACGTTTAGCGTCGATTTCTTTCATCTCGTTAAGGATAGTAGCATCTACACCACGTGTAGCTAGTTTTTCAGCGACAGCATCAAAGTCTGTACGAATACGTTTGATATCTAACATAAAAACTCCTTTATGAAAAAAGCACACCTAACAAAGCGTTGGAGTGGCAGGGCCACGGTTCCATCCAACTTCACAGGTGTGCACTTGATTCTGTATTTAATTGTTGATAACGGTAGAATTTCACCTATCCCTCCTATCTGCTCGCAGCACCCGCAGACTTTCTGAAAGAAGAGGATAACCTACTTATCCGTTGCTATGATTATACTAAAGTTTCTACTTTTTTGCAAATAGATTTTTAAATTTTTGTCCAATGGTCTGGAGCAGAGTCGGAAGTTTCACGACCTTGTCGTTTCCTAATTTTTCCCGAGCGATTTTGAGGATAGCCCCAGAGTCTTTTGAGGCAAAGAGAAATTTACCTTGATCGGTGAAGACTTCAAAGTGGCGGCTGATCTTGCGGCCACTTACGTTGGCTCCGATTTGCTGAATGCTTGACCAGGGAATCTGGATATATTGTTCGACATTGACATCAGGATAAAACTCCAAGGCTTGGTCCCCGACTAGAAATTTTCCAACTTTTCCAGAGATAGAGAGGTAAGATGTCCCAGTGGTTTGGAGGTCAATGACTTTATTGAGTGATTGAGCCATGATTAGTCTTCCTTACTTTCACCGAAAAAGGCATGATAGAGCGCCTTAATAGCGGCCTTCTCTTGCTCTTTATTGACAACAAACATGATGGAAACTTCACTTGACCCTTGGGACATCATCTGGATGTTGATTTTATTCTCAGACAAAGCACGTGTGGCAGTAGCAGTTACCCCGATATGACTCTTCATCTTTTCCCCGACAATCATAATAATTGAAAGATCATGTTCGATTTCAGCATGGTCCACTTCAGCCTTTTGAACGAGCTGACGCAGAATTTCTTCTTCCTTGATAGGAGTCAATTCGCGAGAACGGAGAATGATTGAAAGATCATCGATACCAGTTGGCATGTGCTCCCAACCGATGTTAAGATCTTCAAGGATTTGCAGAACCTTGCGACCAAAACCAACTTCACGGTTCATGAGGTATTTCGACATGTTGATGCTGACAAATCCTGAGTCACCCGCAATCCCTACTACTGGGAATTTATCACTACTGTGTTTCAGAACGATACGAGTACCCGGATGGTCAGGGTTGTTGGTATTCTTGATAACGAGAGGGATTTTTCCTCGGTAGGCAGGGAGCAGAGCTTCATCGTGAAGAACTGAGAAACCTGCATAAGCCAATTCCCGCATTTCACGGTAGGTCAATTCAGGGATAGAATGAGGCTGGTGAATGATACCTGGATGGGCAGCAAAGATACCATCGACATCTGTAAAGTTTTCGTAGAGGTCGGCTTTGACACCGGCAGCGATGATGGAACCAGTTATGTCGGATCCACCACGGGAGAAGGTACAGATTTGATTTTCCTTAGTGACCCCAAAGAAACCAGGAATAACAAGGACTTCGTTGCTGTCAGCCAAGCCCTCAATCTTGTCATAGCTAGATGGAATGATGCGAGCATTTCCAGGTTCGCTTGTTACGATAATTCCCGCTTCTCTTGGATGAACATAGCGCGCATCGATGCCGTTTTGGTTAAAGTAAGCTGCAATCAATTTGGCGTTGTTGTTTTCTCCAGCCGCTAGGAAGGTGTCATAGAGAAAGTCATTTTCTTCAATAGGAAGAGTCGCTAAGGCACGGATGCTTTTAGAAATTTTTTCTAGAACTGATGGTTTTAAGCCTAGTTCGCTCACCATAGCCGCATAGCGATCGATGATCCAGTTTTGGCTCTTGCTGATATCATTTCCCGCTACATAATCACGATAGTATTTGATCAAAGCGTCGGTAACCTTAGTATCTTCAGAATTGCGTTTACCCGGTGCAGAAACGACCACAAAACGGCGCTCTTTATCGCTTTTAACGATGTTTAAAACTTTTTCTAACTGACTAGCAGAGGCAAGCGAGCTTCCGCCAAATTTTACAACCTTCATAGGGACTCCTCAAGTAAGTATTTTATACGATTATAGCAGAAAGAGGGGCTTTTTTCAATGAAGAAAATACTATAGTCTTTAGGATAAAGTGAGCGTTTTTTATCAGCTGAGACACTTTCCTTTAGTTTTTTCTTGCCTCTTTATCTAAAAAAAGGTATACTTTGGCAATGAAATAATTTTATCACCTTACAAAAGGAGAAGCTATGAATCATATCCTATATCATATCCTAGATGATCTTGCTATCATCACTTTGAATCGTCCCGAAGTGGCAAATGGTTTCCATATCCCAATGTGTGAGGAAATTTTAGAAGCTTTGACTCTAGCAGAGCAGGATCAAACTGTTCAGTTTATCTTGATTAACGCTAATGGGAAGGTCTTTTCAGTTGGGGGAGATTTGGTTGAGATGAAGCGTGCAGTGGATGAAGATGATATCCCTTCTTTGAATAAGATTGCAGAATTAGTCAATACAATCTCCTATAAAATTAAGCAGATCCCTAAACCTGTTTTGATGGAGGTAGATGGAGCAGTTGCTGGTGCTGCAGCCAATATGGCAGTAGCAGTCGATTTTTGTTTGGCGACTGATAAGGCAAAATTCATCCAAGCCTTTGTTGGAGTTGGATTGGCGCCGGACGCTGGTGGGATTCATCTCTTGAGTCGTAGTATCGGGGTAACACGAGCTGCGCAACTTGCCATGACAGGAGAAGCCTTGACCGCGGAAAAAGCACTGGAATGGGGTGTGGTATACCGTGTTTGCGAGGCAGATAAGCTAGAAAAGACAAGAGAACAAGTTCTGAAGAAATTAAGACGAGGCTCAGCAAACTCATACGCAGCCATTAAAAAGTTGGTTTGGGAAAGCCAATTTAAGGATTGGCAGAATTATGCTGAATTGGAATTAAAGTTGCAAGAATCTTTATCTTTAACTGAAGATTTTAAAGAAGGAGTCCGAGCACATTCTGAAAGAAGACGACCAAAATTTTCAGGAAAATAAAAAAATACTTGCACAATTCTTTGAAGTTTGATATACTTTTTGTGTCAAATGTTTTGAATGCAAAAGTTTTTTTGAGAAGGAGGGAATACTTTGGACTACCAACAAGTGAATGAGTATTTAACATCTATTTTTAATAATGTCCTTGTGATTGAGGAGGTTAGCTTACGAGGTAGTCGTTTCAAAGATATCTCCATCAAAGAAATGCACACGATTGATGTGATTGGAAAGTTCCCGGAGGCAACACCAAGTAAGGTTTCAAAAGAACTGATGGTAACTCTTGGAACTGTTACGACCAGCTTGAATAATCTCGAAAGAAAAGGTTATGTTGAGCGCATTCGTTCTGATCAGGATCGTCGTGTGGTCTATCTGCATTTGACAAAGAAAGGTCGTTTGGTTCACCGCCTTCATAAACGTTTCCACAAGGCCATGGTCGAGAAAATTATCGATGGCATGAGTTCTGAAGAAATAGAAGTGATGGATAGGGGCTTGACTAACCTTTATCAATTTTTGGAGGATTTGAAATAATGGCTTTTGCAAAAATAAGCCAGGTTGCTCATTATGTTCCAGAGCAAGTGGTCACTAATCAAGACTTGGCTCAAATCATGGATACAAGCGATGAGTGGATTTCAAGTCGGACAGGAATTAAACAGAGACATATCTCAAAAACGGAGTCTACAAGTGACTTGGCGACAGAAGTTGCTAATAGTTTGCTGGCCAAAGGGAGCTTAACAGCGGACCAGATTGATTTTATCATTGTAGCGACGATTACTCCAGATTCGATGATGCCTTCTACAGCAGCTCGAGTTCAGGCAAATATCGGAGCGCATAGAGCTTTTGCCTTTGATCTTACAGCAGCTTGCAGTGGCTTTGTATTCGCTCTTTCAACTGCTGAAAAATTTTTAAGTTCTGGACAGTTCAAAAAAGGGATTGTTATCGGGGCTGAGACCTTATCCAAGGCAGTTGATTGGTCTGATCGTTCGACAGCTGTTCTATTTGGAGATGGTGCTGGTGGCGTTCTCTTGGAAACGAGCGAAACACGGCACTTCCTTGTGGAAAGTCTCTATACAGATGGCTCTCGGAGCGAGTGTTTGACCTATGGTCAAACGGCTTTGGCTTCGCCCTTCTCAGATCAAGAAGCAGTTCCTGCTTTTTTGAAAATGGATGGACGAGCAGTTTTTGATTTTGCAAATCGTGATGTTGCTAGATCGATCAAAGAAACCATTGAGAATGGTCCAATCGCAGCATCGGAATTGGATTATCTCTTGCTTCATCAGGCAAATATCCGCATTTTGGATAAGATGGCTAAGAAGATCGGTGTAGACCGAGACAAGCTTCCTGCCAATATGATGGAGTATGGAAATACCAGTGCAGCAAGTATCCCGATTTTGCTCTCAGAGTGTGTGGAGAATGGTAAGATTCGTTTAGATGGTAGCCAGACGATTCTCCTATCAGGCTTCGGTGGAGGTTTGACATGGGGCACACTCATTCTTACAATCTAGGTAATCATGTGGTAAACACATAGTTATAAATTTTTTATATTTTAAAGGAGTCCTATCATGGCAGTATTTGAAAAAGTACAAGAAATTATCGTTGAAGAACTTGGGAAAGATGCATCAGAAGTAACACTTGAATCTACTTTTGATGATTTGGATGCAGATTCATTGGACTTGTTCCAAGTAATCTCTGAAATCGAAGATGCTTTCGATATCCAAATCGAAGCAGAAGATAACTTGAAAACAGTTGGTGACTTGGTTGCCTACGTTGAAGAACAAACAAAATAATTAACATATTACTAGAAGGAGTAGGGGAAACCCACTCCCTCTTGTTTAGGTAATAGTTTGAAACTCAAATGATAAACTCATCGAACTATTACGTAAGCAAGGAATGATGGAGGCACTATGAAAACACGTATTACAGAATTATTGAACATTGATTACCCTATTTTTCAAGGAGGAATGGCTTGGGTTGCTGATGGTGACTTGGCTGGTGCAGTATCCAAAGCTGGTGGTCTAGGGATCATCGGTGGTGGAAATGCACCTAAAGAGGTCGTAAAGGCTAATATCGATAAAATCAAATCACTTACGGATAAACCTTTTGGTGTCAACATCATGCTCTTGTCACCTTTTGTAGAAGACATCGTTGATCTCGTGATTGAAGAAGGGGTTAAGGTGGTTACAACTGGTGCTGGAAATCCAAGTAAATACATGACTCGTTTCCATGATGCAGGAATTACAGTTATTCCTGTTGTTCCAAGTGTTGCTTTGGCAAAACGCATGGAAAAAATTGGTGCAGATGCAGTTATTGCAGAAGGAATGGAAGCCGGTGGACATATTGGAAAACTAACAACGATGACCTTGGTTCGCCAAGTTGCTGCGGCTGTCTCAATTCCAGTTATCGCTGCTGGAGGAATTGCAGACGGTGAGGGTGTCGCTGCAGGCTTTATGCTTGGTGCTGAGGCTGTTCAAGTCGGTACGCGTTTCGTAGTAGCTAAGGAATCTAACGCCCATCCAAACTACAAAGAAAAAATCTTAAAGGCGCGTGATATCGATACGACTATTTCAGCTCAGCATTTTGGTCATGCTGTTCGTGCCATTAAAAACCAGTTGACACGTGACTTTGAACAGGCTGAAAAAGATGCCTTTAGACAAGAAAATCCAGATTTAGAAATCTTTGAACAAATGGGAGCTGGTGCTCTTGCTAAAGCCGTTGTTCATGGAGATGTAGAAGGTGGATCTGTAATGGCAGGTCAGATTGCTGGTTTGGTCTCTAAAGAAGAAACCGTTGAAGAAATCCTAAAAGATTTATACTATGGCGCTGCCAAGAAAATTCAGGAAGAAGCCTCTCGTTGGGCAGGAGTTGTAAGAAATGACTAAAACAGCCTTTCTATTTGCGGGTCAAGGTGCTCAGTATCTAGGGATGGGACGAGACCTCTATGACCACTATCCTATCGTCAAGGAAACCATTGACCAAGCCAGTCAGGTTTTGGGTTATGACCTTCGTGACTTGATTGATAAGGAAGAAACCAAGTTAAACCAGACTCGCTATACGCAACCAGCCATTTTGGCAACTTCGGTTGCTATTTACCGTTTATTGAAAGAAAAGGGCTATCAGCCAGATATGGTAGCAGGTTTATCCCTTGGTGAATATTCTGCTTTAGTAGCTAGCGGAGCCTTGGACTTTAAAGAGGCAGTTGCCCTGGTTGCCAAACGTGGAGCTTATATGGAAGAGGCGGCGCCAGCTGGTTCTGGTAAAATGGTAGCCGTCCTTAATACTCCAGTTGAAGTGATTGAGGAAGCTTGTGAAACAGCCTCTAAAGTTGGAGTAGTGACTCCAGCTAACTACAACACCCCAAGCCAAATCGTTATCGGTGGTGAGGTGGCTGCGGTTGACCGCGCAGTTGAACTCTTGCAGGAAGCAGGAGCAAAACGATTGATTCCTTTAAATGTATCTGGTCCTTTCCATACAGCCCTTCTTGAGCCAGCCAGTCAGCAATTAGCTGGAGCTCTTGAGGGAGTGAGTTTCTCTGACTTTACTTGCCCTCTAGTCGGCAATACGGAAGCTACTGTTATGGAAAAAGATCGAATCCAAGAGCTCTTGACGCGTCAGGTCAAAGAACCTGTTCGTTTTTATGAGAGTATCGCAGTGATGCAGAATGCTGGCGTGACCAATTTTATTGAAATTGGTCCTGGGAAAGTCCTATCAGGCTTTGTCAAAAAAATCGATAAAACAGCTAAGCTAGCTAACGTTGAAGACCAAGCAAGTTTGGATGCTTTGCTGGGAAACTAGTAATCCCTTCTCCCACAAATACAACAGGAAACAGGAGAACAGAATGCAACTAAAAAATAAAAATGTCTTTGTAACAGGTTCAAGTCGTGGTATCGGACTTGCCATTGCTCACAAATTTGCCCAACTAGGCGCTAATGTAGTTTTGAATAGTCGAGGAGCAATCTCAGAAGAATTGCTGGCTGAGTTTTCAAACTACGGCGTCAAAGTAGTACCGATATCAGGTGATGTTTCAGACTTTGCAGATGCCAAGCGTATGGTAGATCAAGCGATTGCGGAACTCGGTTCTGTCGATGTCTTGGTCAACAATGCTGGGATCACTCAAGATACGCTTATGCTCAAGATGACCGAAGAAGACTTTGAAAAAGTGATTAAAATCAACTTGACAGGTACCTTCAACATGACGCAAGCAGTCTTGAAACAGATGATCAAGGCACGTGAAGGTGCGATTATCAACATGTCGAGTGTGGTCGGTTTGATGGGAAATATCGGACAAGCCAACTATGCAGCTTCTAAAGCAGGTTTGATTGGTTTTACCAAGTCAGTTGCACGTGAAGTTGCCAATCGCAACGTACGCGTAAATGCTCTTGCACCAGGGATGATCGAGTCAGATATGACTGCTGTTTTGTCTGATAAGGTCAAGGAAGCGACATTGGCCCAAATCCCAATGAAACATTTCGGTCAAGCAGAACATATCGCAGATGCTACAGTGTTCCTGGCTGGACAGGATTATTTGACTGGACAAGTTCTCGCTGTTGATGGCGGACTTAGCATGTAAAAAATAAGGAAAGATATAGGTAAGACAGATGAAACTAAATCGAGTTGTAGTAACAGGTTACGGATTGACCTCTCCTATCGGAAATACTCCAGAAGAATTTTGGAACAGTTTGCAAACTGGGAAGATTGGAATTGGAGAAATCACTAAGTTTGACCACAGCGAATTTGCTGTGCACAATGCGGCAGAAGTTCAAGATTTCCCATTTGATAAATACTTTGTCAAAAAAGATACCAACCGTTTTGACAACTATTCTTTGTATGCCTTGTATGCAGCTCAAGAAGCGGTGACAAATGCAAATCTTGATGTAGAAGCAATCGATAAAGATCGCTTTGGTGTCATCGTTGCTTCTGGTATTGGGGGAATTAAAGAAATCGAAGATCAGGTTATCCGTCTTCATGAAAAAGGTCCAAAACGCGTTAAACCAATGACACTTCCAAAAGCCTTGCCAAATATGGCTTCAGGAAATGTTGCTATGCGTTTCGGAGCAAACGGTATCTGTAAATCAATCAATACAGCCTGCGCCTCATCAAATGATGCCATCGGAGATGCCTTCCGTTCAATCAAGTTTGGTTTCCAAGATGTCATGCTAGTTGGGGGATCAGAATCATCAATCACTCCTTTTGCCATTGCTGGATTCCAAGCTTTGACAGCTCTATCAACTACAGAAGATCCAGCTCGTGCTTCTATTCCATTTGACAAGGATCGTAACGGTTTTGTCATGGGAGAAGGTTCTGGAATGCTGGTTCTCGAGAGTCTTGAACACGCTGAAAAACGTGGCGCAACTATCTTGGCTGAAGTAGTTGGCTACGGTAATACCTGTGATGCTTACCATATGACTTCACCTCATCCAGAAGGTCAAGGTGCGATTAAGGCTATGAAGTTGGCTTTGGAAGAAGCAGAAATTTCTCCAGAGCAAGTAGCATATGTCAATGCCCACGGAACTTCAACTCCTGCTAATGAAAAAGGAGAAAGTGGTGCTATCGTAGCTGTTTTTGGTAAAGAAGTACCAGTATCTTCAACCAAGTCCTTTACAGGACACTTGCTTGGAGCTGCAGGAGCGGTAGAAGCAATCGCTACAATCGAAGCCATGCGTCATAACTTTGTACCAATGACAGCTGGAACAAGCGAGTTGTCAGACTATATCGAAGCGAATGTCGTTTATGGACAAGGCTTGGAGCAAGAAATTCCTTATGCCATTTCAAATACTTTTGGATTTGGTGGACACAACGCGGTTCTTGCTTTCAAACGTTGGGAGAATAAATAATTATGAATTTAAATGAGATCAAGGACTTGATGGCTCAATTCGACCAGTCAAGTTTGAGAGAATTTTCTTATAAAAACGGACGGGACGAATTGCAGTTCAGCAAGAATGAAGCAAGAATGGTTTCTGAAGCACCAGCTCCAGTTCCTTCAGCGCCTGCCGCAGTGGTTGCTAGTCCAGCAGTTTCAGTCCCTTCGACTCCAGTAGAGAGTCCAGTAGAAGAAGCACCAGCTGGAACGACGGTTGCTCCAGAGGGAGATGTTGTTGAAAGCCCACTTGTTGGGGTTGCTTACTTGGCTGCTGGACCAGATAAACCTGCCTTTGTGACGGTTGGTGACAGTGTCAAGAAAGGCCAGACTTTGGTAATCATCGAAGCCATGAAAGTCATGAATGAAATTCCAGCACCTAAGGATGGCGTGGTAACAGAAATTCTCGTTTCAAATGAAGAAATGGTTGAGTTTGGTAAAGGATTGGTACGTATCAAATGATCGATATTCAAGGAATTAAAGAAGCTCTACCCCATCGCTACCCTATGCTCCTAGTGGATCGTGTCTTGGAAGTGAGCGAAGATACTATTGTTGCTATTAAAAATGTCACCATCAACGAACCTTTCTTCAATGGTCATTTTCCTCAATACCCAGTTATGCCAGGTGTTCTTATTATGGAAGCCTTGGCACAGACTGCGGGTGTTTTGGAATTGTCCAAACCTGAAAACAAAGGAAAGCTGGTCTTTTACGCTGGCATGGACAAGGTCAAGTTTAAGAAGCAAGTTGTACCAGGTGATCAATTAGTCATGACGGCTACCTTTGTGAAACGTCGTGGTACGATTGCCGTGGTTGAAGCAAAGGCTGAAGTGGATGGCAAGCTTGCAGCGAGTGGTATTCTTACCTTTGCAATTGGAAACTAAGGAGGTTCTCCATGTTTCGTAAAATTTTAATTGCCAATCGTGGTGAGATTGCGGTTCGCATTATCCGAGCTGCGCGTGAATTGGGGATTGCGACCGTAGCAGTTTATTCAACTGCTGATAAGGAAGCTCTTCACACACTCCTAGCGGATGAAGCTATCTGTATCGGACCTGGTAAGGCGACAGAATCTTATCTCAATATCAACGCGATTTTATCGGCTGCAGTCTTGACGGAGGCAGAAGCCATCCACCCAGGTTTTGGATTTCTTAGTGAGAATTCCAAGTTTGCCACTATGTGTGACGAAGTGGGAATTAAGTTCATCGGTCCTTCTGGGGCTGTGATGGATACCATGGGTGATAAGATCAATGCGCGTGAACAAATGATCAAGGCTGGGGTTCCTGTTATCCCAGGATCTGATGGAGAAGTTCACACGGCTGAAGAGGCCCTTGCAGTTGCAGAAAAGATTGGCTACCCAGTCATGCTAAAGGCATCGGCAGGTGGTGGTGGAAAAGGGATTCGTAAGGTTGAAAAGGCAGAAGACTTGGTCGCAGCCTTTGAGACAGCATCCAGTGAAGCCAAGGCCAATTTTGGGAATGGCGCTATGTACCTTGAGCGTGTGATTTATCCAGCTCGCCACATAGAGGTCCAAATCCTTGCTGACCAAGAGGGACACGTCATCCACCTAGGAGAACGGGATTGTTCTCTTCAGCGAAATAACCAAAAGGTCTTAGAAGAAAGCCCGTCCATCGCGATTGGAAAAACCCTTCGTAATGAAATTGGTTCTGCGGCCGTTCGTGCAGCGGAGTCTGTTGGATATGAAAATGCAGGGACTATTGAATTTCTGCTCGATGAAGCCAGTGGCAATTTCTACTTCATGGAAATGAATACTCGAGTGCAAGTTGAACACCCAGTCACAGAGTTTGTTTCAGGTGTGGATATCGTCAAGGAGCAGATTCGTATTGCGGCTGGGCAACAGTTGTCTGTCAAGCAAGAAGATATTGTCCTACGTGGTCATGCTATCGAGTGTCGGATCAATGCGGAAAATCCAGCATTTAACTTTGCCCCAAGTCCAGGGAAAATTACCAATCTCTATCTACCAAGTGGTGGAGTTGGCTTGCGCGTGGACTCAGCAGTTTATCCAGGCTATACCATTCCTCCTTACTATGATAGTATGATTGCCAAAATTATTGTTCATGGGGAGAATCGTTTTGACGCTCTTATGAAGATGCAACGAGCACTTTATGAGCTCGAGATTGAAGGAGTACAAACCAATGCAGATTTTCAATTGGATCTGATTTCAGACCGTCGTGTTATTGCTGGTGACTACGATACTTCCTTCTTGATGGAAACTTTCTTGCCAAAATACCAAGAAAAAGAATAGACTTTCAAAGAGTATGAGAACTAAAAGGGGGAGTTATGGCTCTATTTAGTAAAAAGGATAAGTATATTCGGATCAATCCTAATCGTTCCGTAAGGCAGGCACCACAAGCCAAACCAGAGGTGCCTGATGAACTCTTCTCCAAGTGTCCTGGATGTAAACACACAATTTATCAAAAGGACCTTGGCAGTGAGCGCATTTGTCCCCATTGTAGCTATACTTTCCGTATTTCAGCTCAGGAACGCTTGGATTTGACGATTGATTCTGATAGCTTTGTAGAGATGTTTACAGGTATTGAGACTCAAGATTCCTTGAACTTTCCTGGTTACCAGAAAAAACTGGCTAGCATGCGTGAAAAAACAGGACTGGATGAAGCTGTCCTAACTGGTACAGCTAGCATTAAGGGGCAAAAAGTTGCCCTTGGGATCATGGATTCCAACTTTATCATGGCGTCGATGGGAACCGTTGTAGGTGAAAAAATCACGCGCTTGTTTGAATATGCGACAGTTGAAAAGTTGCCAGTTGTACTTTTTACGGCTTCTGGCGGTGCCCGTATGCAAGAAGGAATCATGAGCTTGATGCAGATGGCTAAAATTTCTGCAGCAGTTCAACGTCATTCCAAGGCAGGACTTTTTTACCTAACTATTTTAACCGATCCGACAACAGGTGGAGTGACCGCTTCTTTTGCTATGGAAGGTGATATTATCCTAGCGGAACCCCAGAGTTTGGTTGGTTTTGCTGGGCGTCGTGTTATCGAAAATACAGTTCGTGAGACCTTGCCGGATGACTTCCAAAAGGCAGAATTTCTGCTTGAACATGGATTTGTTGATGCAATTGTCAAACGGAGAGAATTGCCTGAAACAATTGCTAAATTAGTAAGATTGCATGGAGGAAGTCGCGGATGAATATTGCAAAAATAGTCAGAGAGGCACGCGAGCAGAGTCGCTTGACAGCCCTTGATTTTGCCAATGGAATCTTCGATGAATTTATCGAATTGCATGGAGATCGCTCTTTCCGAGACGATGGTGCGGTCATTGGTGGAATTGGCTGGTTAGGTGAACAAGCAGTAACTGTCGTTGGTATCCAAAAGGGGAAAAGTCTTCATGATAACCTCAAACGGAATTTTGGGCAGCCTCATCCAGAAGGCTATCGCAAGGCTCTTCGCCTGATGAAACAGGCAGAAAAGTTTGGTCGTCCAGTTGTGACCTTTATCAATACGGCGGGTGCTTACCCAGGTGTTGGAGCAGAGGAACGTGGACAAGGTGAAGCAATCGCCCGAAACCTGATGGAAATGAGTGACCTCAAGGTTCCAATCATCGCGATTATTATCGGTGAAGGTGGATCTGGCGGGGCCCTAGCTCTAGCAGTAGCTAACCGTGTCTGGATGTTAGAAAACTCAATCTACGCCGTACTTAGCCCTGAAGGATTTGCCTCTATCCTTTGGAAGGATGGAAGTCGTGCTATGGAAGCAGCGGAATTGATGAAAATCACTTCGCATGAACTTCTAGAAATGGGAATCGTAGACAAGGTAATCTCAGAAGCAGGCCTCTCCAGTAAAGAGCTACAAGCTCGTGTTAAAAATGAATTGCGTGCAGAACTAGATAGGTTGCAAGAACTACCACTTGACCAACTTATTGAAGAACGTTACCAACGCTTTAGAAAATACTAAGAACGACTAAATGAGACTAGAAAGGTCTCATTTTTTTATAGAAAATGCCATTCAGGTTGAAAAATTGATAGTTGAGGAGAAGACTAATAAAATAGATAAAAAAGAAGTATACTGTAGAGGTGAGCCTACAACAATATTTTAAGAAGGTTCTTGCAATGACAGGTACAGAAACATTTATAGTTCTTTCATCTGAAGACTTAGATCAAGTTCCAGGTGGTGGCATGATTTGGTTGGTTGATGATAGACATTGGGATTCGCCATATGCATATAGTTTAGCGACAGAATGGAGTACAATACTGACTCATGCGACTAGACGTGCTTATGGTATTGGCTATTAATAAATTAAAGGTGTAAGTATGAAAAAACTAGGGCATTTGGGAGTCTTTATCTTACTGGTATTTCTATCGGTTTATCTACCAGAGTTAGGGATTATGCATCTAACTAAGTTTTTAGGATGGGGGATAGATGGCTATTCTATCTTTTTAACAGTTGAAGTAATAGCTCTTTTGCTAATATTTATCTACTGGCTCAAAAAGAAAGAGATGCTCTATATTTTTGAAAAAAAGGGTTCAAAGAAGTCAAGATTCTTTTACCTTGTATTTGGTCTAGTGGCTACTTATTTTGATCGTCAATTGGTAGATGCTTTTCAGTTACAGTTTCATCATCTAATTGATAACAAGTATATCTTTCAAGATCTTCTTTCGATTCTATACTCCAATGGGCAACCAACTTTTCTATCAACTGTTCTCAGTTTTAGTTTAACAGTAGTCATCGGACCTATATTAGAGGAACTGATTCATAGAGGGTACTTTATGAATACCTTTTTCCCCCAGTCCAAGTACTATCTGGATGTTATCCTATCTGCTCTTATCTTTGGACTTAGTCATTTAATCCTAACTCACCGAGATCCTATCAGTTTGATTATTTATAGTTTAGGCGGTCTCTTCTATGCCCTTGTCTACCGTTGGACAAAGAACCTAAAAATTACCATCCTGTGCCATAGTTTTTTCAACTTTCTCATTTATGCAAAACCCATCTGGATTTTTGTTTATAATTATGTCTATTATCATTTTTTTAGATAGTGAAGGCAAAGAAAAAAGTGTTTGATATTTGTCAAACACTTTTTCTGTTTACTGTTCTTCTGTTACAAACTGGCTGAGCAGTCCATTGATAAAACGGGCAGACTTTTGATCTGAGAAGTCCTTTGCAAGCTCGATAGCCTCATTAACAGCAACCAGCTGAGGGGTGTCAAATGAAGTGATTTCAAAGACTCCCAAGCGAAGGAGGTTTCTCTCCACGAGTGTTAAACGCTCGATGGTCCATCCTGCTTTTAAATGCTGTGTGATTTGCTTGTCTAGTTCTTCCTTTTTAGCTTGAACACCAGAAACTAGCTCTGTCAAAAAGGCTGGAAGTTGCACATCAGTATCTTCACGATCATGAGTATAGGCGAAACGACAAGCAGTTTCGACATCCGTGCCGAACTCAAGACTCATGAGAGCTTGAAAAGCGCATTTACGGAGCTCACGTCTAGATTCTAATAGTGGACTAGTCATTGAGGAAGTCCTCGTCAAATAGATCTTTCAATTCTGGTTTTGGTGTTTTATCTGCAACGATACCAGCAACGTGGATATTGATAGCAGTTAGTTCTACATCAGCCATGTTGCGGACAGCATCTTTGACAGCTTTTTGGATAGCAACAGCTACCTTAGGAACTTTTACTCCGTACTCAAGGTAGAGATAGATATCAGCTGTTAGTTCTTCGTCCACGTTTTTAAGATAAACGCCGCGACCGAGAGAAAGTTTTGAAAGGGTGTCAGATACTGATTTGTTTGAAAAAGAGTGGACACCGTCAACTTTAGCTGTTGCGATGGCAATGATTTTTTCAAGTACACGTGGGGCGATAACGATTTCGCCAAGTTGTTCTTCAATTCCCATAGAATGACCTCTTTCTAGAGATTAGGCACGAGAAACGTAAGTTCCTTCAGCAGTGTTGATGACGAGTTTTTGTCCTGCTTCGATGAAGTCTGGAACGTTTACAACAAGACCTGTTTCAAGAGTTGCTGGTTTACCAGAACCTGTAACAGTAGCACCTTTGATAGATGGTTGAGTTTCTGCAACTGTCAATTCAACAGTAGTTGGTACTGTCACACCGATCACTTCAGTTCCGTAGAATTGGATCTTCACTTCTGAGTTTTCAAGGATGTAAAGCAACTCGTTTTCGACATTGACTACAGGAATTTCGTATTGGTCGTATGTTTCTGTATTCATGAAGTAAGCTGTGTCATCCATTTTGTACAAGTATTGAGCTGGAACAGTCTCGATGATGGCTTGTTCAAATTTTTCCTCTGGACGGTAGCTTGTGTCAAATGTAGAACCAGTACGGACATCGCGCAATTTCATACGCATGATGGTGTTTCCTTTACCTGGTTTGTGGTGGCTAGCTTCCAAAACGCGGATCAATTTTCCGTCAGCTGTTTCAAAGGTCATACCAGCCTTTAATTTACTTGCTTCAATCATGTTTTTACCTCTTTAATAAATATTATTACTCTTCATTTTACCATAAAATATTCTGGAAATAAAGCCAAAATAGTTATTGGGAGTTGGTAGATAAGAAAAAACCAACCTTAGGGCTGGTTTTTTTCTGTCTAGTTTTCTTTCAACTTAGCCAATTCTTGGGCGAGTAGTTTAAGGGCAACTTGTGGGTTGGCTTGTCCTTTGGTTGCTTTCATAAGGAATCCTGTGAAGGCCTTGTCTGCGTTGCGTTTTCCTGACTTGAAGTCGGCAACAGCAGCTTCGTTATCGGCAAAGACTTGGTGGATGATTGGAATCAAGATATATGGATCTGAGATTTGAACCATTCCGGCTTTTTCGACGTATTCACGCGCTCCACCACCATTTTTAGCCAGATGGACAAAGACTTTTTTGGCAATCTTAGATGAGATAGTGCCGTCTTCGATGATGGCAATCATTTCAACCAAGTTTTCTGGTGTCAACTCGATTTGTTCCAGAGTTTTTCCTTCAGCGTTCAAGAATTGAGCGACTTCGCCTTGGAGCCAGTTTGAGACTTGCTTCGCATCGCCACCAAGGGCGACAGCTTTTTCAAAGAAGTCAGAAGTGACTTTGTTTGCTGTCAACTGGCTAGCATCGTAGTCTGACAAGCCAAGGTCAGCAACGTAGCGCGCACGGCGTTCTTTTGGAAATTCTGGCAATTCTGTACGCATTTCTTCGATCCACTCATCTGAGATTTCAAAGAGGGGTAGGTCTGGTTCTGGGAAGTAGCGGTAGTCTGCAGCACCTTCCTTAACACGCATGAGGATGGTTGCTTTGTTGGCTTCATCGTAACGGCGTGTTTCTTGGCGGATTTGACCGCCTGAGCGAAGGATTTCAGCTTGACGTTGGACTTCGTATTCAAGACCCTTGCGAACATTTGAGAAGGAGTTGAGGTTCTTCAACTCAGTCTTGGTACCGAATTTCTCTTGACCATAAGGACGAAGAGAGATGTTGGCATCCACGCGCATAGAACCTTCTTCCATCTTAACGTCAGAAATGCCAGCGTACTGGATGACTTCCTTGAGGGCTGTCAGATAAGCGTAGGCTTCTTCAGGAGAACGCATGTCAGCTTCAGATACAATTTCAATCAATGGCACCCCTTGGCGGTTGAGGTCTACATAAGAGTAGCCATCTGTACCATGGGTGTTTTTACCAGCGTCTTCTTCTAGGTGAGCACGTTCGATACCGATTTTCTTGGTCGTACCGTCTTCTAGCTCCACTTCAATCCAACCATTATAACCGATAGGTTCATCAAACTGAGAAATTTGGTAGGCTTTGGGATTGTCAGGATAGAAGTAGTTCTTGCGGTCAAAGTGCATGTGCTTGTGGATGTCCATGTTGAGGGCAAGAGCTGCCTTGATACCGGCATCGACAACACCCTTATTGAGAACTGGCAGAACTCCTGGGAAGGACCAGTCAATCACGTTGGTGTTGGCATTTTGGTCATTTCCAAAGTGGGCAGAAGTAGGTGAGAAGATTTTTGAATTGGTGTTGAGCTCTACGTGGACTTCAAGTCCAATGACTGTTTCAAAGTTCATTAGTTATCACCTCCAAAAATCACAGGTTGTTGTTTGTGGTAGTCTGTTGTTGCTTCAAAGGCAGCAGCAGCTTGGTAAATGGTCTCCTCAGAGTATTTAGGACCAATCAATTGCAGACCGACTGAGAGACCTTGAGAAAATCCAGCAGGAATTGAAATTCCTGGGAGACCTGCTAAGTTGACTGGGATGGTCAAAAGGTCAGCCAAGTACATGGCAACGGGGTCATGGTTGAGGGAATCCAAGTCATAGGCAACGCTTGGTGCAGTTGGTCCCAAAATCAAGTCGTAATCCGCAAAGACGTTTTCGAAATCTTGGATGATGAGGGTACGGACCTGACCAGCCTTCTTGTAATAGGCATCATAGTAACCTGATGAAAGGCTGAAAGTACCTAGCATGATACGGCGTTTCACTTCTTCACCGAAACCTTGGCTACGGCTGTTTACATAGATTTCATCAAGATTAGTCGCATCCTCTGCGCGGTAGCCGTAACGGATACCGTCAAAGCGTTGCAAGTTTGAGGAAGCTTCAGATGAAGCGATAATATAGTAAACGGCAACACCGTATTTAGAGTGAGGAAGGCTGACTTCTTCGACGATGGCACCAAGTTTTTCAAAGTGTTTAGCGGCATTCAGAATGGTTTCCTTAACCTCTGGGTCAATCCCTTCACCAAGGTATTCCTTAGGCAAAGCAATTTTCATTCCCTTGATGTCTTGACCAATTTTTGAAGTAAAGTCAGCAATGCGGACAGGAGCAGAAGTAGAGTCTTTAGCATCTTCGCTGGCAATCGCATTGAGCAAGAGGGCATTTTCTTTAACAGTTGGTGCAAAAGGTCCAATCTGGTCTAATGAGCTACCGAAGGCAATGAGACCGAAACGAGAAACCGTTCCGTAGGTTGGTTTGAGACCAACAATCCCGTTGAAGGCGGCAGGTTGGCGGATGGAACCACCAGTATCAGAACCAAGTGACAATCGGACTTGCCCAGAAGCTACAGCTGCGGCAGAACCGCTTGATGAACCACCAGGAACCTTGCTGTGGTCCCAAGCATTTTTAGTGGCACCGTAGTAAGAAGTTTCACCTGATCCACCCATGGCAAACTCGTCCATGTTGGTTTTTCCGACAACAATCATGCCCTTAGATTTTGCATTAGCAACGGCTGTCGCATCAAAGATTGGCTCGTAGTTGTAGAGCATTTTTGAGGCAGCAGTTGTGAGGATGCCGTCAGTAGAAATATTATCCTTAACAGCCAGTGGAATTCCTGAAAGGACATTATCCGCGTCAATTCCAGCTTCATCAATGGCTTTAGCTTGAGCAAGGGCTTGTTCTTCAGCGATAGTGACAAAAGCATTGATAGCTTTCTCGCGAGACTTGATATCTTCAAGCGTGGCTTGGGTCAATTCAGTTGCTGAAATTTCCTTAGAGATAAGGAGGTTGTGCAAGTCTTCAATCGTTTTGTTATTAAAAGTCATTAGGCATCTCCTCCATCATCTAGGATAGCTGGTACCTTAATATAGTAGTTTTCTTTTTCAGGTACGTTTTTAAACAAGCGGTCACGGTCAGTTCCTTCTTCGGCCACATCGGGACGGAGTACGGTCTTGCGGTCAGCCATCGTTGTAGTAGGTGCGATACCAGTTGTGTCGACTTCGCCCAGCAACTCAACCATGTCAACAATTTTAGACAAGGTAGTCGCAAAGGCAGCAGTTTCTTCTTCAGAGAATGTTAATTTTGAAAGATTGGCAACGTGTGTTACCTCTTCTTGCGTAATCTTCATCTTGCATCCTTTCGTGAAATGATGATTTTTAGTCTGTTCTATTTTACCATATTTTCCTATAAATAAGGGAGCCAAACTGAAAAGAAATAGAAATTGAAAAATCGTTTTTAATTCGCTATAATGGTTGAACTAGAGAATAGAGAAAATAAGAGTTAGGATAGAAATATGTTCCATCAATTTATCACCAGAACTCAGACGGTCCCTCCTCCCATTTCGCTTTTTTGGTATGGGGTTATGATGCTTGTCTTAGTGCTTTGTATTTATGGGGCACTTGCTTATCACAAAAATCCCAAATTTGTCCTCTTGTTTAAGGGGATTCAAATCCTCCAGTTGCTAGCTCTTTATAGTTGGTATGTTGGTTTTGGGATTCCCTTTTCTAATAGCCTTCCATTTTACCATTGCCGTTTGGCTATGTTCGCGGTGGTTTTCTTGCCAGATAAATGGTGGAGCAAGCAGTATTTTGCCCTCTTAGGAGCAAGTGGAGCGGTCTTTGCACTGGTTTACCCCGTTTTTGACCCCTATGATTTCCCCCATATCACTAGCTTTTCATTTTTGATTGGACACTATGCTCTTTTGGTGAACTCCTTGGTCTACTTGATGAATCACTATGACAAGAGCCTACTCAAGAAATATATGATCGTAGCCTATACCTTTATCCTCAATCTCTTTCTAGTTGGGGTTAATCAGGTGACGGGTGGAAATTATGGTCTCTTAAGAGATACACCATTTATCTCGAATGCACCTCTATGGATAAAGTACCTCCTTGTGTCGGTTATTCTTTCTCTTGCCTTGCTTCTCTTTGATATCTTGTTCAAGAAACGGTGGAAAAAGAGAAATCAGGTGAAATCTGTGCTCTAGCTTGACTTTTTCATCAGACGAGCAATTGAAAAACTCCCTGAAATTCGCTATAATAGGTAAGTTGAAAGGATTGGAATATTCCGATGTAAAAATATAAAATTAAATATAGCATTCACTATTATCCTAAAAGAAAAGAAAGAGAAGATATGACTATTCAAGAAGAAATTAAGAAACGCCGTACCTTTGCCATCATCTCCCACCCGGACGCGGGGAAAACAACCATCACTGAGCAGTTGCTCTACTTTGGGGGCGAGATTCGTGAGGCTGGTACTGTAAAAGGGAAGAAAACAGGGACTTTTGCCAAGTCGGACTGGATGGATATTGAGAAACAACGTGGGATTTCGGTCACTTCATCTGTGATGCAATTTGACTACGACGGTAAACGCGTGAACATCCTAGACACACCAGGGCACGAGGACTTCTCAGAAGATACCTATCGTACCTTGATGGCGGTGGATGCTGCGGTTATGGTCGTGGATTCTGCCAAGGGTATTGAGGCCCAAACCAAGAAATTGTTTGAGGTTGTCAAGCACCGTGGTATTCCAGTCTTTACCTTTATGAACAAGTTGGACCGTGATGGTCGTGAGCCACTGGACCTCTTGCAAGAACTAGAAGAAGTTCTAGGTATTGCGAGTTATCCGATGAACTGGCCAATCGGTATGGGGAAAGCCTTTGAGGGTCTCTATGACCTCTATAACCAACGCTTGGAACTCTATAAAGGGGATGAGCGTTTTGCTAGTCTGGAAGATGGTGATAAACTCTTTGCGAGCAATCCTTTCTATGAGCAAGTCAAGGATGACATTGAGCTCCTGAATGAAGCAGGAAATGAATTCTCAGAGGAAGCCATTCTTGCAGGTGATTTGACTCCGGTATTCTTTGGTTCAGCCCTCACTAACTTTGGTGTGCAGACCTTCCTTGAGACTTTTCTCAAGTTTGCTCCAGAACCTCATGGACACAAGAAAATAGATGGTGAAATGGTGGATCCTTATGACAAGGATTTCTCAGGATTTGTCTTTAAAATCCAAGCCAACATGGATCCTCGTCACCGTGACCGCATTGCCTTTGTCCGTATCGTTTCGGGTGAATTTGAACGTGGGATGAGTGTCAATCTGCCTCGTACTGGTAAGGGTGCTAAACTGTCTAATGTTACCCAGTTTATGGCGGAAAGTCGTGAGAATGTGACCAATGCTGTGGCTGGAGATATCATAGGGGTTTACGACACAGGTACTTATCAGGTTGGAGATACGCTAACTGTTGGGAAAAACAAGTTTGAGTTTGAACCCTTGCCAACCTTTACTCCTGAGATTTTCATGAAGGTTTCTCCTAAGAATGTCATGAAGCAAAAATCATTCCACAAGGGCATGGAGCAGTTGGTACAAGAAGGAGCCGTCCAGCTTTATAAGAATTACCAAACAGGCGAGTACATGCTAGGCGCTGTCGGCCAACTCCAGTTTGAAGTCTTCAAGCACCGAATGGAAGGCGAGTATAATGCAGAAGTTGTCATGACTCCAATGGGTAAAAAGACAGTCCGTTGGATCAAGCCAGAAGACTTGGATGAACGCATGTCTTCTAGCCGCAATATCTTGGCCAAAGACCGCTTTGACCAACCTGTCTTCCTCTTCGAAAATGACTTTGCCCTCCGCTGGTTTGCAGACAAGTATCCGGATGTAGAGTTAGAGGAAAAGATGTGATCTTTGGAGAATTGAATGAGTAAAAAAAATATAGAGAGAAATACACCGTGTCCTTGTGGTTCAGGAGAAAAATATAAAAATTGTCATTTGAAGTTTAATAAAAAAGTTCAAGAGTACCCTAATAATGACTATTTAAACAACAATCTAATTATGATAAATAAGTACCAGACGCTTTATTCCAATGGTCTGGATATAGATGATGTGATTGAAAAGATAGGTAAGAATTACTTTGGTGAATTAAATATTACTGATTTAGTTAGATTTAGAGTATTTTTAGATTCAGCTATTCTATTATTTAATAGGGAAAAACTAGAGAAAGACTATTTTAAAAAAAATTTTATTTATGCTGACTTTTTTAACCATTTGAATAATAGCGAAAAAGATAAAATATTGCTTGATTTATATAAGAAATATTTCAATTTATATAAAGATGAACTAATGATTAATGAAGGAACGGTTCAATCGTTTGATAAATTTTATGTGAGCAGTAATAGAGAGAGTAAAAGTCCGTATGACCAATTAGCAATTTTAAGAAATGCTCTTGCTCATATGAACTACGGAAATTTTATAACTTTGGAAAATGGTTATTTTCTAGGGTATTTTATATATAACAATAAAAATGGTAAAGCTATTAATCATGGCTTTATTTTAGAACCAATTTTACACAGATTCATTCAGTCATATTTTTCTAATTACACTTCATACGGTGTCGTATATAAACATAGTTGGTTTAATTTTAATAGTACAAATAAGATATCTCCTGAGCAAGTTATTGATTTTAAAAAACAATCATTTATTTCAAGGATAGTAAGAAAATTATTAAATAAGAAAAACAAAACATTTGCTTTTTTTAATATTCTAACATACGACGGTAAAGGTGATGAAAAATTAAAATATGCTGGTGATAATCAGCATGCAATGAACATATTTACTCAAAAATTAAATGACTTGAACTTTATAGAATTAGAAAACTTTATAAAAAATAATAGGGAAATTTATAATCATGTAGTTACGGAAATTCCTGAAAATAGAATAGAGGTCGAGGTGTCTTTTTTAACAACATACTTAAATAAAAAAGAAATAACTTATAAAGAATTTTCTTCTGAAATAAAGTTTTTGTATGATTTTGAAACAGAGTTTTCTAATTTTTTTAGTCCATTTAATGCAATTAAATGATAGATTGATTGATTATTGGTGTAATATTTTCTATATTGAAGATGTTTCCCCAGAGAAGACACAAAATCAAATTAAAGAAATAAATAAGAGTATTAGGGAGTTAAAAGAGGATGAAGATAAAATTGTTGGATTTAATTTTATGTTTCCAGTGTTGAGACTGTTGGATATTTCCTTGAGGTTAGAAGATGACGATTTGAAGAAAATTTCTCCTTTATCTGTTAATATTGACGGATTTACATATGAAGAAGACAATTTGCAGAAATATTATCAAAATAATTCTAGTACAATAAATAAAAGAAGTGAGACCAAGTATTATTATATTTTAGAGCGAATTAGAAATGCCATAGCTCATGGACATATTACAACATATCTTGATTCCAATAGCAATATTGTTTACAAGTTGGAAGATATTTGGAATAATAGGACTGAAAAAGTAGAGATTGATTATGACTCGATGATAAATTTTTTAGAACAGCCTATTTTTACAGAGCGGTAGCACCTAAAGTATAGATCATCAAGATTTTCTATAGTTACTTTTTGTAAAGTGTATATGAAGAGTGTTTTAAAATCAGAGGATTTATAGTTGATGCAAGAATGTGTTTAAAAGTACATTATAATTTGAGTGAATATTGACCATGTCAAGAGTTTAGTCTTGTGGACTTAATGAATAATGATTGAAATTGTTCTTACTATGTGGTTAAGTTAACTGAGAATAGTAGCTTTACAATTCTTATTTTGAATATTAGTAAGTTAAGACTAATTGCTTTTGATAAACTGGTGGAAATTAACTGATTTCTTTACTATTTAGTAATTAGATTCCGCTTCCTATTATAGAAACCGAAAAACTAGCTCAGGGAACTGCACCCATAAAATGAGACACAAGAAAACACTCCTGTTGAATTCTGGTAAACTAGAAACAGGAGTGTTTTGTTATGGTCAAAAAAGCATATTCATTAGAAACTAAGTTAGCTTGCATCGAAATGAAAAAGGTTGGTAAGTCCAATAAGGTCATCATGGAGATCTTGGAAATTAAGAATGACAGTCAAATCTACACCTAGATGCGATGGTATGAGAATGATGAGCTACATCGTTTTCATCAACCTCTGGGGAAACAATATTACCTATTGTAAAGGAATGGAACAGCTATCCGAAGTCGAACAGTTACGTTTGCAGGTAGAATTACTAAAAAAGTATCAGAGCTTGGTAAGAAAATCGACAAAGTAAGTCTTATCAAGCTAGTAGAAGAGTATAAGAAAACGTGCCCTGTGTCTGTTATTTTAGAGTGTTTCGGAGTCAAACGCTCAACCTTTTATCGCTGGAGACAGGAGTGTAAGAATTCTTAGAAAAGAGACGAAATAATAGATAAAATCGAACAACTCTGTATGGAAAATCACTTTATTTATGACTATCGAACCATCACTCGCTTACTAAAGAAAGTTTATAACCTCGTCGTAAATTGTCAGAAAGTCTATCGTATCATGAAGGAAAAGGGCTGTCTTTGCTGTGTCCGTCCCAAGAAGGGACCTAAATTAGGGAAGCCTTATCATTTAACAGACAATAAGCTGGATCGTGATTTTCAGGCAGACAAGACTATGGAGAAGCTTGTCACAGACATCACCTACCTCTACTTTGGGAACTGTAGACTTTATCTATCTTCGATCATGATCTCTATAATCGCGAAATTGTAGCTTATACCATCTCCGATTGCCAAGATAATAACTTTGTGCTCGACACACTTCATCAACTTGAGCTACCTCAAGGGATACTTTTACATAGCGACCAAGGATCTGTTTACACCTCAAAATCCTACTATCAGGCTTGCATATAAAAAGGCATCACCCGCTCCATGTCCCGAAAAGGAACACCAGCAGATAATGCCTGTATTGAATGGTTTCATGCTGTCCTCAAGTCTGAAACCTTCTATCTCCATAATTGGAGAAACCTAACTAAAGATAGTATAACAGAAATTGTCAATCTTACATCATATTTTATAATGAAACTAGAATTCAACAGAGATTAAATGACCAGTCTCCTGTAGATTACAGAAAACTGGCCTCATAAATGTGTTTTTCTTGTGTCTCATTTTATGGGTGCAGTGCCTTTTGATTCGTGGATTTTTTCATATAGTAAAGGTAATTGAAGTCAAAGGTAAATTAAAAACCTCAGAGAGATCATGTTGCATGAACTCTTCTGGGGTTTTTCTAGTTTCCATATTTTTGATAAAAATCGACCTTGACCTGGATAAAGGTTTCGGCTTCGCGTAGTAGCTGCAGGAGAGTGGCTCGGGTCTCAAACTCCTCACGTGTTTTAGGGAGACTCCGATTGCGGAAGACTTGCAGATAGCGTTCGATGTCATCAAGTAGGTCATGAGCAGGATTGGTCTGGCTTAGCTGGGCAGCAATCTTAGCAAAGAGCTGGGCCAAAATCAAGCTCTCACTTGCAGCTAACTGGCAAGTGTTGATTTGCTGAGCCATGTTTCGTAGGATGCGACTTTGTCTCTGCCTCATCTCAAAGTAGTGGATGTGGTAGTCCGTTTGGTGAAAGAGCTGGTCCGAATGATCCAGATAGACTAGCTTGAGGGCTTCATCAAGAAGGCTGTCTAATTCGTCAACGAGTTGGGCTTGATTGCGCCCGTCTCCTCTTGACAGATAGTATTTAAAGCGAAGCAAGATATCTTTTAACTTTTCTTCGACCTGAAGATGGTAACTTTGGATGGCTTTCTCCCGAGAGGGCATATAAAGGTTGACCAGCAGAGCAAAGCTTGTCCCGATGAGAAAGAGGAGCACTTCATTGAGCAAGAGTTCTGGAGAAGTAGACTCCTGTACCAAGAGATGGCCGACCAAGACACTGCTAGGTGTGATACCGATTTCCCAGCCCATTTTATAGGCCAGAGGCACGTAGAGAGCCAGATAGAGGCCCAGACTCCAGATGTGAAAGCCTGTCAGCTGAAAGGCTAGAACACCGATAGCGAGCGCTAAGAGCATGGAAAAGAGGCGGTTACGGGCCAATTTTAGCGTGCTTCTGCGCGTGTCGGAAAGGCTTAAGATGGCGATAATTCCAGCTGAAACTGCTGATGATAAATCTAAAAAATAAGCGAGAAAACAAGCGAGGCAGGTCGCTAAGATCAGTTTTGTCGTACGTTGGGTGATAGACATGAGAATTTCCTATAATACTAGAAGAAGAGTATAAAAGACAAGACTTGGAAGACTTGTCTTAAAAAATCTATTTTTTGCGTGCCGACGCGTACTCAGCTACTGCTGTAAAGAGGACGTCGGTAGAAGAGTTCAGGGCAGTTTCGCAGGAGTCTTGGACGACACCGATGACAAAACCAACTCCGACTACTTGCATAGCAAGGTCATTTGAAATCCCAAAGAGACTACAAGCGACGGGGATGAGGAGAAGTGATCCTCCAGCGATCCCAGAGGCTCCGCAGGCAGAAATGGCAGCCACTACACTGAGGACAAAAGCTGTACCAAAATCAACAGAGATTCCTAGCGTATTGACTGCAGCTAGAGTCAAAATATTAATGGTTACAGCTGCACCGGCCATATTAATAGTCGAACCAAGGGGGATAGAAACGGAGTAGGTATCTGGATTGAGTCCTAGATCTTGGCAAAGTTTCATATTAACTGGGATATTAGCGGCAGAACTACGAGTAAAGAAAGCTGTAATCCCACTAACACGCAAACATTTCAAAACAAGGGGGTAGGGATTTTTTCTCATAAAGAGAAAGGCGATGAGGGGATTGATGACAAGGACCACAAATGCCATAGTTGCAACCAAGAGTCCTAGCAAAATTCCGTAGTTAGCAAGGCTGGTAATTCCTTTATCAGAGATGGTCTTGAAGACCAAGCCCATAATTCCGAAAGGTGCCAAATTGATAATCCACTCCACAATCTTGGAAGTTACATCAGCCATGGTTTTGAGCAATTCCTTGCTGTTTTTGCTAGCTTCTCTCATAGCAAGTCCAAAGACAACAGCCCATGATAGAATTCCAATATAGTTGGCTTTGACGACGGCGTTGAGGGGATTGTCCACGAGATTCAGCAGGAGGTTGCTGAGGACTTGACCGATGCCGTCTGGTGGGGCAATCTCTGTGCTCGCACTACTGAGAGTAATCTGGACGGGGAAGAGAAAACTAGCCAGTACAGCAACCAAGGCAGCAGCAAAGGTACCGAGTAGATAGAGAAAAATAACGGTCTTCATATTGGTATCTTGCCCTTTTTGATGTTGTGAGAGGGCATTTGCGACGAGGGTAAAGACCAAAACAGGAGCGATGGCTTTCAGACCCCCAACGAATAGGTCACCGAGAATGCCGAGTCCCGACAAACTTGGGAAAAGTAGCCCTAGAGAGGCTCCAAGAAGCATGCCGATTAGGATACGTTTGATGAGGCTGGCCTTGTTCCAGGCTCGAATAATTCTTTTCATAATAGTCTCCTTCAAAATGTATTGTTTATGATTATAGTATAAATATGCCGTTTAGGCAAGTCTTTTTATTTGAGTTTGGGGGGATATTGGAATATTTATGAGGGAATTGAACGGGATGATTTGTGGTATAATACTAGAAAGGAGTTTTGTATGCAAGAATTTTTTCAACGTTATCTTGATAAATTGGATGTAACAACTGTATTAGAGAATCTCTTGACCAAGATGATTTCTCTTTTGATTCTCTTTCTGTTATTTTATATAGCTAAAAAGATCCTTCACGCGACTGTACGAAAGATTGTCAAGCCCTCGCTTAAATTTTCAAATCGGGATGCAGGCAGACAAAAGACCATCTCTCGTTTGCTTGAGAATATCTTTAACTACACCCTTTATTTCTTTTTGATTTACTGTATCTTGTCTATTTTGGGTTTGCCAGTTTCCAGCCTCCTTGCTGGGGCAGGAATTGCTGGGGTTGCCATTGGGATGGGTGCACAAGGTTTTCTATCCGATGTTATCAATGGTTTCTTCATCCTCTTTGAACGCCAGCTCGATGTGGGCGACGAAGTGGTCCTCACAAATGGTCCTATTACCGTATCTGGAAAGGTTGTCAGTGTAGGAATCCGTACGACCCAACTTCGCAGTGACGACCAAGCCCTTCACTTTGTTCCCAACCGAAATATCACTGTTGTCAGCAACTTCTCTCGTACAGAGTAGGTCTGCTATTTTGGCAGATTTGTGGTACAATAGAAAGAGTTTGGTAAAGGAGAGAGTATGCTATTTGTAGAGAAAAAACTAGGTCACGATTGTACTTGGATAGACCTTGATGTGGATAAGATTAAAAATATGGAAGATCTTTCTGACATCTATGGATTGGACAAGGAAACCATCGAGTATGCTCTGGATAGAAATGAACGAGCCCACATGGATTATAACCGTGAAACGGGGACAGTAACCTTCATTTATAATGTTCTTGATTTAGAAAAAGACAAAGAATATTATGAAGCGATTCCGATGACCTTTATCGTTGAAAAAAAACGGTTGATCACTATCAGCAATCACAAGAATACTTATGTGATCAAACGTATGGCGACCTATCTTGAAAGCCATGAAATTATTTCCATCTACAAATTTCTTTTTGCCAGTTTAGAGATTATTAGCAATGCTTACTATCCAGTTATTGAAGAGATGGATAAAGTAAGGATGAAATCAGTGCACTTCTTCGTCAAAAAACAACTAAAAAAAATCTTTTTGCCCTCTCTGACTTGGAAACTGGTATGGTTTACCTGACAGCTGCTGCTAAACAAAATCGTCTCCTCTTGGAACACATTCAAGGGCATGCTCTTTATCGCAATCTTAATGAGGTAGAAAGAGAGCAGTTTGACGATGCTATGATTGAAGCCCATCAGTTGGTTTCAATGACAGACTTAATATCTCAAGTCTTGCAACAACTCTCAGCCTCTTACAACAACATCCTAAATAATAATCTGAATGATAATTTGACAACTTTGACAATTATCTCAGTCTTGCTGGCTATCCTTGCGGTTATTACAGGATTTTTCGGAATGAATGTTCCCTTACCGTTTACAGATGAACCAAATGCTTGGATTTATATTTTGATAGCTAGTCTAATTTTATGGGCAGTCTTAGCTCAATGTTTAAAGAGAATTGCTAGAAATTAAAAAGAAAAGGAGCCAGAATGGCGATTGAAAATTACATGCCAGATTTTGCTGTGGAAGCAGTCTATGATCTGACAGTCCCAAGCCTGCAAGCGCAGGGGATTAAGGCTGTTTTGGTCGATTTGGATAATACCCTTATTGCTTGGAACAACCCTGATGGAACACCAGAGATGAAGCAATGGCTACATGACCTCCGTGACGCGGGCATTCGCATCATCGTAGTCTCAAACAACACCAAAAAACGGGTCCAACGCGCAGTTGAGAAATTTGGAATTGATTATGTTTATTGGGCTCTTAAACCCTTCACCTTTGGAATAGACCGTGCCATGAAGGAATTCCACTATGAGAAAAATGAAGTGGTCATGGTCGGTGACCAGCTCATGACCGATATTCGGGCAGCCCATCGTGCAGGAATTCGCTCAATTTTGGTCAAACCCTTGGTCCAACATGACTCTATCAAGACGCAGATTAACCGAGCTCGTGAGCGCCGTGTGATGCGAAAAATAACGGAAAAGTACGGACCGATTACATATAAAAAAGGAATCTAACTATGGAAGAAATTCTCTGTATTGGCTGTGGAGCAACCATTCAGACGACAGACAAGGCTGGTCTTGGATTTACACCCCAGTCAGCACTTGAAAAAGGGTTGGAGACAGGCGAAGTCTATTGCCAACGCTGTTTCCGTCTCCGTCATTACAATGAAATTACAGATATCCAGTTGACGGATGATGATTTCCTCAAACTCTTGCACGAGGTAGGAGACAGTGATGCCTTGGTGGTCAATGTCATTGATATTTTTGACTTTAATGGTTCTGTCATCCCAGGCTTGCTACGTTTTGTATCGGGCAATGATGTCCTCTTGGTTGGAAATAAAAAAGATATCCTGCCCAAGTCAGTTAAACCGGGTAAGATTAGCCAATGGCTTATGGAACGTGCCCACGAAGAAGGTCTTCGTCCTGTTGATGTCGTCTTAACTTCAGCTCAAAACAAGCATGCTATTAAGGAAGTCATTGACAAGATTGAACACTACCGCAAGGGCCGTGATGTATACGTAGTTGGGGTGACCAACGTTGGAAAGTCAACCCTTATCAACGCTATTATCCAAGAAATCACGGGTGACCAAAATGTCATCACGACTTCACGCTTTCCAGGGACAACCTTGGACAAGATTGAGATTCCACTTGATGACGGATCTTATATCTACGATACACCGGGAATTATCCACCGACACCAGATGGCCCACTACTTGACAGCCAAAAACCTCAAGTATGTCAGCCCTAAAAAGGAAATCAAGCCTAAAACCTATCAACTTAACCCTGAGCAAACTCTATTTCTAGGTGGTTTGGGACGATTTGACTTCATTTCAGGAGAAAAACAAGGCTTCACAGCCTTCTTTGACAATGAACTCAAACTCCACCGTACCAAGCTAGAAGGCGCTAGTGCCTTTTATGACAAGCACCTCGGAACCCTTCTAACACCACCAAATAGTAAGGAAAAAGAAGATTTTCCAAAACTAGTCCAGCATGTATTTAATATCAAGGACAAGACTGACCTGGTCATCTCAGGACTAGGCTGGATCCGAGTAACAGGCACTGCCAAAGTCGCCGTCTGGGCACCAGAAGGCGTCGCTGTCGTCACACGCAAAGCAATTATCTAAACACAGAAAGGAAAGGGTCATCTAGACTTGGGCGAGCATTGCGAGCTCGTAGATAATACTTTTCGCCGTGGTGTTAGTTGGTACAAGTGATTGTACCAACTGCGGAAAATTTGAGACCTTAGGCTCAAATTTTAGTCATGAAAGTCCAAAGGACTTTGCTGATGTCCGTCACCACTTTAGAAAAGTATAAAAAGAAACTCTTTTTAAGAAATTATGTCATTAACATCAAAACAACGTGCCTTCCTCAACAGCCAGGCACACACCCTCAAACCCATCATCCAAATCGGGAAAAATGGACTCAACGACCAAATCAAAACCAGCGTCCGTCAAGCTCTTGACGCACGTGAATTGATCAAGGTTACTCTCTTGCAAAACACAGACGAAAACATCCACGAAGTAGCTGAAATTTTAGAAGAAGAAATCGGTGTAGATACTGTCCAAAAAATCGGACGCATCTTGATCTTGTTTAAACAATCCAGCAAGAAAGAAAATCGCAAGATTTCCAAGAAAGTTAAAGAAATCTAAACACCTACTCCAAACAACTGTTTTTACAGAGAATTAAAGGAAGACGAGCCTATGGCAATCGAATTATTGACTCCCTTTACCAAGGTAGAGTTGGAGCCAGAAATCAAGGAGAAAAAACGCAAACAAGTTGGGCTTCTAGGAGGGAATTTTAACCCCGTTCACAATGCCCATCTGATCGTTGCGGACCAAGTACGACAACAGTTGGGACTGGATCAGGTCTTGCTTATGCCCGAATACCAACCACCTCATGTAGATAAAAAGGAAACCATCCCCGAGCACCATCGTCTCAAGATGCTTGAATTGGCGATTGAGGGGATTGAAGGTCTAGCCATTGAAACTATTGAGTTGGAGCGCAAGGGCATTTCCTACACCTACGACACCATGAAGATTTTGACAGAGCAACATCCAGATACGGATTATTACTTCATTATCGGAGCTGATATGGTGGACTATCTGCCTAAGTGGTACCGAATTGATGAGCTGGTCGACATGGTTCAGTTTGTTGGAGTTCAGCGCCCACGCTACAAGGCAGGGACTTCCTATCCAGTTATCTGGGTGGATGTGCCTCTCATGGACATCTCGTCCAGCATGGTGCGTGACTTCATTGCTCAAGGTCGGAAACCCAACTTTCTCCTACCTCAGCCAGTGCTAGACTACATCGAGAAGGAGGGGCTCTACTGATGGCCTATCAAGACTATATCAACTGTTCACGTGAGGCTTTGTTGGAAAAAATGGCAGAGCTTCTACCTGAAAAACGTTTAACCCATTGCTTGGGGGTGGAGCGTGCAGCCATAGAACTTGCCCAGCGCTTTGGTGTGGATAGTGAGAAAGCAGGCCTAGCAGGACTTCTCCATGATTATGCTAAAAAGCTGTCAGATCAGGAATTTCTAGACTTGATTGACCGTTATCGGCTAGACCCTGACCTCAAAAACTGGGGCAATAATGTCTGGCATGGCATGGTTGGTATCTACAAGATTCAGGAAGATTTAGATTTACAAGATTCTGAAATCCTGCGGGCTATTGAAATCCATACAGTCGGGGCTGGTCAGATGACAGACTTAGATAAGGTTGTCTATGTCGCAGACTATATCGAGCATAACCGAGCATTTCCGGGAGTGGATGTGGCGCGTGAGATTGCAAGTTTATCGCTCAATAAGGCAGTGGCCTACGAAACTGCTCGAACTGTGGAACATTTGGCTCATCAAGGATTTCCCATCTATCCCCAAACCCTTGAAACCTATAACGCCTTTGTGCACTATTTGAAAGAGGATTAAATGAACGAAAAAGAATTACTAGAACTAGTCGTGAAAGCGGCTGATGAGAAACGTGCTGAGGATATCCTCGCACTTGACGTACAAGATTTGACTAGCGTGACGGATTACTTTGTTATCACTAGTTCAATGAATAGCCGTCAGTTGGACGCTATCGCTGATAACATACGTGAAAAAGTAGCTCAAGCAGGCTTTAAAGGTAGCCATGTTGAAGGCGATGCAGCTGGAGGCTGGGTCTTGCTGGACCTAGGTGCTGTCGTTGTGCATATCTTCTCAGAAGAAATGCGTGCCCACTATAACTTAGAAAAACTATGGCATGAGGCGCATTCTGTAGATTTATCTGAAACTTTATAGTCTTTTCCTTTATCTTTTATTACGGCGTTAACTCATTTTGCCTAACTCTAGTTATGCCTGCAATTCGTTGCCTAGTACTAAAAGCAAACGAAAAGACTATAGCGTTACAATTGAACTCAGTTGCAGTCAACTGGGTTTCTTTGCTTATTTTAGAAAATTGATAGAAAGGTGAGGGCGTCGTGTTTTGTTCATCTCGAAACTGAACACGAGCTAAAAACTGCGAGAAAAAGAGTAACTTCCTTTGTGTCTGACGATACAGCAGAAAGTTTCCTATTTTCTCCTTGCTTTTAACGCTCTTTGTATCTTAATTATGGCAACTTATGAAACCTTTGCGGCTGTTTACGATGCTGTGATGGACGATAGTTTATACGATAAATGGACGGATTTTTCGCTGCGTCATTTGCCTAAGACTAAGGAGAGAAAGAAACTCTTAGAATTGGCTTGTGGGACGGGTATCCAGTCTGTACGCTTTTCTCAAGCTGGTTTTGATGTAACTGGACTTGATTTGAGCGCGGATATGTTGAAGATTGCTGAGAAGAGAGCGACTTCAGCCAAGCAAAAGATTGATTTTATTGAAGGCAATATGCTGGATTTATCCAAGGCTGGTAAATATGATTTTGTGACTTGCTACTCTGACTCTCTCTGCTACATGCAGGATGAGGTCGAGGTAGGGGATGTCTTTAAGGAAGTGTATAATGCCCTCAATGAAGATGGTGTATTCATCTTTGATGTGCATTCAATCTACCAGACTGATGAGGTTTTTCCAGGCTATTCTTACCATGAAAATGCGGAAGACTTCGCCATGCTTTGGGACACCTATGAGGACGAAGCTCCTCACTCCATCGTACATGAGTTGACCTTTTTTATCAAGGAGGCTGACGGTTCCTTTAGTCGTCACGATGAAGTGCATGAGGAGCGAACTTATGAGGTTTTGACCTATGATATTTTGTTGGAACAAGCTGGTTTCAAGTCCTTCAAACTCTATGCGGACTTTGAGGACAAGGAGCCGACAGAGACCAGTAGACGTTGTTTTTTTGTGGCACAGAAGTAGGATGTCTGAATGGTTTGGCGAAATAGATTGAGGTAATAATGTTAGAATTCTTTTTTATTTTGGTTGTGGTCATATTAGAGTACATTATGCTTAAGAACTTTCTTTCAATGAATTTGAAAGAGTATCAAGGTTTTAGTACGAGATTTTTTTCTTCTTCTAGCGGGGATAAAATTAGTACGAGTAGCATAATCTTTTGGATATTTATTTCGCCATTTTTTTCTATTCTAGGATATGTTAGTTCTTTATTTTTGAATTCTGTTTTTAAAACTTGTCATGTTTCATATAACTATTTATGGACGATAAGTTTAGTTTTTTGGATAGTTATATATCTGATAATTTTGATTTTAGGTCGTCGAAAATTAGTGAATCATTTATTTATTTTAATAATAGCGATAGCTTCAATTATTTTAAACTGGTATATTGCTCGAATAGCTTTTACAGGAAATGTAAATGATATTTCACCTGATTCAAGTAATACGGCGTTTCAATTCTATTTAGCTATAGGGTTATCTCTGATTTCGATTGTACAAGTGATATATGAAAGAGATAACTACAAATTGAAACGTACGCGTTTTATTAGAGAGAAAATTCAGAAGTATCTACGAAAATACAAAGTAATATATTCTTTGAAAGGAAATATAGAGCTGCTTTATTTGTCACTTGCCATTTTGGTACTAGAGGATTTTGAACGGCCTAAATTTATTAGAATTATTGAAAATATTCTGAGAACAAAAACAAGAAATATTGCTCAAAATGATTCTATCGATGATATTGATAGCGTTACTATTCTTGTGAATCAACTTCAAGATTTGGCTGTTAGATCAGAAGAAGAGTATGAAAGAATAAACTTAGAGTTTATTATTAAAAAGATAAATCAATCTAATCATTATTTTAGCAATGTTATGGAATTGTTTCATACAATTTCTCAATTAGATGAAGATTTTAAAATAGTTGAAGCTAATAAATATAACGAAAAGTAATGTCTAGTAGTAGGAGAACATCATGACCATCACAGGTATTATCGCGGAGTTCAATCCTTTTCATAATGGCCACAAATACCTGCTGGATCAGGCTGAAGGGCTGAAAATTGTTGCCATGTCTGGGAACTTCATGCAAAGAGGAGAGCCTGCTATCGTGGACAAATGGACACGGGCCCAGATGGCGCTTGAAAATGGAGCAGATCTGGTAGTGGAGTTGCCCTTTTTAGTCAGTGTTCAGGCGGCGGATTTCTTTGGTCAAGGGGCTGTGGATATCTTAGCACAGTTGGGTATTGATAGCCTCGCTTTTGGGACAGAAGAAGTTTTAGATTATCAAAAAATCGCTGACTTATACACAGAGCAAGGTAGAGAGATGGAGAATTTTGTGGAAAATTTGCCTGATTCTCTCTCCTATCCTCAGAAAACCCAAGCCATGTGGAAGGAATTTGCTGGTCTTGATTTTTCAGGCAATACCCCCAATCATGTTCTGGCTTTGGCCTATGCTAAGGCGGTTGCGGGACGTAGAATCAAACTCCATCCGCTTCAGCGTCAGGGGGCTGACTATCACTCTGTGGACAAGGATGTGGAATTTGCTTCGGCTACAGCCCTCCGTCAGCATCAATCAGACCAAGATTTTTTAGAACGCTTTATGCCTTCTGTGGAGCTTTTTGAAAATGCTAGTAAAGTGAGCTGGGAAGATTATTTTCAACTCTTACGCTATCAAATCTTGTCAAATCCAGATCTAACCACCATCTATCAGGTCAATCAAGAAATGGCTGTGCGCATCAAGGATGCTATCAAAACAGCCCAGTCTTTGGAAGAATTGGTCGAGGCGGTTGCGACCAAGCGTTATACCAAGGCGCGTGTTAGACGCCTCTTGACCTATATCTTGGTGCAATCCAGAGAAAGTGACTTGCCAGAAGGCCTCCATGTCCTTGGCTTTACCGAAAAAGGCAGACAACATCTCAAGTCTCTGAAAGGGCAGATCCATCTAGTCAGCCGAATTGGCAAAGAACCTTGGGATGCTATGACTCAAAAGGCAGACCAGATTTACCGACTAGGACACCCAAGTATAGCAGAGCAGAATTTTGGTCGAGTGCCGATTAGAATGGAAATAAGTGGAAACTGTAGTGGGTGACATATAACGAAGCATAGAGGGAATCAGACTGGTTCTCTCTTTTGTCATGTTTAAAGCTATGAAAATTCTGGTTTTGACATTGTCAAAGTTCTAACAATCAAAGGCATTTCGTTTAATGACTATGATAAGGTTGATAGTGGCTTCCCGTTTTGTATGAGAACAGGGTGTTCCAAAGCGTTAATAATCTTGTCCTCATCTGTATCTTTCGAAAACGTCTGAAAAACGATTAAAAGTATGGAATTTACAAAAGAAATGATCTCTTCTAATGATGGTTTAGTCATTTTTATTGGAAGTATTAATGGGCTTGATTTCGAAAATCGTAAGAGAATTTCAATAGTTTGAACTTTAAAAGCGAATTTTCTGAAAAAATTAGCTATTTTCATTTGTCATTTCGCGTATAATTACTTGAAAAGGGCAATCCGTTTTGGTAAAATGATAGATGGTATATACTAGATAAAAGCAACTGGTATATCCCAGATGGAATCTGCTTTTTCTGAGTCAAAGGGATAAAAACTGAGACTGACTGCGGTTTGATTGTCTCTGGTTTTGAGAGGGTAGCGCAACTACGCTTTGTTAATGATCATGAGGTTAACAAAGGGTCGCATTTGGATAAAAGAAAGGAATCAAATGTTTCGAAGTAAAAAATTTAACAAAGATTTCGAGATCGTAGATGAGAAAAAGCGTTATAAGCTTTACAAGTCGGGTAAAAACTGGGTAAAAGCCTCGAACTCTCAATTGGATCTCTTCCGTATCGGTGGGATGGGTGAAGTTGTCTCTAGTACCCTGTCAGACACTGAAGAACTTGATCACGCACACCTTAGTTTTAACACGCTAGCGGGTATAGGGGGAATCCTGGCCGCGGGGGCTGCAGGATTTGTGGTGACTCAAGAGCAAACTGTTTATGCGGATGAAACATCTAACTATACAGAAAAGGATAAAACAGTCATTGCTGCTGAACCGAAAGCAGCTGAAACAACTGAAACAAGTACTAACTCAATCATCGCTCAAGCGCAAGCAGAAGTAAAGAAAGCTCAAGCAGAACAAGCATCTGCTTCAGCTTCTGTATCAGTCAGTCAATCTGTTGAGGCTCAAGCGAGTGCGAGTCAGTCAGCTTCAGTCAGTCAATCTGCCTCAGCGAGTCAGTCAGCATCTGCAAGTGCTTCAACATCAGCAAGTGCTTCAACATCAGCAAGTCAGTCAACTGTTCCGGCATCTGAGTCAGCGAGTCAATCAACATCAGCTCCTGTATCAGCTTCAGCAAGTGCCAAAGCATCTGCCTCAGCAAGCTCTACACCATCAGAGTCAACGAGCGCTCAAGCACCTGCCTCTGTAGTTGAGAGTGCCTCAGCTGTTAGCGAACCATCAGCTCAGGCTTCTGTGTCTACCTCAGCTTCTGCATCGCTCAACCTTAAGGTCAACCCTGCGGCAAGTCTTGTATCAGGCAGTGCTAACCAAAGTTTGGCAAGTGCAGCTCTTAGTACAAGTCAAGCAGTAACAACAAGCAACAATATCGCAGCTGGAGTTGTAGCAGACAAGAACCAAGCCCAAGGTAAGGATACAACCAAGCAAGCCGAGAAAGACCAAAAAGCAGATAAGGCTGTAAATAATTCACCAAAAGAAGCAGGTCAGTCAGGTTTCCGTAGTGCTGGTTATTCAGGTTTCCGTAAGTTGCCACAACCAGGTGATGAAGGATTTGATTGGGCTCCGAGACTTCAGGTCATAGATGGGCCTGGCAATGTTGTTCTCCAACCTGGACAAAAGTTCAATTTCACTGTAACTATCCATCACAGAAACTCTACAAACCAATTTGTACATCCAGCTAAACTAACTCTGATAGATAACTACAGACGGATTAAACCAAATGGTGACTGGATAACATATAAATTTACTTCTAGTGGCCCTGATGTTAAGATGAGAGTTTATGGTACTGTTCCAGAGAATCCTCAATCACTTACATATTTTGCAGCACTGCAAAATGAGGGAACAAATCAAAGGAGATTCCCGATAAGAGGCTTCTCAATGACTATTGATGGTAACGGTAGCATCTCTAAGTCGACATCAGCAAGCCAATCAGTAAGCTCAAGTCAAAGAGCTTCAGCGAGTGCATCGCTTAGCGCACATCAATCCCACT
>NZ_GG730100.1:0-36629 GCF_000162495.1 Streptococcus sp. M143 | reverse complement strand
TCTAGGGAGTTTAGCTCAGCTGGGAGAGCATCTGCCTTACAAGCAGAGGGTCAGCGGTTCGATCCCGTTAACTCCCATTTTAGCGGGTGTAGTTTAGTGGTAAAACTACAGCCTTCCAAGCTGTTGTCGCGAGTTCGATTCTCGTCACCCGCTTTGAACTTTGTTCAAATTACCAAGTTTTTAACTTGGGCGCGTAGCTCAGGTGGTTAGAGCGCACGCCTGATAAGCGTGAGGTCGGTGGTTCGAGTCCACTCGTGCCCATTTATGAATATGGTCCGTTGGTCAAGGGGTTAAGACACCGCCTTTTCACGGCGGTAACACGGGTTCGAATCCCGTACGGACTATTTTTGGAGGATTACCCAAGTCTGGCTGAAGGGAACGGTCTTGAAAACCGTCAGGCGTGTAAAAGCGTGCGTGGGTTCGAATCCCACATCCTCCTTTTTATTATTAACGCGGGATGGAGCAGCTCGGTAGCTCGTCGGGCTCATAACCCGAAGGTCGTAGGTTCAAATCCTGCTCCCGCAATTTGGCTCGGTAGCTCAGTTGGTAGAGCAATGGATTGAAGCTCCATGTGTCGGCGGTTCGATTCCGTCTCGCGCCATATTTTATAGAAAATCTGGAAGGGTAGCGAAGAGGCTAAACGCGGCGGACTGTAAATCCGCTCCTTCGGGTTCGGGGGTTCGAATCCCTCCCCTTCCATAGATACGGGCATAGTTTAAAGGTAGAACTAAGGTCTCCAAAACCTTCAGTGTGGGTTCAATTCCTACTGCCCGTGTTAATAAGATGATGGCGGGTGTGGTGAAGTGGTTAACACACCAGATTGTGGCTCTGGCATGCGTGGGTTCGATCCCCATCACTCGCCTATTTTATATTATTGGGGTATAGCCAAGCGGTAAGGCAAGGGACTTTGACTCCCTCATGCGTTGGTTCGAATCCAGCTACCCCAGTTACTATTTGCCGGCGTGGCGGAATTGGCAGACGCGCTGGACTCAAAATCCAGTGTCCGCAAGGACGTGCCGGTTCGACCCCGGCCGCCGGTATAGTAATAAAGACAAGGTTTTAAGACCTTGTTTTTTATTATGTGATTATTAGTCCGTCTTGCTCTGTAAGGTGCGAGATAACTAAACCACCTTCATATATGGAGGTTATGATTTTCTACTAAATTCTATCTTTTGTTAAGTGTCATAAAGGCTCAATAATTATTTTTGAGCGTCATTCTAATCGTTTTTGAAAGGAATTTTGGTATAATATTACTTATTCACATTTTATTTTGATTATGAAAGTGTTGGTGTTTGATGTCTCGTTCGGTTGACTTGCTTAAGAAGCGCTACTTAGAAAATATAAAAGAGAACCCAGATTTATTTGTTGGGGTTGAGCTGGAGTACCCTGTTGTAAATTTAGAGGGCAAGGCTACGGATATTGAGGTTGTTAAGGAACTCTTTCGATATTTACCATCAATTTTGGGTTTTACTATCGAAAAAGTAGATGAGTTTGGAAATCCAATTCAGTTGCTAGATCCCGTAAGTCAGGATACTATCTTATTCGAAGTCTCCTATACAACTATAGAGTTTGCTTTTGGTAGGGCTAAATCTATCCAAGAGGTTGAAGAGCGTTTTAGAGACTACATGGATTTGATTCAAAAAAAATTGGGTGAAGCAAATCATGCCATTATTGGTTCTGGAATACATCCATACTGGGAGAAGAATGGAAATCAACCGGTTGCTTATGCACGCTATCAGATGTTAATGAACTATTTGAAGTTGAGCAGAACTGTTCTAGTGAAGGATTTACATGATTACCCGCAATATGGTGCTTTTATCTGTGGCAGTCAAGTTCAATTAGATGTTTCAAAGTCCAACTATCTGCGTGTTATCAATGCTTTTACTCAAATTGAAGCAGCTAAAGCTTATTTATTTGCAAATTCTGAGTTTTCAGGGGCGGATTGGGATACTAAAATTTCAAGGGATATTTTTTGGGAAGAGTCTATGCACGGGATTTATCCTGAAAATGTAGGCGTCAATGCCAGACTCTTTAAAGATGAGGATGATTTTTTTGATTATCTGGATCACTCTGCGATCTTTACTGCGGAACGTGATGGACAGACCTATTACTTTAATCCTATTCAGGCTAGAGATTATTTGACTACACCTGAAATCCAAGCATTTACCCTGAATGGGGATGAGGTATTGATCTATCCTCAGGAGCAGGACTTCCAAACACACCGTAGTTACCAGTACCAAGACCTAACAACACGAGGGACTGTTGAATTTCGTAGTGTTTGTACACAGCCGCTAGACCGCACCTTTGCTTCAGCAGCCTTTCATCTAGGTTTGTTGGTGAATCTAGACAAGCTTGAAACTTACCTAGAAACAGCACCTTTCTTTGAGAAATTGGGTCGTGACTACAAGTCATTGAGGAGACAATTTTCTAAGAAAATGCTCACAGATGAGGAAGAAACTGCGATTGTTGAGTTTTCAAAAGCCTTATTCCTTCTAGCTGAGGAAGGTCTGGAGAAGAGAGGCAAGCAAGAAATGACCTATTTACAGCCTTTGAAAGAAGAATTGGGTCTATAATTTCTCTTATAAAGGGAGAATTTTCTGAAAAATCATGATATAATGGAATAGACTATAGATAAAGGATAGAGATTATGACATTAGTTTATCAATCAACGCGTGATGCGAATAATACAGTAACTGCAAGTCAAGCTATTTTGCAAGGTTTGGCGACGGACGGTGGTCTCTTTACCCCGGTTACTTATCCAAAGGTCGATTTGGACTTTGACAAAATAAAAGATGCTTCTTACCAAGAAGTGGCTAAGTTAGTTTTGTCTGCTTTTTTGGATGACTTTACAGCAGAGGAGTTGGATTACTGTATCAACAATGCCTACGATAGCAAGTTTGATACTCCAGCTATTGCGCCTTTGGTGAAACTGGATGGGCAATACAATTTGGAACTGTTCCATGGTTCTACGATTGCCTTTAAGGATATGGCCTTGTCTATCTTGCCCTACTTTATGACGACTGCTGCTAAAAAGCATGGTTTGGAGAGCAAAATCGTCATTTTGACAGCCACATCTGGTGATACTGGAAAAGCTGCTATGGCGGGATTTGCGGATGTGCCTGGTACAGAGATTATCGTCTTTTATCCAAAGGATGGTGTCAGCAAGGTACAAGAGTTGCAAATGACTACTCAGACTGGCAACAATACTCATGTTATTGCTATTGATGGTAACTTTGATGATGCGCAAACAAATGTGAAACATATGTTCAACGATGTGGGACTTCGTGAAAAATTGGCTGCTAATAAGTTACAGTTTTCATCAGCTAACTCTATGAACATTGGTCGTTTGGTACCACAGATTGTTTATTATGTTTATGCCTACGCTCAGTTGGTCAAGTCTGGTGAGATTGTGGCTGGTGAAAAGGTCAACTTCACAGTACCAACTGGAAACTTCGGCAATATCTTGGCTGCCTTTTATGCTAAACAAATCGGCCTACCAGTTGGTAAATTGATCTGTGCTTCAAATGACAACAATGTCTTGACAGACTTCTTTAAAACACGTGTCTATGACAAGAAACGTGAGTTTAAGGTAACAACTAGCCCATCTATGGATATCTTGGTATCTTCAAACTTGGAGCGCTTGATTTTCCATCTTTTGGGGAATAATACGGTTAAGACAGCTGAACTCATGAATGCCTTGAGTACACAAGGACAATATGAATTGACAGACTTTGATGCAGCGATTCTGGAACTCTTTGCAGCTGAATATGCGACTGAGGAAGAAACTGCGGCAGAAATTAAACGTGTTTATGATACAGATGCCTATATCGAGGATCCACATACGGCGGTTGCCTCAGCTGTTTATAGAAAATACCAAGCGGCTACTGGCGATGCGACTAAGACAGTGATTGCTTCAACAGCTAGTCCTTACAAGTTCCCAGTGGTTGCCGTAGAGGCGGTAACAGGAAAAGCAGGCTTGACTGACTTTGAAGCCTTGGCTCAATTACATGACATTTCAGGAGTGGCAGTGCCACCAGCAGTGGATGGCCTTGAAACAGCTCCAGTTCGTCATAAAACAACAGTGGCAGCTGCTGACATGCAAGCAGCGGTTGAGGCTTATCTAGGACTTTAAGACAGAGGGCGTAAACTCGGTTGGGAAACCAACTGAGTTTCTTTTCATCAGGAGGAGAGATTGTTTAAGAAAAATAAAGACATTCTTAATATTGCATTGCCAGCTATGGGTGAAAACTTTTTGCAGATGCTCATGGGAATGGTGGACAGTTACTTGGTCGCTCACTTGGGCTTAATCGCTATTTCAGGTGTTTCAGTGGCTGGCAATATTATCACGATTTACCAGGCAATTTTTATTGCTCTGGGGGCTGCTATTTCTAGTGTTATTTCAAAAAGTTTGGGGCAGAAAGATCAGTCCAAGTTGGCTTATCACGTGACAGAGGCTCTCAAGATAACCCTATTGCTGAGTGCACTTTTAGGCGCTTTATCCATCTTTGCTGGGCAAGAGATGATAGGGCTCTTGGGAACTGAGCAGGCTGTGGCCGAGAGTGGTGGACTTTACCTATCTTTGGTAGGCGGATCAATTATTCTCTTGGGCTTGATGACGAGTCTGGGTGCCTTGATTCGTGCAACGCATAATCCGCGTCTGCCTCTCTATGTTAGTTTTTTATCCAATGCCTTGAATATTCTTTTTTCAAGTCTAGCTATTTTTGTCCTTGATATGGGCATAGCTGGTGTTGCTTGGGGGACCATCTTGTCTCGCTTAGTCGGTCTTGTGATTTTATGGTCGCAATTAAAGCTTCCTTATACGAAACCGACTTTTGGACTAGATAAAGACTTACTGACCTTGGCTTTACCAGCGGCAGGAGAGCGCCTCATGATGAGGGCTGGAGATGTAGTGATCATTGCCTTGGTCGTCTCTTTTGGGACGGAGGCAGTAGCGGGAAATGCAATCGGGGAGGTTTTGACCCAGTTTAACTATATGCCTGCCTTTGGCGTCGCTACGGCAACGGTCATGCTGGTGGCTCGAGCAGTTGGAGAGGATAATTGGAAAAGAGTAGATAATTTGAGCAAGCAAACCTTTTGGCTTTCTCTGCTTCTCATGCTGCCCTTAACTTTCAGTATCTATGCCTTAGGGATACCACTGACTCATCTCTATACGACCGATCCTGTAGCGGTCGAAGCGAGCGTTTTGGTGGCACTTTTCTCACTACTAGGGACTCCTATGGCGATAGGGACAGTCATCTATACGGCTATTTGGCAGGGCTTGGGGAATGCTCGTCTCCCCTTTTATGCGACAAGTATCGGGATGTGGTGTATCCGCATTGGGACAGCCTATCTGATGGGGATTGTTCTTGGGTGGGGTTTGCCTGGTATTTGGGCAGGAACCCTTTTGGATAATGGTTTTCGTTGGTTATTTCTACGATACCGTTATCAGCGTTGTATGAGTTTGAAAGGATAGGAAATGCAAAAAACAGCTTTTATTTGGGATTTAGATGGAACCTTATTGGACTCTTACGAAGCGATTTTGTCAGGGATTGAGGAAACCTTTGGTCAGCTTTCTATTCCTTATGATAAGGAGAAAGTGAGAGAGTTTATCCTCAAGTATTCGGTGCAGGATTTGCTGGAGCAGGTGGCAGAAGAGCGAAATTTGGATGCGGAAGTGCTCAATCAGGTGCGTGCCCAGAGTTTGGCTGAGAAGAATGCCCAGGTAGTTTTGATGCCAGGTGCGCGTGAAGTGTTGGCTTGGGCTGCTGAACAAGGCATTCAGCAGTTTGTTTATACCCATAAGGGAGACAATGCCTTTATCATTCTAAGCGACTTGGGTTTGGAATTTTATTTCACAGAAATTCTAACTAATCAGAGTGGTTTTGCGCGGAAACCAAGTCCAGAAGCGGCCACATATTTGCTAGACAAATATGAGTTGGATCCTAGGACTACCTATTATATAGGGGACCGGACTTTGGATGTGGAATTTGCCCAGAATAGCAGAATTCAAAACATTAACTTTTTAGAGTCATCTTATGAAGGGAATCAGAGGATTCAAGTACTAGCAGATATTCCTCGCATTTTTGAAGCTGGGGAATAAAAAAATGTGTCAGTTGCGTGACAGAGACCTAACAAACTATTTCAAGTAATCGAGTTTGTTACAAGGAATAGACAGTTCTGTTAAATAGGCCCGAGAGGGCTTTTTTTCTGCTTTTTTTGTGTTATGATAGACAGGTACTCATTTGAAAGGAATATGAACGAATGAAGAAAAGAATTATTTTAGCCTCAACTGTAGCCCTGTCTCTTGCTCCCGCATTAGGAGCTAAAGCTCAAGAAATCTCTTGGACTGCACGTAGTGTTGAGCAAATCCAAAACGATTTGACTAAAACGGACAACAAAACAAGCTATACAGTACAGTATGGTGATACCTTGAGCACCATTGCAGAAGCTTTGGGTGTAGATGTCACAGTTCTTGCTAATTTGAACAAAATCACCAATATGGACTTGATTTTCCCAGATACTGTCCTCACTACAACTGTCAATGAGGCAGAAGAGGTGACGGAAGTTGAAATCCAAGCTCCTCAAGCAGATGCTAGTGAAGAAGTGACGACTGCGACAGCTGATTTGACGACCAACCAAGTGACAGTAGATGAACAAACAGTTCAAGTAGAAGACCTTTCTCAACCAATTGAGGAAGTACCAAGTGCAGCAGAGACTGAAAAACCAACAGAAGTAGCGCCAAGTTCAGAAGTTTCTGAGATAGCGACAGTTGCTGAAGAGACACCATCTGCAGGAACATCTGTAGATGAAGAAACAGCTGAAACGACTCCAGCGGAAGCACCAGTAGCAGAAACAACTCGCCCAGTTGAAGAAGAAGCTCCTCAAGCAGCGACTCCAGCTACCGAAGAAACGGCAGCAACAACTCCAGCAGAAGCACCAGCAACTGAAATGCCTGCTGATACAACAGGAACAAGTGCAGCAGAAGAAACAACAAATTCTGATACTACAACTTTGACTTATCAAGCAGAGCAAAGCCAAACGGCTTCAAGAACTTATTCGGCTCCAGCTGCTCCTGATTATGCAGGACTTGCTGTAACCAAGTCTGAGAATGCTGGTCTACAACCACAAACTGCAGCCTTTAAAGAAGAAATTGCCAATTTGTTTGGAATTACATCCTTTAGCGGCTACCGTCCTGGTGACAGTGGAGACCATGGTAAAGGATTGGCCATCGACTTTATGGTCCCAGTGAGTTCAGCACTTGGAGATCAAATTGCAGAATATGCAGTCAAAAATATGGCTAGTCGTGGTATCAACTACATCATCTGGAAACAACGTTTCTACGCTCCATATGATAGTAAATATGGACCAGCCTACACTTGGAATCCAATGCCAGACCGTGGTAGTGTGACCGAAAACCACTATGACCACGTTCACGTTTCAATGAACTAATCATTAAAATGGAAGTTGGGAACTGATTTAGTTCCCGCTTTTTTTTGTGTGTGATCGTTTCAGAATAAAAAGAACAAATATGAGGAAACGACTAATATTTCAAGAGAATTGAAGCATATTACTTGATTTATTTTTTGGATTGCACTATACTTGATAAGTCAATTATTGATAAATCATATATATTGGAGGGAATGATGGTAGCAATCCAAGATTTACTGTATCAACTACGGTTGGCAGATCAGTCTATGACACAATTATTCGAACGCCAATTGGGGATTAGTCTGACTCGTTATCAAATCTTATGTTTCTTAATCGATCAGTCACCGTGTAATCAAATAGCAGTTCAGGAGAGATTGAAGATTGATCAGGCTGCCTTGACACGGCACTTTAAAATTTTGGAAAAGGAAGGTTTGGTTAATCGACGTCGGAATCCTGAAAACCAGAGGGAGGTTTTGGTGGAAGTGACAGACTTTGCGAGAGAACAACTAATAACCAACTCTCCCCAACACCATATAAACGTAAAGAGTCAGATGGAGAGTGTACTTACAAAAGGAGAGCGAGAAGAGTTCAGTCGCTTGTTAGAAAAGTTGATATCTGGCTTAGAAGAGATAGAAATTTAAGGAGAAGAATATGTCTATTTTTACAATTATTTTAGCAACTATCGTTGCCTTGGAGCATTTTTACATTTTTTATTTGGAAAGTGTGGCTACGCAATCAGACACTACTAGTCGCGTCTTTAATGTGGATAAGGAAGAACTGGCTCGTCTTTCGGTGAGTTCACTGTTTAAAAATCAAGGGATTTATAATGCTTTGATAGGGGCCTTTCTCTTGTACGGGATTTATTTCTCACAAAGTTTGGAAATTGTGAGCATCTTTGTTTTATTTGTGCTTGGTGCAGCGACCTACGGTTCTCTGACAGCAGACAATAAGATTATTCTGAAGCAAGGTGGGCCTGCTATTTTGACTCTGCTGAGTATGTTGCTTTTGAAATAAGAAAACCAGCGTCCTGAAAGATGCTGGTTTTTGTATGCTCTTATCCATTTCGACGTTTACGGGCTAGTAGGGCTCTGTAAAAGAAGATGTGATTGTTTTGGATATAGGGAAGGATTGAAAAACTAGCAATTCCAAAAGTAATCCAGTTGAGGAAGTACCAAGGGAGTAGTTGTAGGTCGAGGACAAAGCGCTGGAATTTGTAACCCTTCATCAAGAAACGGCTGGTTTTCAGGATTTGCCTTGGTTTAGCCTGTCCTAAATCCAGAGTGTCGCAGAGGAGGAATTCTACCTGCGAGTAGGCGTAATGTTGCGGAACGTAGAGGATGTTCCCTACAATCATCAAGATGAGACTCGCGAAAAAGTAGAGCCCAAAGGTCAGAAGGAACTGCTCTGTTTCAACGGATGAGAGGTCTAATTTTGGAAATTCAGGATGTAGGGCGACAAATCTCCGAGCTAAGAGATTGCTATAAAAGAGAAAATAAACGCCTACTAAGTTTGGAATGCTCCATAAAAAGAGGTAGAAACGTTTGAGGAGCAGGGTCAGGAAGGTTTGCGAGAAGCGCTCTTCAGCAAAGAGGGTCAGGCTTGATTTTACTGAGAGTTCCGTATCAGGATCCTTGAGGAGTCGGAGTGTCGCAAAGGCAGCACCTACTAGAAAAATCGTGCTCATAAAAGAAACCACTAGTGGGAAGAGATAGGCTTGGAGCACTTGCGCCAGCATACTGAAAAAGGATTGCTCTAAAACACTTTCTTGGAGACGAGCCAAGGGGTTGAGAAAGCCTGACAAGATGACTAGCACACTAGGGAGGAGATAAACCAGAAAGAGGCGGGGATTTTCAGCCTGAAATTGCCTAGTCTGCAGACGGATGGTTTTTAAATCAATTTTTGGGTATTTCATTCTTTCATTATACCATAGTTCGTGACAGTTCCTAGTTTTTTTGATAAAATCATACGGTATGCCCTTGGGCACAAAGTATGAACTGGGACTGTCTTTCCCAGCTTCGGAGGTAGAAAATGTCAGATTCACCAATCAAATACCGTTTGATTAAGAAGGAAAAACACACAGGAGCTCGTCTGGGAGAAATCATCACTCCTCACGGCACCTTCCCAACACCTATGTTTATGCCAGTTGGGACTCAAGCTACTGTAAAAACCCAGTCACCAGAAGAGTTGAAGGAGATGGGTTCGGGAATTATCCTCTCTAATACTTATCATCTGTGGCTTCGTCCAGGAGATGAACTCATCGCACGCGCAGGTGGTCTCCACAAATTTATGAACTGGGACCAGCCTATTTTGACAGATAGTGGTGGTTTTCAGGTTTATTCCCTAGCAGATAGCCGAAATATCACCGAAGAAGGGGTAACCTTTAAAAACCATCTCAATGGTTCCAAGATGTTCCTATCGCCAGAAAAGGCTATTTCTATTCAGAACAATCTGGGCTCAGACATCATGATGTCTTTTGATGAATGTCCTCAGTTTTACCAACCTTACGATTACGTTAAGAAATCAATCGAGCGTACTAGCCGTTGGGCGGAGCGTGGTTTGAAGGCTCACCGTCGCCCACAGGATCAAGGTTTGTTTGGGATTGTACAGGGGGCAGGATTTGAAGACCTTCGCCGTCAGTCAGCTCACGACCTTGTCAGCATGGATTTCCCAGGTTACTCTATCGGTGGTTTGGCAGTGGGAGAAACGCACGAAGAGATGAATGCTGTCTTGGACTTCACAACCCAACTTCTTCCTGAAAACAAACCTCGCTATTTGATGGGTGTGGGAGCGCCAGATAGCTTGATTGATGGAGTTATTCGTGGTGTGGATATGTTTGACTGTGTCTTACCGACTCGTATTGCTCGTAACGGAACTTGTATGACCAGCCAAGGTCGTTTGGTTGTCAAGAATGCTCAGTTTGCTGAGGATTTTACGCCACTGGATCCTGAGTGTGATTGCTATACATGTAAGAACTATACACGCGCTTACCTTCGCCACCTGCTCAAGGCTGACGAAACCTTCGGTATCCGCTTGACTAGCTACCACAATCTCTACTTCTTGCTCAACCTGATGAAGCAGGTCCGTCAAGCCATCATGGATGACAATCTCTTGGAATTCCGTGAGTATTTTGTGGAAAAATATGGCTACAACAAGTCAGGACGCAATTTTTAAAGTGTAAAATTAGAATGCCAAAATCCTAAGTTTTCTCTTAGGATTTTTCTTCTTTTTTTGATAAAATAAGGTGTATTATGGAATAAAAATTAGATGTTTTTAAGATCTAATTGAGTGGGGAATAAACTCGTATGCGTATTAAATGGTTTTCCTTGATTAGGATTACAGGTTTACTTTTGGTGCTCTTGTACCACTTCTTTCAAACAATCTTTCCTGGAGGCTTCTTTGGGGTAGATGTCTTTTTCACTTTTTCAGGATTTTTGATCACTGCCCTCCTTTTAGAAGAATTTGGGAAAAAACGCCAGATTGATTTGCTGGGCTTTTTTAAGAGACGGTTTTACCGCATCGTGCCACCTGTGGTGCTGATGGTTTTGGTGACCATGCCTTTTACTTTTTTGGTTCGTCAAGACTATGTTGCTGGAATTGGTGGCCAGATAGCTGGAGTTTTTGGTTTTATGACCAACTTCTATGAGATGTTAACAGGGGGAAGTTACGAATCCCAGTTCATTCCGCATCTCTTTGTTCATAACTGGAGTCTAGCTGTTGAGGTTCACTACTATATCCTTTGGGGCTTAGCGGTTTGGTTTTTATCGAAACGTTCAAAATCTAGTAGTCAATTGAGAGGGATGGTCTTTCTCCTTTCTGCGGGAGCTTTCATCATTAGCTTTTTCTCCATGTTTATTGGTAGTCTAATGGCTAGTTCCTATTCATCTGTCTACTTTTCAAGTTTGACCCATGTCTATCCCTTCTTTTTAGGAAGCATTTTGGCGACAGTTGTGGGGGTTCGTCAGACGAGCGATTTAGTCAAGCAGTTTGATCGGACGTGGGATCTTCGTCAAAATCTACTGGTGTTCGCTGCAGGTCTCTTAGTATTGTTGCTCCTGACTTTCTTTGTCAAGTTCACCTACCTGTTTGCGTACTTATTTGGCTTCTTGCTGGCAAGTTTAGTGGCCGTGATTATGATTTTTGCTGCGCGTGTCTTACATGAGAAAACGCCTGAGATACAAGAACCTCGGATAATCACCTTTCTAGCGGATACCAGCTACGCGGTTTATCTCTTCCACTGGCCTTTTTATATTATTTTTTCTCAGTTGATGAGCAATCTACCTGCTGTTATTCTGACAATCATCTTTTCTTATTTCTTTGCTATCTTATCCTTCTATATTATTGAGCCGTTGATTGCTGGTAAGACCAATCCTTTAATACGGAAGATTAGTCAATTACCTCATATTAAACCAATTAGTGCTAGTGGTGTTGGCATTCTTACCTTGATTACCTTGATTATCATAACTGTGGCTCCCCAAGTTGGAGCTTTTGAGACAGACTTGATGGTCAATGGTTTCAAACAAGCCCAGACCAATATAGGACAAACAAAGACTCTTGCTGAACAAGCTGAAGTCAGTCGCCTAGGAATTTCGGAGGGAACAAGCCTAATAGGAGATTCGGTAGCCTTGCGTGCCAATACAGCCTTGCAAGAGGCGCTTCCTGAAGCAAATATCAATGCCCAAGTTAGTCGAACGACGAAGCAAGCCAATGATATCATGCTCAATAACAGCCAGAACAAGGTACTTCTAAAAACAGTTGTCATTGCAACGGGTGTAAACGGACCAGAGAGTTATAAAGATGACTTAGATACGATAGTTAAAAATCTTCCCAAAGGCCACCATCTGATTCTTGTAACTCCTTATGAAGGTGACAAGAGCAAGGAGACTTACAAATCAGTTGAGCAGTATGCGACTTATGCGAGAGAATTAGCTGAAAAGACTCCTTACGTGAGCATCGCAGACTGGAATAAGGTTGCTAAGGAGCACCCTGAAATCTGGGCTGGAACCGACCAAGTCCACTTTGGAAATGATAGCAACATGATTGAAGAAGGTGCTAAACTTTACGCAGAGACGATTGCAGCTGCTGTTAAGGCTGCTCAAGAACTGCCTGTGAAATCAAAATAAGATCAAAGAGTTGGAGAAATCCAGCTCTTTTAAAATATCTCCAGAAAATAGGTCTATACCATTTACAAATGAAAAAGAAAGGTTTATAATGTAATTGACATAATAAATTCTAGAATCAATCTATCAAGGAGGTTATCATTATGCCTAATTATATTAAAGCGGATCAGTTTTTCTACCCACACGGAGTTCGTCGTGGCGGTTACTTGGAACTTGTGGATGGCAAGTTTGGAAAGCATGTAGAACAGATTCTTGAAGGAGCTGAGGTGATTGACTATACCGGTTATAGCATTGCCCCAGGACTTGTGGATACCCACATTCATGGTTTCGGCGGTGTGGATGTCATGGACAATAACATCGAGGGAACACTTCATACCATGAGTGAAGGGCTACTTAGCACGGGTGTTACCAGCTTCTTGCCAACGACGTTGACTTCCTCTTACGAGCAGTTGCTTGCGGTAACTGAAAATATCGGTGCTCGTTACCAGGAAGCAAGTGGAGCCAAGATTCGTGGAATCTATTTTGAAGGTCCGTATTTCACAGAGAAATACAAGGGAGCTCAAAACCCTGCCTATATGAAAGACCCTCGTATGGATGAGTTTCGTGCTTGGCAAAAAGCAGCCAATGGCTTGCTCAATAAAATCGCCCTTGCGCCAGAGCGTGAAGGTGTAGAAGACTTTGTTCGTACGATTACGGGTGAAGGAGTGACTGTTGCTCTTGGACACTCCAATGCGACTTTTGATGAAGCTAAAAAAGCAGTCGATGCTGGAGCGAGCGTTTGGGTACATGCCTACAATGGGATGCGTGGGTTGACTCACCGTGAGCTCGGTATGGTGGGAGCCATGTATGAATTGCCACATACTTACGCAGAGTTGATCTGTGACGGTCATCACGTGGATCCAAAAGCCTGTGACATTTTGCTCAAACAAAAAGGAACTGAAAATATCGCCCTTATCACAGACTGTATGACAGCTGGTGGCTTGGAAGATGGAGACTACATGTTGGGAGAATTCCCAGTAGTTGTTGCCAATGGAACTGCACGCCTCAAATCGACAGGCAATTTGGCAGGTTCTATCCTCAAACTCAAAGATGGTTTGAAGAATGTAGTCGAATGGGGAATTGCGAATCCGCATGAAGCAGTCATGATGGCCAGTCTCAACCCAGCAAAATCTGTTCACATCGATGATGTCTGTGGTCAAATCCGTGAAGGTTACGATGCTGACTTTATCGTACTAGATAAAGATTTGGAATTGGTAGCAACCTACCTAGATGGTATGAAACGTTATCAAGCATAGTAAAAAGCAGAGGCTGTGATGACTCAGCCTTTGCTTTTCTATTCAGAGGTATCTTCAGAAAGCTAGAGACTTGTTCTATAATGAAGCAAAATCCTTTCATTGTTCTAGAAAATTCGTTATAATATACGGTACAAAGGAAGTAGTGAAAATGTATCGTGTTATAGAAATGTATGGGGACTTTGAACCGTGGTGGTTCATAGAAGGTTGGGAAGAAGATGTCATCATGAGTCAATCTTTTGACAAGTATTATGATGCTCTAAAATATTATAAGTTATGCTGGTTTGAGCTGGAAAAGAAGAATCCTCTTTATAAGAGTCGGAGCGATTTGATGACTATTTTTTGGGATCCTGAAGACCAGCGATGGTGTGACGAGTGTGACGAGTATTTGCAGCAATATCACTCCCTCCTCCTTCTCGAAGACGAAGGCATCATACCCGATGAAAAACTACGTCCAGGTTATGAAAAACAAACAGGTCAAGAAAAACATCGTTCTTGCCGCATGAAATGGAGATAAAAAAGTAACTTTTTTAGTTGCTTTTTTTATTTTTTTACGAATAGTTAGATAAGGAGGGCGGTATGGTACAAGAAATTGCACAGAAAATTATTGCGACTGCGAAAGAAAAGAAGGCTCAGGATATCTATTTTATCCCCAAGGAAAAATCCTACGAACTTCACATGCGGGTTGGAGACGAACGGTGTCTAGTTGACTCCTATGAGTTTGATGTTTTAGCTGCTGTGATTAGTCATTTTAAGTTTGTAGCGGGTATGAATGTAGGAGAGAAGAGGCGTAGTCAGCTGGGCTCTTGCGACTACCAGCATGGGGAGAAGGTGTCTTCTATGCGTTTGTCTACCGTGGGAGATTATCGGGGACATGAGAGTTTGGTTATTCGTTTGTTGCACGATGAGGAGCAGGATCTGCATTTCTGGTTTCAGGATATTGGAGAACTGGGCAAGCAGTACAGGCAACGGGGCCTCTACCTTTTTGCAGGTCCAGTCGGAAGTGGCAAGACGACGCTGATGCACGAATTGGCAAAATCCCTTTTTAAGGGACAACAAGTCATGTCCATTGAAGATCCTGTCGAGATCAAGCAGGAAGACATGCTCCAGTTGCAGTTGAATGAGGCGATTGGCTTGACCTATGAAAATCTGATTAAGCTGTCTCTTCGACATCGTCCTGACCTCTTGATTATCGGAGAAATTCGTGACAGCGAGACAGCGCGTGCAGTTGTCAGAGCCAGTTTGACAGGTGCAACAGTCTTTTCAACCATTCATGCCAAGAGTATCCGAGGTGTTTATGAACGTCTTCTGGAGTTGGGTGTGACGGAGGAGGAATTAGCAGTTGTTCTACAAGGCATCTGCTACCAGAGATTAATCGGGGGAGGAGGAATCGTTGACTTTGCAAACCAAGACTATCAAGAACATCAGCCAACCAGGTGGAATGCGCAGATTGACCAGCTTCTTAAAGATGGACATATCACAGGTCTTCAGGCTGAAACGGAAAAAATTAGCTACAGCTAAGCAGAAGAAAATCATCACCCTGTTTAACAACCTCTTTTCCAGTGGCTTTCATTTGGTAGAAATTATTTCTTTCTTGGGGAGAAGCGCCTTGCTGGAAAAGGACTATGTGGCCCAGATGCACCAGGGCCTGTCTCAGGGGAAATCTTTCTCAGAAATGATGAACAGCTTGGGCTTTTCAAGTGCTATTGTGACCCAATTATCCCTAGCTGAGGTGCACGGGAATCTTCATCTGAGTTTGGGAAAGATAGAAGAATATCTGGATAATTTAGCCAAGGTCAAGAAAAAGTTAATTGAAGTGGCGACTTATCCTTTGATTTTGCTGGGATTTCTCCTGCTAATCATGCTGGGGTTGAGAAACTACTTGCTGCCTCAACTGGACAGTAGCAATATCGCCACCCAAATCATCGGCAGTCTGCCACAAATTTTTCTGGGACTAGTGTTGGTTTGCTCTCTGTCTTTACTTTTAGCCCTCACTTTCTACAAAAGAAGTTCTAAGATGCGGGTCTTCTCTATGTTAGCACGGATTCCCTTTCTTGGAATCTTTGTCCAGACTTATCTGACAGCTTATTATGCGCGTGAATGGGGCAATATGATTTCGCAGGGAATGGAGCTGACGCAGATTTTTCAGATCATGCAGGAACAAGGCTCCCAGCTCTTTAAAGAAATCGGTCAAGAACTGGCTCAAGCCCTGCAAAATGGCCGCGAATTTTCTCAAACTATAGCGACCTATCCTTTCTTTAAAAAAGAGTTGAGTCTTATCATCGAGTATGGAGAAGTCAAGTCCAAGCTGGGGAGTGAGTTGGAAATCTATGCTGAAAAAACTTGGGAAGCCTTTTTTACCCGAGTCAACCGCACCATGAACTTAGTACAGCCACTGGTTTTTATCTTTGTGGCTCTGATTATCGTTTTACTTTATGCGGCAATGCTTATGCCCATGTATCAAAATATGGAGGTAAATTTTTAAAATGAAAAAATTCATGACAAAACTAAAAAAAGCTAAGGTTAAAGCTTTCACTTTGGTAGAAATGCTAGTCGTCCTTTTAATCATCAGCGTTCTTCTCTTGCTCTTTGTGCCCAATTTGACCAAGCAAAAGGATGCCGTAGATGACAAAGGAAAAGCTGCTGTTGTCAAGGTCGTGGAAAGCCAGGCAGAGCTCTATCGTTTAGATAAAAATGATGATGCCAGCCTCAGCAAATTACAAGCGGACAGTCGTATCACTGCTGAGCAAGCCAAAGCTTATAAAGACTACCATGCAAAACAAAAAACAAGCCAAACCGTTGCAGATTAAGGCCTTTACTATGCTGGAAAGTCTCTTGGTTTTGGGACTTGTGAGTATCCTTGCTTTGGGCTTGTCTGGCTCTGTTCAGTCCAGTTTTGCAGCGGTGGAAGAGCAGATTTTCTTTATGGAGTTTGAAGAACTCTATCGGGAAACACAAAAACGCAGTGTAGCCAGTCAGCAAAAGACCAGTCTGAACTTAGATGGGCAGACGATCAGCAATGGCAGTCAAAACTTGACCGTTCCTAACGGAATTCAGGCGCCATCAGGACAGACGATTCACTTTGACCGAGTTGGGGGCAATTCGTCCCTGGCTAAGATTGAATTTCAGACCAGTAAAGGAGCAATTCGCTATCAATTATATCTAGGAAATGGAAAAATTAAACGCATTAAGGAAACAAAAAATTAAGGCAGTGATTTTACTAGAAGCAGTAGTCGCTCTGGCTATCTTTGCCAGCATTGCGACTCTCCTTTTGGGGCAAATCCAACAAAATCGACGGTTAGAGGCGGAAATCTTGCAAAAAGAGGAAGTTCTACGAGTAGCCAAGATGGCCTTGCAGACGGGGCAAAATCAAGTGAAAGTCAATGGAGTGGAGATTCAGGTCTTTGCTAGCGAAAAAGGATTGGAGGTCTACCATGGGTCAGAGAAAATGTTGGATCTTAAAGAGCAGTAAGGTAAGAGCTTTTACTCTTTTAGAATCTCTGCTTGCCCTTATCGTCATTAGCGGTGGTTTGCTTCTCTTTCAAGCCATGAGTCAGCTCCTTATTTCAGAAGTGCGCTACCAGCAACAAAGCGAGCAAAAGGAGTGGCTCTTATTTGTGGACCAGCTAGAGGCTGAGTTAGAGCGTTCGCAGTTTAAAAAGGTGGAGGACAATCACCTCTATCTGAAACAAGACGGCAAGGATATCGCTATGGGTAAGTCCAAATCAGATGATTTTCGGAAAACCGATAGCAGTGGTCGAGGTTACCAGCCAATGGTTTATGGCCTCAAATCAGCTCAGATCACAGAGGAAAATCAACTGATTCGTTTTCGTTTCCAATTTCAAAAAGGCTTAGAAAGGGAGTTCATCTATCGTGTGGAAAAAGCAAAAAGTTAAGGCAGGTGTTCTTTTATATGCAGTCACCATGGCAGCCATTTTTAGCCTTTTGCTACAGTTTTATTTGAATCGTCAAGTTGCCCATCACAAAGGCTTTACCCTAAACAAAGAAAAGTTGGTCGCTTTTGCCATGGCCAAACGAAGCAAAGATAAGGCTGAGCAAGAAAGTGGGGAACGAGTCTTTAACCTAGGAAAAGTCACTTATCAAAATACCAAAACAGGTTTTGCAACAAGTGTTCGAATGAATAGGAGCAACTATGAATTTCTCTTTCCTTCGATGAAACCCAAGGAAAAGAAAACGGACCCTAAGGAACAATTATCTACCAACTCAAGTCAACAAACCAATCAGAAAGAAACAGACCATAAGGCAGATAAGAAAGGCAATTCAACTTCTTTGTGTTAAACTAAAAGCATGAAACACGATTTTAATCACAAAGCAGAAACCTTTGATTCGCCCAAAAACATCTTTCTTGCAAACTTGGTTTGTCAAGCAGTTGAAAAACAGATTGCTCTTCTATCAGACAAGGAAATACTGGATTTCGGTGGTGGGACAGGCCTATTAGCCTTGCCTCTAGCCAAGCAGGCCAGGTCGGTTACCCTTGTGGACATTTCGGAGAAAATGCTGGAGCAAGCCCGTTTGAAAGCAAATCAGCAAGACATCAAGAATATCCAGTTTTTGGAGCAAGATTTACTGGCAAATCCCTTGGAGCAACAATTTGACCTGATTATTGTCAGTCGGGTTCTTCATCATATGCCTGATCTAGATGCGACTCTTGCCATGTTTCACCATCATCTTAGGGAGAATGGACAGGTCCTCATTGCTGATTTTGTCAAGACAGATACCAACCACCATGGTTTTGATTTAGCTGAGTTGGAAAAACAGCTAATTGAGCATGGTTTTTCATCTGTGCATAGTCAGATTCTCTATAGCGCTGAAGACCTATTTCAAGGAAATTACGCAGAGCTCTTTTTGACTGTAGCCCAAAAATCACTCGCTCACTAAAGCAGTGGTTTTTTCTCTTCAGATGGAAAAAATAGGGGAATTTTGATAAGATAGGAATATGAATTTTGAAAAAATAGAACAAGCTTATACGTATTTATTAGAGAATGTCCAAGTCATCCAGAGTGATCTGGTGACCAACTTTTATGATGCCTTGGTAGAGCAAAATAGTATCTACCTGGATGGTGAGACCAAGCTAGAGCAGGTAAAGGAGAACAATCAAGCTCTTAAACGCTTAGCGCTTCGCAAGGAAGAGTGGCTCAAGACCTATCAGTTTCTCTTGATGAAGGCAGGACAAACTGAGCCTTTACAGGCCAATCACCAGTTTACGCCGGATGCCATTGCCCTCCTCTTGGTACTTGTTGTGGAAGAGTTGTTTGAACAAGAGGAAATTAGCATCCTCGAAATGGGTTCTGGAATGGGAATTCTGGGTGCTACTTTCTTGATATCTCTTGCTAAAAAAGTAGATTACTTGGGAATTGAAGTGGATGACTTGCTGATTGATTTGGCGGCTAGTATGGCAGATGTGATTGGTTTGCAGGCTGGTTTTGTTCAGGGTGATGCCGTTCGTCCGCAAATGCTTAAAGAAAGCGATGTGGTCATTAGCGACTTGCCTGTCGGCTATTACCCAGACGATGCCATCGCTTCACGCTATCAAGTGGCTTCTAGCCAAGAACATACCTATGCCCATCATTTGCTGATGGAGCAAGGTCTCAAGTATCTCAAGTCAGATGGCTATGCTATTTTTCTAGCTCCGAGCGACTTGTTGACCAGTCCTCAAAGTGATTTGTTAAAAGGTTGGCTCAAAGACGAAGTGAGTCTGGCTGCTATCATCGCTCTGCCAGAGGATATTTTCTCAACTGCAAGCCAAGCTAAAAGTATTTTTGTCTTACAGAAGAAAAGAGACAAGGAAATAGAACCCTTTGTCTATCCTTTGACCAGTCTGCAAGATCCAGCTGCATTAATGAAATTCAAAGAAAATTTTCAAAAATGGAGCAAAGGTACTGAAATGTAAGGTAAATTTTGTTATAATAGTTGAAAACGCTTAAAAGAGGTATCATGTTATGACTAAAACAATTGCAATCAATGCAGGAAGCTCGAGTTTGAAATGGCAACTTTACCAAATGCCAGAAGAAATAGTATTAGCGAAAGGCTTGATTGAACGTATTGGCTTGAAAGACTCTATCTCAACTGTAAAATTCGACGGCCGTTCTGAACAACAAATTCTTGATATTGAAGATCACACACAAGCTGTTAAAATTTTATTAGATGATCTGATTCGTTTTGACATCATCAAAGGTTATGATGAAATAACTGGTGTTGGGCACCGTGTTGTGGCTGGTGGTGAATATTTCAAAGAGTCAACCTTGGTAGAGGGAGATGTTTTGGAAAAGGTTGAAGAGTTGGGACTTTTGGCTCCTCTTCACAATCCAGCCAACGCGGCAGGAATTCGTGCCTTCAAGGAATTGCTTCCAGATATTACCAGCGTTGTTGTTTTTGATACATCATTCCATACAACCATGCCAGAGAAAGCCTATCGTTACCCTCTTCCAAACAAATACTACACTGAAAATAAAGTTCGTAAGTATGGTGCCCATGGGACAAGTCATCAGTTTGTGGCGGGAGAAGCAGCAAAAATTTTGGGTCGACCACTAGAAGAGTTGAAATTGATTACTTGTCATATTGGAAATGGTGGTTCTATTACAGCTGTCAAAGGCGGTCAGTCTGTTGATACATCCATGGGATTCACTCCACTTGGTGGTATTATGATGGGGACTCGTACAGGTGATATTGATCCGGCAATTATTCCCTATTTAATGCAACATACAGATGACTTTAATACACCAGAGGATATCAGTCGAATTCTCAATCGTGAGTCAGGACTTTTGGGTGTTTCTGAGAGATCAAGCGATATGCGTGATATTCACGAAGCTATGCGTGCGGGTGATGAGAAAGCGCAGCTGGCAAATGAGATTTTTGTGGATCGTATTCAAAAGTATATTGGTCAGTATTTGGCAGTTTTGAACGGTGCAGATGCCATTATCTTTACAGCTGGAATTGGAGAAAATTCTGTAACGATTCGTCAGATGGTTATTGAAGGCATTTCTTGGTTTGGCTGTGATGTGGATCCTGAAAAGAATGTCTTTGGAGCGACAGGTGATATCTCAACAGAAGCTGCTAAAGTTCGTGTCTTGGTTATCCCAACTGATGAAGAATTGGTTATCGCTCGTGATGTTGAACGCTTGAAAAAGTAAGATGAACTGAATAAAATTACAAGATAAGATACAATAAAAAGGAGTTGGGAGATAAATTTTCCCAACTTTTTGTTGTTAAAACAGTCTAAAACCTTGTCATTATTGGCTTTTTTGAAATTTATGGTATAATAGTAGTAATTTAATAGATGGAGTGGAGTTTTGAAGAAAAGCTTTCGTGTAAAAAGAGAGAAAGATTTTAATGCTATTTTCACGGATGGAACAAGTTTTGCCAATCGCAAATTTGTTGTCTACCAATTGGAAAATCAGAAAAGTCATTTTCGAGTAGGACTGTCCGTCAGCAAAAAGCTGGGGAATGCAGTCACTAGAAATCAAATTAAAAGACGGATTCGACACATTTTGCTAAGTGTAAGGGAGCAGTTAGCTGATAACGTTGATTTTGTCGTGATTGCTCGAAAAGGGGTTGAAGGATTGGATTATGCAGAAATGGAGAAAAATCTACTCCACGTATTAAAGTTATCAAAGATTTACCGGGAAGGAATTAGGAGTGAAAAAGAAACTACAGTTGACTAGTTTGCTGGGCTTGTCCTTATTTGTCATGACAGCCTGTGGGACAAGCGATGTTGCAGCAGATTCTACAGATATATGGAGTAAATTTGTCTATTTTTTTGCTGAAATCATCCGCTTCTTGTCCTTTGACGTTAGTATCGGAGTGGGGATTATCCTCTTTACGATCCTGATTCGTACGATTCTATTGCCAGTCTTTCAGACTCAGATGGTGGCCTCTAGAAAAATGCAAGAGGCTCAACCACGCATCAAGGCTCTGCAAGAACAATATCCAGGTCGTGATATGGAAAGTAGAACCAAGCTGGATCAGGAGATGCGGAAGGTCTATAAAGAATTAGGGGTCAAACACTCTTCTTCTCTCTGGCCGATTTTGATTCAAATGCCGGTTCTCTTGGCTCTCTTCCAAGCCTTGACTCGAGTAGACTTTTTGAAAACAGGGCATTTTTTGTGGGTGAACCTTGGGGGAGTAGACACAAGCTTTATCCTTCCGATTTTGGCGGCAGTCTTTACCTTCTTAAGCAGTTGGTTATCGAATAAGGCTTTGCCTGAAAGAAGTGGAGCTATGACAGGGATGATGTACGGGATGCCTGTACTGATCTTTATCTTTGCCATCTCTTCACCTAGTGGCGTAGCCTTGTACTGGGCAGTATCCAATGCTTATCAAGTTTTGCAAACCTACTTCTTAAATAATCCTTTTAAGATTATTGCAGCGCGTGAGGCGGAAGTACAAGCTAAAAAAGATTTGGAAAATAGAAAAAGAAAAGCCAAGAAAAAGGCTCAGAAAACGAAATAATAAGGAGGAATCTGATAATGGTATTATTTACAGGTTCAACTGTTGAAGAAGCAATCCAGAAAGGATTGAAAGAGTTAGGTATTCCGAGAATGAAGACTCACATCAAGGTCGTGTCCAAAGAGAAGAAAGGTTTTTTAGGCTTATTTGGGAAAAAACCAGCTCAAGTTGATATTGAGGCGATTAGTGAGACGACTGTGATTAAGGCCAATCAACAAGCTGTAAAAGGTGTTCCGAAAGAAATCAATGAACAAAACGAACCTGTTAAGACAGTAACAGAGGCGACAGTTGATCTTGGTCATGTTGTTGAGGCGATTAAAAAAATAGAAGAGGAAGGTCAAGGTGTTTCTGACGAAGTCAAGGCTGAAATCTTAAAAAATGAGAAACACGCTAGCACGATCTTAGAAGAAACAGGTCACATCGCGATTTTAAATGAATTGCAGACAGGAGATGCTGGAGTGGAAGCCCCAGCAGAGTGTGAAGAATTTGTATCTATGTCAGAATCGGTAGAAAGCCAGTCTTTGGAAGATCTAGGCTTGAAGGTGGAGCCGAGTTATGACATCGAACAAGTAGCAGCTCAAGTGGCTAACTATGTTCAAACCATTGTGGATGATATGGATGTTGAAGGGACGATTTCAAGCGACTATAATCGCCGCACCATCAATCTTCAAATTGACACAAATGAACCAGGTCGTATTATCGGCTACCACGGAAAAGTATTGAAAGCACTTCAGCTTTTGGCACAAAACTACCTCTACAATCGCTATTCGAGAACTTTCTATATCACAATCAACGTCAATGATTACGTTGAACACCGTGCAGAAGTCTTGCAAACCTATGCACAAAAATTGGCGACTCGCGTTCTAGAAGAAGGTCGAAGCCAACAAACAGATCCAATGTCGAATAGCGAACGCAAGATTATTCATCGCATTATTTCACGCATGGATGGCGTGACGAGTTATTCTGAGGGTGATGAGCCAAATCGCTATGTTGTCGTAGATGCAGAATAAACAAAATCAGGCTTGTCCTGATTTTTTGTTAGAAAAAGGAGAAGAAACAGATGATGGAAGCAATCAGGAACTGTCTATCTTATGCAGGTATCCAATATCGTCATCCAGATAAGGCTGGTGATGAGCGAGAGAAGATGCTGGCGTTGCGCCACAAAGGGCAGGAGGCTCGCAAGGCTTTTACGGGCTTAGCCAAGGCCTTCCAAGAAAAGCATCCAGAATGGCAACTGCAACAGACTAGTCAGTGGATGAACCAAGCGCAACGCTTGCGGCCGCATTTCTGGGCCTATCTTCAGAGAGACGGACAAGTGACAGAACCTATGATGGCTCTTCGTTTGTATGGAACACCTGCTGACTTTGGGATTTCTTTGGAAGTCAGTTTCATCGAGCGCAAGAAAGATGAGCAGACTCTGGGCAAACAAGCCAAGATTTTAGAGCTTCCAGTGGTTGAAAGAATTTATTATCTAGTCTACTCAAATGGAGAAAGTCATAAGGTAGAAGCCACAGAAGAAGATCGTCTGCTCTTACGCGAGAAGGTGCAATGTCAGGAAATTCGTAAAGTTTTGGTCAAGTCAGATATTTCTTTCTTAGAAGATCAGCCATTAGAAGCAATTTTAGAAAAGTTAGAAGATGCTTATTCTCGCCTACTTCCTTACTATGAGGTGACGAGGGGATAGAAAATCAAATGTGTTAGATGAACGCAAATTGTTTTATTGCTATTCTATGCATTTTTTCATATAATAGTAAAATAGAATGTGTGAACTACTAATCGTCTCAAAGAGAAAGGAAATTCTATGTCAAATCTATCTGTTAATGCAATTCGTTTTCTAGGTATTGACGCCATCAACAAAGCAAACTCAGGTCACCCAGGGGTGGTTATGGGAGCGGCTCCAATGGCCTATAGCCTCTTTACAAAGCAACTTCGTATCAATCCTGCTCAACCAAACTGGATCAACCGCGACCGCTTTATTCTTTCAGCAGGTCACGGCTCTATGCTTCTTTATGCCCTTCTTCACCTTTCTGGTTTTGAAGATGTTAGCATGGATGAAGTCAAGAACTTCCGTCAATGGGGTTCAAAAACACCAGGTCACCCAGAATTTGGGCATACAGCAGGGGTTGATGCGACAACTGGTCCTCTAGGGCAAGGGATTTCGACTGCCACTGGTTTTGCCCAAGCAGAACGTTTCCTTGCAGCCAAATATAACCGCGAAGGCTATAATATCTTTGACCACTATACTTATGTGATCTGTGGCGACGGAGACTTGATGGAAGGTGTCTCAAGTGAGGCGGCTTCATACGCAGGTTTGCAAAAACTTGACAAGTTGGTGGTTCTTTATGATTCAAATGACATCAACTTGGATGGTGAGACAAAGGATTCTTTCACTGAAAGTGTTCGTGACCGTTACAACGCCTACGGTTGGCATACAGCCTTGGTTGAAGATGGAACAGACTTGGAAGCAATCCATGCTGCTATCGAAGCAGCCAAAGCTTCAGGAAAACCATCTTTGATTGAAGTGAAGACTGTTATTGGATACGGTTCTCCAAACAAACAAGGAACTAATGCTGTACACGGTGCTCCTCTTGGAGCAGATGAAACTGCGGCTACTCGCCAAGCGCTCGGTTGGGACTATGAACCATTTGAAATTCCAGCTGAAGTTTATGCTGATTTTAAAGAAAATGTTGCAGACCGTGGTGCATCAGCTTATCAAGCTTGGACAAAACTAGTTGCTGATTATAAAGAAGCTTATCCAGAACTTGCAGCAGAAGTAGAAGCCATCATTGACGGACGTGATCCAGTTGAAGTGACTCCAGCAGACTTCCCAGCCTTAGAAAATGGCTTCTCTCAAGCAACTCGTAATTCGAGCCAAGATGCTTTGAACGTTGTGGCAGCTAAGTTGCCAACTTTCCTAGGTGGATCAGCTGACCTAGCTCACTCAAACATGACTTACATCAAAACAGATGGACTTCAAGACGATGCCAATCGCTTGAATCGAAACATTCAGTTTGGTGTTCGTGAATTTGCAATGGGAACGATCTTGAACGGGATGGCCCTTCATGGTGGACTTCGTGTTTACGGCGGGACTTTCTTCGTATTTTCTGACTATCTCAAGGCTGCCGTTCGTTTATCAGCTTTACAGGGTCTTCCTGTGACCTATGTCTTCACCCATGACTCTATTGCGGTTGGTGAAGATGGTCCAACTCACGAACCAGTTGAACACTTAGCAGGTCTTCGTGCGATGCCAAATCTGAATGTTTTCCGTCCAGCAGATGCGCGTGAAACTCAAGCAGCTTGGTACCTTGCAGTGACAAGTGAGAAAACACCAACTGCTCTTGTCTTGACACGTCAAAACTTGACTGTTGAAGAGGGAACAGACTTCGACAAAGTTGCAAAAGGTGCTTATGTTGTCTATGAAAATGCAGCTGACTTTGATACCATCTTGATTGCAACAGGTTCTGAGGTCAATCTGGCTGTTTCAGCTGCCAAAGAATTGGCTAGTCAAGGTGCAAAAGTCCGCGTAGTCAGCATGCCATCTACAGATGTCTTTGACGCACAAGACACAGCTTATAAGGAAGAAATCCTTCCAAATGCAGTTCGCCGTCGTGTTGCAGTCGAAATGGGTGCAACTCAAAACTGGTACAAATATGTCGGTCTAGATGGTGCAGTTCTCGGTATTGATACCTTTGGAGCATCTGCCCCAGCACCAAAAGTATTGGCAGAGTATGGATTTACTGTGGAAAATCTAGTCAAAGTAGTTCAAAACTTGAAATAATCGCAGAAATCAGAGTGAAAACTCTGATTTTTTTATTGGCATAAAAACAAGGCACAACCTTGTAAAAGTAGTTGAAATTTGATATAGTAGTCCTATGTAAAATACAAAGGAGAAAACAATGAATCCAAATATTACTTTTTTAATCATGTTAGTAGCAATGATGGCCTTGATGTTCTTTATGCAACGTTCTCAAAAGAAACAAGCTCAAAAGCGTATGGAAAGCTTGAACAAGCTTCAAAAAGGATATGAAGTCATTACAATTGGTGGACTTTATGGTACCGTTGATGAAGTAGATACTGAGAAACGAACAATCGTACTAGACGTAGATGGTGTTTATTTGACTTTTGAATTAGCTGCCATCAAGACAGTGTTGCCACTAAAAGAAGCTGTGACACCAGAGGGAGCAGTTATCGACGAAAGCGGAGCAATCGAAGAATAAAACGGGATCCTATCACTCCCGTTTTTCTATGATATGAGAGGAAAAGGGATGAAAAAAATAGTATTTGTGTGCTTAGGAAATATCTGTCGCAGCCCTATGGCAGAGTTTGTGATGAAATCCATGACGAGCAATTACCAAGTCGAGAGTCGTGCAACTTCGTCTTGGGAACATGGTAATCCGATTCATAAGGGAACGCAAGGGATTTTCCAGCAGTATCAGATTCCTTATGACAAAGACAAAACATCGCTTCAAATTGGCAGAGAAGACTTTGAGTCGTTTGATTATATTATCGGTATGGATGCTTCAAATGTTTCTGATTTGCGTCAAATGTGTCCTCAGGAATTCCAGCATAAAATCTACTCTTTTGCATCTGAAAGTGTTCCAGATCCTTGGTATACAGGAGATTTTGAGGAAACCTATGCTCGTATCACAAGTGGATGTCAAAGCTGGCTAGATCGATTAGAAAATGAGAGTGACAATGGAAAAGTTTAAAGAAATCTTTGAAAAATATCGAGTTTATCTAACTCGCCCGCGTATAGAGATTGCAACAGTCTTTCTAATCGCTATCTGTGCCGTGTCAGTTTTTCTATTAAACACACCTAAACAGGGTGTTCTGACACTTGATAATGGTGCACTTGTTTATGATGGAACCGTGGTAAGAGGAAAGATGAATGGTCAAGGAACCCTGACCTTTGAAAATGGTGATCAATATACAGGTGATTTCAATAATGGAGCCTTTAATGGAAAAGGGACTTTCCAATCAAAAGATGGCTGGAAATATGAAGGCGATTTTGTAAATGGCCAGGCTGAAGGTCAAGGGAAGTTGACTACCGAGCAGGAAGTTGTCTATGAAGGCAGCTTTAAACAAGGCGTCTTTCAACAAAAACAATAGTCTCCAGATTAGGGGGCTATTCTCAAAAACGGAAAAGAAAGCGCTTTCTGAAAATGGAGTCGATGTCTGATTATCAACGAGAAAAAACTTTGTGAAATAAAAAAATATTTTTCATAATTTCACAATCATCCAGACAAAACTCTATTGCGCAGGTGTATTGAGAAAAAGTTCACAATCTCATAAAATTTCTTTGTGAAATGCTTATGAAACGGTTTACAAAGTCTTGAAAAAGAGTTATAATAAAATTGTGAAAAAATTAACAAAGGATTAAATCCTTGAAGGCTATGGAGGACAATATGGCTGATAAAAAAACGTTAACACCTGAGGAAAAACAACTCGCTGCTGAAAAGCATGTCGACGGGTTAGTGAAAAAAGCCTTGGTTGCGCTTGATGAAATGCGCAAGTTGAATCAAGAGCAAGTTGACTACATCGTAGCGAAAGCTTCAGTTGCAGCTCTTGATGCGCACGGAATTCTTGCTCAACATGCAGTTGAAGAAACTGGTCGTGGTGTATTTGAAGACAAGGCTACAAAAAACCTTTTTGCCTGTGAACACGTAGTGAATAATATGCGTGGTGTTAAAACTGTCGGTGTTATCGAAGATGATCCAGTTACAGGCTTGACTAAAATTGCAGAACCTGTCGGTGTAGTGTGTGGTGTCACTCCAACAACGAACCCAACATCAACAGCTATTTTCAAATCATTGATTGCTTTGAAAACACGTAACCCAATCGTTTTCGCTTTCCACCCATCAGCTCAAGAGTCTTCTGCTCACGCAGCACAAATCGTTCGTGATGCAGCTATCGCGGCTGGAGCACCTGAAAACTGTGTTCAATGGATTACAGAACCATCTATGGAAGCAACTGGAGCGCTTATGAACCACGAAGGTGTTGCAACTATCCTTGCAACTGGTGGTAATGCCATGGTTAAGGCGGCTTACTCATGTGGGAAACCAGCTCTTGGGGTAGGTGCCGGAAACGTTCCTGCCTATGTAGAAAAATCTGCCGACCTCCGTCAAGCTGCTCACGACATCGTCATGTCTAAATCATTTGATAATGGTATGGTCTGTGCATCGGAGCAAGCGGTTATCATTGATAAAGAAGTGTATGATGAATTTGTAGAAGAATTCAAATCATACCACACTTACTTTGTAAACAAAAAAGAAAAAGCCCTTCTTGAAGAATTCTGTTTCGGTGTGAAAGCCAACAGCAAGAACTGTGCAGGCGCTAAACTAAATGCAAACATCGTTGGTAAACCAGCAGCATGGATTGCAGAACAAGCAGGATTCAGCGTTCCAGAAGGAACAAACATCTTGGCTGCAGAATGTGCAGAAGTAGGACCAAAAGAACCATTGACTCGTGAAAAATTGTCACCAGTTATCGCTGTCCTAAAAGCTGAAGATACAGAAGACGGTCTTACAAAAGCTCGTCAAATGGTTGAGTTTAACGGACTTGGTCACTCAGCAGCCATCCATACAAAAGACGAAGCTCTTGCTAAACGCTTTGGTACAGAAATCAAAGCTATGCGTATTATCTGGAACTCTCCATCTACTTTCGGTGGTATCGGTGACGTATACAATGCCTTCATTCCATCATTGACACTTGGATGTGGTTCATATGGACACAACTCAGTCGGTGATAACGTAAGTGCGATCAACCTTCTAAACATCAAGAAAGTAGGGAAACGTAGAAATAATATGCAATGGTTTAAAGTTCCTTCAAAAATTTACTTCGAACGCAATTCTATCCAATACCTTCAAACATGTGAAGATATTGAACGCGTTATGATTGTTACAGACAAATCTATCGAAAAACTTGGCTTTGTTCAACGTGTTATTGATCAATTGAACGCACGTAGCAATCGTGTAACTATCCAAGTATTCTCAGATGTTGAACCAGATCCAGACATCACAACTGTAGAACGTGGTGCTGAAGTGATGAAAGCATTTGAACCAGATACAATCATCGCTCTTGGTGGTGGTTCTCCAATGGACGCGGCCAAAGTAATGTGGCTCTTCTACGAACAACCAGAAATCGACTTCCGTGACTTGGTTCAAAAATTCATGGATATCCGTAAACGTGCCTTCCGCTTCCCATCACTTGGTAAGAAAGCGAAGTACATCGGTATCCCAACAACTTCAGGTACAGGTTCAGAAGTAACACCATTTGCCGTTATCTCTGATAAGAAAAACAACCGCAAATACCCATTGGCTGACTACTCATTGACACCAACGATTGCGATTGTTGACCCTGCTTTGGTTGAATCAGTTCCAGACTTCATCGCAGCTGACACAGGTATGGACGTCTTGACTCACGCGACTGAAGCCTACACTTCAAACTTTGCCAACGACTACACAGACGGTATTGCGCTTCAAACAATCAAACTTGTCTTTGAATGGTTGGAAAAATCAGTTAAGACAGCTGATCCAGAAGCTCGTGAGAAAATGCATAATGCGTCTACAATGGCTGGTATGGCCTTCGCCAATGCCTTCCTTGGTATGAGCCACTCAATGGCCCACAAGATTGGTGGTGTTCACCATACTGTTCACGGACGTACAAACGCAATCTTGCTTCCATACGTTATCCGTTACAACGGTACTCGCCCATCTAAGACAACTACATGGCCTAAGTACAACTACTGGAAAGCTGATGAGAAATTCCAAGACATCGCGAAAATGCTTGGATTGCCTCACTCAACTCCAGAAGAAGCGGTTGAAGCTTATGCCAAAGCAGTTTACGATCTTGGTGAAGCAGTCGGAATTACAATGAACTTCAAAGGCTTTGGAATCGATGAAAAAGCTTGGAAAGACAGCTTGCATGAAATTGCATTGCTTGCTTATGAAGACCAATGTTCACCTGCTAACCCACGCTTGCCAATGGTAGCTGACATGGAAGAAATCATGGCAGATGCTTACTATGGTTATGCAGAACGTCCAGGACGTCGTAAATAATCGTTTATCAGCCTAGAGACAGGAGAAATCCTGTCTCTTTTCATAGTCCTATTTCTGAAGTTAGAGTTGAACTATGAGAAGATTATGCGGATAGGATAGAAGGTCTTAGAAATAAAAGCTTGGGTGAATGAAGGGGATTGAAAAGTAGAAAAGCAAGAGAGAAAAACAACGCCCGTACTTGCAATTCTACTTAAATAGTTATATAATAATAATGTTGAAAGGTGATTTGTAGTGATTCAAGTTACTCTTTTCACAATAAAATTTTCAGGATTTTCATAAGGAGGAAATCACTAATGGTAGTTAAAGTTGGTATTAACGGTTTCGGACGTATCGGTCGTCTTGCTTTCCGCCGCATCCAAAACGTAGAAGGTGTTGAAGTTACTCGCATCAACGACCTTACAGATCCAGTTATGCTTGCACACTTGTTGAAATACGACACAACTCAAGGTCGTTTCGACGGTACTGTAGAAGTTAAAGAAGGTGGATTTGAAGTTAACGGTAAATTCATCCGTGTTTCTGCTGAACGTGATCCAGAACAAATCGACTGGGCTACTGACGGTGTAGAAATCGTTCTTGAAGCAACTGGTTTCTTTGCTAAGAAAGCAGCGGCTGAAAAACACTTGCACGCTGGCGGAGCTAAAAAAGTTGTTATCACTGCTCCTGGTGGAAACGATGTTAAAACAGTTGTATTCAACACTAACCACGACGTTCTTGACGGTACTGAAACAGTTATCTCAGGTGCTTCATGTACTACAAACTGCTTGGCTCCAATGGCTAAAGCTCTTCAAGACAACTTCGGTGTTGTAGAAGGATTGATGACAACTATCCACGCTTACACTGGTGACCAAATGATCCTTGACGGACCACACCGTGGTGGTGACCTTCGCCGTGCTCGTGCTGGTGCTGCAAACATCGTTCCTAACTCAACTGGTGCTGCTAAAGCTATCGGTCTTGTAATCCCAGAATTGAACGGTAAACTTGACGGATCTGCACAACGCGTTCCAACTCCAACTGGATCAGTTACTGAATTGGTAGCAGTTCTTGAAAAGAACGTTACTGTTGATGAAGTAAACGCAGCTATGAAAGCAGCAGCTAACGAATCATACGGTTACACAGAAGATCCAATCGTATCTTCAGATATCGTAGGTATGTCTTACGGTTCATTGTTTGACGCAACTCAAACTAAAGTTCTTGACGTTGACGGTAAACAATTGGTTAAAGTTGTATCATGGTACGATAACGAAATGTCATACACTGCACAACTTGTACGTACTCTTGAATACTTTGCAAAAATCGCTAAATAATTCTTGAGTCAATAAAAGCAAGGCCTTCTGGTCTTGCTTTTTTGTATAGAAAAATGGATGATAGTGTCATCCATTTTGTTTTAATTCTGTTTCGAAAGTATCCGAGAGGGCGGTAAAACTCAATTTTTCTAAGGTGAGTGGATGGGTAAAGGATAGTCGGAAGGCATGGAGCATCAGCCGGCCTGCTTTTGATCTAGAGTTATAGAGAGGGTCGCCTAGGATAGGGTGTTTATGATGAGAGAGGTGAACACGGATTTGATGCGTTCGGCCTGTCTTTAGCTTGCAACGAACAAGAGAAGTCTTATTAAGAAATTGTTTTAATCGTCTTACCTGAGTTTCAGCATATTGCCCACTTTTGGCGTCCACCACTCGTTTTCGGCGATCATGACGATCGCGACCGATTTTATCTCGGAAGATAAGTTCTTTACTCCCTACTTGCCCCTCTACGAGTGCCCAGTACTCACGAGCGATTTCCTTTTTCTCCAATAAACGATTGAGAATGGGTAGGATAAAAGGATTTTTGGCGAAAAGTACTAAACCGCTTGTTTCCATATCCAGACGATGAACGACATAACAGGTTTGGCCAACGTAGGCGCTGACATGATTGAGAAGGGCGATTTCATCTGGTTGATTTCCGTGAGTTTTCATTCCTTCGGGCTTGTTGACGATAATGAGATGTTGGTCTTGATAAATCTCTTGAACGAGGTCTGGATTGCCCCAAAGGATTTCTTTTTTGGGATAATCTTCCTCGTCAAAAGTCAACTGACAAATGTCACCTGGTTTGACCATCTCGTTCCAGTGCACTTCTTTGTGATTAATTAAGATGTTCTTCTTGATTCTCAAAAAATGGCGGATTTTTCTAGGGATGAGGAGTTGCTCCTCTAGAAAATGTTTGACCGTCATTTGAGGCAAGGATTCGGGTAATGTAAATGTGAATTGCATACAGATATTGTAACAAAAAAAGCCCTATTTGGATAGGGAGTAGCTAAATTCTTGAGTTCCTATGGTGAAGATGATAAAATAAACGCATGAAATTAGATAAATTATTAGAGAAGTTTCTTTCTCTCTTTAAAAAAGAAACGAATGAATCAGCGGGATCTGATTCGACTAGCATGCGTCGTTCACGGAGCGATAGAAAAAAATTGTCCCAAGTAGGCCCAATTCGGAAATTTTGGCGCCGTTATCATCTGACAAAGATTGTCATCATTTTAGGGTTAAGTGCTGGTTTGCTAGTAGGAACCTACCTATTTGCGATAGCCAAGTCTACCAATGTCAATGACTTGCAAAATGCCCTGAAAACGCGAACTCTGATTTTTGACCGCGAAGAAAAAGAGGCAGGAGCCCTATCAGGTCAAAAGGGAACCTATGTTGAGTTGACAGATATCAGCAAAGACTTGCAGAATGCTGTCGTTGCGACAGAGGATCGTTCCTTCTATAAAAATGACGGGATTAACTATGGTCGTTTCTTCTTAGCTATTGTCACAGCAGGTCGTTCTGGAGGCGGTTCTACCATCACTCAACAGTTGGCAAAAAATGCCTATTTGTCTCAGGACCAAACCGTTGAACGGAAGGCCAAGGAGTTTTTCCTCGCATTAGAGTTGACAAAGAAATACAGCAAGGAGCAAATCCTTACTATGTACCTCAATAACGCCTACTTTGGAAATGGGGTATGGGGTGTTGAAGATGCAAGTAAGAAATATTTCGGTGTACCGGCTTCACAACTATCGCTTGATCAGGCGGCCACTCTAGCAGGGATGCTCAAGGGACCAGAATTGTATAATCCATTAAATTCTGTTGAGACTTCGACCAACCGTAGGGACACTGTTTTGCAAAATATGGTTGCAGCGGGCTATATTGATAAAAATCAAGAGACCGAAGCGGCTGGAGTAGATATGGCTTCTCAACTGCAAGATAAGTATGAGGGAAAGATCTCTGATTATCGTTACCCATCTTATTTTGACGCAGTAGTCAACGAAGCAGTATCCAAGTACAATCTAACAGAAGAAGAGATTGTCAACAACGGCTATCGAATCTATACGGAACTTGACCAAAACTATCAAGCAAACATGCAGGTTATTTATGAAAACACTTCGCTATTTCCAACGGCAGAAGACGGAACGCATGCTGAATCAGGTAGTGTTGCTCTAGAGCCTAAAACAGGTGGGGTGCGTGGAGTTGTCGGTCGCGTAGCTGGTGATGACAAATCAGGATTCCGTAATTTCAACTATGCTACTCAGTCTAAGCGTAGCCCGGGTTCAACTATCAAACCTTTAGTGGTTTATACTCCAGCTGTGGAAGCCGGATGGGCTCTGAACAAGCAACTGGACAACCATACCATGCAGTACAACAGTTATCAAGTAGACAACTATGCAGGTATTAAGACATCTCCAGAAGTACCTATGTATCAGGCCTTGGCAGAATCACTCAACCTACCAGCTGTTGCGACTGTAAATGAATTAGGTATTGACAAAGCTTTTGACGCTGGGGAGAGATTTGGCCTGAATATGGAAAAAGTTGACCGAGTTCTTGGAGTTGCTCTTGGTGGAGGTGTGGAGACGAATCCTCTCCAGATGGCGCAAGCCTATGCAGCCTTTGCTAATGAAGGTCTGATGCCTGAAGCCCATTTTATTACTCGTATTGAAAATGCCAGTGGGCAAGTCATCAAGAGTCATGCAAACTCTCAAAAACGCGTGCTAGATAAGTCAGTAGCTGATAAAATGACCAGTATGATGTTGGGTACTTTTACAAATGGTACAGGAATTAGTTCGTCGCCAGCAGATTATGTCATGGCTGGAAAGACAGGTACTACTGAGGCTGCTTTTAATTCAGTATATACTAGTGACCAGTGGGTGATTGGTTATACTCCGGATGTTATAATCAGCCACTGGCTCGGCTTCCCAACAACAGATGAGAATCATTATCTAGCAGGGTCGACCTCCAATGGAGCAGCCCATGTCTTTAGAAGTATGGCTAATACCATTTTGCCTTACACTCCAGGTAGCACTTTTACAGTTGAGAATGCCTATAAGCAGAATGGCATTGCGCCAGAAAATACTAAAAAACAAGCTATTGAAAATGAGACAAACCAGTCCGAGGATCCGCTAGGAGATATTCGTAGTCGTGCTCAAAATCTTGTAGACGAAGCGGGACGTGCGATTTCGAATGCAAAGATAAAAGAAAAAGCTCAGACAATCTGGGACTCTTTCGTCAATCTCTTTCGTTAAGAGTCTTGTCAAAGCCTAGGTTTCTTGTTATAATAGATAAGATGGAGGCGTTATGGCACTAAAAAAAGCAAGCCTAGCTTGTGCAGTTTGCGGTTCAAGAAATTATTCGATTAAAATTAGTGGGAACCCCAAGCCAACACGACTAGAAGTAAATAAATTTTGTAAACATTGTGGAAAATATACGACACATAGAGAAACGAGATAGGAGAGAACGATGGGCTTTATTAAGGATATTTTTAAACTTCTTAAAGAAACAACATGGCCGACTCGCAAAGAAAGCTGGAGAGATTTTCGCTCTATTATGGAATACACAGCCTTCTTTGTGGTCATCATTTACATTTTTGACCAGTTGATTGTATCAGGTCTGATTCGATTTATTAACATTTTTTAGAAGAAAAGTGGAGAAGTTCTGCTAACTTTCTTCTATCATATGTATGAAAGGAAATATCATGGATAGTTTTGACAAGGGATGGTTTGTTCTACAAACTTATTCTGGCTATGAAAATAAGGTAAAAGAAAATCTATTGCAACGTGCGCAAACATATAACATGTTGGATAATATTCTACGTGTTGAGATTCCAACACAAACCGTGCAAGTTGAGAAAAATGGAAAGAAAAAGGAAGTCGAAGAGAATCGCTTTCCAGGTTATGTCCTTGTAGAAATGGTCATGACCGATGAAGCGTGGTTCGTTGTTCGAAACACACCTAACGTAACAGGATTCGTCGGCTCACACGGTAACAGATCAAAACCAACTCCGCTATTGGAACAGGAAATCCGTGATATTCTGGTTTCTATGGGACAAACCGTTCAAGAGTTTGATATTGACGTTGAAGTCGGCCAGACAGTCCGCATCATTGATGGCGCTTTTGCAGACTATACAGGTAAAATTACTGAAATTGATAACAACAAAGTGAAGATGATTATCTCTATGTTTGGTAATGACACGATTGCAGAAGTGAATCTCAACCAAATTGCAGAATTATAACCCAGAGAGGCAGGGCCTCTCTTTTTGTATGCAGTTGAGGTAGCGAGAAGTACAGAATAGAGAAAGTAGACTCAGGGGCTCGCGCATTTTGTTAAACTAAATGCAGAAAGGAGAGGTCTATGAATCTGAAAGAACTATACGAAGAAAGCAAGGGGATTGTCCATAAGTGCCGCAAAGAATACCATTTACATCTGTGGGAGAAAGAGGACTGGGACCAGGAGGGGATGATGTGCCTGTATGAGCTAGTGAACCAGCATCCAGAGTTACTAGAGGGCGAGCGCCGTCAACTATATGTCTGCTTTAAAACCAAATTCCGCAATCGCATCCTAGACTACATCCGTAAACAGGAAAGTCACAAGCGCCGTTTCGACAAAGAGCCTTATGAGGAGGTGAGCGAAATCAGTCATCGCCTAGGAGAAAAAGGCCTGAGACTGGATGATTACTATCTCTTTCATGAGCTTCTAAAGAATTACAAGGCAAGTCAGGGGAAAGAAAAACAAGAACAACTAGAACGTCTGATGGGAGGAGAATGTTTCAAAGGACGCAAGGCACTTCTAGGAGAATTAAGAGTGGTATTGAGTGATTTTAGATAAACTGAAAATAGGCAAAAAATCCCTTGACAAAGTTTGAAAAGTAGGTATAATAGAAAGAGTTGAAAAACTCAAGGTCCGTTGGTCAAGGGGTTAAGACACCGCCTTTTCACGGCGGTAACACGGGTTCGAATCCCGTACGGACTATGTGTGTATCGCAGGGAC
>NZ_GG730101.1:0-5058 GCF_000162495.1 Streptococcus sp. M143 | reverse complement strand
CAGCTGTGATATACTAATATAGTTGTCGCTTGAGAGAGATTGAGTGACAAAGACCTTTGAAAACTGAACAAGACGAACCAATGTGCAGGGCACTATAACAAAGGTTATAGTACTGAACAATGAAAAAACAATAAATCTGTCAGTGACAGAAATGAGTGAGAACTCAAACTTTTAATGAGAGTTTGATCCTGGCTCAGGACGAACGCTGGCGGCGTGCCTAATACATGCAAGTAGAACGCTGAAGGAGGAGCTTGCTTCTCTGGATGAGTTGCGAACGGGTGAGTAACGCGTAGGTAACCTGCCTGGTAGCGGGGGATAACTATTGGAAACGATAGCTAATACCGCATAATAGCAGTTATTGCATGATAACTGTTTGAAAGGTGCAATTGCACCACTACCAGATGGACCTGCGTTGTATTAGCTAGTTGGTGGGGTAACGGCTCACCAAGGCGACGATACATAGCCGACCTGAGAGGGTGATCGGCCACACTGGGACTGAGACACGGCCCAGACTCCTACGGGAGGCAGCAGTAGGGAATCTTCGGCAATGGACGGAAGTCTGACCGAGCAACGCCGCGTGAGTGAAGAAGGTTTTCGGATCGTAAAGCTCTGTTGTAAGAGAAGAACGAGTGTGAGAGTGGAAAGTTCACACTGTGACGGTATCTTACCAGAAAGGGACGGCTAACTACGTGCCAGCAGCCGCGGTAATACGTAGGTCCCGAGCGTTGTCCGGATTTATTGGGCGTAAAGCGAGCGCAGGCGGTTAGATAAGTCTGAAGTTAAAGGCTGTGGCTTAACCATAGTACGCTTTGGAAACTGTTTAACTTGAGTGCAAGAGGGGAGAGTGGAATTCCATGTGTAGCGGTGAAATGCGTAGATATATGGAGGAACACCGGTGGCGAAAGCGGCTCTCTGGCTTGTAACTGACGCTGAGGCTCGAAAGCGTGGGGAGCAAACAGGATTAGATACCCTGGTAGTCCACGCCGTAAACGATGAGTGCTAGGTGTTAGACCCTTTCCGGGGTTTAGTGCCGCAGCTAACGCATTAAGCACTCCGCCTGGGGAGTACGACCGCAAGGTTGAAACTCAAAGGAATTGACGGGGGCCCGCACAAGCGGTGGAGCATGTGGTTTAATTCGAAGCAACGCGAAGAACCTTACCAGGTCTTGACATCCCTCTGACCGCTCTAGAGATAGAGTTTTCCTTCGGGACAGAGGTGACAGGTGGTGCATGGTTGTCGTCAGCTCGTGTCGTGAGATGTTGGGTTAAGTCCCGCAACGAGCGCAACCCCTATTGTTAGTTGCCATCATTCAGTTGGGCACTCTAGCGAGACTGCCGGTAATAAACCGGAGGAAGGTGGGGATGACGTCAAATCATCATGCCCCTTATGACCTGGGCTACACACGTGCTACAATGGCTGGTACAACGAGTCGCAAGCCGGTGACGGCAAGCTAATCTCTTAAAGCCAGTCTCAGTTCGGATTGTAGGCTGCAACTCGCCTACATGAAGTCGGAATCGCTAGTAATCGCGGATCAGCACGCCGCGGTGAATACGTTCCCGGGCCTTGTACACACCGCCCGTCACACCACGAGAGTTTGTAACACCCGAAGTCGGTGAGGTAACCTTTTAGGAGCCAGCCGCCTAAGGTGGGATAGATGATTGGGGTGAAGTCGTAACAAGGTAGCCGTATCGGAAGGTGCGGCTGGATCACCTCCTTTCTAAGGATAAGGAACTGCGCATTGGTCTTGTTTAGTCTTGAGAGGTCTTGTGGGGCCTTAGCTCAGCTGGGAGAGCGCCTGCTTTGCACGCAGGAGGTCAGCGGTTCGATCCCGCTAGGCTCCATTGGTGAGAGATCACCAAGTAATGCACATTGAAAATTGAATATCTATATCAAATAGTAACAAGAAAATAAACCGAAACGCTGTAGTATTAAAAGAGTTACTGACTGAAAGGTCAGAAAATAAGGTTAAGTTAATAAGGGCGCACGGTGGATGCCTTGGCACTAGGAGCCGAAGAAGGACGTGACAAACGACGATATGCCTTGGGTAGCTGTAAGTAAGCGATGATCCAGGGATTTCCGAATGGGGGAACCCAACAGGTACTACCTGTTACCCATATCTGTTAAGGATGTGAGGAGGAAGACGCAGTGAACTGAAACATCTAAGTAGCTGCAGGAAGAGAAAGCAAAAGCGATTGCCTTAGTAGCGGCGAGCGAAACGGCAGGAGGGCAAACCGAAGAGTTTACTCTTCGGGGTTGTAGGACTGCAATATGGACTCAAAGATTATAGAAGAATGATTTGGGAAGATCAGCCAAAGAGAGTAACAGCCTCGTATTTAAAATAGTCTTTGTACCTAGCAGTATCCTGAGTACGGCGGGACACGAGAAATCCCGTCGGAATCTGGGAGGACCATCTCCCAACCCTAAATACTCCCTAGTGACCGATAGTGAACCAGTACCGTGAGGGAAAGGTGAAAAGCACCCCGGGAGGGGAGTGAAATAGAACCTGAAACCGTGTGCCTACAACAAGTTCGAGCCCGTTAATGGGTGAGAGCGTGCCTTTTGTAGAATGAACCGGCGAGTTACGATATGATGCGAGGTTAAGTTGAAGAGACGGAGCCGCAGGGAAACCGAGTCTGAATAGGGCGCATTAGTATCATGTCGTAGACCCGAAACCATGTGACCTACCCATGAGCAGGTTGAAGGTGCGGTAAGACGCACTGGAGGACCGAACCAGGGCACGTTGAAAAGTGCTTGGATGACTTGTGGGTAGCGGAGAAATTCCAAACGAACTTGGAGATAGCTGGTTCTCTCCGAAATAGCTTTAGGGCTAGCGTCGACATTAGAGATTCTTGGAGGTAGAGCACTGTTTGGGTGAGGGGTCCATCCCGGATTACCAATCTCAGATAAACTCCGAATGCCAAAGAATTATGGTCGGCAGTCAGACTGCGAGTGCTAAGATCCGTAGTCGAAAGGGAAACAGCCCAGACCACCAGCTAAGGTCCCAAAATAATTGTTAAGTGGAAAAGGATGTGGGGTTGCACAGACAACTAGGATGTTAGCTTAGAAGCAGCTATTCATTCAAAGAGTGCGTAATAGCTCACTAGTCGAGTGACCCTGCGCCGAAAATGTACCGGGGCTAAAACAATTTACCGAAGCTGTGGATACCTTTATAGGTATGGTAGGAGAGCGTTCTATGTGTGATGAAGGTGTACCGTGAGGAGTGCTGGAACGCATAGAAGTGAGAATGCCGGTATGAGTAGCGAAAGACAGGTGAGAATCCTGTCCACCGTAAGACTAAGGTTTCCAGGGGAAGGCTCGTCCGCCCTGGGTTAGTCGGGACCTAAGGAGAGACCGAAAGGTGTATCCGATGGACAACAGGTTGATATTCCTGTACTAGAGTATGTAGTGATGGAGGGACGCAGTAGGCTAACTAAAGCAGACGAATGGAAGTGTCTGTCTAAGCAGTGAGGTGTGAATTGAGTCAAATGCTTAATTCTATAACATTGAGCTGTGATGGGGAGCGAAGTTTAGTAGCGAAGTTAGTGACGTCACACTGCCAAGAAAAGCTTCTAGCGTTAAACATACTCTACCCGTACCGCAAACCGACACAGGTAGTCGAGGCGAGTAGCCTCAGGTGAGCGAGAGAACTCTCGTTAAGGAACTCGGCAAAATGACCCCGTAACTTCGGGAGAAGGGGTGCTGACTTTAAGTCAGCCGCAGTGAATAGGCCCAAGCAACTGTTTATCAAAAACACAGCTCTCTGCTAAATCGTAAGATGATGTATAGGGGGTGACGCCTGCCCGGTGCTGGAAGGTTAAGAGGAGTGCTTAGAGGTAACTCGAAGGTATGAATTGAAGCCCCAGTAAACGGCGGCCGTAACTATAACGGTCCTAAGGTAGCGAAATTCCTTGTCGGGTAAGTTCCGACCCGCACGAAAGGCGTAATGATTTGGGCACTGTCTCAACGAGAGACTCGGTGAAATTTTAGTACCTGTGAAGATGCAGGTTACCCGCGACAGGACGGAAAGACCCCATGGAGCTTTACTGCAGTTTGATATTGAGTGTCTGTACCACATGTACAGGATAGGTAGGAGTCTATGAGATCGGGACGCCAGTTTCGAAGGAGACGTTGTTGGGATACTACCCTTGTGTTATGGCCACTCTAACCCGGATAGGTTATCCCTATCGGAGACAGTGTCTGACGGGCAGTTTGACTGGGGCGGTCGCCTCCTAAAAGGTAACGGAGGCGCCCAAAGGTTCCCTCAGAATGGTTGGAAATCATTCGCAGAGTGTAAAGGTATAAGGGAGCTTGACTGCGAGAGCTACAACTCGAGCAGGGACGAAAGTCGGGCTTAGTGATCCGGTGGTTCCGTATGGAAGGGCCATCGCTCAACGGATAAAAGCTACCCTGGGGATAACAGGCTTATCTCCCCCAAGAGTTCACATCGACGGGGAGGTTTGGCACCTCGATGTCGGCTCGTCGCATCCTGGGGCTGTAGTCGGTCCCAAGGGTTGGGCTGTTCGCCCATTAAAGCGGCACGCGAGCTGGGTTCAGAACGTCGTGAGACAGTTCGGTCCCTATCCGTCGCGGGCGTAGGAAATTTGAGAGGATCTGCTCCTAGTACGAGAGGACCAGAGTGGACTTACCGCTGGTGTACCAGTTGTCTTGCCAAAGGCATCGCTGGGTAGCTATGTAGGGAAGGGATAAACGCTGAAAGCATCTAAGTGTGAAACCCACCTCAAGATGAGATTTCCCATGATTTTATATCAGTAAGAGCCCTGAGAGATGATCAGGTAGATAGGTTAGAAGTGGAAGTATGGTGACACATGTAGCGGACTAATACTAATAGCTCGAGGACTTATCCAAAGTAACTGAGGATACGAAGTGTAAGGTTTACTTGGTATTTGATAGATATTCAATTTTGAGTAGGTATTACTCAGAGTTAAGTGACGATAGCCTAGGAGATACACCTGTACCCATGCCGAACACAGCAGTTAAGCCCTAGAACGCCGGAAGTAGTTGGGGGTTGCCCCCTGTGAGATATGGAAGTCGCTTAGC
>NZ_GG730102.1:0-1515 GCF_000162495.1 Streptococcus sp. M143 | reverse complement strand
ACCAAGCGACAGTTTAAAGTGCTGCTTGCCATTCTGCGTAAAACCTATGGGTGGAATAAACCAATGGACAGAATCACCGATTCTCAACTTAGCGAGATTACAAAGTTACCTGTCAAACGGTGCAATGAAGCCAAGTTAGAACTCGTCAGAATGAATATTATCAAGCAGCAAGGCGGCATGTTTGGACCAAATAAAAACATCTCAGAATGGTGCATCCCTCAAAACGAGGGAAAATCCCCTAAAACGAGGGATAAAACATCCCTCAAATTGGGGGATTGCTATCCCTCAAACAGGGGGACACAAAGACACTATTACAAAAGAAAAAGAAAGATTATTCGTCAGAGAATTCTCATGTTTGACAGCTTATCATCGATAAGCTTTAATGCGGTAGTTTATCACAGTTAAATTGCTAACGCAGTCAGGCACCGTGTATGAAATCTAACAATGCGCTCATCGTCATCCTCGGCACCGTCACCCTGGATGCTGTAGGCATAGGCTTGGTTATGCCGGTACTGCCGGGCCTCTTGCGGGATATCGTCCATTCCGACAGCATCGCCAGTCACTATGGCGTGCTGCTAGCGCTATATGCGTTGATGCAATTTCTATGCGCACCCGTTCTCGGAGCACTGTCCGACCGCTTTGGCCGCCGCCCAGTCCTGCTCGCTTCGCTACTTGGAGCCACTATCGACTACGCGATCATGGCGACCACACCCGTCCTGTGGATCCTCTACGCCGGACGCATCGTGGCCGGCATCACCGGCGCCACAGGTGCGGTTGCTGGCGCCTATATCGCCGACATCACCGATGGGGAAGATCGGGCTCGCCACTTCGGGCTCATAAGCGCTTGTTTCGGCGTGGGTATGGTGGCAGGCCCCGTGGCCGGGGGACTGTTGGGCGCCATCTCCTTGCATGCACCATTCCTTGCGGCGGCGGTGCTCAACGGCCTCAACCTACTACTGGGCTGCTTCCTAATGCAGGAGTCGCATAAGGGAGAGCGTCGACCGATGCCCTTGAGAGCCTTCAACCCAGTCAGCTCCTTCCGGTGGGCGCGGGGCATGACTATCGTCGCCGCACTTATGACTGTCTTCTTTATCATGCAACTCGTAGGACAGGTGCCGGCAGCGCTCTGGGTCATTTTCGGCGAGGACCGCTTTCGCTGGAGCGCGACGATGATCGGCCTGTCGCTTGCGGTATTCGGAATCTTGCACGCCCTCGCTCAAGCCTTCGTCACTGGTCCCGCCACCAAACGTTTCGGCGAGAAGCAGGCCATTATCGCCGGCATGGCGGCCGACGCGCTGGGCTACGTCTTGCTGGCGTTCGCGACGCGAGGCTGGATGGCCTTCCCCATTATGATTCTTCTCGCTTCCGGCGGCATCGGGATGCCCGCGTTGCAGGCCATGCTGTCCAGGCAGGTAGATGACGACCATCAGGGACAGCTTCAAGGATCGCTCGCGGCTCTTACCAGCCTAACTTCGATCATTGGACCGCTGATCGTCACGGCGATTTATGCCGCCT
>NZ_GG730103.1:0-548 GCF_000162495.1 Streptococcus sp. M143 | reverse complement strand
TTCAAAATGTTGTTACTTCAATAATCCTGTATTCTGGGACAGCCGTAGACTTACTTATTATCCTAATGTTATTTTTTGCCAAAAGAAAAAGCAGAAAAGACATCATTAACATCTATTTAGGACAATTTCTAGGCTCTGTTAGTCTAATATTGCTAAGTTTACTTTTTGCATTTGTCTTAAATTATATTCCTAGTAAAGAGATTTTAGGTTTGCTCGGTTTGATTCCAATTTTCCTAGGACTCAAAGTTTTGCTTTTAGGAGATTCTGATGGAGAAGCTATTGCAAAAGATGGTTTGCGCAAAGATAATAAAAACCTGATTTTTCTAGTCGCTATGATTACTTTTGCAAGTTGTGGTGCTGACAATATTGGTGTTTTTGTCCCATATTTTATTACCTTAAATTTAGCGAATTTGATAGTGGCTTTACTTACCTTTCTAGTCATGATTTATCTCTTGGTTTTTTCTGCCCAAAAATTGGCACAAGTCCCTTCTGTTGGAGAAACTTTGGAAAAATATAGCAGATGGTTTATTGCCGTTGTTTATTTAGGA
>NZ_GG730104.1:0-521 GCF_000162495.1 Streptococcus sp. M143 | reverse complement strand
TCCCAAACTACTTACACCGACGCAGTGAACGACGGCACATGGACCTTCAAGGGTTACGACGCAGCTAGCGCCGTTGTCAATAAGTCCGATGTTGAGTTTGTAGGAAAATGGTCCTTTGAAGCTAACAAGTACCAAGCTACTTATCGCTTCGAGAGTGCAACATCAGGAAAAGCTCTTCCAGCAGCCATCACAGCATTGACTCCAAGTGACAGTGCAACTTATGTGAATGGTGCCTCTGTTTCCGCTCAACAACCATCCCAAACCACTTACACCGACGCAGTGAACGACGGTACTTGGACCTTCAAGGGTTACGACGCAGCCAATGCAGTCGTGAACAAGGCTAATGTTGAATTTGTAGGAAAATGGTCCTTTGAAGCTAACAAGTACCAAGCTACTTACCGCTTCGAGAGTGAGACAGCAGGTAAGTCTCTTCCAGCAGCCATCGCAGCATTAACCCCAAGCGATAGTGCAACTTATGTGAATGGTGCCTCTGTTTCCGCTCAACAACCATCCCAAACCAC